>CADAKH010000006.1 GCA_902788505.1 Oscillospiraceae bacterium
GCAATCCTCAAATACCCGTCTTTGATAAGAAACTTACGAAGATAGGATGCTTAAAAGAGTGAGATAATATGCTTTGTTACTAGACGTGTAAATCAGGAATATATCGAACTACCAATAATAAGAAATATTAGATTTGATGAAATAGGAATAAGTGGCTGAAGAGTGGCTTAAAAAAGGAGCGTGAAGCCCGGAAATGCCGTCCTTTCAATGTTTTTAGCTGTTCTTGAAACGCTTCTGAGAAGCAATCAAACTTCGGAATCCGATAGCAGTAAACTTCAGAATAAGATACCTACGAAGCTTTTCTATTTCTTCTCGTGAAAATGAGCGTTCTTCGTTAGTCTTAGTCGTAAGGTCACAGTATTTGAAATAGTCTTCTGCGAGAAGATCTAAAGCCGGGTTTGCAAAGCATATCTGTTTTCTCATGCCGAAATCAAATACGGCCTTCCTGATAATGGACGTCATGAGGCAAATGCTTGTTTTGATGCGATATTAGGTTATTTCCTGATAGTCGTAAACGAGCAGCGCTACAGTCTTGAAACTCCTAAAGATGAATTTGATTTCGCTTATATGAAGGTTTTGGAAAAGCAGAGGAGCGAAGCTCACGATGCTGGAATAAATGCCTGCAACAGATTAAACGAACTCTGCCGCGAAGTGAATGTCGATAAGATCTGTGATTTCGATATAAATGACAGAAGGCGAGTGGCCGAATTCTGCGGTTTTGTTGTAAGTGAGTTTTTCTATTCGAATATCAATTGCAAGGAGCCTATGGCCAGCTGGCTTTCGTTTGCGGATGCAACCGGGTCCGCTGAAGACTGACGAAATGAAAACTGTCCCCAAAACCGAACTGTTGTCCCCATAACAGAACTTGACCATTCATATAATGAACCCATAGACTTTGCCTGAGAGGAGAAAGACGGATGGAAAACATGGATAATCTAATAGAAGAACACAATAACGATGTTGAAGTTGAGATGGCATTGCTCTCTTTGTGCATGAGAAAGAACAACGCTATCCTGGAAGCGTCCTGGAACAGGATCACCGCTGACGATTTCACGGATAACCGGAACAAGGTTATATTTACGGTCATAATGGATATGTTTTTCTCGAACGCCCAGATAGATAGGTTCACCGTCATGAGCGAGCTCGAAAGGAGGAACCTCGCAGATAAAGCAGGCGGCCAGCGCTATATCTACCGTATCGGTGATATGACCGCCGTACAATCCGCTCTCGACGGTTATATCGAAGCCATAAAAGAGAGGAGCGCTATCCACAAGATCTTGAGCGCCGCTGACGAGATAAAGAGGATTGCCCTTAAAGGAGACAGAAGGTCTGATGCAGTCGTGGATCTTGCGATCTCCGAGCTTACGAAGATAAGGCCTGAAGGCAATGCGCAGGGCCTTGAGAAGCTCTCAAGCTCCCTTAAGACCACCATGAACCGCCTGATGGTGGAATTAAAGGACGAGAATGCCGGAAGAAAGATTAGGCTCGGGTTTCCCAGACTGGACTCCATGTTAGGCGGATTAAAGCCCGGGTCACTCAATATCCTTGCCGCACGTCCTGCCATGGGCAAGTCCGCTCTTGCCGTCAATATGGCCGTAAATGTCGCCGCCAACAATAAGACAGTCGCTATCTTTTCCGTGGAGATGAGCAAGGATGAGATCAATACACGTCTCCTGTCCTCATGCATGAATAAGCCCCTAAGCGAAGTCTTAAGCTCCAAAAAGCTCTCCGAAGCCGACATGAAGCAGATAGATAATGCCCTTAAAAAGCTTTCCGATTACCCGATATATCTGGACGACAGCTCCAATACGACACCGGATTCCATAAAGACATCTATCCAGCAGCTGATTTCTTCGGGAAATCCGCCGAGGCTGATAATAGTGGACTATCTGCAGCTCATCCATCTGAATGAAATGTCCGGCAGATCCAGATATGAGGAAGTCACAGCCATCTCAAACCAGCTTAAGCGCCTTGCCAAGGAATTAAAGGTCCCGATAATAGCACTGGCCCAGGTCTCAAGAGATACCGCCAAGAGAAACGACCATACGCCGCAGCTTGCAGACCTCAAGGATTCAGGCGCTATAGAACAGGATGCGGATACAGTCATGTTCGTAGACAGGCCCGATTACTACGGCGATAAGGATAACGGGAATACTCCTTCAGGCCCTGATACCAATATCGATAACACAGATGCAAAGCCTGCTTATATATATCTTTCAAAGAACCGTCACGGTGAAACCGGAAGAGATTCGGTATGGTGGATCGGAACCGGAAGATACGGCAGAACCTGAAGCTCCAAAGACCGAGGAAGAGGAGATGGAAGAAGCCTTCATGGCAGATGAGCATGACGATTTCCCCGAAGGCTTCATGGAAAGGGAGGACAATTAAGTGTTTTATCTGGAATTAAAAACCGGTTTAACCTATATCTGATCAACATATGAGAGGATACTATCAAACACGTTAACAACCAATGTTTATTAATGAAATTGTTGTATGGAATGAGACTTCTGCTTCCATGTTATAATTACGCTGTCAGGAGATTTAAGACCGGTGCTTACGATGCGTTCTCGAAAAAGTGGGCATAATGCAATGAGGTGAGTATGAAAATAAGGATATCTTCGATAATTGCTTTTACAATTCTTATATCCTTAGTTTCTTCCGGTATGATTCTTTCGTATAAGGATCACTCTGTTGATGAGTATCCTGATGATACAACTCAGATCAGGCTTTATGGTGAGTATCATGGTATAGAATCCTATTATGATACCGAATACGATCTGTGGATGGGATATTATAGTGAAGGATACCGTAATTTGTTTATTGAACTGCCATATTACACTGCCGAGTTTTTAAATGATTGGATGCACGAAGATGATGACGCTATCATTGATGCGGTCTTTGAAGATCTTCAGGGAAGCGCGGCAGGTAATGAGTATTACTATCAGTTCTTTCAGGATATAAAGAGAAATTGTCCGGAGACGGTTTTTTACGGGACGGAAATCGGTTTCGAATGTGACACGACTGGATTGAGATATTTGTCTTATCTCGAAGAAAACGGTCAGAAAGACTCGCTGAAATATGATAAAGCCATTGAATGCATGAGACAGGGAGTGGAATACTTTTCTGATGAGACGGTATATGAAGGCTTATCACTGAAAAGGGAGAACTATCTTGTTAAAAACTTCATCGAGGCATATGATTCCGTAGGCGGTAAAGTGATGGGAATTTATGGCAGCGATCATACAAGGCCGGATCAGCCTCTTTACCTGTACTGCCAGCTTAAGGACCATTATGGCGATAACATCAGCACGGTCAGAGTAAGTTCAATTATTTTTGGGGAAAATAAGCCATACAGATTAGGAATATCTGCAACGGGTCTCATTTGTCTGGTATTGTTTATTATCCCGAAACTGATATGGGAGAAAAAGAATCCCGTCCGGGAATTACTAAAGGAAAATAGTAACAAAGTGCTGTCTTTGATGGCTCAGTACGGACAAATCGCAGTAATAATCGTGCTGCTGTTGTTTAAGTCATCTGATCCGTACATAAAAGTTCTTCCTGAGGGATTTTATTTTGACTGGACTATCGTTGTTTGGACCGTGTCTGTTATTCTGATGATCCTTTATGAAATCCGTGGAATCATATGTATCTGCAGCAAAAGGAAGAGGAGAGATCTGTATTCCTCATTTGCCGGTTTCCCTGTTGCAGGGGCAATGTTACCTGTTTTGGCTGCCTTTTTGTTAGGTCTGTATTCCATGAATTACATACTCATGGCAGTTTCCGTAATCTGGGAAACCGGATTTACAGGAACACGGATCGCGTTAGCCAATGCTAACAAATAATCTTCAAATCATTTGCAATATAATGTCAATCTGACTAAATGTTTTCAGTGAGGTTGACAGGATTATCGGCCGTATGATATTTTCATAACATGATTCCCATGGGGGAGTAGCAAGCGCTAACGCGTAGCAAGTCAACATCCTGACCTAACAGTCTGGCTTGTTTTAAATTGCGAGACTCATGTATAGCAGTAGAACTATACATGATGTTATTTAGAATTATTAATGACCCAGGTGTAGTTCGCTATGCTTGGGTCTTTTGTTTTGAAAGATCCGGGAGTTAATAAAAACTCGGAGGTTATGACACATGGAAGAAAATTTCTTGGTGATCTCGGACTTGAAAAAGAGTTTCGGATCAGGAGAAGCAAAGCAGGAAGTTCTCAGGGGTATGAACTTTACGGTGAAAAAGGGAGAGTTCTGTGTTTTGCTTGGACCCTCAGGATCCGGTAAATCGACACTTCTGAACATTATAGGCGGTATCGATACACCGGATTCGGGTTTTGTAAGTATCAATGGAGACAAACTTGAAGACATGGACGAGAGGCAGCTTACGATCTATCGAAGGAAGCATCTCGGGTATGTCTTCCAGATGTACAACCTGATACCAAACCTGAATGTAAAAGAGAATATTGAAGTAGGTGCTTATCTTTCCGATAAGCCGCTCGATGTGGAGGAAGTAATCACAACACTTGGGCTTCAGGACCATAAGTATAAGTATCCTAATCAGTTGTCCGGAGGACAGCAGCAGAGAGTATCTATAGGAAGAGCTGTTGTTAAGAATCCGGACATTCTTATGTGTGATGAGCCGACAGGCGCTTTGGATTACAAGACTTCCAAAGAGATCCTGGCGCTTATTGAAGACTGCAATGTAAAATTCGGCAATACGATAATAATGGTCACACACAATGAAGCTATCAAATACATGGCAGATCACGTGATCAAATTAAGAGATGGTGTTGTCCGTCATAATGACATCAACGACAAGAAAATACCGGCTTCTGAGCTCGAATGGTAAGGAGGCTTATATATGAGAAATCCACTTGTTAAGCGAATTCCCAAAGAACTCGCTTCCGATTGGCATAAGTATCTCGTAATAATCATCTTCATGGTTGTAATGATAGGTGTTATTTCAGGTATGTATGTCGGTCATGACAGTATGCTCTATTCCATAGAAAAAGGAAGAGAAGCGCTCAAATTGGAAGACGGTTCTTTTGAACTAAAGGAGAAAGCTTCCCCCAAGCTTATTGAAGCTATAAGCAAAGGTGAGATGGCTGATGTAAGACAGTATTTCATCGATGAAGGCATTAAAGAATCTGATGAAGAAGTTGCAGAAGCTGTTGAGAAAGAATTGAACGACCAGGTAACGGCTGCTATTGAAGAAGGCGTCAGGGCGCAGTGTCAGGCTTATGGAATCACAGACGAGGATATGATCAAGTCTCAGATAGATACCGCGATGGAGGAAAACTTCGAAGATGCGCTTAAAGAGGCGCGTGATTCAGAAGAATTCAAGGAAGCTGTTGATAAAGCTTATTCGGAAGCACATGATGCTGTTATAGAAGCTGTTGACGGGGAATGGGAAGACATCTCTGAACAGTATAATCTTAACGATGACGGTTTTAAGCCTGTTCCTGTAACTCTATATGAAGATTTCTACAGAGATGAATCTGAGGATAACGATAATGACGGTATTGAAGATGCGACAGTTAGAGTCTTCTCGAGCGATGCGGAGATAAACCTTGCATCGTTCAATGAAGGCCGTGCACCTTTGAATGATTCGGAGATTGCCATCGACAGAATGCATGCCGATAATACCGGTATTAAGGTGGGTGACACGATTACCGTCGGCGGTAAGGAATTCGAGATCGTAGGACTGTTATCCTATGTTGATTATCTGACACTCCATGAATCAAATACGGACCTTATGTTTGATGCGTTCGGCTTTGATGTTGCCATGGTGACACCTGAGGCGTTTGAGTCGCTGGATTCGAGAGTTCACTACAACTACTCGTTTGTATATGACGTCAAGCCTGCTGACAAGATCGAAAAGGCTGACTGGTCAGAGCGTTTCCTCAAATCGCTCATCACACAGACACTCGTTTACGATAATGAGATCGACAACTATCTTCCTGAATATCTGAGACAGGCAAGTAACTTTGCACCGGCTGATATTGAAGGAGACTCAACCGGCACCAGTATATTCTGCTACATACTTATTGCAGTAATAGCATTCATTTTCGCAATAACGATCAGCAATACCATCGATAAGGAAGCCTCAGTTATCGGTACACTCAGAGCATCGGGTTACAGCAAGGGAGAACTTATCGTTCATTATATGTCCATGCCTCTGATAGTTACTCTGATAGGTGCGGTGGCAGGCAATGTCCTCGGATATACGGTATTCCGTAATATGGCGGTATTCCTTTACTACAACAGTTACAGCCTGCCTGTATGCACACCCGTATGGAGTCAGACGGCGCTTATCAAGACGACTGTAATTCCGCTTCTTTTGATGTTCTTTATCAATCTTTTTGTAATCGTGAAAAAACTACAGTTAAGTCCTTTGAAGTTCTTAAGAAACGATCTGACAAAGTCAAGAAGAACGAAGGCAAGAAGACTTCCTTCGTGGTCATTTCTCGGAAGATTCAGATTAAGGATCCTGTTCCAGAATATGCCGAACTATGCGGTTCTTATATTCGGCGTAATATTCATTGAATTGATGCTCTGTTTTGCATTCGGTTTGCCGGATTCTCTCAATCACTACAGTGAAAGAGCATCTGAGATGGTTCTTTCTGATTATCAGTACATGCTGATGGGATACAAGGATTCTGACGGAAATGTAATTACCACTTCGGAGGAAAGCGCTGAGAAATTCAGTTCCAAAAACCTGTTATATCCTAAGAAAACGAGTTCATTCCGTGAGGGAATGGGAAGCGGCGGAGATGAGAGCGTAACAGTGTACGGTATCCTCAAAAACAGTAAGTATGTTGCACTCAGCTCCGGAACCGAAGAGGGGCATATCTTTATCTCAACAGCATTTTCCGACAAGTTTGGCATTAAAGAAGGAGATAGGGTTACTCTCAACGAGGAATATGAGAATAAGTCCTATGAGTTTACCGTTGACGGAATTATCGATTATGAGGGCGGTATTGCCGTATTTATGGATATTGAGACTTTCAGTTCTGTTTTCGGTATGAAGGAAGATGAGTTTACAGGCTTTTTCTCGAATAACGAGATAAAGGATATTGATGAACAGGATATCGCTATAGTTATCACAGCTGAAGATATGACCAAAGTAACGAACCAGCTGATGCACTCGGTCGGCAACTTTATAAATATCTTCAAGTATGCTCTTATAGTTCTTGCGGCTGCGCTTATCTATCTTCTTGCGAAGATAATCATTGAACGTAACGAACGCTCAATATCGATGGTAAAGATACTGGGATTTAAGAACAGCGAGATCGGATCTTTATATATCCTTCCGACAGCTTTTGTAGTATGCATATGCTCTCTTGTAGGTTTTGCAGCAGGATTATACCTGATGATATGGGTATTCAAAGCGTTTATGCTTCAGATGGACGGGTATTTCGCGTTCTTTATGAAGCCTTCATCAATGGTTTTGTCAGTTGTATATCTGCTTATCGGATATATGTTTGTCTCTGTTATAGATTACATAAGGATCAGGAAGATACCGATGGATGAAGCGCTGAAAAACGTTGACTAAATCACAGATGAAAGAGGCAAGGGGTTTGGATGTCCAAACCCCTTGTTATGATTCTGTTTATTGATTATATGCTTCGCCGTTTACATACAGCTTATATCCGTTAAGATCGATTGCGTTTTCGCCGCAGGTAAGTGATGTGACATATGAATCACCTGTCAGAACCCACTTTGAGCCGGATTCGATCTCAATATTGACTTTACCTTCGTTATCGGCATTTATTGTTCCCGAATATGTTGATCCGCTTTCAAGATACATGTTGACCTCTGAAATGCTGTCTGCGACTATATCGCCTTCAAGAGATTGGTCTTTCAGATAAAGAGTGACTCTGCCTCCGTTTTTACCTTCAGATCCCCATCCTGCAGCAGCTGCGCGTAAAAATACACCGTCAGTATCCTGATTTGTGATCTCAACATTCTCTAGAGTGATAGTAGTCGATGTATTGTTTACAAAGAAAATATCACCATTAGTATTTGTAAGTGATCCGCCTGTCATAGTGAATGTTGCCATGCCTTCTGAAGCATCACCTGACATCGACTGATAGATCATGACAGCCTGATAGTAATCTGATTTATTGGAACGTTTGGTGATGTTTGATGCAACAAGCGTTACATTATTTAAAGTTACTGAGTTCTTGCCTTCAACAACTACACCTTGAGAAGAGGTGGATTCCATATATGCGTTGTTAACTGTGATATCGGCAGTTGAATAAATAACGGGAGAACCGCTTCCGTCTGTCTGATAATAACCACCGTCAACCGTGACTATTCCGCCTCCTCTGTCCGATCTGATAGCCGCAGAAGAACCGCCGGTTGTATGTATTGTCAGGTTAGAGGCATTCATTGTGCCGTTTCCTGTTGTCATGAGCCCTCCGGAACAATCTCCGCTGGTTGTAATTACTGAATCGCTGATATTGACTGTTGTCCCGTCTCCGTATGAGAAAACAGCGTTAGCGTGTTTACCGTCAGTATCAACAATTATTTCTTTGAGAGTGAGTGTTGAACTGTTGGTTGCAAAGATAGCAGCATTATCTCCGTAAAAATCGGCCTTGTCTCCTTCGTCTGAATCACCTGATTTTGTAATCATGATATTAGAGTATTCTGACATTTCACCATTCGATTCTATGGCGTGTTCACTGTCGTTGTCACTGGATATGGTGTCGTTAACGGTGATGTCTTCTGCAGTCAAAGGAACAGATGGTGTTGTTTCAGTAGAAGTTTCTGTCTGAATGACCGTTGCTTCAGTAGATGATGCAGAAGTTGATCCTTCTGTTGTGATCTCTGAGGATTCACGGACGATTCCGGTTTCAGTCATTTTGTTATTACAGGCTGTTACTTGGATCAATAGTGCTGATGCCGATATAAGTGATAACAGCTTAATATATTTTTTGTTATCCATACTGCTTGTCTCCTTATGTTGATAATTGGATTTTAGAACGGATACTTTAAATATACCTAAAACTAATTAACAAATATTCAATACATCCTTTACGGCTGTTACTTTAATCCTATCTGTTCAATGGTATAATTATGCAGAGGAGAAATATATGAATCACCGGATTGCTGTATTTACCAACGGATTCAGTAATGATTTTATTGAGTGTGTAGTTACAGGACTGCAGGAAAAAGCAAGGGAGGACGGCACAGATATATTTGTGTTCGTTACATATTGCACTGCCAATTCGCATGAGCTTCAGAATAAGTGTCAGCTTAATATTTTTCATCTTCCGGATCCGAAAGACTTTGACGGCGCGATAATGCTGACAAACACATACAATTATCCCGATGAACAGGAACGTGTATGTGCATGTTTTCAGAGAGCCGGTGTGCCGATGCTTTCTCTCGAGGTCGAAGTGCCCGGAATGTCCTGCATTAAATCAGAGAATTATAATGGTGTAAGAGATCTCGCGATCCATCTTGTTGAGCATCACAAAGCGAAAAAGATCATATATGTCAACGGTATAGAAGGTAATGTTGAGAATTCTACAAGGCGTCAGGCCCTGATAGATGTTCTTAAAGAACATGACATTGAGCTTTACGGTGAATTTCAATGTGATTTCGGATTCTATACGGCTTACCTTCAGATGAGTAATTACCTGAATGAAGGCAAAGAACTGCCGGATGCCATTGTTTGTGCAAACGACTATATGGCACTGGGCGTGTACTCCGCATTGAGCGAGAAAGGGTACGATGTCCCGAGGGATGTACTGCTGACCGGTTTTGATATGAATAAGATAGGGCAATATACATTCCCGATTCTTGCAACGGTTTCAAGAGGCTGGGAGAGATTTGGTCAATTAGCTTACGAAAAGCTCATGTATCAGATTCAGAATCCCGATGAGAGATTTACGGAGGTCTGTCAGTCATTTTTCGTTCCTTCTGAGAGCTGCGGCTGTCAGGCTTCCGAAGATGCGATCAGGAACCGCTATAATACAGTAAGAAATTCATATTACGAGACACTAAAGCAGGATATGATGGATATATTCTTTCAGGGAATGCAGATACCGTTATCCATGGCGACAAAAAAGGAAGATTTCTATGAGAAGGGAATAATGAGTACCAATGATCTTCCTGCGTTGGGTCCGGATTATTGTCTTTGCACTGAACCCGATTTCTTCGAACTGAATGATGACCAGTATCCTGAAAGAGTAAGAGGATACAGTTCTCACATGGATATCCTTTATGAGTTCCGGAACGGGAAAAGGATTCCGCCTAGAACATTCGATTCCAAAATGCTCTATCCGGATTATTCGCATGAAGACGGTGAATCCAACCTCTATGTATTTGCTCCGCTTAATTATCTGAATTACATTATCGGTTACGTAGCTATAAAGAATTCGCCGGAACTGCTTTTCAATATGTCTATGAGCAAGTTCATGATTAACATGAATGCCCAATTGTTCTGTATGAGACTCCATATCTTCTCCGAACGTACAAATAATGAACTGAAGCAGATATATATGACTGATGCGCTTACGGGAATGTATAACCGTATGGGCTGCGAAAAGGTGCTTTACGACTTCATCTGTACAAGGAAAGAGAATAAGCAGAAGAGCATTCTTGTTTTCGCCGATATCGACAGGATGAAGACCATAAATGATGTACACGGGCATCTGAATGGCGACTTTGCCATAAGAGCAACTGCAGAGGCGTTCAGGAACAATTCTCCGAAGGAATGGATCTTCGGAAGATATGGCGGAGATGAGTTTATTGCCGTCGGTCCTTACCCTGAATCGGATTCCATAGAGGAACTTATAAAGCAGATTTCTGAGTCTATGACTAATGAATTCAAGTCACTGAACCTTTCTTTTATGCTTCATGCAAGTATGGGTTTTTCAGTGATCGAACCTGATGACGAGGACTCCATAGACGATTATATTGACCGTGCTGACAAATATATGTATGCCGAAAAGGAAAAATTCCATAAATATCTCGATTCGATCAATCAGTGATCCTGTGACGTAAGACCTATAGTGATCCCTGCCTGTCAAAGAATGTGACCGGCAGGGTTTTTATGTAAGTTGTCTTGAAGGCGGTGATTTGATAATATCTATTTTATGGTGAAGTGCCAGATTGGGTAATAATAAAGGGGTGACATGTTTTATACATTCGAAAAGGCTTTTAGAGATGGGAAGCGCGCCGGGTAAGAAAAAGGTAATCAGCGGCGAGCACATCGCGATAATAGCCATACTTGCGGTCATAATTGTTTTGTTTGCGTTCTTTCTTAAGGATGTAATGATTCCGCTGTTCAGGATGCAGATGAATAACGATATTGATGGCGCAAGTGCTCTATTGAAGAGCAAGGGCATTGTCGGAGGTATCAGCGTCATCCTTATAGAAGCTCTGCAGATGATCATCGTATTCGTATCTGCCGAGTTCATCCAGATCGCGAGTGGTATCAGCTATCCGCTTTATATCTCATTACCGCTTTGCGATATTGGTATCTGTCTTGGTGCCACGATCATCTTCCTGCTTGTCAGAGTGTTTAATTTCAACAGTTCCACATATGAGAAGAACCGCGGCATGATCGACAAGATCGCATCCAGTGCCAAAGACAGAAATATAGTTCTCCTGCTCTATCTTCTGTTCTTTATGCCGTTCATTCCTTTTGGCGCGATCTGCTATTACGGTGCCAGCACTAAGATCTCATACGGAAAGTACATGCTTACTGTATCTACGAGTGCCATTCCGTCTGTTGTCGTATCTGTACTTATCGGACAGGCCGGAAAACTGTTCTTCTCCAACAGTATTCCGCTCTGGCTTTTGCTGCTTATTGTAATAATCCTGTCAGTGCTTCTTTTCGCGCTGATATACTGGTTTATGCACCGTTTTGTACTGAAGGGAACTGACGGCACGCCGGATTCGCTTTTCTTTGATATATTCTTCATGGTCGTAAAGCTTTTGCGCTTTGGAAAGAAAAAGCCCGTTATTGAAGATGAGCACCTTATTGAAGCTGATCTTCCTTATATGGTCTTGTCGAACAGTGAGAGCTTTGTTGACTTCGCATATCTTTACTATCTGTCAAACCACAGAAGCCCTGCATTCGTGCATAACGGTTATTATTGTATAAGTTCTCTTTTCAGGCTGATACAGAAGCACTGCGGTTTTATCCCCAAAAAACTTTTGACAGATGATCCGGATGCTAAAGCTAAAATCGAAGAGACACTGAAAAAAGGTTTCCCGGTAGTAAGCTTCCCCGAAGAGCGTTTATCACCTGACGGAAGAACGAATTCTGTTTATGAGAAGCGAGGTGCTTATTACAAGGAACTGGGCGTTGATCTGGTCCTGGTCAGGATCACTGGTGCTTATTATGCTCATCCGAAGTGGCGCAGAATCGCATATTCGTCTGATGTTACAGTAAGAGTCGAGCGTGTTTTAAAGCGTGAGGAGATAGCATCAATGACAGCTTATGAGATCGACAATATCATCGGTGATACGCTTTACAACGACGCATCAGGAATTACGGATATCTCCTATAAGCAGAAGGATAAGGCAAAGGGGCTCGAAAGACTCCTTTACCGCTGTGCTGACTGCGGAGCACTCTATAAGATGACAAGCAAAGGGAATGACCTTATCTGCAGGTCATGCGGCGCAGTTCATTCGTTAGACAATACATATCACTTTAAGGGCAAACTCAAGTCTATACCTGAGTATTACGATGCTGTCCGTGATGCCGAGTTGAAGGAACTGGATTCTCTTGAGCTTTGCGCTGACGTTAAGGTAAAGCAGTTAGGGAAGAACGGAAGAACACTTAAGAGAGACAGCGGAGAGTGCACTCTTGATAAGAACGGATTTAAGTACAGATCTGCTACAGAAGAATTCTCCATTCCTGTCCAGGATCTTCCGCCGCTTGAATTCAAATGCGGAAAGAGATTTGAGCTTTATCACGACAACAGGCTCTATTTCTTTACTCCTTCGGAAAACCCTGTTCAAGTTGCACGCTGGGCACTTCTTGTTGATATCCTTAAAAGCCAGCAGGGCTGACAGCAGCCCTGATTTTCCACGAACATATTGCAAGTTATTAAGAGCGGATATTTAGTATTCGCATTTTGCTTTATCATATAGAAAAAGGCAGTGGATGATATGGAAAACAACGAAGCGGTATATGAGTTTTATAATGGCGGAGCAGAGATAGGCCGTCTTGAACGGGGCCTTGGTGTTGTCGAGTTTTACAGGTCCAAAGAAATCATCTCGAGGTATCTGAAGGGTAAACTTAAGATCTTCGACATAGGCGGCGGAATCGGGAAGTATGCCGATTGGCTGGCAGGTCTTGGCCATGAGGTTTCTTTGATAGAACTTGCGCCTGTTGCAGTTGAATATGCCAAAGAACACATGACCATACCATATGAGGCAATTACCGGTGATGCGCGTAAGATTGAAAAGCCTGATAACAGTGCTGATATGGTGCTCCTTATGGGCCCTTTGTATCACCTTCTCGAAAAGGATGAGAGGCTGAGAGTTCTTTCTGAATCGAGCCGCGTTTTAAAACCCGGCGGCATCCTGGTTGCAGCGGGAATATCAAAATTCAGTTCTGCCACATGGGCATTATCGGTATATGGGAATAATGTTTTCCTTGATGATGATATCTACATGGATATGATTAGACGCGAGATGGATACAGGTGAACATATTAAGCCTTCTGAGTATCCATATATTATCTCGAATGCATATTTCCATACGATAGGCGGCCTTAGAGATGAGGTCACGGAGTCAGGGTTTAATGTTATTGAGAGAGCTGCTGTTGAGGGCTGTTCGTGGATTACGCCTGACCTCAATGAGAAGTGGAATGATGAATTCAGACGCGGACGGATTCTTGAGATCATCAGAGCAACAGAACACGAAGAGACGATGATGGGAATGAGTCCTCATTTCCTTGTTGTTGCGTCAAAGCCGGCTTAATAAAATACAGTATTTCTCTATCTTGTCTTTGATTTATCTTAATTAGGTGGTAAACTCTTTATTGCGTTTGCCTATTTATTAATTATTTTATTTACCCGTGAGGGTGGATTTTGATTGATTAATTCTTTGGAGGAAATATTGATAATGGATCAGAAATGGCAGGAAAGCGTTAACCAGCTTATGCAGCGCAGGGAGACTGTTGCTGCAGCAGGCGGTGAAGAACGCATTGCAAAACAACACGCATCCGGCAAACTAACAGCCAGAGAGCGTATGGAAGCTCTTTTCGATGACGGGACTTTTGTGGAGATCAATGACATGATCACTTCCCGTGCCACGGATTTTGGCATGGACAAGAAGAAAAAGCCCGGTGACGGTGTAATTACCGGTTACGGATATATTCACGGACGTCTGGCTTTTGCATCTTCACAGGATTTCACCGTAGGCGGAGGATCATTAGGTGAAGCTCACGCGCTCAAGATCTGTCATGCCATGGATAAGGCAATGGAGATGAAGGCTCCTTTTATTTCCATCAATGACAGTGGCGGAGCAAGGATCGAGGAAGGTATCGACAGCCTTTCAGGTTACGCTGATATCTTCTACCGTAATACGATCGCATCAGGTGTTATCCCTCAGATCTCAGTCATTATGGGACCCTGTGCAGGCGGTGCATGCTATTCTCCTGCAATCACGGACTTCATCTTCATGACTGACTACAGCCAGATGTACATCACTGGTCCTGCCGTTGTTAAGTCTGTAACAGGTGAGGTCATCTCTTCAAGTGATCTCGGCGGTGCTGCAGTTCACAGCTCAACATCAGGTGTTGCGCATTTCGTATATCCCGATGATCTTTCATGCCTTAACGGTGTCCGTCAGCTCCTGGGTTATTTGCCGCAGTGCAATCTTGATGACTCCATGAATGTTCCCGGTACGGCAGTAGATAACAGCGCTTCATTAAGTTCAATCGTTCCTGCTGATTCCAAGAAAGCATATGACGTAAGAAACGTTATCAATTCCCTTGTAGATGAGAACAGCTTCTTTGAGATCCAGGAATCATTTGCAAAGAACATCATCATCGGCTTCGGCCGTCTTGACGGTGAGACTATCGGTATCATCGCAAATCAGGCTTTGTACATGGCCGGTTCGTTGGAGATCAATGCATCAGATAAGGCATCACGATTTATCCGTTTCTGTGACTGCTTCAACATACCGCTTCTTACACTTGTTGACGTTCCGGCATTCCTGCCCGGATCACAGCAGGAGCATGGCGGCATCATCCGTCACGGTGCAAAGCTTCTTTATGCTTATTCCGAAGCTACGGTTCCGAAGGTAAGTCTCATCATGAGAAAGGCTTACGGCGGAGCTTATATCGCTATGAACAGTAAGGGAACCGGTGCTGACGTGGTTTATGCATGGCCTATTGCCGAGATCGCAGTAATGGGTGCTTCAGGTGCCGTAAGCATCATCGGTAAGAAACAGATCGAGAATGCGGAAGATCCTGCTGCAAAGAAGGAAGAACTTCTGAATGAATATAACGACAAGTTCATGAATCCTTACATTGCGGCTGAGCATGGATATGTTGACGAAGTAATCCTTCCAGAAGAGACAAGATCCAAGATCTCAGAAGCATTCAATATGCTTAAGACAAAAGAACGTTCATTGCCCTATAAGAAGCATGGCAATATCCCGTTATAAGGAGGAATGAAGCCTGTGGAAGAATCATTGATCGTGGCAATGGCAGTTGCTGCAATTGCGGAAGAGAACGGCGTTGATACAAATCACGTTATCGTACGTTCCTTCAAGGAAGTTAAAAAGAGCAGTCTTGAGCAGTTTATTGAAGACAACAAGATTTCTTATCATAAATATCAATTAGGAGAATAACAAAATGAGTAAATATCGTATTACAGTTGAAGGCAAGACATATGAGATGGATGTTGAGCTTATCGGAAGCAATGGTGCTCCCGTACAGCCTGTAAAAGTACAGAGCGCACCTGTTGCATCTGCACCTGTTGCAGCAGCTCCCAAGGCAGCTTCAAAGCCCGCTGCAGTATCTTCAGGTTCTGTAGTAGCACCCATGCCGGGTACAGTCATCAAGATCCTCAAGAATGAGGGTGATGAAGTTAAGGCAGGCGATGTTGTTCTCATTCTCGAAGCTATGAAGATGGAAAATGAGATCACCGCACCCGTAGCAGGAACTCTTGCATCCGTTAACTGCACTGCAGGCGGTACTGTTGCCGGCGGTGACGTATTGTTCGAAGTTAAGTGAGGGTTCTTTGATGAGTGAACTTTTTGATATCAAAAAGCCTTTGATGATCACTGATACGATCTTAAGAGACGCACATCAGTCACAGGCGGCAACCAGAATGAAGCTGGAAGACATGCTTCCTGCATGTGAGGTCTTGGACAGCATCGGTTACTGGTCAATTGAATGCTGGGGCGGAGCTACATTTGATGCCTGCATGAGATTCCTCGGTGAAGATCCCTGGGAAAGACTCAGGACTCTCCGCAAAGCATTACCTAATACAAAACTTCAGATGCTCCTTCGCGGACAGAACCTTTTGGGTTATCGTCACTATGCAGACGACATGGTCGATGCGTTCTGCCGTAAATCCATTGAGAACGGTATTGATGTAGTCCGTATTTTCGATGCACTGAACGATGTCCGCAACATGGAGGCATCCATCAAGGCAGTTAAGAAGTACGGCGGAATGGTCGAAGCCGCAATGAGCTATACGGTAAGCCCCGTACATAACGAGGAGTACTTCGTTAAGAAGGCAATAGAACTTGAGCAGATGGGCGCAGATACGATCTGCATCAAGGACATGGCAAACCTTCTGCTTCCCAACGATGCTTACAGCCTTGTTAAGAAGCTTAAGGAGAAGGTATCAATCCCGATCCACCTTCATACGCACAACACGACAGGTACAGGCTCAATGGTATATCTCATGGCTGCGATGGCAGGCGTTGATATCGTTGACTGTGCATTGTCTCCTTTTGCAAATGGCACGTCACAGCCTGCAACCGAATCACTTGTTGCCACTCTTGCCGGAACAGATCGTGATACAGGTCTTGATCTTAATAAGCTCAACGATGCTGCGGTTCATTTCAGAGGTGTCGCTGCAAAGATGGAGAATGAGGGGCTTATCAGTTCAAAGGTTCTCCGCGTAGATCCCAATACGCTTATCTATCAGGTTCCGGGCGGAATGCTCTCAAATCTCATTTCACAGCTTAAGCAGGCAAATGCCGAGAACCGCCTTTATGAGGTTCTTGCTGAGGTTCCGAGAGTCAGGGAAGATTTCGGATATCCTCCGCTTGTTACACCTACAAGCCAGATCGTCGGAACACAGGCTGTTTTCAACACTCTTATGGGTCGTTATAAAACTTTCACCAAAGAGTCCAAAGGCCTTCTCCGCGGCGAATACGGCCAGTTGCCCGGTACTGTCAATGAAGAGGTTCGTAAGATGGCAATAGGCGATGATGAAGTCCTTTCCTGCCGTCCTGCAGATCAGCTGAAGCCTGAACTTGAATCAATAAGAGAACAGTACAGTGATATTGCTTCTTCTGAAGAGGATATACTAAGCTGCGCCATGTTCCCGCAGGTTGCTCCTGAATACATTAAGAAGAGAGATAACCTTGAGATACATGAGATTACTGTTGATTGGATAAAATGAGTCTATGAAAAAGCTGTTCGTATTTTTGCCCTGCTACAATGAAGAATTAAACATCGGTGCTCTGATAGACGAGTGGATGAATGAATCCGCGAAACTTGAAGAAGAAGGATATCATCTGATCATATGTCCTATCGATGATAAGAGTACTGATAATACTCAGGCAAAAATGCGCGAAAAAGCAGCCCAGTACGGCGAAGACAGGATAAATATAATTGCCCACGAGCAGAACAAGAACTTAAGAGGCGGACTTAACACCAGCGTTGAGAATTTCCTTAAGTTTGGTGCTGAAGATGATCTTATGTGTTTGATGGATGGTGATGATACACACTCTCCGGTTTATATTCATCCAATGCTTGCAAAAATGAAGGCTTCTTCAGTTGATTGTGTAATAGCTTCCCGTTACCGTGAAGGTGCCGAGGTCATCGGCCTTAAGGGTTACCGCAAATTCCTGAGTGATATGGCCAAGCATTACTATTCGATCGTTTTAAGGGTTCCCGGAGTAAAAGACTATACTTGCGGATACAGGCTTTATGACAAAAAAATAATCCGTTCTCTTGTAGAACGTTTCGGAGAAGAGCCCATTCAGGAAAGAAGCTTTGCATGTATGATGGAATTGCTTTACAAATTACATCTTTGCGGAGCGACTTTCGATGAAGTCGGATTTAAGTTAAGATATGATAAGAAGCAGGGCGACAGCAAAATGCGTGTGTCGTCTACAATGAAGAACAGTTTGGGCGCTGCTATAAGGCTGAGAAAACTTAAGAAAAAGTCATGACACGCAGGACTGACATCAGGAATGTTTTGGTTGTTTTCGGAACGAGACCGGAAGCAATCAAGATGTGTCCTCTTGTAAATGAGCTTAAATCCAGAGATGGTATTAAGACCATAGTAGCTGTAACAGGTCAACACAGGGAAATGCTGGATCAGGTTTTAGATACCTTTGGCGTGATCCCTGATTATGACCTTGCGATAATGAAGAGCGGACAGACACTTTTCGATATTACCGCTAAAGTCCTTGAAGGAATGAAGAAGATCATTGAAGAGTGCAGCCCTGATATAGTCCTTGTTCACGGTGATACTTCCACATCATTTGCGACGGCTATGGCGGCATTCTATCTTGGTGTCAAGGTCGGACATGTTGAGGCGGGCCTGAGAACCTACAATATTCACAGTCCGTACCCGGAAGAGTTTAACAGGCAGGGAATCGGAATAATCAGCGAACTGAATTTTGCTCCGACCGTTACTGCAAAAGAAAACCTGATAAGAGAAGGTAAAGATCCTTCAACGATATTTGTTACAGGAAACACGGTCATTGATGCGCTTAAGACCACTCATCAGGATGATTATTCTCATCCCGTGATCGATTCTCTTAGTGGAAACCGCATGGTCCTTATAACAGCACACAGAAGAGAGAACCTCGATAAGTTAAGATCTATGTTTTCTGCCGTTAAGAGAGTCCTTGATGAGCATGACGACGTCAGAGCAGTGTATCCGATCCATCCGAATCCTATCGTAAGACAGGCTGCTTCAGATGTTTTTGCCGGTGATGAGAGACTTCAACTTATTGAACCTTTAAATGTAATAGATTTCCATAACTTCATGAGCAGGAGCTATCTGATCCTGACTGATTCCGGTGGTGTTCAGGAAGAAGCACCGGGCTTTGGCGTCCCTGTCCTTGTTCTGCGCGACACTACAGAGCGTCCGGAAGGAGTTGCTGCCGGTACTTTAAAGCTTGTCGGTACGGAAGAAGAGGCTATTTACAGGGAGTTTTCCCGTTTGCTTGATAATAAGTCTGAATATGAGAAGATGAGTCACGCCATTAATCCTTATGGTGATGGTTTTGCATGTGACAGAATTGCCGACATAATCGAGTTCGGATCACCCAAAAAGGGCGAGTTCGGGTCATAATATCACTGTTTCTGTTTATATTATTTTTAATGGGCTGCCAATTAATATTTATGGTAAAGATTGGTTTGTTATGCTAATATTTTTTTGATTGTGAGGGGCATATTATGATCAATTTTAATGAGCCTACATTAATAGGAAAAGAGCTTGAATATATAAAAGATGCGGTAATCGTGCAGCACATGTTGTGCGGTGATGGTAAATATACCCGTAAATGCGATAAGTGGATTGAAGAGAATACCGGTGTTTCCAAGGCGATGCTTACTACTTCCTGCACTCATGCCCTTGAGATAGCAGCTTTACTTTGCGATATAAAAGAGGGCGATGAAGTAATTATGCCTTCTTATACATTCTGTTCAACAGCGGATGCATTTGTATTACGGGGAGCAAAGATCGTATTTGTCGACATCAGACCTGATACGATGAATATCAATGAAGATCTGATAGAGGAAGCTATAACTGAAAAGACAAAAGCCATTATTCCTGTTCACTATGCCGGCGTCGGCTGTGAGATGGACAAGATATTGGCTATAGCGGAAAAGCATAATCTTAAAGTTGTAGAAGATGCTGCCCAGGGTGTAAAGGCTTCATATAAGGGCAAGGCACTCGGTTCCATTGGCGATTACGGATGCTTCAGTTTTCATGAGACAAAGAATTACTGTATGGGTGAGGGCGGAGCTATCCTTCTCCGTGATCCAGACATGATCGAACAGGCTGAGATTATCAGGGAAAAAGGTACTAACCGTTCAAAGTTCTTCCGCGGTCAGATTGATAAATATACATGGGTCGATCAGGGAAGTTCATACCTTCCGAGTGAACTTAATGCCGCATATTTATGGGCACAGCTGGAAGAGGCAGATTCTATTTTCGACGACAGAATGACAAAATGGAATCTCTATTGGGATCAGTTAAATGACGTTGACATTTTGAAAGACAGGATCGAATTGCCTTATATTCCTGACTATTGTACACACAATGCGCATATGTTCTACATCAAGGCTAAGGATCTGGATGAGAGAACGAGACTGATAGCTTATCTGCGTGAACATGGTGCCAATGCAGTGTTCCACTATGTTCCGCTTCATTCTGCTGATGCCGGACTCAAGTACGGCCGTTTCAGCGGTGAAGACGTCTATACGACAAAAGAGAGCGAGAGACTTTTGAGATTGCCTCTGCACTATAATTTGAAATCATATGAAATTGAGTATATCTGTGACTTGATCAAGTCATTTTATCGGGCCGGCTGAATTCATTTGAGGGATGTTTCCTGTGAAAGATAAGAAATTCAGTGCCGGTGCTTTCATTCTGCTTCAGATTGCTCTGATTATTGTTTCGTTTGGGGCAGTCTGTTCAAAAATGGCAGGGAGACAGGAGTTCTTATCCATTCCGTTTTTTGCATTTTATGGAGCTTTGATCCTGATCTTATTTATTTATGCGATTCTTTGGCAGCAGATTTTGAAGAGAATCTCGCTTGTTGTTGCTTATGCGTGCAGGGGTATCGGGATAATCTACGCTATCCTTTGGGGTGTTTTATTCTTTAAAGAAGAGATAACCTGGAAGATGATCGCAGGTGCTGTATTAGTCCTTATCGGCGTTTATATCTTTATTTTCGGAGAGATTAAGAACAGTAAGATGAAGGATGAGAATGAGGAGGGCAGTGAAAATGCTTAAATTCATTCTGGTATTTCTTGTCTCCGTCCTGATATCTTCGATCTCCCAGATCATACTCAAGAAAAGCGCTGCAAGAAAGTACGACAGTCTGATTAAGGAATATCTGAATGTCAGAGTTATCGGAGCTTATGCAATGTTCTTCCTGTCAACATTGCTTACTATGTATGCTTATACCGGTGTTCCGCTCACATTGGGAGCTCTTTTGGAGTCAGCAGGCTATATCTATATCCCATTGCTTAGTTTTATTTTCCTTAAAGAGAAGATCACACCGAGAATGGTCGTAGGGTCGCTGTTTATCATATGTGGCATAATTGTGTATAATTTTTAAAATATATATTATAATAATTGAGAAGTGTTCATTATCCGAGATTTTTGGAGGCACCTTATTGATCGATTTTAAAGACAAAAGAATATTGGTTGTTGGGGCTTCTTCTGGTATTGGCGAGAAGGTGGCTGTCGTTTTGGCTGAACAGGGTGCTGATGTTATTTTGTTGGCTCGTAGAGAGTCTCGCTTAATCGAAGTTTGTAATAAAATAGGTGAGAATAAGGCTTCATATTATCTGTGTGATGTTTCCGAGATTGAATCCATTGAATCCGTCGTTAAGATAATCGTGTCGGAGCATGGCAAGCTGGATGGAATGGCGTATGTTGCCGGTATATCTGATGGTGATGTTCCTGTTAAGTATTTAACTTATGAACGTCAGTTGACTACTTTTAAGACTAATTATTTTGCTTTTGTAGAATTTGTTCGTCAGGTAACCAAGCGGGGTAATTATAATGACGGATTCCGTATTGCAGCAGTATCTTCAGTTGCTTCTTTAAGGGGTGAAAAAGCTCATGTGGCATATTCTGCTTCTAAATCCGCAATGGATTCTGCGATTAGATGTATTGCAAAAGAACTTGGTCCTAAAGGTATATGTATTAATTCTGTAGCGCCATCAATGGTGAATACCGAAATGTATCAACATTTTCTTGAGGTTCAGGGCGAGGACAGTGAAGCTAACATGAAGGCTGTTGGAAGGCAGTATTTAGGGTTGGCTGAGACAATTGATGTTGCGAATGCGATAGCTTTTCTATTATCTTCTGATGCAAGATTTATTACCGGAATAACTCTTCCGGTAGACGGAGGCTTTTCTACGACTTAATTTGAGGAGATTAAGATGTTATCAACTATAAGTGGTATTAGAATTGGTGCAGTTGCGGTTGGTGTCCCAACAAAATGGGTTTCTTTAGAAGAACAATTCGGCTTTGAAGGAAGCGGAATGGATGAGAGAACACTAAAGAAGTTTATTAAAAATACCGGTGTTGAAGGTCGTTTTGTTTCCGTAACACAACAGACTAACTCAGATTTATGCTGCGCTGCTGCAGAGAAGTTGCTTACTGAAAAGCAAATCGATAGAAACAAAATCGGTTTTTTAATATACGTATCTCAAACTTTTGATTACAGACAACCAGCTACGTCTTTAGTTTTGCAGCATCGACTTAATATTGGAATTGATTGTATGGCTTTTGATATTGGTCTTGGCTGTTCCGGTTATGTGTATGGACTTAATGTTATAGGAAGTCTGATGATGCAAAGCAAAGCCGAATATGGATTGCTATTGTGCGGGGAAACTGGAACAAGAGATATTATATGCGGTAAGGATGTTTCAAATAACGAAGATATTCTATTTGGTGATGCAGGAAGCGCAACTTTATTGGTAAGAGATCCTGCTTGTCCTGATATGAATTTTATGTCAAAGTCTGACGGCAGTCGTTTTAGAGCTTTGATACATCCTTGGGGGTTCTATCGTAATCCTGTTAAAGTCAGGGATGTAGATTATATGGATGGCATTTCTGTATTTAATTTTTCGACAGAAGAAGCTCCGGCTTTGATCAATGATCTTATGAGTGAAATGAAGTCTTCTTCCGAAGATTATGATTACCTTGTTTTACATCAGGCAAATAAGCTCATAATGAAGCAGATTGCTAAAAAAACAGGTTTTCCTGAAGAAAAAAGTCTTAAATCTATTGATATTTTTGGTAATACGTCATCTGCTTCCATACCCACGGCATTGGTTAAAAATCTGGCTGATTCCGTTAAGGGAAGATCTAGATTCCTTTTAAGCGGATATGGAATAGGTTTATCATGGGGCGCGGTTGATTGTTATATTGATGAGAAAGATATATTGCCGCTTGTAAAGACAGATGAATACTTTGAAGATGGTTATCAATCAAATGATATATAAATGGAGGAAACTAATATGAGTGAGAAAGAAAAACTTGCATTGCTTGAAGAAACATTTGATGTTGACGAAGGTGCTTTAAATCCGGAAATGTTGCTTAATGACATTGATGAGTATGATTCGATGACTAAGCTTTCTTTGATCGTAATGGTTGAAGAAGAGTTTGGTAAGAAGTTAACCGGTGCTGAGATTAAGGGATTTAAGACGGTACAGGATATCTTGAATGTAATGGTCTGATTACTATAACGGAATAGTATAAAATGATTAATCCAATGTCTTTAGAGGGAAAGAGTATCATCATTACCGGAGCAGCATCCGGTATTGGCAGAGAATGCGCTGAGCTTTGTTATGCATTAGGTGCAAATCTTTTGCTTCTTGATCTAAATAAAGATGGACTGCTTACTCTGAAGGATTCATTGGATGGCAGTAACGGTTCGGTTATAATTCGTGAAGTTGATCTGAAGAACCTGGATAGCATAAAGGGTGTTATAGCTGATGCAAAGAATGAACTTGGCTGTTCATTTACCGGGTTGGTACACTGTGCAGGTATTCCTTCAGTATTACCGTTAAGAGCACTTTCAATCGAACAATTTGAAAGGGTGATGAGGATCAATACTGAGGCTGGACTGGTTCTTGCAAAATGTTTTTCCAGTAATTCAGGTCATGATACCAGTAAGCAGGGTTCGATTGTCTTTATTTCTTCTGTTTATGGTGTTGTCGGCTCTGCGGCAAATGTTGCATATGCGACAAGCAAAGCTGCAATTATAGGTATGACCAAATCATTAGCGATTGAGTTGGTAAAAAAGAATATACGTGTTAATTGTGTTGCCCCTGGATTCATTAAAACAAAAATGGCAAACGGTATAAGTTCAATGTTCGATAATGATTATTCAGACAAGATCGAAGAGATGCATCCTCTTGGATGGGGTGAAGCCATTGACATTGCAAATGTAATAGCATTTTTGTTGTCTGAAGCTTCAAAGTGGACTACCGGAGCGGTTTTTAATGTTGATGGGGGCTTTACAGCTCAATAGAGTTAGTTTGAGGGATTGATATGGATTATTTGTTTCTGACAGGAGCGTCATCAGGTGTAGGCCGGGAATTGGCGGTTTATCTTTCCGGTTCTTATAATTTGATTATAAACGGCAGAAATGAAGAAAGACTTTCAGAAACTAAGGCGTTATGCAAAAACAATGTTTTGATATGGCCATATGATCTGACTAATACTACTAGAATTGAAGACGATCTTTCCCAATGGATTAAAGGTAATGATATAAGCATTGTTTCTTTTGTCCATTGTGCCGGTCTGATGAAGATGATGCCGCTTCGCAGTGTTGATTCTAAGATTTTATATGATACCTTCGCCACTAACGTGTTTGCTCCTGAACTTATTACCAAAGTTCTTACATCGAGAAAGATCAATGGCAAGAACTTAAAGTCAGTTGTATTTATTTCAAGTAATATAAGCAATCGCGGCGCTGCTGCTTTTAGTGTTTACGGTGCTTCCAAATCCGGATTGGATGGATTGATGCGCAATCTTGCTATTGAGCTTGCTCCTGGTGTCAGAGTTAATTCTGTATTGCCTGGCGGAATGATTACAGAAATGACAAAGGATTTATTTTCTGATGAGAATGTAAAGAAGCAGTTCGAAATGAATTATCCTCTTGGCATAGGCACACCTGCTGATATTGCTCCGGCAGTAGAATTTTTGTTGTCTGACAGTTCAAAATGGATTACAGGTCAGCAGTTTGTTGTAGATGGCGGAAGAACTATTGATATTACTGAAAGGAACAGATTGTAATAAGGGTGCGGTTGCGATGTTAAAAACTCATTTGCTTGATTATTTTGAATGTACGATCAATAGCAGGTCCGATTCTATCGCGGTAAGACATAATGATAATGAGATCAGTTTCAGTGAATTAAAGCAACAGTCTCAAAAAGTAGGTTCTCTCCTGATGGAGATTACCGGTGCCGCCGTTAATACACCAATAGCTGTATTTTTGCCCAAAGAGATCAATGCGGTTATTGCTGATATAGGCATTATGTATTCATCTAATCCGTTCATGAATCTGGATGTTAAAACACCTCATGAGCGCATTATGAATATTTTCGATCTTGTAAAGCCTGCGGCAGTAATTACGAGCAGGAAATTTTCAAAGATTTTGAGTGACGTAGATGTCCCTGTCATCATTATTGATGAGATTGATTGGAATAGTATTATCGTAGACGAATCAACACTGTTGTCCCGGAGAAGATTGTTGATTGATACAGATCCATTTTGTCTGATAAACACATCTGGGTCTACAGGCACACCTAAAGGCGTTGTGTTGAATCACAGAAGTTTTTTCGATTTTATGGCTGTTTCAAATGACCGTTTTGATTTTGACGGGTCAGAAGTCTTAGGATCTCTTTCTCCGATTGTTTTCGATATTTTTGATTTTGAACTTTGCATGTTAATGTGTAACGGTTCTCAGATAGTATTGCTCGATGCTATGTTGGCGGCATTTCCGGCACGCTTATTGGAGAAGCTGGTTGATTACCGTGTTAATTTCATTTTCTGGGTGCCTTCCATAATGGTTAATATTGCAAACATGGGTCTGCTTGATAAGATTGCTTTGCCTGATCTGAGGCTTGTCTGGTTTGCAGGCGAGGTTTTTCCGACCAAACAATTCCTTGTCTGGTACGATAAACTTCCTGATACTGTGTTTGCAAATCTGTATGGTCCTATTGAAATTACATTGGATTGTACATATTACGTGGTTGAAGAACGTCCGAATGAATCAGAGCCTTTACCTATAGGCATTCCTTACCATAATACCGATGTATTGCTTCTTAATGATGAGAATGAAAAGTGCAAGATCGGAGAAGAAGGCGAGCTTTGCGTCAGGGGTACTTCTTTAGCTATGGGTTATTACAACAATCCTGAAAAGACGGCAGCTGCTTTTACTCAGAATCCACTTAACAACTCATATCCTGAGATGATATACCGTACAGGTGATATGGCGTATATGAGAGAAGACGGAAATATTATGTTTAAGGGACGTAAAGACAGTCTTATTAAACATATGGGATACCGTATAGAGCTGGGCGAGATAGAACATGTAATAGAAAATGAGCTTAAGCTTGTGGAATACTGCTGCGCCGTGTATCAGTATGAGAAAAAGGAAATCGTTTTATATTATCAGAATAATTCAGAGTTAACGGAAAAGGATTTCAGAACCGCATTGAGCAAAGTTTTCCCGGCGTATATGATTCCGTCTGTCTATATTAAAATGGATGAACTGCCTAGAAATACAAATGGAAAGATCGACAGACTTACCCTTAAGAATAAAGCTAATAATCCGGAGGAATAAAAATGAACAGTGATATTTTGAGTATGCTTGAAGAGATCAAACCGGAGTTTGATTTTAATGACAGCGAAGACTTTGTTATGGACGGACTTTTGGATTCGTTCGATATCATTACCCTTATCAGCATGCTTGAAGAGAAATACGGTATTACAATCGATGGCCTTGATATAGTTCCTGAGAATTTTTCTTCGCTAGATTCAATTGCCAATCTGGTTGTTAAATCCGGGGGAAAAGCTTAATGATAACCAAATTCCGCGGAAAGAAGATAACTTCAATGCTTGGAATACTTCCGGAGACGGTTGGCCTTTTTGACGATGAAGTTAACAACTATTCTTTTCCGCCCAAGCAGACCATGAGACTTAAAAAGATTATGGGTTACGATAGGCACAGACTGGCGAAAGATACTTCTACTGTTTCTGATTTTGCTGTTTATGGTCTCCGGTATATGCTTGAGAATAAATGGATTAAAAAGGAAGAGATCGGAGCCGTTATAACCGTAACTCTTTGTCCCGATCACTTTGTTCCCCATATAAGCAATATTGTTCAGGATAAATGCGGTTTGGATACTGACGTAATGTGTTTTGATATTGCTCAAGGTTGTTGTGGTTTCCTTGTCGGTTTAATGCAGGCTTTTATGGTGCTAGATCATACTGATAAGAAGGTCTTACTGATCAATGGTGATGTATTAAGTCATAAGGTTTCTAAGAAAGATCGAAATGATTATCCGTTGATAGGTGACGCCGCTACTATAACCGTTCTCGAAAACGGTGGTGATGATGAGATCTATTATGAAATGCATACTGATGGCAGCAGGGGAAAGGCATTGATCATTCCTGCCGGTGCTTTTAGGATGCCGAGCAATCCCGATACCGGTGTTATGGCTGATCTGGGTGACGGTAATTTCAGATCACTGGATAATATGACTATGGACGGAAGCGAAGTGTTTAATTTCGTTCAAGTAGAAGTTCCTCCAATGTTAGAAAATGCTTTTAAGAGAGAAAACATGACTGTTGATGATTTTGATTGGTTTCTATTTCATCAACCTAACCGTTTTATGCTTCAGAAGCTTGCCGAGAAAGCCGGGTTGCCTCAAGACAAACTTCCAATGAATCTTGTTGAAAATTTCGGCAATCCCAGTGGCGCATCGATTCCGATGACCGCAATTTATAATTGCAGGGATAGCCTTATTAACAGTGAAAACAAGTGTTGTCTTTCTGCGTTCGGCTCAGGTCTTGCCTGGGGTGTAGTTTTTATGAATATCGGCAAATTGGATTATTGTGATCTGATAGAATCAGATCTTTGATAAGAAGATGATTGATAAGAGCGTTATCATTGAGAAGGCGTTATTTGCCAGATCGCATCGGTATATTACTAATTGTTATTCTTTTGATGTACTTAAGTCTGCATCCCGCATATTTGAATATGATGATTCATTTGCCGTTATTTCCGATGACCATGGAATTAAAAGGCTCTACTTCTTTGTTAAGCAGATAGAGGATCTTGTAAGCTTATTTAATCGTTTAGATAAAGAAACGTATTATATCGAATATATGACTAAGCAGCCTGATGAATATGTTTTTGAAAGAGCCACGGTTATTGCAAGATTAAAGAGAATGGTCAATAAAGATTGCCGAAGCGTTTTAGAGGATCCGATTTTAGATGTTTATAGGAATGATTTAATTGGCGAGTATGCTGTTGTTGAAGATGCGCATGAAATCAACAAGCTGCTGTGGGATACATTCCATACTGAAATCAGTCATTTGCTTTTTGATGATGAGTTGGCTGAAATCATTAAAGAGAAAAAGGTGATTATTCATAAAGACAAGCAGATTGATGCTTTATTGCAAATTGATGTTTTGCCTAAGAAGTTTTACATTAATCAGGTTATTAACAAAGCAGATAAGTGTGTTATTCATGCAATGCTTTTGTCTGAACTGAGCAAATACATTCAAAATGGTGGTCAATACATATATTCTTGGGTTGAAGAAAACAATATTGCTTCAATGAAATTCCATCAGAAATACGGAATGAGCCATGATGGAATGTGGAATATCGTTTACCGATTGGAGATAAAATGAATCTGATTACTGCTCAGGATATCAAGATACAAAGGTTTACATGGGATATCGTTGATACAAATACATATCTGATACTGGAAGACAATAAGGCTCTGATCATTGATCCTGTTGATTCTTCAGAACTGTTTGAAGCAATAACGAATACTGATCATATCGATGTTATTCTTACCCACAGTCATTTCGATCATATAAGCGGACTTAATAAACTTAGAAGTCTTAAATCGGACGTTCGTGTTATAGCTACAACTGAATGTAGTGAAAACATCGGAAACATTTATCGCAATATGTCATCTGCAGCAGAGGCGTTTCTGACATTTTATTATCAGAACAAGGGCATAGAAGCTGATATCAGTTCTATGATCACGCGTATTGATGCATTTACCTGTGAACCTGTAGATGTAGTTTTCGATGATAAGCTGGAATTTGAATGGTGTAACCACAGCATTGAACTGATCCGCTGTTTCGGGCATTCCAATGACAGTCTGATAATATTGATTGATGGTAAGTATCTTTTCTCAGGTGATACTTTGATGAACATTCCGACAACTACACGCTTTATTGGCGGAAGCACTTCCAGGTTCTGGAAAGAGGATTATCCGATTCTTGAGAAATTATCTGCTAAGGTCGAGATCGTTTTTCCGGGTCATGGTGATCCGGGTAATATTAAAGAAATGTTAGCTGTAAACGATATGCCTGACAGATATAGAGTAAAAGAGGATTAGTTGTTTACTTATTCCGTGTCTTTTTCGGTTTCATTTTCCGGTTCGGTTTTTTGTCTTATAACATATTGTGGAGAGTGGTTCTCGCTCATATAAATCCTGCCGATATATTCTCCGACGACTCCCAAAAGCAAAAGAATCGTACCACACATAACAAGTGTGACGCACATCTGAGATGCCCAACCTGCCTGAATATCAGGATTTAAGAGTTTTCTGATAACTAAGACAATACTGAAAATGACACCTGCAAAAGCTGAGATGCATCCAAGCAAAGTTGCTAGCCTAAGAGGCTTGATAGAGAATGTGGTGGCGCCATTAACCCATAATGAAAAAAGGCGAATGAAAGAGTAATTGGATTTTCCAATTTCTCTTGCTCTGTGATTAACAAATACTGCATCGACATTTTTAGTGCTTCTGAAAACTAGACCGGGCAGGTAAACATAAGAATTGGTATATTTACACATTTCAACGATTATAAAATGCTTGGCTGCAAAGAAACTGCTTCCGCCCATATTTTTAGGAACACCGATAAGATGAACACCCATCCATCCGGCCATTTTGGAACCGATGTTTCTGAAAAAGCTGTGTTTTTTTACATGGTATTTTCCGTAAACTACGTCATAGCCTTTGCCTTCGTACATATGGTCAATGATCTTATATGTATCCTCAACTGCGATCTGACCGTCATCATCTAATGATACAACGATATCACCCTTGGAGATCTTGTAGCCGGCAATGAGAGCCGCGTGCTGACCGGAATTTTTGGCAAGTTCAAGTCCTTTGACGATAGGATAATCCTGACTCAACTTAACAATCTCATCCCATACATTATCCGGAGATGCGTCGCTTACCAGAATGATCTCGTAATCATCTTCTTCATGAAGCTTATGAAGATCCAAAATCTCCTCAACAACACCTCTGATGGTTAATTCAGATCGGTAGCAGGGAATAACAAAGCTGATAAGTCTCTTCTTCAAAGGAAATCATCTCCTACTTTTGCAAGTTTTCTCCTCGTCGGAGTGTCTTTGGATAATATGGTTTCAAAGTAATAGCTTTCTACGCCGCTCCTGATTACTTTTTTTATCGGTTTTGCTCCACTGTGTTTTTGATTATTCAAATGCTTAATGTTATTTGCATATATAACAGAGCAAAGTTTCTTAAGGTTCAATACATCCATGGCAAAATCTTCAACCAGGATCTCGCTCTCTATGACTTCAACGCAATTGCCGTAACTGACTTCGCGTCCAATCTCAGCTGTGTCACCATGAATATCGTATATGCCGATGAGTCCTATTTTTTCGCCATTACGGTTATATACTACAAAATAATAGTCATTGGGTTCTTTAATCTGCCATTCAATGAATTTGCGTTGATCTTCCAATGATTTGGCTACAACACCGACTGTCTCGCGGTTTTCCGGAGCAGAACGGATATCAAAAGAAAACTGAACATCATCTAACGTGATGCTCTTTAATTCAACGAATCTTCCCTTGATAACACCTTCATAAACCATAAAGTGATTATATCACAACTGTTTGACAGGATATTTAATCTTTTAAGTGAACAGAATAATGCATATAAGACATTTCACCATGGAGCTGTTGCTTATTCATCATTTGCAGGTTTTATTGATAATTGTTTGAGACTGATCAGAGTGTTTAAATCTATCTGTTGACCATATTAAATATACAGTATGTACACGAATTGTTTGCTTATTGCAAATATAATTAAAATACTAAAACCATAGAATAGAAATATAAGATCTCTATCGGGAGGTAATCATGGATAACCAGGTTAAGCAATTAAGAAACTGGAAAGCCGTTTCCGCAATATTATCAGTACTGGCTTTTGCACTGATCATCGTGCTGCTCGTCATCGGCGTAAAGGGCATTCGCGAATCTGCTTTCAAGCCGCTGCCGGACCCTCCGGCTTCATCATTTACAACCACGGAAAGTGAGAACGGGACTGAGATCACAGAGGTTTCAGCCGTTGTCACTGAAGAGACGGAGAAAACGGCTGAAACTGAAGCTGCTATTGTTGATCCTCTGTCATTATGGACGGAGAATGCACCTGCGAAAAAAGCTTTAGTTTCCTATATTGAAACTGTTACCGATGAGAATAGCGCGGATTACATTCCCATAGAGAACAGGATAGCTGTTTTTGATATGGACGGAACGATACTCTGCGAGACAGATCCTTACTATTTTGATCACTGTCTTTTAGTTTACCGTGTGCTTGAAGATCCTGATTACAAGGATAAAGCCTCAACTTTTGAGAAGGATGTTGCTAACAGACTTCAGGCCAAATTTGATGGTGACAAGAGTGTGGAAGTGTCGATGATCGAGCATGGCCAGGCTGTAGCTATGGCTTTTGCCGGCATGACTATTGATGAGTTTGAAGCATATGTTGAAGATTTTAAGAATCAGCCTGCTCCCGGATATAACAATATGACCAGGGGAGAAGCTTTCTATAAGCCGATGATCCAGGTTATCGATTATCTCCAGGAAAATGATTTTACAGTTTATATAGTAAGCGGAACAGACAGACTAATCGTAAGAGGCCTTATAAAAGGATCTGTTGATATTCCCAGAAACCAGCTTATCGGTTCTGATGAACTTCTCGTAGCGACGGGACAGGGCGATGTAGATGGAATGGAATATACTTTTACTGATCAGGATAAACTTGTTACCGGAGGACAGTTCATTATAAAGACTCTTGATATGAATAAGGTTACTGCGATCATGACAGAGATTGGTATTCAGCCTGTTCTCTCATTCGGTAACAGCACCGGCGATTCTGCAATGGCTGAATTCACAATAACAAACAATAAGTATAAGAGCCTTGCATTCATGTTGTGCTGTGATGATCTTGAACGTGAAAACGGTAACACTGCCAAAGCGGACAAAATGAGAGACCTTTGTGATGAGTTTGACTGGATCCCAATCTCGATGAGAGATGATTGGACAACGATCTATGGTGAAGATGTAACGAGAAAGATTTGATATGATTATTAATTGATTGATGATAGGGCTGTCTCATTGATGAGGCAGCTTTTATTATGTGTTGAAGAAAGCATTCGTCAATATTAGAACTGATTATGGAACTGACATTCACAGCAGCTCTGGCATGTGTTACCAGAACTCTTTCCTATTTTGGCGTTTTAAGGAAACAAATCTGGAAAAAACATGCTGTTTTTCCAAAGTCTTTTCCTGTTTTCGTGAAATCAGGAAACAAAATAGAAAAACGGTGTCGATAAATCCATAGTCTTGCCTAACGAGAAAAATATATCGAAAAACGATAAAAAACTCTTGTAAAACGAAAAACACTGTGTTAGTATACTGGCATAAAGCATGCTAATTCATTTTTGGAGGAATGGTTTTATGCGATATGACGACGTAATTCTCAGGTGGGCAAAAATCGCCACTATCCTGTTTACCGCTATGGCTGTTGTGGCAGATGTGTTTGGAATAATAATCACAAGATATATTGCTTACTGCTGGGCAGAAGTATTTGATGTTGCCAGAGTCGTAGGACTTTCTGTTGTTTTTTATCTCGGAACAGTCGGCGGATATCTGGTTTTGATCCCCTTATACAAGATGCTTCATAATATGAGCAAAGATAAGGTTTTCGACAGAGCTAACACGAAGATAATGACAGTGATTACTGCAGCTCTGGTTGGAATTGCGGTTGACTGTATTGTAGGCGGTTTTATCTGGAACGGATGCTGGATCTTATCAGTAGTTGCACTTTTCATGGCATTGGTTGTTCTGAGCATAAGAGTGGTTTTTGCAAAGGCAATCACCATGAAAGAAGAAATGGATCTTACCATTTAAGGAAAGGAGGAGAGATCATGATTATCGTAAATCTGGATGTAATGATGGCAAAGCGCAAGATCTCCTCCGGTGAGCTTGCAGCAAAGATAGGAATCACACAGGCTAATCTTTCAATACTAAAGAATCAGAAGGCAAAAGCTGTCAGATTCTCCACACTAAATGATATTTGCAAGGCACTGGACTGCCAACCCGGAGACATTCTCGAGTTCAGAGAGGACTGATCATCAATGGACAAAAAAGTTATATTACAAAGACTGGGAGTTATCCTAGCCTATCCCTTAGCATACGCTTATGTAAGGTTGATGATTCCTTCATATAACGAATTCCTGATAGATGGCAATACGCTTACCTGGTCAGTAGCATACCCGTTAATCGCGTTGCTCTTCATCATTGTGAACGAGATCGTAAGAAGGGGTATGAGAGGCATTGATTCAAATCCTTCAAAAGAGACGGTCTTCTGGTATGTAATGACTTTTCTTTCAGGTCTTACTGCAACGATCGGACCCAACGAGGCTTTATCCGTGTTCGCAATGCATCTGTGCGCGGTATACTCCGTTCTTATCTCCAATGAGATACTGCTCGGTGGGAAGACTTCAGGCTTTATTCCGGCCGACCTTATTCACGGATTCTATGTTAAGTCATTTGCAGGATTCCCGAATTTCGTTACTGACTGGAAATGCTTTAAGAGACCTGATCCTGTTGAAGGAGAAGTAAGAGCACCAAGGAAGAACCCGGTAGGTCTTATCATCTTTATCCCCGCAATGCTTGTGCTTCTTATCATAGCGGTAAGTCTCATGGCATCGATAGATGAGGATATAGGAATGTTCTTCAGTGATCTGTTCTCGAATCTTGAAAACTATCTGAATGAGCTAAAGATCTATGAGATAATTCCGAGAGTGATATTTGCCATTCCCGTCTGTTTCTATCTTTATGGCCTCATGTCCAGAAGTGCCAAATCGGACGGCGAGAGGGAGAAGAGAGTCGGCGCAAAGCTTGGCAAGTTTATCGGCAAGGGAAAGACTGTTTCCGCAACCATAGTCTATATAGCCGCAGGTGTGTTTGTAGCGTTGTATGCGTTGTTCTTCATAAAAAGGCTCGCTTATATGCTCGGAGGCTTTGTAGGCGATGTTCCGGAAGGTATGCTTGTCTCACATTATGCAAGAGAGGGCTTCTTTGAACTTGTCGGAATAATGGCAGTCAACATGTGCGTTTACATAGCTGTTATCCTGTTTGGTAAGACAGATACAAATGGCAGGTTCTCTGTCCCTGCAAAGATCCTGGTTACACTGCTTATGGCAGAGAGCATTATCTTCGCAGTAATAGCAATGAGCAAGCTCGGACTCTACTACAGCATCTACGGTTATACTCCTAAAAGAATCCTTGCCATGTGGGCAACTCTGGCGCTCGGATTTGCAGCTTCTATGACCATTGCGACTGTACACAGAGGCAAACCGCATTTCAGGGCAGGCGTAATTTTCACTTCAATCTCATACATAGCAATCTGTGTATTGTCAGGAGTGCTTGTATCGATTGGAGCATAAACGAAACCGGGAGGCTCCGGAATAGGTCTCCCGGTTTAAATACAATAAAGCATAATAATCATATTTGAAGCAGAGATTGTAATGAGAAAAACATTTATAAGACAGAAAGTATATATAGTGATAGCTGTTTTGCTTACCGGCATACTGTTTTCATCCTGCAGATATGAGGTTCCGGGTAAAAAAAGGGTCGAAGTAATCTCCGGCATAGCTGCTATCGTAATCGATAATTACTCAAGCGATGATGTGGAAACTCCGTATGATATCAGTATGACTGAAATTGCTGAATTGACTGATAAAGACAGTTATTTGCATAAAGCAATTGAGAAATACCATGATGTTCAGAATTATCATGTATACCTTATTGAAGATAATAATGTATTGATAGTCACGGATTCGTTTTTTCAGGCAGTTAAAGGATATGTTGTTTCAGATGAAGAATTGAAGGGCACTATGAAGGTCCCGGGAATAGGCTTCGATAATTCAAGCATAACCATATTAGAAAGGGTTGGAGACAGTAACAGTAATATATATTCTTTTAGTGCGGGGAATTAGTTCCTTAAGCGGAACATTTGTTATATGATGCACCCTTGGGGAAGTGTTATTCCGGATATTCAAAATCAGAAAAAGTATTAAGTATGAATGATCAGACAGATACAATTGTTAATGAATCAAAACCCAAATACAGAGGGTGCCTTATAGGGTTTTTAATCACCTTTATAGTAATAATACTTCATATTGCAGCTATTCCGGTTCTCATAGAATTAGTCGATCATATACCACGTACTATGGATACTCAGACCAACGGGCAGTATGTTGTTGAATTACAGGCTACCAGCAGTCCGGAATGGCCATTTGGCCCTCAGGACGGCAGGATAGTCTTAAAGAATGATAATAATAAAAAGATCAGCAGTGTTGATTTTGTATTATGTAATGACGGAAAAGGCATGTGTAAATCCAACTGGGAAGTTGATTGGAATGAAGAAAGTGTTGTCGTTACCATAATGGGAGAAGAACAACAGGATGCCATATATACATTGTACTATAACGGCGATGTTTCTAATTAACTGACTGATAAAGGGCGATATAGTATGATTGATTATTATGCCTCAGGATTGAACGCCAAGGATAGAATTTGATGCCGCTTTATTTCCAAACGAGCGGAAGCTTCTCAAATTCATCCAGAGGAACAGGCTTTGAGAAGAAGTATCCCTGGAACAGCTTACAGCCCATATCCTTTAACATATCGAACTGCTCTTGTGTCTCGACACCTTCGGTTATCTGAGGCATTTCAAGTTTGTTGGCCATCTCAACGATGCTTCTGAGAATGGTTGAGGACTTCTTAATATCATCAGTCTTGCTGAGGAATACCATATCGATCTTGAGAACATCGACAGGCATATCTTTAAGCATATTAAGAGATGAGTAACCGCTTCCGAAATCATCCATCTCAAACGTGAAACCGTAATCACGCAGTTTGTTGATCGTATTTATATGCTCGGAAGTATTATTCATGACAGAGGATTCGGTAATCTCAAGATGGAGGTGTTTTGGTTCGATTCCATATTTTTTCACAAGACCTGTGATTACTTCATATATATCCATGAAGTAAAAGTCTTTGGCTGATATGTTGATCGAGAGATTGAGCTTCTCATATCCGTCAGTTCTCTTGGACCAGTCTTTAAGGATCCTGCACGCTTCACCCCAGATATAACGGTCTATAGTAGCGATCATGCCGTTCTTTTCGAAAATGGGGATAAACCTGAACGGGGGAATAAGGCCTTCCTTAGGATGCTTCCATCTGACGAGAACTTCGCCGCCTTTCAGATGTCCGTCTGCATGGTACTGAGGCTGGAAATAAGGAATGATCTGACCTGTGGCCAAAGCATTTTCGAGTTCGCTGGTGATTTGCTGTTCCCAGAGTTTGTCTTTCCTTAAATTGTCATCGTAGACTGCAACGCATTTATTATATTCATTTTTTATTCCGGCAATAGCAAGCTGTGCTCTGTCAACCAGTCCGCTTACGGACATGTCTTTATCAAGTTCGGAAGGCTCAAATAATCCAACATGAATGATGATAGAGGAATTGGTAATTGTTGATGCTCCCCATGTGCTTTTGATCTGCTTTTCCAATGCCGGTATATCTACATACGACTTTTTCAGAAAGGCACAGAAAATATCACCTCTCCATCTGCATATAGCAGAGCCCGGAGGGGCATACTGCTCGAGATCACGGGCAATCCTGATTAGTATCTCATCGGCTTTCTCTCTTCCGTAAATATCGTTTATAAGCTTGAAATCGTTGATATCTGAGACCTGCATATAATAAGCCTCGTTAGGATTGGCTTTAATGATCTCTTTTACTTTTTCTTCAAAACTCAAGCGGTTCGGAAGTCCCGTCAGCACATCGTGGGTTGCGATATATCTTCTTTCCTCGTTGAGCTTAACCTGTTCGGTATCATCATGGATGGAAAAGAATGAGCCAACGTCCAATGATCTTCTGTCTTTCATCAAGCGGTGAATGATCCTGATATATACATATTCATCATTGTCGTCCTTGAAGCTGGTCGACAGATCAAAGTCTGTTCCAAGATCTGCACCGCCCATGATCTCAATAAGCTTATCTGTACATTTACCGGGATCACCGGATTTGATCTTCAAGATCTCATATGCTCTGTCATTGGCATAAAGGGCATTAGCATCCGTATCGTAGAAGATGATACCGTCCGTGTGGTTCTCTACTACTGAATCGGCAAGACGCCGTCTGATAAAAAGCGGCTTATACATAAATGTGAAAATAAACAAAAGGAATCCGCAGAGAACATATCCTATTAGAGAATCATTAACCGGTCTGTCAGAGAATGAAGTAAAAAGGAATCCCATGCAAATAACCAGAGCAATGATAATGATTATATAACGCTCATGATAGGCAGCCGAAATCTTCAGGCACTTATCAATAAGTACAGCAATCAAAAGAATCAGGATTGCTTCTTTGAGACCGAATCCAAGAAGTTTGCCCCAGCCTGATTCAAAACTGAAATATGTATAACCGTCAGAAAGAGTGATCGGCTTCAAAGTAAACATATGATGGAAAAAAGGATTCAACAAAGCTGAAACAGATATAGAAGAGAGAATAACAGATACGATTATTTGAACGGGCGAACGCTTAAAACGGTGACCGCAATAATGCATAATGAAAATCGAGAGATTAAACAGAAGGAAATAGTCACCTAAAAGAATAAGTAAATGACCAATATGTGCAATAATCTCGATATTGGTAAAGAATGCCAATATATTTCCGCCCAAAGGAATGATAATTGTAAGCAAAAAATTGAAAAGACTGGTTGCCGTTCTTTCAGGGAATTTTCTGCGTTTAAAAACAGTAGCAACTATTAATGCCACAAGGAATAAGGATATAACGATCAGTTCAATAAGATATTGTATCCTCATAGTAACCTCGAAATGACTTCGATACCAATTCCAACTGTAAATCTATTGTACCATACAAAAAGAAAATATTTCTGTGAATAATTTATAATATATTATATTGATAATTATATTATTGGTGAACTTGCGGCGAAAGTAAGACAAAAACCACAATATATTGATTTTGTCTCTCAAAACCATTTACTTTTGAGAGAGGGGATGTTATCATAACCGCAAAAGAAACGAATATTTGTTCTATTGTAACAGATATTGAACGTAGTTAGGAGAAGATTTTTATGGTTTATTTCAGTTGTACAGTAAAAGATTTATTCAGAAGACCTAACATGATCGACAAAGCGGTAAGGAGACTCGCAGATAACGGCTATACAGAGCATGCCGTTACATACGCACGTATCAGAGACAATATTTATAATGCTCTGGCTTATGCTTCCGACAATATGAAACCTTATGAATACGAGGCGGCTGCTACTTATCTTGGGACAAGAGTCTCCGAGCAGAAGCTGGCCAGGGATTCATACTATACTCACAGAACCATTAGGCGTTATGTCCGTAAGGCTTGTGAGCTTATCGCCAAATATTATAAGGAATATCTTGGAATAAGATTGCTTCCGGTTGACACGAGATCTGTTGAGTGTCCTGTTTCCGCAGGTCAGTTTTGGGAGAAGATCAATACACTTATGGAAAGCAGCATAGAGAATGCTTGTATTGTAATTCTCCGCTGCGATGAGCAGATGTCAGTTAACTATGTCTGCAGCAATTACGGTATGGGAAGCGATAAGGTAAAGAAGGTCACTAACGACTTCGGTTCAGTTATTACAGTTTATGATATTCCGTCAGAGAAGCGAAGTGCTGTTTGATTGATGGAACCTCCGTGTTGTTAAGACCGGGTATTTGATGTAAAGCGAATACCCGGTCTTAATGCTATAATAAACAATTGGGGATAGCCCTGATTAAGCATTTAGGAGGATGATTCCATGACCATTACTTTTGACAAGCTTCCTTGCAATCTTGAAGAACTTAAGGCTTTGCCTCAGGCTTCTCTGAGTGAACCCGAATATGGTGCCGCTCTTTTCCTTGCTGTAATGATGCATTACACAACTAATAAAGAAGAGACATTTGAAATGCTTGAATTCCTTAAAGGTCCATACGGATTATCCACATATGAGAAGCAGTTCCTCGGAGACAGAATGGCTGACGGTGAGCATATTGTCCGTTCATTCTTTAATGGAACATCACCTGATAATGACTATACACCTTCAATGCCTTATACAGTTGAGACGGAGAGAGGTTACGAGCAGGAAATCGACGGAAGAATGAAGATCTTCATTACGTCTTCAGGCGCAGATACAAAGCATCACATCTTACTTCGTCACAAGGTTTCAACAAATCAGTGGTTTATTGAAGATCAGATGCTTCTTGCAATGATCAGAGCTCCCAAATCACAGGATCCGTGGGCTTGATCTTAAAATGAAATCAGAAAGAACATTTCCAAAAGTAAGCATAACTTCAAAGGCGGCGAGGTCTCTGAAGAATGGCCATCCGTGGGTGTACGGAGATGAGAGCGTTTCTGTTGAAGGAGATATCTCGGACGGTTGTATTGTTGACTGTTTTGAAGGGTCGAGCTGGCAGGGATCAGGCTTTTATAATTCCAAATCCAAGATAACTGTCAGGATTATATCGCGCAACAGTAATGATGTGTTTGACCGGAAGTTCTGGTATAGGCGCATCTTTTATGCTGTCCAGTACCGCAAGACTGTAATGCAGGGTGATGACTTTAAATGCTGCAGGATCATTCACGGTGAAGCAGATCAGATGCCGGGATTTACATGCGACAGATACGGTAATATTGCCGTAACCCAGATTGCATGCCTTGGTGTTGAACTGAACAAAGGCATGATCTATCAGGCATTGATGGATGTTTTCGAAGAGATCGGAGAGCCGCTTGAAGGAATATACGAGAGAAATGATCTTGCGTTAAGAAGCAAGGAAGGCCTTGATCTTTCAAAAGGCTGGTTTGACGGTGTTGCTCGTCCTTGCATCACCGAGATCACGGAAAATGGAATTAAATATTCCGTTGATGTTGAGAATGGACAGAAAACAGGTTTCTTCCTCGATCAGAAATACAACAGACTGGCTGCCGCTAAGATCGCAAAAGGGAAGACGGTTCTTGATTGTTTTACTCACACGGGTTCGTTTGGTCTTAATTGCGCTTATAACGGTGCTAAGCATGTTACCAGTGTTGATATATCATCACAGGCTGTTGAGATGGCACAGGAGAACGCTGTAAGGAACTGCCTTCAGGATAAGATCGATTATGTCTGCGAAGATGTTTTCGAGCTCCTGACGGATCTTGCTGCCAAAAAGGATCACACTTACGATTACATAATCCTTGATCCGCCGGCATTTACAAAGTCAAGAGACACTGTCGATTCAGCGGGCAGAGGATATAAGGAGATCAATCTCAAGGCGATGAAGCTTCTGCCGAGAGGAGGATATCTTTCGACTTGTTCATGCTCGCATTTTATGACGGATGAATTATTCAGAAAAATGCTTGCATCCGCTGCAAGAGATGCAAGTGTAAGTCTCAGGCAGATCGAAGCGAGGACACAGGGACCTGATCATCCTATACTTTGGAATGTGCCGGAAACGGATTATTTAAAATTCTATATTTTCCAGGTTGTATAATGGCGTTTAATTGACGCGCTTATATAGTCTGTAGTCTTCGAGTATCGGTTCTCCGGTGAAGTCAACGAAAGTACCGCTTTCTTCCTGTATCAATTCATAATTCTCAGAATCAAAATCACTGAAATAGGTGGTAATTACATAGTCGAAGTATCCTTCATCGATCAGCCTGTCCTGTTCTTCTCTTATGTCAGGGAAAATATCAGCTATGTTGTTATAACAATAGTATCTGTTTTGCGGGAGTATCTCTGCAGCAGTGTAGAAACCGGAATCCATGAAATCGTATGTCAGGACTTTCGCATCAGGTGTCTTTTTGATTGTATCTGCTATCCGGTACTGAGGAAGGAATTGCCTGGGTTTAAGGAAAAGATACATGTTTTTACACAGGAAGATCGTTAAGGCATAAACCGCTGTAAGTGCAACAGCTGAAAGCGGTTTTATAAGCTTTGAACGTTCTTTTAATACTGTCGCTGCCTTTTTCATTAGTACGATAAAAGGTATCAAACCGAGGCCGAAACAGTAAGAAAGGATATAGCCGTAGTAGTAGATGACGGCAGATGATAAAAATGCAAATATCGTGGCTAAAACAAGTGAGACTGAAAACAGTAAAAGAACCTTCTTGCGGTACTTTTTGTCAATGAAAAACATAGACAATAAAGTGAATAACAGCTGAACCGGAAAATGCGGATACTTCACGGATACGATTCCGAGCGAAACAACAGTGATAATGATGTTCTTTAAAACGGGGATGCGCATTATACCTTGCGGTTCTACTGTATTAATGTAAAAGAGTTTATTGTAGAAATAAGATTCCCAAAGGTAACTCAAGGAATTGAAAGCAAGGAAATAAGCAAGTACCGGGAGGCTGACAATTATAAAACCGGCAAAAAAGCGCCAGATGAGTCCAAAGAGCCTTTTGAAGTCTTTTTTTCTGATAGAAATGATAATTATATAAATACAAAAACCGACTATGAATCCGATAAATGTGAATTTAATCCAGAACAGTATTCCGGTGATCAGCCCGCAGATCAAAGCTTCGGAATTACGGGGAAGGCCATCTCTCTGAACGATTGAGCGAAGCCCGAAATAAAGCGCTGCAGTAATGAGTGGAAAGCATATTTCCTCGGCATTTCCGCCGAAGTTAAACATTCCGTTCGAATAGGTGATGCCAAGAAATACAGGCATAAGAAAGAGCATGTAAGCGGACGGTTCCGTAAATAGCTTGATTATCTTCCAGGAGTATATGGCAAAAAGCGATGCGGTCAGGCATTCTATTATCCAAGCTCCTATAAAGCTCTTCTCCGAAATAAAAGCAACTAAAGTATATATAAAATACAGAAGCGGTCCTTTTTGTTCGTAAAGATCCCTGTACGGAACAAGCCCGTGCTTAATTCCGCGACCTAAAGTAAAGAAGCAGTTTGCATCATCCCAGGGATTGAACGGATAAAGCGGCGAGCAAGTCGACACGAGTGTTATCGTGACAGTTGCTGCCGCTATCAGTGTGATCAGTTCTAATCGGGTAAGCTTGCTTTTATCTTTAAGGTCCGGAGTTGACATGTTCTGTTTATACAGCTTTAGGTTTCGTATTATGCTTCAGCCTTCCACAGACCATGGAGATTGCAGTATTCGTAAGCTGCGATTACCTTTTCGTCTGCTCCTATCGTGAAAACAGCAGAAGGCTCTTCGCCGGGCTTGAGTTGTCGGATGACTGCGCCCTTGTCTGTCTCCAGAGCAATAAATGTAATATAATGCGCATCCATCATGGGGTGGGAAATTTCACCGACTTTAACTGTGACTTCCTGACCGTTAACTGTGATAACGGGTACATGCTTTTCACCGGCGGCATCAGTAGTATTGGGGATAAGTTCTTCAAGATGACCGCCTTCACAATCGGTCTCGAAAAGCTTAGTTACAACTGTTCCGCACTTGCCTTTGAAAAACTTCATAAATAATTCCTCCTACTGATTTTAAGAATAAAGATATTATACCATTTATAGAACACAGGCTCTATTAAGCCGAATTGAAAATCATTATCGTAGCTTTATTTACAAACGAGATTAAATCTTAATGGAAACGACACAGCAGACCCGCAAAATGCTCGAAAAGACAAACTGCTTTGACTTAATGAAGTAAAGGCCGTCTTGTATAATCTTGGTGGAGTTGGAAAGCTCCGGCCAAAATTAAAGTAAAGGTGGAATAGTTATGGCTAACATTTTTGATTTAACGGGAAGAGTAGCAGTTATAACAGGTTGCTCAACAGGACTCGGTGTTCAGATGGCAAAGGCTCTTGCAAATCAGGGTTGTAATATTGTAGCCATCGCACGCCGCCAGAACTTGCTGGAAGAAGTTTGCGCTGATCTTGAGAAGACATACGGCGTAAAAACTCTTGCAGTTAAGCTTGATATTACAGATACAGCAGCAGTTGACGCTGCAATCGATGAGATCATCGCTAAAATGGGCAGAATCGATATTCTCGTCAACAACGCAGGCACAGGCGCAGTTGCTCCTGCAGAAGACATCACAGATGAGCAGTTCATGAACGAGATCGACATCGATCTCTTCGGTACTTTCAGACTTGCAAGAGCAGTTGCAAAGAAGGCAATGATCCCTGCAAAGTTCGGACGCGTAATCAACATTGCATCTATGTACGGTCTTGTAGGTAACAAGGTTGCTCCGGCATCTCCTTATCATGCAGCTAAGGGCGGTGTAGTTAACCTTACAAGAGCTCTCGCTTCCGAGTGGGGTAAGTACGGAATTACAGTTAACAGCATCTGCCCCGGTTATTTCTATAGCCCTCTTACAAAAGAGACTTTGGATTCGGATTTCTTCCAGGCTAATGCAAGAACAATGATCCCTCTTGAAAGATATGGTAACGACGGTGAGCTCGATACAGCGGTATGCTTCCTCGCATCTCCTGCAACAACATATGTCACAGGCGTTAACCTTCCTGTAGACGGCGGATATACCTGCATGTAAACTCTTTTACAGATCTTAATAAATTAATAAATATATGAACTGCGCAAATTGTTGAGATTTGCGCAGTTTTTTTGATAGAATAAGCCGAGACGGGGGTAGATCTATAATTTTGGAGAAAAGTGACGACAGATTTGTATTCTCGCGTAAGGAACTGAAGCGTGATGCAAAAGCCAATTTGAAGCATCATTATCTGATGTATGTTGTTGCATGTCTTTTCGCATTGATATTGCAGACAGAATTCCTTGCTTCAGATAATGTCATCAGTGTAAGGCGGCAGGTTATCGTCGATGCTGCAGATGCAGTCTATGAACTGACCGGCGTTCAGGATGTTAAGCGTCTGGAAGATGCATACAAGGAGATAGACAGTGATGCCGACTCGCTCTATAAGGGTGTTGAACAGGCTTTGTACACCAAGAGTTTTGAGAATGAGCATGTTAATGAAGTCTTCGGAAGGACAAGGGGAATCTTAAATCAGCTCATCAACTATGTTGTTGAAGATACGGTTTTTTCAAATATATATTCTGTCATAGTTCAATTCTCCGGATCGGAGAGCGTGGCGCAGATCCTGTTTTTGACTTTGGTACTGATATTGGCCGGGTTTGTTTGGCTATATATCCGTAATGTCTATATTGCGGCTGCACGCAGGATTTTCCTGGAAGGCAGGGTCTATAAGAAGGTCCCCTTCTCCAGATATCTATTCCTTATCCGTGTTAAGAGATGGACCAGAGCTTCAATGGTAATGGCGTTGAAGACGATCTTCGAGATCCTGGGAATGACGACTGTCGTGCTTTTCCCGGTAATTCACTGCGGTCTTGTTCTTGTGCCGTATATCATTGCGGAGAATCCCGATGTAAGACCTGTAGAAGCTTTGAAGTTGTCATGGAGAATGATGAAAGGAAATAAACGCAAGGTATTTAATCTGTTCATGAGCCTTATGGGCTGGTATATCCTGGGATTCTTTACATTCGGTATTGCGAATATCCTTTATGCCAATCCTTACTTTGTATGCTGCTATTCTGAATTTTATGCAAGGATCAGACAGTATTCTAAAGAGAAGAATATTCCCGGAACGGAACTCCTGAACGATGAGTATCTTTTCAAATCTGCTGATACAGAGACATTGAAAAACAAGTATTCCGATGTTTTGGAAGAACTTGCAAAGCCTGAATATACTATTGAAGGCTTGGACGGCAAAAGAGAGAAATTCTTTGCAAAGAACTTCGGTGTGGTTCTCTGGAACAGCAAGGATGAGACCGAATATGAGAACCGCGAGTCAATGAAGATGAAGATGAAGGCCTACGAGAATGAGGCAACCGGTCTAGCCTATCCTTCAAGGCTTTCTCCGATCCCTGATCAGCGTAAGATCCCTTCACTTGAGAATATTCACTATTTGAGACACTATTCGGTATTGTCGCTTGTTATGATGTTCTTTATCTTCTCGAATTTCGGATGGTCATGGGAGCTTTTGTATTATTTCCTTATGAAGGGAAAACTCATCAACAGAGGCGTTCTTCACGGTCCATGGCTTCCTATCTATGGTGTCGGTGGCTTGATCGTCCTTATTCTCCTGAACAGACTCCGCAAAAGGCCGTTTATATTCTTTGTATCTGCCATTACGCTCTGCGGAACTGTTGAATACTTTACCGGATGGGCATTGGAGGAGATCTTCGGTGCTCAGTGGTGGAATTATGACGGCTATTTCCTTAATCTCCACGGACGTGTCTGTGCTGAGGGACTGTTTGTATTCGGAATCTGCGCTTTGGCATTTATCTATGTGCTGGCGCCGCTTCTTGATAACCTTATACGCAAAATAAACAGAAGGGTACTGCTCCCGATTGCAGTAACCCTTCTGGTGATTCTCGCTGCTGATATCGTCTATTCCAAGTTGGTGCCGAATACCGGTTACGGAATTACTGGCAGCTTTGATAAAGACGAAGACCCTGTTGCGATAGAGACGGTTATTGAAGAAACCGTCTGATCAGATACTCATGCTCTGTGAAACGTATGAAGCTGCGCCTGTAGCCATCATGATGGCAAAGATTACGATTGCGATCAGGCATACGATGATGGTGTAGCAAAAATAAGATCTTGCGAAATTCTTCTTGTTTACATTCTTCGCACCGATTGCGAAAACGATAAGGCAGATAAAACCTACGATCGGGATGGAGAATAAGATCTCATATCCGAAGTAACCCCACATCGATATCGGACGATACTCCTCAGGAATATTGTTGTTATCCATTTCATAAACCTCCATAAAAACATATATGTGAAGAATGATTCTCTTCATGGGTAAATATAGCATAAATCTCTTGTTTTTCGACCGATAAAATGTTAATTTACCTCATAACGTATTTTCAGAGGAATTTACTATGGAAAAGAAACCATTTGTTACCAAGAGCCAGATCGAAGAGATCGTAAAGACACATCAGACACCTTTTTATGTTTATGATGAGAAGGGAATACGCGAGAACTGCAAGCGTGTTAAGGAAGCTTTTGCATGGAATAAAGGCTTCAATGAGTTTTTTGCTGTGAAGGCAACACCTAATCCTTATATTCTCGACATCATCAACGATTACGGATTCGGCTTTGACTGTTCTTCTGAGGCTGAGCTTATCCTTGCTGATGCTGTGGGCGGTCCCATCATGTTCTCGTCAAACGATACACCTGCCAGAGAATATGCTCTTTGTGCCAATCTGGGCGGCATCATCAATCTCGATGACATTACACACATTCCTTTCCTTGAGCAGATCCTGGGACCAAAATTCCCTGATGTCATGAGCTGCAGATATAATCCTGGCGGAGTTTTCAAGCTCAGCAACGGTATTATGGATAACCCGGGTGATTCCAAGTATGGTATGACAAAAGAACAGCTTTTGAGCGCTTATGGCCAACTCAAAGAGCACGGCGTTAAGAAAGTAGGACTTCACGCATTCCTTGCAAGCAATACTGTCACTAACGAGTACTATCCGACACTGGCTGGCCAGTTATTTGAACTTGCAGCCGAGATCTCAGAGAAAGTCGGCGTTGAGTTCGCATTCATAAATCTTTCAGGCGGTGTAGGTATCGGATACAGACCTGAGGATTCAGAAAATGACATCATGGTAATCGGTGAAGGTGTCAGAAAGCAGTTTGAACGTGTTCTTGTTCCTGCTGGAATGGGCGATGTCGCAATCTATACCGAGATGGGCAGATTTATGCTTGCACCTTACGGAATGCTCGTAACAAAGGCAATTCATGAGAAGCACATCTATAAGGAATATATCGGTGTTGATGCCTGTGCTTCCAATCTCATGAGACCTGCCATGTATAATGCATACCATCATATTACGGTTCTCGGCAAAGAGAATGAGCCTTGTGACCATAAATACGATGTTACGGGAAGCCTTTGCGAGAATAACGACAAGTTCGCTATCGACAGAATGCTTCCGAAGATCGATATGGGTGATTATCTTGCGATCCACGATGCAGGAGCTCATGGTTTTGCTATGGGTTATAACTACAACGGAAGACTCTGGTGCGCTGAACTTCTCCTCAAGGAAGACGGTTCCGTTCAGGAGATAAGAAGAGCCCAGACATTCAACGATTACTTTGCAACATTGGATAACACGGAGTATGCCCCTAAGCTTATCCGTGAATAAGAGATAATAGCCTGTCTCCTTAGTGTTTATTGGAGATTGACTATTTGTCACATTGATTGTTTTGAAGGCCTTGTTATGTGCACAATGCACAAAAACAAGGCCTTTCGATTATGCAACTTGTTTAAGAAATCCATTGTTTGAAAAAGGGAGAAAGTGTACCATAAAGCTGTCCAGGGGAAAAGCCTTGGGGATAAGTTAAAAGGACAAACAATACTCTAGGAGGTATTAGAATATGAAAGCATTTGTATTAGACAACATTGATGTAGCAACACTTATGAAGGCACTTGATGAGTGCAAGGGAAGCGTAATTCTTCTCACAGACGAAGGTGACCGTTTCAATCTTAAGAGCAAGCTCAGCCAGATGACTGGTATCATGAAGCTTATCGAGGGCGGTATCGTATGCAATGCAAAGATCTCCTGCTCTGATCCTGACGATGAGGCTATGCTCTTCAGACTCAACCTTTTCGGAAAGGTTGAAGATGAGGCTTAATCCTTATCTCTGATAAGAAAACTACTATCGGTTTTTGAGTTATCAAAGAGGCATCTTTCAAGGTGCCTCTTTTTTTCGGTTTAAAATATTGACACGGTGTCAGAATGCGTTTAGAATGATGTTGACACAGTGTCAGAATAAGATTCGCACAAGAGGATTTACTTATGCCCAAAGGATCGCCGGAATTAACTGCAGCAAGAAAAGAAGAGATAATCAGCGCTTGTGAACAGCTCTACAAGACTATGAGCTTCAAGGACATTACGCTGAAAGAGATCGGCAACGTCACATCATTCACCAGAACATCGATCTATAACTATTTCCAGACTAAAGAGGAGATTTTCCTCGCACTTTATACCAGAGAATACGACCGCTGGAACGAAGAGCTTCAAAGCATTCTGAATGAGAATACTAAGCTTTCGAAAAAGCAGTTGGCAGAGAAGATCGCTTCATCAATAGCCAAAAGAGAGCAGCTCCTGAAACTCCTTTCGATGAATAACTACGATATGGAGTCAAACAGCAGACAGGAGCTCCTTGTTTCTTTCAAGGTCTCATATGGCGAATCTCTAAGAAATATCAGAAAGATACTTAAGAAGTTTTGTTCTGAGATGAATGAAGCGGATATAAAAAACTTCATATATGTTTTCTTCCCGTTTATGTTCGGTATTTATCCTTATACAACGGTTACTGATAAGCAGCGTGAAGCGATGAATAAAGCAAATGTCGATTTCACTTATCAGACGATATTCGAGATAACCAACAACTGTATCTTAAGGCTTTTGTGAAAAGGAGATTCATCATGAAATATACAAAACTAGGCAATTCAGAATTGAATGTCTCACGTATCTGTATGGGCTGCATGGGTTTCGGCGAGGCAAAGACCGGACAGCACAGCTGGACTCTTGATGAGGAGCATTCCAGAGAGATCATTAAGAGAGGTTTAGATCTCGGAGTTAATTTTTACGATACCGCAATCGCATATCAGAGCGGTACGAGCGAACTGTATGTCGGAAGGGCACTCCGCGATTTTGCGAAGCGTGAAAATGTTGTTGTTGCTACCAAGTTCCTTCCTCGCACTCCGGATGAGATCGAAAGAGGGATTACAGGTCAGCAGCATATCGAGAACATGATCAACACGAGCCTTTCAAATCTCGGTATGGATTATGTGGATCTTTATATCTATCACATGTGGGACTGGAATACACCAATATACGATATCCTGGATGGCCTTAACCATGTCGTTAAGGAAGGTAAAGCCCGGTATATCGGAATCTCGAACTGCTTTGCATGGCAGATAGCAAAGGCAAATGCCATTGCAGAAAAGGAGGGTTTTGCAAAGTTTGTATCAATTCAGGGTCACTATAATCTGATCTTCCGTGAAGAGGAAAGAGAGATGGTTCCTTACTGTGATGAAGAGAATATTGCTCTTACTCCGTACAGCGCACTCGCAAGCGGACGTCTTTCAAGAAAACCCGGTGAAGCGGATACAAAAAGAGCAGCTGAAGACAGTTATGCAAAATTCAAATACGATGCGACAGCAGATACGGATAATGTCATCATCGGAAGAGTATGCGAGATCGCGGAAAAGCGCGGAGTTACGATGACTGAAGTATCGCTTGCATGGCTCCTTACCAAAGTAACAGCACCTGTTGTCGGTGCGACGAAAATGCATCACATCGAAGGCGCGGTAAAAGCAACTGAACTTGAGCTGACAGCAGATGAGATCCGGTATCTCGAGGAACCTTATGTTCCGCATCCGCTTGCAGGAGTTATGGCTCAGAACAAGCCTTCAAACGCAAAAGAAAAACATGTCTGGTCCACGGGAAGTCAGAAGATAAAGGAGGATAATTAATATGAATGAAAAGATCGTTCAGACAGCAGGAAGACAACAGCTCGGTGAATTTGCGCCGATGTTCGCACACCTTAACGATGATGTCCTTTTCGGAGAAGTCTGGAATGACGGAACTATAGATGTAAAGACCAGATGCATTATCACCATAGTGTCACTGATGGCATCGGGAATTACGGATTCTTCGCTTATCTATCATCTTCAGAATGCAAAAGCCCACGGAGTTACAAAAGAAGAGATAGCTTCGATAATCACACATGCGACGATGTATGTCGGCTGGCCTAAGGGCTGGGCTGTTTTCCGCCTTGCAAAAGAAGTCTGGAATGAAGATATTCCGGTCATGTCTGATAAGGATAGATATCAGAATTCTATTTGTTTCCCGATCGGCGAGCCGAATCCTTATGGCGAGTTTTTTGTCGGTCAGAGTTATCTGGCTCCTGTATCAACAGAGCAGGTACCTGTTTTCAATGTGACCTTCGAACCCGGATGCAGGAACAACTGGCATATTCATCATGCGAAAAAAGGCGGCGGTCAGATGCTTATCTGCATCGGAGGCAGAGGTTATTATCAGGAATGGGGTAAGGAAGCTGTTGAGATGACTCCCGGAACCGTGATCAATATTCCTGCCGAAGTAAAGCACTGGCACGGTGCGGCTCCGGATTCATGGTTTTCGCATCTTGCAATTGAAGTCGCCGGCGAAGAGACGAGCAATGAGTGGCTCGAAAAAGTTGACGATGAAGAATACGGAAAACTGAAATAAAGGGATTATATATGAAAAAACTAGTATCAGTTTTGACAACAGGCCTTATGATTATCGGGTTTACAGGCGGATTACGGTAATTACAGTGAGTAGGTCATATGCAGGGAAATAATAGCGGCACATTGGCAAGAAGGATAATAGATGTCGTTCTGACAGTTCTAATGCTCTGCCTTATGGCCTATCAGGTGACCGGCACTTTGCTCCATGAATGGATCGGTATTGCGATGACTCTGATGGTAATTATCCATCAGATCATGAACAGAAAATGGTACGGTGCATTTTTCAAGGGCAAGTATAACGCTTACAGGATCATCAATACCGTTCTTACGGTTTTGGTAGTGCTTTCGTTTGCATTTACGGCTGTTTGCGGTATGTCGATGTCCACGCATGCCGTGCCTTTCCTGTACGGAATACTGAAGATCTCGTTTGCGAGAAGAATGCACCTTTCGATGTTTGTCTGGTCATTCATATTGATGGGACTTCATTTGGGTGTTCATATTCCGGCGATTACGGCAAAGATTAAGATGCCGGGTAAACTAAAGATTTTATTGGGCATTATATTCTGCGCACTTGCAGGAGCCGGACTCTTCCTGTTCCTCAGATCCGGCATGACACAATATATGTTTTTCCAATCGGCATTTGCATTTTTCGATTATGAGAGATCAGGCATATCCGTATTTGGCGAAAACATACTGATAATGATCTTCTGGGTATTTACCGGAACTCATGTTGCTCTTCTTTGCAGAAATAACAATGGTAAGGAAGAAGGCAAAAACAACGCTCTTATCTCCGTTATTTACGTGATGGCAGCTGTGATCTTAGGAATAGTTCTTCATTTTGCTGTTCCTTAAAAAGATGCGCAGAACGTTGGAGAACCTGACTGGAGCAGCGTTCCGGAAACATCCGCTGTAATAACGGCAGAGAGTACGGAAGAGACTTCGGAGGTGACACAAATCCTTCTTCATTTGAAGGTGAGAACCTTCCTGTCGAGAACATCTCCTGGTTCGATGCCATAGCATTTGCCAATGCGAAAAGTATAGATGCCGGACTTACACCGGTTTACAAGATCTCGGGTGAGAAAGTTACCTGGGACATGAGTGCAAACGGTTACCGTCTGCCGACTGAAGCAACAATGGGTGAAGGTCTTTCAGTTTACTATTCAGGCGGCTCCGATCTTCCGGATGATGTAGAAAAATGGCTTGATTCGAATGGAATCAAGCCATAAAGAAAACACTTAAAAGGAACCTGAGACTTACTCTCTTTCACCGATAGGATGATATTCGACTCTTTCCTGAACACTCTTATAAGCAGGGCGGATGATCTTGCCTTTGCCGTTGAGTTCTTCGATCCTGTGAGCAGACCATCCCGAGATCCTTGCGATTGCGAAGAGTGGAGTATAGAGCTCCATAGGGATTCCGAGCATTGAATAAACGAAGCCGCTGTAGAAGTCGATGTTGGCAGATACACCTTTGTAGATCTTGCGTTCTGCTGCAATAAGGTCAGCAGAAAGCTTCTCGACTCTTTCATAGAATTCGAATTCCTTTGAACGTCCCTTTTCTGCAGACAGATCTTTTACATAGCGCTTGAAGATCTGTGCTCTCGGGTCTGAGATCGAATAGATGGCGTGACCCATACCGTAGATAACACCTGAACGGTCGAAAGCTTCCTTGTGAAGGATCTTTTCGAGATAAGCGAGGATCTCGTCATTGTCCTCCCAGTCGGAGATGCTCTTCTCGAGTTCTTTGAACATCTTGACTGCCATGATGTTGGCGCCGCCGTGCTTAGGTCCTTTAAGCGAGCTTAAAGCTGCGACGACAGATGCATACGTATCTGTACCGGAACTTGTAACAACATGCGTTGTAAAGGAAGAATTGTTACCGCCGCCGTGTTCGGCGTGGAGCATAAGAGATACATCGAGAATCTTTGCTTCCAGGGGTGTATATTTGTTGTCCTTCCTCAACATATAGAGAAAGTTCTCTGCTGTCGAAAGATCGGGCCTCGGTCTGTGAACTACAAGTGAGTCGCGGTCAAGGTAGTAACGCATTGCGTTATAGCTGTGTACAGCGAGACTTGGGAAGATGGATATCAATTCCAGCGACTGTCTTAAGACATTGGGAATTGAGGTATCCGCTGCCTGCGTATCGTAAGCATAGAGATTCAGGACACCTCTCTGAATATTGTTCATAAGGTCTGATGAAGGCTTCTGCATGATGACGTCACGGAAGAAATTCTTCGGCATCCTTGAACGTGAATCTGCAAGAAGAACCCTGAAATCCAGTAATTCCTGTTCGTTTGGAAGTTTTCCGAACAGGAGAAGATATGTGGTTTCTTCGAAACCGCAGTGCATATCCTCGGGCTGCCCCTTTATCATCTCTTTTACGTTTATTCCGCGATAGAATAATTCTCCGGGTGCAGGAACGGTCTTGCCGTCAATTACCTGAGTGGCATTGACTTCAGAGATCTTTGTGAGTCCTGTAAGTACGCCCTTACCGTTAATGTCTCTGAGGCCGCGCTTGACATCATATTTGGTGTAGAGCTCCGGATCTATGGTATTTTCCTGACAGATCTTCGCAAGACGGGAAATCTCAGGTGTTATCTTCGAATAGTTATTTGAAGCCATAAGTCCTTTCCTTTCTGAGGCATAGTGTTCTGTGTGCGCAAATAAACACAGACTGAAATATTGTAAATGATTAAATTTGATAATGTCAATTAAATGAGGAAGCCGCCGTTGACTCCGATTATCTGTCCTGTGATAAATGAAGCCTTGTCTGATGACAGGAAGAACAGTGTCTCTGCGACTTCTTCCGGAGCACCGAGTCTTCCTTCAGGTGTCTCTTCACAAAGCATGACTTTGTCTTCGTCGGTATAGACCTTCATCATGTCGGTATCGATGACACCGGGAGATACGGCATTGACCCTGATACCCGAAGGACCCAGTTCTTTTGCAAGTGATTTGATATATGCATCGACTGCGCCTTTACTTGCAGAATAAAGAGCTTCGCATGATGCGCCGATCTGTCCCCACATTGAAGATACGGCGAGGATAACACCATGTCCCTGTCTAACCATATGAGGGATAACCTCATTTGTCAGATTGAAAAGACCGCCGAAGTTTGTATCCATTACATCTCTGTAGACTTTAGTTCCCATATCCTGAGCCAGTCCGACAACTGATATTCCCGCATTGGAGATGATGACGTCGATCGGACCGTTTGCCTCTATTGCAGCGTTGACAGCCGCTGAAACATCCTTCGGCTTTTTAACATCGCAATTAAAGTAGTTTACGCCTTCAATTGCATCTTCCGGCTTCCCGAAACGGCTCAGGGAAGATACCTTATATCCCTGCTCAGCGAAAAGTTTTACGCATGACTTGCCTATTCCTCTTGTTCCGCCCGTGATCAACAGATGCGACATATTCAGATACCCCCTTCAACTTTTCCTATGCAGATATTGTACACGATTCTGAAAGAACTTGCTTGAAGCTACGTTTTACAACAGAGAACTTTAACTTTATAATATGCAGGTTGAACGGGAGGATTCCTATATGTCTAAATCTAAGAATAATGGCAAAAAGCCTGCTCAGAACAATAAAACACAGAATTCCGGAAAGATCAGCAAGGAAGCTGATATCAAGGCTGAAGACAAGGCTGTTGATACATTGGAAGAAGATATCGGTGAGACCTCTGATTCTGTAAAAGAAGACAATGAGGAAAAGGCTGAGACAGAATCTGAAGGCAAGAAGAATGATAAGCTTGGCGGAAAGAAGCCTGTCTCAAAGAAAGATCCGGAAAAGGAAGCCAATGAAGAATTCAGAAAACTTCCTTTCGTTGAGAAATGCAAGAAAGATCCGGTCATCCCCGTTTCGCTTGCTCTTGTCGTAGTAGTAATAGCAGTAGCTGCAATTTACTTTATTCTGCCTAATGCCAAGACACCTTCTATGGGCATGACACTTGATGAGTTCAAGACAAGATTCAACGAAGCTGAGGTTGCGCAGTCTCTTCTTAACAGCGGTATCGATTTCCGTTACGGAAATGTTCCTTATGTTGATCCCGATGCCAAGCCGAGCATCTTAGGTGATAAGGTTGCTGTTGCAGGCGATAAGAAGTATGTCGATTATTTTGCGGGTCCTTCAAGATCTGTTGTTAATTCGGGTATTGAAGGCGCTACCAGAAAGAACGATGGTGAGCTTGCTTTCGTCAGAGTCTATATAGAATATGGGGACGACGTTAATCCTATCTGGATGCTCCTTTCCAATACACTCCAGACTCTCTATCCTGAGCTTCAGGCACACGATGCAATGGATCTTGCCATGCAGAAGATGGGTGAATATAACGGTGATCTGAGATTCTATGTCAGGGGAGACTATGCTTTCAGGCTCGTTCCGGTTCAGCAGGCTGATGTTACATATATCGCTGTTGATGTTGTGCCCAAGGCTGCAATCAATGATTCACAGATCAGAGAGACCCTTGAATCACCCGCAGCAACCACAGCTGCTGCATCAGAAACAGTGGCAGAGACAACTGTTGCTTCAACATAATTGCCATTACGATAAACATTTAAAATCAGGAGCTGCCGGTCAATGGCAGCTCTTTTTCATATCCGGACAATTCGGTTTTTGGGACAATCTCATCGAAAAGTTTTAGAGCAGAACAAGAAAAAAGCTGCCTCATATCCTGAGACAGCTTTGATCCTGTTGGCAGGGGAGACACGATTTGAACGCGCAACCGGCGGTTTTGGAGACCGCTGCTCTACCGTTGAGCCACTCCCCTTTGTTTGCAACGAACAGTTTAATGGTTGGTTTGCACTCTGTCAAGTGTAATGTTAAGATTGTTTCGACTATTTATATATTTTAAATAAGGAGTGCAACTCTATGAAATTGGCAGTTATCGGCACCGGCAACATGGGCAGAGCCCTTTTGGGCGGATTTGTTAAGGGCGGAGTTATCAGGCCCGAAGAAGCATGGTGCTTCGATGTATATAAGGAAGCATGCACTAAGTGTGCCTCTGAACTTGGCGTTAATGCCGCATCTTCCGTTAATGAAGCTGTTGAAGGCGCTGATTATGTTCTCATGGCAGTAAAGCCCATTCACTTTGACGATGCGCTTAAGGGTCTTAAGAACAGCCTTAAGCCTGAAGCTATTGTTCTTTCGATTGCCGCAGCAGTTACTTGCGCCAGGATCGGCGGTATCTTAGGTGACGGAAGAAAGTTTGTAAGGATCATGCCCAATACTCCTGCTCAGGTAGGACTCGGCGTTGCTGCCGTATGCCCTGTAGGTTTGAGCGAGGACGAGTCAGCTTTCGTATTGAAGCTTCTCGGTACATGCGGCGAGACGATCCTCTGTGATGAGAATACACTCGATGCGATCGGATGCGTTTCAGGTACAGGTCCTGCTTATGTCATGCTCTTTATCGAAGCTATGGCTGATGCTGCGGTAAGCCTCGGCATCAAGAGAGCAGATGCTCTTAAGATCGCTGCTGCAACTGTTGCAGGTTCAGGCAAGCTTGCTCTTGAGACCGGTACACATCCCGCAGTCCTCAAGGACATGGTATGCTCTCCCGGAGGAACAACGATCGCAGGTGTCATGGCTCTTGAAGAGAACGGCCTGAGAAATGCGGTTATCAAGTCAGTTACTGCAGCTTACGATAAGACTCAGGAGATGAAGGGCAATAAGTAAGCCCTGTCCGGAACTATATGGCAGTTATTACCGAAGTTACAATCTACACTGACGGCGCCTGTTCCGGCAATCCCGGACCCGGCGGCTGGGCTTCCATACTCATGGCAGGCGGAGTCAAAAAAGAGCTTTCGGGCGGTGAGCGCGATACTACCAATAACCGCATGGAACTTATGGCTGTTATTCAGGGACTTCGCGCACTCAAGCGTCCCTGTAAAGTTGATATCTACAGCGACAGTGCCTATGTGGTCAATGCCTTCGATCAGAACTGGATCGGCAAGTGGGTCAAGAACGGCTGGAAGAACAGTGCCAAGGCTGAGGTTGCCAACAGTGATCTTTGGAAGGAACTTATAGAACTGACTAACACACACAATGTCACTTTTCACAAGGTAAAGGGACATTCCGACAATGAATTCAACAACCGCTGTGACGAACTCGCAGTAGCAGAGTGGAAGAAGATCAGCGGAGAAAAAGGTTAATCCAGATGGGTAAGATAAATTGCAGTGACGATATGTTATTTGAAGAGACGATCTCTTCGAAAACTGTTTTCGAAGGTGTGGTCTTTGATGTTGCCGTCAAGGACATTATTACACCTGAAGGAAAGCGCAGCTCGCGTGAGATCGTTAAGCATCCCGGCGGAGCATGCATCCTTCCGGTTGATGACGAAGGCAACTGCTATCTTGTAAAGCAGTTCAGAAGTCCTTTCGAGAAGGTCATGCTCGAAGCACCTGCAGGCAAGCTCGAGAAGGATGAAGATCCGCTTCATTGTGTTTCGCGTGAGATAACGGAAGAGACCGGTTTTACTGCTTCCAACATTGAGTCTGTCGGATCGATCGCCGCAACCCCCGGTTACTGCAGTGAAGTTATTTCGCTTTACATCGGTACAGGTCTTGAATATAAGGGCGGCAACCCGGATCCCAACGAATATATTGCCACTGTGAAGATGCCTCTTGAACAGGCCATCAAGATGGCTGATGAAGGGAAGATCAATGATGCAAAGACATTGGTTTTGCTTTATAAAGCATCCAGGAGGTTTGGACTTTGAGCAGGGATACTTCACGCAAAGAAGCTGCGGGAATCGTACTGTTTTTCGTTGCGATAGCGATAATACTGATCTTCTATCTTCCCGTAACACTGACAGGAATTATCGGTGCTGCGGTAAAGAGCTTTTTCCTTGGACTTATAGGTGTTGCTGCGTATGCGATACCTGTTTATATCCTGTATGTAGCACTCGATGTCTTTTTCGAGAAGAGACAGGGCGTATCGGGAATAAGAGTCAGAAGTATAATCCTTCTTCTCGTTTCGGTTTCTGCTCTTTTGGCTATGATCTCCATGGATATGGATTACTTTGAGGGCCTTTGCCTTAATTCTGAAGGTAAAACATCAGCTCTTAAGGCTTTATCATTGTTGTGGGAATCAGGCACAGAGGCTGAACTTATCACTAATCCTTTGGCATCAGGCTCCGTACTTGCCGGCGGTGTTGTCGGAGGTTCTGTCGCCGTAGCGTTGTATGAAGTTACAGGTAAGGTTATCGGGATCCTTGCGATCGTAGTATTCCTTCTTACACAGATCCTTCTTGTATTCAGAGTATCTCTCAAGGCTACAGCCAAAAAGACTGCACAGGCGATCGCCACTACTTCGGGCAAGGTCTACAACAGTGTTGTAAATCATAAGAGCCAGAAACAGAGAGAGACGAACTATCAGATATATTCCGGTAACGGCTACAGCAATAATGCTGTGCCTCAAAGACCTGTCCAGAGAAGACCTTCCGGAACAACAGTTATTACTTACGGTGATAACGGAATGATCTCTCCCAATTCACCTGTCGGTGGTTCTTCACCGTTTGTTCAGAGTGGTCCTGCCATGTCTTCTGAAAAGCAGGGACCTTTCATGACTAATATGCCGATCGACGGTTCTACTGGTTTCACGGATGTTGATAAGCTTACGGGCGGACAGATCCATGCAGTGGATCAGGATCCCGGAAAACTTGCCTATAACGAGAAAGAATACGATGTTTCACAAAGACCGGATGCTTCTGCAGATTTTGCATATACAACAGATCCTCTGAGCGTTCCGGGTTCTGCCAGAGTCAGGAAGGAGAGAAAGAAGCTCTCATTCCTTGAAAAAGGCGGTGATGATGATTTCTATGATCTCGATCCCTCAGCTAAAAAGGAACCGGAATATGATGATACGGATACCGATATTTACAGCGGAACCGAGGATCCTTACGAGGTAAATGAGGATGCTGAAGGTTCCGGCTACGATTATTCCGAACCTGTCAGATCTGTAAGAGAGCCCAGGATCAAGCCTTCTATGTATGACAGGCTTACCGAAGGCGGAGAACAGCCTGCTCCGGCAGCTTATGCTCCTGTCTCTTCTGTTCCTGACAACAGCGGAATAACGATCAATGCCGGCAATGACAACACCGAAGGATACAGTAGGACTGAAGGAAGGATACTCAAGACTTCCTCAAGAGATACTACAGTTCAACCTGCTCCCGGAATTGAATTTGCCGAAGAGACAAAGAAGCGTGAAGCCGATCTCCGTATCCAGAAAAGGAAACTCAGGAATTACAGACCTGCCCCCACTAATATTCTTGCTCCCGATATCAAGCAGAAGGCTGATGCTGATCTCGAAAGAAAGCTTAAGGAGAAGGCGCATAAACTTGAACAGGCTTTGAAGAGTTTCGGAATAAGCGCTGAAGTAATCAATATTACGCACGGACCTTCGATCACAAGATTTGAGCTGACTCTTGAGACAGGTACTAAAGTATCCCGTGTTACGGCACTTCAGGATGATATCATGCTTGCCATGGCAGCGATCTCTATCAGAATCGAAGCACCTATTCCGGGTAAGAGCGCAATCGGTGTTGAGATCCCTAATGATGCTCCGACTGCAGTACAGTTAAGAGGACTCGTTGAGACGAAGGAGTTCAAGGCTTCCACACCTTTGACGGTTGCATTGGGAAGAGATATTCCGGGCAGACCTATCTATTGTGATCTCGCCAAGATGCCACATCTCATGATCGCAGGATCTACAGGTTCAGGTAAGTCTGTATGTATCAACTCCATTCTTACGAGTATTCTCGTTCATTCTTCTCCTGAAGAGGTAAGAATGATCCTCGTTGACCCTAAGGTTGTTGAGCTTTCCGTTTATAACGGTGTACCGCATCTTATCATGCCGGTCATCACTGATCCAAAGAAAGCAGCAGGCGCTCTCAACTGGGCTGTTATCGAAATGCAGAGAAGATATAAGCTTTTCGAAGAGGGACAGGTAAGAGATATCAAGGGCTTTAACGAGAAGTATAAGAACAATCCTGAAGTAGAGCATCTCCCGCTCGTTTTGTTTGTTATCGACGAGCTTGCAGAGCTCATGATGGTTGCTTCAAAAGAAGTAGAGACTTATATCTCAAGACTTGCGGCGCTCGCTAGAGCTGCAGGTATCCACCTGCTTATCGCAACACAGCGACCTTCCGTTGACGTCATTACCGGTGTTATCAAGGCCAATATCGGTTCAAGGATCGCATTTGCCGTTACATCAGGTGTTGACTCGAAGACGATCCTTGACCATGTAGGTGCCGAAAAGCTTCTTGGTAAGGGCGATATGCTCTATGCTCCTATGAGCGCTCCGCAGCCTGTAAGAGGACAGGGCGCGTTCCTTAAGGATGAGGAAGTTGAAGCAGTCGTCGATTATCTTAAGAAACAGTACGGTTCTATGTACGATGAAGCTATCATCAAAGATATCGACAGAGTTACCGCAGGCGGTGAACAGGCTTCAGGTTCGGCATCAAACGGCGGTTCATCAGGCGGAAGTTCTGACGGTGATGATCTTTTCAATCAGGCTGTTCAGACCGTTATCGAGAACGGCAGCGCAAGCGTATCCGTTCTTCAGAGAAGATTAGGTATCGGTTATCCGAGAGCCGCAAGACTCATAGATGAACTTGAGAAGGCTAAGGTCATCGGACCTTTTGAAGGAAGCAAGCCCAGAAAGATACTGATTACAGAGACTGAATGGCTTGAGATGCAGGCAAGGAACAGCAGCAATGATTGATAAAACAAAAATTTTGAACAGTAAAGCATCAGCTCTTGTTGAGCTTTGTAAGAAAAAAGGTGTATCCGTCGGATTTGCAGAAAGCTTAACGGGTGGAATGATCTCATCTTCCGTTGTTAATATTCCCGGTGCCTCTGCTGTTTTTAAGGGTTCTGTTGTCTCTTACACAAATGAGATAAAAGAGAGAGTCTTGGGCGTATCTGAAGACATAATTACTGCCAATACTGAAGTGTCCGCTGAATGTGCTGAAGCTATGGCAATCGGTGCAGCAAGAGTGCTTGGTGTTGAGCTGGTTATTTCAGTTACTGGTATTGCCGGTCCCACAGGTGAGCTTCCGGGTAAACCTGTCGGTACTGTCTATATGGGATATTACTACGAAGGTCCTGATTTCTTCGGTGAATTGACAGGCTCAGTAAGGCTGAATCTCACAGGTGACAGGGATGCTATACGCACCGGTACAGTTTTGGCCGCATTAGACCTTGCCTCAAAGCTTGTAAAGGAAGGTAAAGCTTAAGTGGCAGAAAATACGACTGTGGAGAATAATCCTTCTGTAACCCCTCGTAAGAAAAAGGGGATGAGTTTTGCTTTATCGGCCATTATTGTCGGTTTTGGTGTAATACTGGTTAAGTTTTCAGGACTTATTCGCGATATCGTTGTGTCAATGAAGTTCTCGGATGTATATCGCGACAGTTATATTCTGGCTTTTAATATTCCTGATCTTTTCTATAACCTTCTTGTCGGTGGTGCGATCTATTCAACTATTGCACCATATCTCAGTGCTCACCTGGCTATAGGCAAAGAGAAGGAAGCAATTAAGACTGTTAGCAAGTTTATTACTGCGGTTTGCTTAGTTATGCTCGTTTGCTGTACATTCGGTTCTCTGTTTTCTGAACCTTTGTATAATTTCTATGGACTTTTTCACAAGGAGAATGCAGAAACGATCGCTCTCGCTGCCCAGGCATCCAAGTTGTTGTTCCCTCAGATTTTCTTTATTATGCTTGCAGCACTCTGCAATGGCATCCTGATTTCATACAGAAAATTCACGATCACATCATTTGCACCGATTTTTTATAACGTCTTTGTAATTGCTGCTATTTTTGTTTTCGGTGGAAACTCACTTAAAAATCTTATGTGGACAACAGGCGGAATACTTGTCGCATCAGTAATGTATTTCCTGTTTCAATACATATTGGGTTTTAAACAGACCAGGAAATTTAAACTGGATTTCCATTTGGCTGACAGAGAGTTTGGTAAGCTGGTTTTACGTGCTGTGCCTATTCTGATTTCAGCATCTGTTATACAGATCAATACTGTTGTTCTTAACGGGTTTGCTTTGAAGTTTGATGCGGGAAGCGTATTCGGATTCAGAAATGCATCAACTATCTGGCAGATACCTTATTCTGTATTTGTCGTTGCAATAACGACTGTAATGACTCCTGAACTGTCCGGTAATTACAAGTCCAAAGAATATGAAAAAGCTTCTGAACTTGTATCACACTCTATGAAGAGTGCATTGTTCATGACAATTCCTTCAGCTGCTTTTATTGCCGTATTGAATCTAGATGTTGTTAAGGCAATATACCAATGGTCCTCATCCTATACAGACCAGAATGCCCAGACGGCAGCCACATTCCTTTTGGGATTCTGCAGTGCCATAGTTACTGCAACCGTTATTCATGTATTTAATCAGGCATTTTATGCCATCGGTAAGAATTGGTTCCCGCTAATTGCCGGAGCTATAGGTCTTTTTGTAAATCCGGTTGTTTGTTCCATCCTGATTTCGATGGGCGCAGGACCGTTATCTTTGTCCCTGGCTTATTCATTTACCAATATATGCCAGATGATAATGCTGTCGATTGCATATTGCAGACAGAAGGAAATAGCACCTCACGGTATATTAAAATTCCTTCTCAAGAGTGCTGTATGTGTTGCGGTAATGACAGGCGTTGTTTACCTCGTAGACAGATTTTTCCCGGCTCATGGCGGCAAGATTACGCAGCTCGCTATCGTTGCGGTTAAGGGCGGAATAGCACTTGTTGTATACTTCGCAATGGCTTTGATCTTCCGTATGGAAGAAGCCACTTATTGGATCGCAAAGATCAAGCGTATGTTTAAGAAGGGCTCTTCGAAAAAGGCTGCTTCCTGAATCTTGTGTCCTTTTAGGGAGATGCATCGGTGAATAAGTTAACTGCAAGACTAATAGCTGCAACAGTTGTGTTAAGTACTGTTTTCGGCATGACGTCGTGCAGGGGCGTTACGATTGAGACAATCATTGAGACGGACGTAAACATAAAGATATTAACCGTTGGTGATCACACGGAAGTTACGACAGTTCCGGAGGAAACGACTATGGAAAGCACGAAGGAAACAACCATGGCAACGACAACGGAAACCACAGCCGGGACTTTAACTGAGACAGGACCGTCGGAAACGGCTGAGACAGAGGAGGCTGAAGAGACAGTTTCAGAAGAGATTGAGTATGAGTCTATGTCTCCTCAATGGGTAACTGATCTTCCTCAGGCAAATGATGAAATCATAAGACAGTTAGTGATCGTTGCAGGTTATGGAATGGACAGCACTTCGGCTGCAGTTACCATGCATCAGCGTAACTCCGACGGCAACTGGGTCCAGATCCTTTCAACGCCCGGTAATGTTGGTTGGAACGGACTTTGCTATGATGAGGACCGCTATGAAGGATGCGGACAGACTCCTATTGGTATTTATCACTTTACATGCGCATTCGGTATTGCTGAAGATCCTGGATGTTCGATGCCGTATATCCAGGTAGATGACGACATGTACTGGTCAGGCGACATGCGCGAAGGTATGCATTATAACGAGATGGTCGATATCAACGATTATCCCGATCTTGATACATCAAACAGTGAGCATCTTATAGATTACGATTCCGCTTATCAATATTGTCTCAATATAAGTTTTAATGAAGATGGTACACCCGGCAGAGGATCTGCGATATTCCTTCATTGCCCGGGTCAGAATTTTTACACGCTTGGCTGCGTGGCTGTACCGGAATACATCATGGTTCAGATCCTTCAGTGTGTTGAGCCTGACTGCGTAATAATCATAGATACAGTTGACAATCTGAACGCTGCTTTCTGAGAAATAATTCAATTTTGCATTTTACGAAGCCTCATTTGCAACAAGTGAGGCTTCTTGTTGTTTGGGCGTATGCTCTCGACTCGGTTAAGACCGAGAAAGACATTGAAGAGATAAACGAGATGGTAAAACGTAATAAGCATGAGAAGATCGAGTTTATGCCGCTTAAGAAGAGAAAAGGCTGTAAGGTTTTGCTGGTGATCATTTTAGCCATGACAGTGCTTAGTTCTTTGCTGATGGCGGCTCATGTTTATCTGGCAGACAGCAATATTGTTGCTCAGTATTCCGTATACTGTCTCAACGGCTTTGTGGTATCTTCAGCCGCTTCTGTTTTTCTTCTTGCAGTGCTTGCCGTATATTTCGTGGTTTATTTTTCAAGACGCAGAAAGAACATCTGAATTGCCTTATTATTCTTTCTTTTGATTGCGAAAAGACTGGCGGTGTTTCTTTATAATCAGGACATCGTCAGATCGTAACGGAGGATATGGAATCATGTGTTTGATATGTGACCGCATTGAGATGATAAAGAACGGAACCAATCCGTATTTTGTAAAAGAACTTGAGACCGGATATGTTGTTATCGGTGATAACCAGCATTTCTACGGCTATTCACTATTTCTGTATAAGAATCACGATTACACAGAGCTATTCCAGCTTGATATGGAAGAGCGCACAAAGTTCATGCAGGAGATGTCCATGGTCGCTGAGGCGACGGCTAAGGCATTTGCTCCGGAGAAGATGAACTATGAACTTCTCGGCATGGGAGACGCACATCTTCACTGGCATCTTTATCCCAGACGTAAAGGTGATATCGGCAATTACGGACATAACGGTGTGGGTCCTGTGTGGAGCATGCCATTTTCTGAGATCTATGCCGATGAGAACCGTCCTTCAAAAGAAGAGCTTGATATGATGAAATCAAAATTGCTTACAAAATTGGAACAATTACTTAACCAATGAAAATCAAGCCATTGTTATAATAGATCCATGGAGGCAGTTTTATGGAAACAGACTATAAAAGCAAAGTAACAATGGATCCTTCAGGCTTTGTACTGCTTGCAGATTATGTTCCTTCGATAGTACAGGAAATAAGATATTATTCCACTTATAATTTCATCGGCGATAAGATCGACGGATATGAACAGCCTTGCGCGATAATTACCAAAGAGGCGGCAAGAGCGCTTAAGACGGTAAGCAACGAGCTTAATGTCCAGGGCTACAGGATGAAAGTGTTTGACTGTTACAGGCCTCAATGTGCCGTAAAGCATTTCGTCATGTGGGGTATAGAAGATAACGACATCCGCATGAAGGACTATTTTTATCCTGATCTCGTAAAGCAGGAACTTTTCTCCAAAGGTTATGTCGCGTCCAAGTCTTCGCACAGCAGGGGAAGCACTATAGACCTTACGCTGCTTGACATGAAGACCGGTAAGGAAGTCGACATGGGAAGTCCTTTCGACATGTTCAGCGAGGTGTCCCATCCTGATTACAGGGGTATTACCGATGAGCAGTATAACAACAGGATGATCTTAAGAAATTGTATGCTCAGGAATGGTTTTGAACCAATCGACTGTGAGTGGTGGCATTTTACCCTTAAAGATGAGCCGTATCCGGATACTTATTTTGAATTTCCGGTATCAGCTGATTACTTATTAAAGGGGAGATAGTTTGTTAATACTTTGTTTTGAAAGTTAAAAAAATATTGTGATATACTGAACCATATAAATCAAATAAGCCTGTGTGCTGAACAAGGAGGTATTCAAATGCTGAATATCAACAAGACGATCACAAACGGTAAAGCTGTTTTCGCATTGGAAGGAAGACTTGATACAAATACTTCTGTAGAGCTTGATGCAGCGCTCAGTCCCGTACTCGACACTATTAATGAATTGGTATTTGACCTTAGTGCTCTTGAGTATATTTCTTCTGCAGGACTCAGAGTTCTCCTTGCTACTCACAAGAGTCTTTCCAAGAAGGGCGGGATGAAGGTTACCAACGTTAATGAGATGATCATGGAGATCTTTGAAGTAACCGGATTCTCAGACATTTTAACTATCGAGTAATTTCATCTTTGAGGCCACGCGTTTATGAGCGTTGATCTTAATTCCAGGGAGTATAAGATTAGGGCCTGGGCGGGGTCTCTGATATTTCTGATTGGTATTGCTTTAGCTATCGGCGGCATGCTGTTCTTTCAGACAGAACGGCTGACGCCGGTTTTTATTGTCAATGTATCGATGGACATATGTGCAATGTTCCTTGGATACATTCTTTATATCTGTGCGGTCATTGATAAACAGTGGGATGGTGATAATCTTGATATTTTCCTGCTCATGATCGTCACTGTTTTCGTAGGCCTTTATGCAGATATGCTCTGCTGGCTGACAGACGGAAAAGCCGAATACAGGGGATTATGTATAGCGGCTAACACGGTATACTTTTGCATTTCTCCTATCCTGGCATATTTGTTCTGGCGTTATGTTCTTACATTTCTCAATGTCGAAAAGGAGAGAAGCCATAAGTACGATGTGCTGTTCAGGATAGGTCTTATAGTAGATGTGCTAATAAGGATCCTTAATCTGTTCTTGGGATTTATCTTTACGGTAGATGCATCCGGTATATACCACAGAGAATCTTTCTTTACTGTTGCTTATATATATTCTTTCATAGTCCTGTTATTGACTTTGCTGCTTGTTCTTATTGCACGCAGGAGATTCAAGAGATACCAGATAATCGCTCTGTTCGTTTATTCTTCAGTACCGATAATAGTGGGTATTATTTCAATATTCATATACGGACTGTCACTTCTTTGCCCTGTGTATATGGTTACGCTCCTTCTTATCTATTGCATACTTAATGTTGTTCAGGGCCAGAAGAAATCTGTTGCAGAGAATGAGCTGCATATGGCATCCGTGATTCAGGAGAATATGCTTCCGAGGATATTTCCTCCATATCCGGACAAACACGAGTTCGATATCTATGCTTCGATGACACCTGCCAAAGAAGTCGGCGGAGACTTTTATGATTTCTTCCTTTTGGATGACGATCATCTGGCTTTTGTTATTGCCGATGTATCCGGAAAAGGTGTACCTGCAGCACTTTACATGATGGTATGTAAGTCCCTTATCAAGAGCCAGACAATGGCGATAGGAACAGCCGGAAGCACAGCTCAGATCCTTACGAATGTTAATGAACAGTTGAGTGAAAACAATGAACTTAATATGTTTGTTACGGTTTGGCTTGGAATCGTAACACTGTCGACCGGTGAACTGACTTATTCGAATGCCGGACACGAATATCCTATCTTCAAGCACGGGGATGCACCCTTTAAGGTCTTTAAGGATAAGCATTCTCCTCCGTTGGGTTGTGTTCAGGGCATCCGTTACAGGGAACAGAAAGCATCGCTTGAACCGGGTGATGTAATCTTCCTTTATACTGACGGTGTTGCCGAAGCGACAAACAGAGATAATGAACTTTTCGGGCTCGAACGGACACTTGAGTGTCTGAACAAAAATCTCAACGATGACAGAAAAGCTGTTGATATCGATTCGGATATTAAAAATGTTATCGACAATTTTGTAAATGGTGCACCTCAGTTTGACGATATAACCATGCTGATCCTTAAGTATTACGGAGGTGATCCTGTGAATTCTGAAAGCAATTCTTATGACGAACTCATAATAAAAGCTGATGTAAATAATCTCGATAAAGTGCAGGGATTTATAGATGAGAGACTCGAAAAAGCAGAATGCTCGATGAAGGCTCAGACTCAGATCGGTGTCGCCGTTGAAGAGATATTTGTAAATATCTGTCACTATGCTTATAAGGATAAGGGCGGGCAAGGCGATGCAACTATCAGACTGAAGATAGAAGGCGGTGCAGCAGAGATAGTTTTCGAAGACTCCGGCATTCAGTATGATCCTTTGTCCAATGAAGAACCCGATATTACTTTATCAGCAGAAGAAAGAGATATAGGCGGTCTGGGAATCTTCATAACCAGGAAGACAATGGATGATGTCTCTTACGAATATAAGGACGGCAGGAATGTTCTGACTCTCAGAAAGAAGATCTGATCATGGCTAATATCACTTATAAATATGTAAGGATACAGGGAAAGGAACTTGCCAGGAATACCATGACCGGCAAAGGCATATTCAGCATGTGCTGGGATCTCATCAGAAATGACACTATGGATGAGGAAGATGCATCCCTGTTCCGTGAGATAGATTCATGGTTTTCCGAGAATCTCCCTTGGCCAGAACCGTGTATGCGTCAGGAACCTGTTATATGCTGGTTCAAGATCGAGAATACGGATGAGATGCTGAAGATGATAAGACCGGCCTTATGGCTTCTCGAAAGATACGATCACCCGTATTATCTTGTCTATACCAACAGTCCCGGAGAGATAGTTTACGAGGATAAATACCAGATCTGTGCAAAAGCTGATGTCAGGATCGACGAGGTTCCAAAATCCTGGGCAAAAGAATCCGGAGCACCGGAATTAAGTGAATAATAAAAGAGCCGCTTCAATGAAGTGGCTCTTTGTTCTTTTTCTTTTGAATTGATTTTTCAGAAAGCTTTATAGATAGCAATCTCAACAGAGGAATTAATGATATGAACTGTTACATCGTCAGCGAGATTAGCTACGATCGATTTCTCAAGTTCATCTTTCGCTTCCTGAGCTTCATTGGGAATATCTGTAGCTTTTTCGATTGATGCAACATAAGAACTCATTGACCAGGAATACGATCCTGAATATGAACCCAACTGGCATCCCAGTGCCATCAGTCCCAACGCCTGATCAGCCATGGCTTTTGTTTCAGGATCGTCAGGAAGAGTAGCATTGGCGATCATCTCACGGATCTTACCCATAAAGCCCTTGGCAGCAGAATTCTTGCCTGAAGAAGATACGGCAATGATCTCTTTTTTTGTCTTAACATCCATGGGAATATCTGTCTTCAAATGAATCTCAACGACATTGTCCTTTGCTTCAAGCCAGAAGTCACCAACCAATTCATCTGTGAAAGTGCGCATAAGCTCGATTACTTCTTCGGAAAGAAGACGCAGACGGAGCGCAGCCTTATGATCAAGCCCGCAGAAAGCACCTGTCTTTTCTGTAAGCTCCAGAGCTTTATCCATTCCTGTTCCGTTAGGGGAAATGCTGATTAATTCTGTCTTCATAGAAAGTCCTCCCAAAGATACCATAATAGATCAATTATAACATTAGTGGTAACTCAGTTTGCCTTTTATAAAGCTCTTTTAAGCAAGATTTTAAAATTGTTTAATTATTCTTAATATGTGTTCAGATGTGAAGGAATGGCTCAGTCTATAAACTTAAGAACTTAATCAAAAGATAGATGACAAAAGTTCAATACATAATAACAATCAGAGGTGTCTGGAGCAGTCCCGTGCCCCAGCGGTCTCTTAAGGATTCAAAGATACTTGTTCTGGGAACAGGAGATATCGGATGCAGCTTTGCAAAAAGAGCAAAGGCTTTTGAACCTGAAAGCATAACCGGTGTATGCAGAAGCGGTATATGCAGTGACAGTTCTTTTGACAGGGTGGAAAAGGTCGAACGTTTGGATGCTCTGCTTCCCGAAACCGATCTTTTGGTAATGAGTCTTCCTGATACTTCAGAGACAAAGAACATCCTGTCACGTGAAAGGATCGCACTTCTTAACAGGGAAAAGCAGTACTAAGGATCTGTCGGTTTTTGTCGGTTCTTGTCGGTTTTCAAACCTCAAAAGAACTGATTGCCGTAAAACAGCATGCCGAAGATTCTGTATTTGCAAGGCTTTTCAGGACGTTTGTTGGAGAATGGTACGTTTAATGGGACTTGTCGGTATTTGTTCGATTTTGTAAGGTAAATTTTGTTGACAAAAGTGTATCATAACAATAGAATTAAACTCATAAATAAGAACAAATGTTCAACGTGATCTAGGAGGACAATATGGCTAAGAGTAAGAATGCAGCCAAGGGCTCAGTTGCCCAGGTTCAGGACAAGGACGAGAGAAGGAAAGCACTTGACGCCGCTATGGCACAGATAGAGAAGCAGTTCGGCCAGGGTGCCGTAATGCGTTTGGGTGATAAATCACAGGTTGAGATCGATACGATTCCCACAGGAGCTCTGACTCTTGATATCGCACTCGGTATCGGCGGACTTCCAAGAGGAAGAATCATCGAGATCTACGGACCGGAATCTTCAGGTAAGACAACTGTAGCCCTTCACTGTGTTGCCGAAGCACAGAAGATGGGCGGAACATGCGCATTCATCGATGCAGAGCACGCATTGGATCCTGTTTATGCCGGCAACATCGGAGTAGATGTTGATAATCTCCTTTTGTCTCAGCCTGATACAGGTGAGCAGGCTCTCGAGATCTGTGAGACTCTCGTCAGAAGCGGCTGTATAGATGTAGTTGTTATCGACTCTGTTGCCGCACTCGTACCGAGGGCCGAGATCGAAGGCGAGATGGGAGATTCACATGTTGGTCTTCAGGCAAGACTCATGAGCCAGGCTTTAAGAAAGCTTGCACCTGTAGTATCAAAGTCCAATACGATCTGCATCTTTATCAACCAGCTCCGTGAGAAGGTCGGAGTTATGTTCGGCAACCCTGAGACAACACCGGGCGGCCGTGCTCTCAAGTTCTATGCTTCTGTAAGACTTGATGTCAGAAAGGTTGAGACACTCCGTAACGGTACAGATGTTGTCGGAAGCCATACAAGAGTTAAGGTTGTTAAGAATAAGGTTGCTCCGCCGTTCAAGGAAGCAGAGTTTGACATCATGTACGGTAAGGGCGTTTCATCTGAAGGCTGCATTATTGATCTCGGTGTTGAGAATAATATCATTGATAAGAGCGGATCCTGGTTTGCATATAATGGTGCCAAGATCGCTCAGGGCAGGGATGCTGCCAAGCAGTTCCTTATTGATCATCCTGATGTCAGAGATGAGATCGAAGAGAAGATCAGAGAATCCTATATGCCTGCAGAAGATGATGACGATACATCATCTTCCGGCGCTGCTGAAGCAGCACCCGAAGATGACTCTGATGATGATGATATCTTAGGAATCGATGTCTGATAATTCCACGACCAAGGAAGCCGTAACCTGTGCGATCAGGCATATCGGTACCGGAATATACTCTTCAGGAAAGATAAGGGCCTATCTGATGCAGAAGGGCTACTCTGAAGATGTGTCGATCAGTGCTGTAAGGCATCTGATCGATACCGGTTATATCGATGATATGCGTGCATCGCGCAAGGTTCTTGCGGCACGTTCAGGAAAGAAGCAGGAGAGCAGGCAGTATATCTATAAGCGTTTGCTCGAAGCCGGGATTGATCCTGACTGTGCAGATGATATCATTGCAACACTTGGCAGCGATACAGAGACTTGTCTTAGTCTGTTTGAAGCAACATACGGTACCGGCTCAGCTGAAGATTACATGGACAGGGAAGAAGAATTTCTCAAACTTGCAAAGCTGAGAGGCTATTCCCTTGAGGTATCAAGATCTGCTTTCAGGTCATTTACTCACGGCTGATTTATTTACTGATTCAATATTATTCTTGTATTATCCAGACTGGTACTGACAGGGTAGTTATAATAAGTATTGATGAATGCGGATGCAGGTTCACCATTTTTGTTAGGATATATTGTTACGCTGAACGCATAGCTTCCGTTCTGCTTAATATATAGAATTAGATGATCTGTATCTGCCGGTATTTCAATCTGTGAGAAATACTTGCTCCATGCCTCGTTGATGATGCCGGTAACGATCTCATCGTTCAGTTCTTTGGATTCAACTTCCATTGCGGTAATTGTATATTCAGTCCGGTCATATAATTCTGAAGTGTCATCTCCATGTTTATAGTCACCGAAATCAATTGATTCAATATTTGTTCTGAACCGTACATTTTCAGGAAGATCATATTTGCTGTTGATATAGTCGTTGAAGCGTTCGTTATAATCTTCATTTACTCTTAAGAAAGTCGGAACAAGATCATCGTAGTTGGGATAACCAAGATAAGTATAGAAGTATAATCCTTCAGGAAGTACATAAGTCGTAACTTTATAATCGTGTGACTCATAATCAGATAAAGAAATATTAAGATTTGAAGCCATTTCGTGACCATATTTCTCTTCAAGGTATTCTGTTATGACAGGTATATCATCTTTGATTTGCTGTTTCTTTCTAAATTCTACCGGGATTCCGGCTAACAGAATTCCTCCTGTGATTGCAGCAACCAATACCAGAGTAATAATGCTAAGTGCTTTGCGCTTTCTGATATAGGCTATTCCAAATGCCATCTGATAGATAAAGCAGACGGGGATTATGGGGAAAAAGATAAACCATTGGAGAAGATTAAACATTGCTTCGAATCCGTATACATAAGCACCGCCGAATAAACCTTCCTGAACACCGTCAACGGAACAGATAATTATATAGAGATAAGGAATATAGGATGCAAAAAATAAGATAGTTCCGATTCCGCCAAGGATTATCTTCGCCATGTTTTTCTTTTCCATGATAAGACTCCTTTTTATACTTGAAGTGCTGATAACTGAATAATAACAAAATTATTTTGATAGTCAAAGCAATTATCTTCCTGCCTTTTATTTGCCACATTTTATAAAACAGATATAAGTAGATATACGGCAGACATGTTATACTCAAACCTATTAAAGAAAAGGCAGAGGAAATATGGATATAAAGATTACTCTTTTAGCTCTGGGCTGCTCAAAGAATCTTATTGACTGTGAGAACATGTCCACAGATCTCAAGAACGCCGGATATAGTGTCATTAATGATGTTTCAGAATCTGATATCGTAGTCATCAACACTTGCGGTTTCATTGAATCCGCAAAGAAGGAAGCGATAGATGCTATCCTTGAATGTGCTGATTACAAGGTGCCGAACGGTAAAGTCAGGAAGATCATAGTTTCTGGCTGTCTTTCCCAGAGATATCCGGAAGATATCCTTAAGGAGATGCCTGAGGTAGATGCTGTTTTAGGAACGGCTCATTACGGTGATATCGTGGAAGTTGTTTCCAAACTTGTATCAGAGATAGATAAAGAGAATTCTGATAAGATCAACTTGACATCAGGTGTCGGCGGTTTTTCTCATCTTGTAAAAGACAGAGATATCTCCACTCAGGGTTATGCATGGCTGAAGATAGGTGAGGGCTGCAGACACAGATGCAGTTTCTGTGCGATTCCGCTTATCAGGGGAAGCTTTGTTTCACGTCCTATGGAAGATATTATCGAGGAAGGCAAGATTATAGCAGGCAAGGGTATCAAAGAGATCGTGCTTGCAGCTCAGGATACGACAAACTACGGTATCGAGCTTTATGGTGAGAGATGTCTTGCAAAGCTTTTAAGAAAACTTTCCGAGATAGAAGGAATTGAGCTTATCCGTGTGATGTACGGTTATATGGACGGTATTACGCCTGACCTGATAGAAGAGATGGCCAATAATCCCAAGGTTGCCCACTATCTTGATATTCCGATCCAGCATGGTTCTGATAAGATCCTTAAGGCCATGTACAGAAGGGATAATGCCGAGCTTATTACCTCAAGACTTGATATGATCAGAAAGGCGATGCCTGACTGCATTATAAGAACAACTGTTATGGTCGGTTTTCCCGGCGAGACGGAAGAAGACTTCAATTTAATGAAAGAAAATCTCCGTAAATGGAAATTCGACAGGCTCGGTTGTTTTATCTTTTCACCTGAAGAGGGAACACCGGCTTACGATTTGCCCGACCAGATAGACGAAGAGACCAAGCAGAAGCGTTATGATGAGATCTATGAGCTTCAAAAAGCAATATCAGCCGAACAGTCTCAGAAGAGACTCGGAACAGTGACAAGAGTCAATATCTGTTCCGTATCTGATGACGGAATCTTCTATATCGGCAGAAGTTACGGTGAATCACCTGAAGTCGATCCTGTCATTTATATTGCTTCACAGGAGGAAGAACTCAGGATCGGCGACTTCGTTGAGGCTAAGATCGTTGATTGTTCTGATGATTATGATATGACTGCCGTTACGATTTGACGGGAAGAATATTTCGTATATTATTAGTGTGTCCTTGATTTACGGGACGATTATTTAGAAAGTAAAAGGTATAAACAGACCATGAATCTTCCTAACAAGCTTTCGATCTTAAGGATCGTACTTGTGCCTGTTACACTCCTTTTTATGTTGCCGGTAAATATCTTCGGATGGCAGCCTGAAGGATGGAATAACTTTATCAACACCAACGGAATGCTCGTAGCGGCAGGCGTTTTTATCCTTGCATCCCTTACGGATGCGGCAGACGGTAAGATCGCACGTAAGTATAATCTTATTACTGATTTAGGAAAGTTTTTGGATTCTTTGGCTGACAAGATCCTCGTAATCAGTATTATGCTCGCATTTATCGGCCTCGGAAGGCTTTCTGCCTGGGCTGTAATGGTCATTATCTTAAGAGAGTTTGCCGTATCGGGTCTCAGGATGATAGCAGCTGCCAAGGGTGAGGTCATTGCCGCCAAGATGATCGGAAAGATCAAGACCGTTACACAGATGATAGCTCTCATCTACCTGATGTTCGAACCTTTGCTCATGAAGATATTCGGACTGGGCTTTGAAGGTTACCCGTTAAGAATTTGCCCGGTTACGATAATCGGAGATGTTCTTTTCGGAATATGTGTTATTATGACAATTGTTTCAGGTGTGGATTATCTTATTAAGGGTAAGCAATACCTGAAGGGGTAAATGTCAAATAACTTCGACAGTCAAAATAACCTATTGACAAAAACCTTAACTTACATTAAAAACAGTTTGTGGATTTATTCAGAATCGTACGGAGGTACTAATTATGACAAATGAAGAACTTTTCAACTCGATTAAGCAGATGATCGTTGATCAGCTCGGTGTAGATGAGGATACAATCACAGAAGATTCCTCTTTCGTTGATGATCTTAACGCTGATTCTCTTGACATGGTTGAGCTCGTTATGGCTATGGAGCAGGAATTCGATATCGAGATCCCTGATGATGTAGCTGAGAAGGTTGTTACCGTCAAGGATGCAGTCGAGTATATTCAGAGCCTCACAGAGGGCTAATATGCCGGAGATTATTAATCTCTGAATTAATTAATGAATTTTGGACGGCTGGATGCGTGTGATATGCATTCAGCCGTTTCTCGTAATTTTGACTATGACTGATTATTCAAACTTAGAAAAAGATCTGGGATATACCTTCAAGGACAAGTCTGTTCTTGAAACAGCGTTTACGCACACCACCTATGTTTTCGAGACCGGAAGAGGACATTGGGAGTCCAATCAGAGACTTGAGTTTATCGGTGATGCCGTATTGGACGTTGTTGTCGGACAGATGCTTTACGAGTTAAAGCCTCAGGCTGATGAAGGATATCTCTCCAAAATGAGAAGTGTCTCTGTCTGTGAGAAGTCTTTTGCCGAAGTAGCAAGGAAACTGCATTTGGGAGATTATCTCCTTCTCGGAAAAGGCGAAGCCCAAAACGGAGGCAATGACAAGGATTCGACGCTCGCAGACTGCTTTGAGTCTGTTATTGCGGCGGTATATTTTGACGGCGGATTTGAGCAGGCCAGAAAATGTATCTTGAAAAATCTTACCGAAACCGTTCAGAAAGCTGTTAACGGCGAGATCTTCCTGGATTACAAGAGCAGACTGCTCGAACTCGCGCAGACAAGAGGCTTCCAGCACAAGATCAGATTCGAAGTGACCGGAGAGAGAGGCCCTGCGCACATGAAGGAATTTGACGTCAGTGTATATTCGGATGAGGTGCTTCTCGCGAGTGCCACCGGACACAGCAAGAAGGATGCCGAGCAGAAGTGTGCCGAAAAGGGTATAAAGGAGTATATGAGCCTTTATCCCGAGAGGGTCTGAACAGATTGTCCTCCAAAAAGGTCCTGTTTGAGTTATAATGCTTGGGTGATAATTTTCTAAACAAGACGGAACTGACGACTAAATGTATCTGAAAAAATTGGAGCTTCAGGGATTCAAATCCTTCCCCGACTATACGTGTATCGACTTTGACCGCGGTCTTACGGCCGTGGTTGGTCCTAACGGAAGCGGTAAATCCAATATCAGTGATGCTGTCCGCTGGGTCTTGGGCGAACAGAGCGTCAAGCAGCTCCGTGGCGGCAAGATGGAAGACGTCATCTTCAACGGTACTACCGCAAGACGTTCCATGAACTATGCCGAAGTATCCATTACTTTCGACAATTCCGACGGATATATCGATTACGGTTTTCCTGAGATCTGTATTACAAGAAGACTTTACAGATCCGGTGAATCCGAATACCAGATCAATAAAGTCAATTGCAGACTTAAGGATATTACCGTCCTTTTTCTTGATACGGGTCTCGGCCGTGACGGCTATTCACTTGTAGGTCAGGGCCGAGTTGACGATATCCTTTCCACCAAGTCCGAAGACAGAAGAAGAGTTATTGAGGAAGCTTCAGGTATCGTAAAGTACCGCGTCCGTAAGGACGAGGCTCAGAGAAAGCTTACAAGTACCGAGCAGAATCTTGTAAGAATCAATGACATCTTAGGTGAACTTGAAGAACGCAAGGGACCTCTCGAAGAACAGGCCGGAAAGGCCCGTAAGTTCAATGAGAACTACGAGGAGCTAAAAAGACTCGAGACATCTCTTCTCGTACATAAGATCACTGAAGCCAATAAAGAGATGGGCGATTCAGCCGGTCTTAAAGAACAGCTCGAGAAAGAGATCAAAGAGCGTGAAGATGAGTATCTCAAACTCAGAAAGAGCCACCAGGAGATAATCGACAAGAGTGAAGCCCTGGATAACGAGATCGAGGACAGGCGACAGGAGCTTTCCGACCTGACCGAGTATGAGCACGAAGCCCAGACTGACAAGAAGGTCTCTATTGAAAGACTTAATCAGACCAACCAGAGAATCGAAGAACTCAAGTCTGATATGGAATCAACAGATGAGACTGTTGCAAAACTCACCACCGAACTTAATGAGAAGAAGGCTAAGGCCGACAGTCTCTTAAAAGAAGCTGATGAAGCCAAGACTTTAAGCGAGACACTTGATAAGGAACGTCTTGCCAAGTTCGAAGAATATGAGTCCAGCCGTAAAGAGGCAGGCAAGGCCGATTCCAAGGTGAAGGCTAAGACGGAAGAGCTTTTCGAGACAAGGAAGAAGCTCACTGAGTGCCAGGCAGGAATCTCTGCTCTCGATGACAAGATCAAAGAGATGCAGGAAGCAAGAAGCTCTTCCGAGAGCGGCAAGGCTGAGCTGTCCTCAAAACTTGAAGAAGAAGAGAAGGCTTTAGCCGATATCCGTAAGATAAAGGGCGAAGTAACCGGTGATATAGATTCACGCAATAAAAAACTCGAGGAATTGAGAAAGAAACAGGATGAACTCAACCAGTTCTTCGAAGTAAATAACAGAAAGCTTTCAGCTGAGGAATCAAAGCTCAAGACATTGAAAGATGTCGACAGGGCGAAAGAAGGTTATCAGGAATCTGTTAAGCGTCTCGTTGAATTTGCTGAAACAGACAGATCGGTTAAGAGACTTATGGTCGGCATTCTTGGTGACCTTATCGAAACAGATTCAAAGTATGAGACGGCAATCGAGACTGCTCTCGGCAATTCGCTCAACAATATCGTTACAAAGAGCGAGTCTGATGCGGCAGAGCTCATCAGCGTATTGAAGGAGAGAAGACTCGGAAGAGTTACATTCCTTCCTATTGAGAACATCAATGCAAGATATATCGACGGGGATGATTTAAGAAAAGCAAAAGGCGTCAACGGCTATATCGGCGTTGCATCTGACCTTGTTAAGAGTTCCCGTGACCTTGAAGATATCGTCTCCAACCTATTGGGAAGGATACTTGTCGCAAATGACCTTGATGCCGCAAGATCTATCGCTTCCAGAACAGGGCGTGCCTATAAGGTAATGACACTTGAAGGCGACTCGGTCAATCCGGGAGGATCTCTTACGGGCGGATCTTTGAGAAAGACCGGTGCCGGCACGGGTATCCTCGGACGAAAAGCCGAGATCGAATCACTTACAAAGAGTGTTGCAGAATTGGAGACCAAGCTTGCCGATTCCGAAGATCAGCGTCAGGAAGTTGACGACGGTATCGGAACTTTGAAGCGCGAGCTTGCACAGCTCGGTGAGCAGCTCAAGTTCTATCAGCTTGAGGAAGTTAAAGCCGAAGGTGAATACAACAATACAAAAACAAGGCTTGAAGAGACCGAAGAGACACTTGCAAACTTCGATGAGAATATGCAGTCGGTATCCAAGTCCAAGTTAAGACTGGAAGAAGATCTTGAAGAACTGTCCCGTATCGAGAATGACATCAACGGGGAACTTCATGATTATCAGGATGAGATAGCCGAACAGCAGAAACTCTCGGAAGAGCAGGCAGTAAAGCTCGAACAGATCGTTGCCAAGGTCAGAGAGGCGGCATCCCTTGCGGAGCGAAAGCTTACCGAAAGAAGCGGTATCCTGGATCTTGCAGGTCATATCAAGAAGCAGATCGAAGAGGCAAGACAGGGCAGAGACAAGTTTGATTCAGCCATAAGTGAAGCGAAAGAGACAGTTAGCAGCATCACAAAGGAGATCAATGATCTTGATGCCAAGCTCGATGAAAACGGCAAGCAGCAGAAGATATTGGAAGCAAAGATTGCAGAGCTTTTCGAGAAGAGATCTGCAGTATCAGGCGACCTTTCTTCGTTTGGTGACAGACTTGCAGCAAGCGGCAATGAGATCAATGAACTCCAGACAAAGCTTAACAACCATGTCTCCAAGTATGACAAGATAATCTTCGAGATCGACCAGAACAAGAACAGGCTCTGGGAAGATTACGAGACTACCTATGACAATATTAAGGATTCTGTAGAACCTGTTACCAAGATCGGTGAGCAGACAAAGAGGATCCAGACACTTAAGAATGCGATCAAGGCATTGGGCCCTGTCAATCTCGGCGCTCTCCAGGAATTTTCGGAGCTTTCCGAAAGACTCGAGTTCATGACCAAGCAGAGAGATGACATCGAAGCTGCCAAGAAGGATCTTGAACAGGTAATAGAAGATCTCTTAAACAAGATGAGAGCAGAATTTACAGAGCACTTCGATACGATCAACAGCAACTTCAGCCAGGTCTTCACGGATCTGTTCGGAGGCGGTACTGCGGAGATCGTTCTAGGCAATGATTCGGAGGATGTTCTTGAATGCGCTATTGATATCAAGGCACAGCCTCCGGGAAAGAAACTTCAGAATCTTTCACTCCTTTCAGGTGGTGAGCGCTGCCTGACTGCGATAGGCCTTCTTTTCGCGATCCAGGAATTGAAGCCTTCACCGTTCGTTATTCTTGACGAGGTTGAGGCTGCGCTGGATGACGTTAATATCACGAGATTTACGGACTTCGTAAGAAGACATTCGGTCAAGTCTCAGTTCATTCTTGTTACACACCGTAAGGGTACGATGGAAGCGTGCGACCAGATGTACGGCGTTACGATGGCCGAGCGCGGTGTATCAAAGATACTTTCAATGGAGCTTAAATAATGGGATTAGCTGATCTGTTTAAAAGAGGACTCGAAAAAACAAGGAACTTCTTTGCCGGAAGTTTTACAAAGCTTGCAGCTTCAAGCGGACGTTTTGACGAGGATATGCTCGATGAACTCGAAGAACTCCTGATAAGAGCCGACTGCGGTGTTCAGGCCAGCGATGACATTATGGACAGGGTCAAGGAGAATATCCGTAAGACCGGTGACGACAGCAAGGAAGCAGTCCTTGCATCCGTAAAAGAGAGAATGCTTGAGATCTTGGGTGAGCCTCAGACTGTCGAGATCGAACCCGGCAAGCTCAACATCATTCTCATGATCGGTGTTAACGGCACAGGTAAGACGACCACTTCAGGCAAGCTTGCCGCCAGATATAAGAAGGAAGGCAAAAAAGTTCTCATGGCAGCATGTGACACATTCCGTGCGGCTGCAGTAGGCCAGCTCAAGACATGGGGCGAGAAAACGGGAACGGCAGTTATTGCCCAGGAGCAGGAGGGAGCAGATCCGGCTTCCGTTGTTTTCGATGCCGTCCATGCGGCACAGGCAAGAGGAACCGACGTCCTTCTCGTTGATACTGCCGGGCGTCTCCACAATAAAAAGAATCTCATGGAGGAGCTCGCAAAGATCAGACGTGTTATCGAGAGAGAAGCGCCTGATGCGGTCATCAAGTCACTTCTCATCATTGATGCCACAACAGGCCAGAATGCCGTCATACAGGCTGAAGGCTTCGGCGAAGTAACAGGTCTTGATTATGTCGGCATAACCAAGCTCGACGGCAGTGCAAAGGGCGGTGTAGCTATCGCGGTTGCATACCAGTCAGGCAAGCCTATTGTTCTTGCAGGTTTGGGTGAGAGCGTGGAAGATCTTGCGGATTTTGACCCTGAATTATTTGTTGATTCACTCGTACAAGAATAATCCGTAAAAATCGCCATTTTATACGAAAAATTCGCTATTGTTTTGATTGTCAAAGAAATTATTTATATGTATAATTTTTGAGTTTGCAATGGGGCATTGTTTTTGTCATGCCCGAAAGCTTCATAAAATCTATATCTAAATTCTTAAGAGAGGGGCCCGGTATATGTCATTATTAACATCTTCCTGGTTAATCGTACTCGGCGTAGTAGTGCTTGCACTTATCTACGTTGTGTTCAATTACTTCCGTATTAAGAAGATGCCCGAAGGAACAGCTGACATGATCGAATTGTCAGGTATCATCCGTTCCGGCGCGCAGACATTCCTTAAGACGGAGTTCAAGAGCATCGCCATCGTGGTTGCTGTTGTTGCTGTTATCTTCACACTTTGTGTTGAGAAGACAAGTGGTATCACATTCCTTATTGGTGCCTTGATGAGTTCCATCGTTTGCGTTCTTGGTATGCAGAGCGCAACTTACGCTAACGTTCGTACTTCGAACAAAGCAAGAGAGAGCCTTTCGATCGGTGAGACAGTTAAGGTTGCTCTTTGCGGCGGTTCAATCTCCGGCCTTGCAGTTCAGGGCTTCGGTATGTTGGGCTTCCTCGCAGTTCTTCTTTGCTTCGGCGGCGTAAAGCATGATGCAGAAAGTTCAGGTCTTCTTATTAAGGCACTTACTTGCAACCCCTACATCATGAGAATTTCAACATATTCTTTGGGATGCTCCATCGTTGCTATGTTTAACCGTGTTGCCGGCGGTAACTACACAAAGGCAGCAGACATTTCTTCAGATATCCTTGGTAAGCTCAGACATGACCTTCCTGAGGATGACTCAAGAATCCCGAACACTATCGCAGACTTCATCGGTGATAACGTAAACGATATCGCCGGTAACTGTTCAGACCTTTTGGAGTCATTCGTTGCTACAATGTCAGCTTCTCTTATGATCTCCGTTACACTCTTCAAGACAGCTCTTGCAGAAGGTGAGACACAGATCACAGACGCTACATTCAACGCTACGATCCTTTTCCCTGTCATCCTCGCAGGCTGCGGCCTTGTAGGATGCCTTATCGGTCTTGGACTTGCTAACATCAAGAAGATGGGTGACAATCCGTCAAAAGAGCTCGACCTCTCTACATGGATCTCTGCCGGCTGCACAATCGTTTTCGGAGGTGTTGCTTCTTATTTCATCTTCAAGGACGTTCCTCTCTATAATGAATTCAAGCTCGGCTGGGCTTCTCCCTGGGTTTCATCCATCATGGGAATCGTTTCAGGTATTGCTATCGGTATCATTACTGAGTACTACACATCTACTGATCATAAGCCTACACAGAAGATCGCTGAGATGTGCACAGAGGGTGAGGCTTTCGTTGTTACAAAGGGTGACGCTGTCGGTTCAAGATCAGTTCTTCTCCCTGTACTCGTTATCATCATCGCTTTGATCGTATCAGGTATCACCGGCGGTTCTTACGGTATCGCAATCTCCGCTCTCGGTATGCTCGCATTCGTTGGTGCTACAGTTTCTATCGATGCTTTCGGTCCTATCGCAGATAACGCAGGCGGTCTTGCAGAAGCTTGCCACCTCGCACCTGACGTTCGTAAGATCACAGATAAGCTCGACGCAGTTGGTAATACAACAGCTGCTATCGGTAAGGGCTTCGCTATCGGTTCTGCTGCATTCGCTACAGTATCCCTCATCATGGCATACGTAGGCAGCTATTCCGGTGATGTTGCAGTTCCTGTACTTAACTTCGCTACATTCTTCGTAGTTGCAGGTGGTATCCTCGGTGGTGCTCTTGTTGAATACTTCTGCGCTATCCTTACAGATAACACAATCGACGCAGCTAAGATCATGGCTGATGTCGGTGACAAGCAGATGACACAGGAAGTCCTTGAAGGCAAGGCTAAGCCTGACTACAACATGATGATCGCTATGGCTGCTAAGGAAGCTATCCGCAGAATGGTAGTTCCTTCAGTTCTCGCTCTCCTCATTCCTGTAATCGGCGGCTTCCTCCTTGGACCTGAGTTCGTAGGCGGTATCCTCGTTGGTGCTACTATCGTTGCTATCCCGAGAGCTATCTTCATGGGTAACTCCGGCGGTGCATTCGACAACGCTAAGAAGTACATTGAGCAGGGCATGCTCAAGGGCCACGCAAAGGGATCTCCTGCACACAAGGCAGCTGTTACCGGTGATACGATCGGTGATACACGTAAGGACGTTGTAGGCGTTGCTCTGGACATCTTCATCAAGCTTATGTCCACAGTTGCAAACACAATTACTCCTATCATCAGCAGATATCACATCTTCAAGTAATAGGCTGATTATTCTTGCATATAAGACGGCTGTCCTTTTGGGCAGCCGTTTTTGATTTGAAAATGAATGATATGATTTGTACCTAAAGCAGTATTTTTTCGCGTTTAGGTGCATAATATTGAGGATTTGTGTGCCTAAATCAAAAAAATAAGCCGTTTGGGTACATAATCCGGGTTAAAATCCTTTACAAACAAGGGATCTGATGGTATCATCACCAAGTTGCCTTAATCGCAGTTTTGCGGAAGACTCCGACCCTTACCTTCGATTATGGCGTATTTATTCTAAAGGAGGAAAGATTTATGTCAGCATCTTTCGACAAGCAGGCTATCATCAAGGAATATGCACTCTCTGAGGGCGATACAGGTTCTCCGGAGGTTCAGGTTGCTCTTCTTACTTACAGAATCAATCACCTCACAGAACACCTCAAGACTCATAAGGGTGACCACCACAGCAGAAGAGGTCTTCTCATGATGGTTGGTAAGAGAAGAAACATCCTTGACTATCTTGCAGCAGTTGATATCGAGCGTTACAGAACTCTTATTGCAAAGCTCGGCATCAGAAAGTAATCTTTCAAACAGATTATTTCAAGAAGCGGTTCCTTACGGGAACCGCTTTTTTCTTGCATTTTTATGCCGACAGATCTTACACGGCCCGTCAGGAAGCAGGGCTTCAGAAGTAAAAGGCGGTTTTCTATTTATAAACAATGGGTGATATAATTTCAAAATAGGACATTCCGGGAGGTATTAACATGCTTGACGGTTATATTAGAGTGGCGGCGGCAAGCCCGAAGGTCAGAGTAGGTGACGTTGATTACAATGTTGCCGAGACAGTCAGATTTGCAAAGAAGGCTGCGGCCAAAGATTGTTCGGTCGTAGTATTCCCGGAGTTAGGACTTACCGGATATACATGCGGCGATCTGTTCCTCCAGAATACTCTGCTCGACAAGGCAATCGACGGACTTAATGAGCTCGCGGAGCAGACGGCAGATCTAAACACGGTAATAATCGTCGGCCTGCCTTATGAATTGGGCGATAAGCTTTATAATGTCGCAGCTGTGCTTCATCAGGGTGATGTCATCGGTATCGTTCCCAAGCAGAATATCCCCAACCACTCGGAGTTCTATGAATTAAGACATTTCACACCCTACGACGATGAGGGAACGCTCATTGTAGGTGATGACGTTTTCTTCGGCAGGATGGTCTTCAACTGCGGAGAATTCAGCTTCGGAGTTGAGATATGCGAGGATCTCTGGGTCGCTTCAAGTCCATCTGTTGATTATGTGAGAAGAGGCGCTGAGATCATTTTTAATCTCTCGTGTTCTGATGAGATCATTGGTAAGGCGAAGTTCAGAAAAGACCTGGTCAAGATGCAGAGCGCTAAGCTCATGGCGGCTTATGTTTACTGTGATGCCGGAATAGGCGAATCTACACAGGATCTTGTTTTCGCAGGACATAATCTTATTGCGGAGAATGGCAAGATCTTAAAAGAGAGCAAGAGATTTGCAAACGATAATGAAGACGATGCAATAATCTTTGCAGATATCGATCTCGACAGGATCGAATCTGACAGAAGAAGGAGCAATACATTTACAAGTGATAACAGCGGTTATAACGGTGTGGATGTTGTTGAGTTTGATGTCGAGTGTCCTGATATCGAATCTGAGAGAAAGATCAGCAGAACGCCATTTGTACCTGAAGATAAGACAGATCTTGCGGAAAGATGTGAGGATATCCTCGGAATGCAGGCAGCTGGCCTTTATACAAGACTTGGAGCTATCGGCTGCAAGAAGGCGGTGATCGGTCTTTCGGGAGGCCTTGATTCTACTTTGGCCCTTATCGTTACCATTCATGCTTTTGATAAACTCGGTCTTGACTGCAAGAACATTATCGCGATCACTATGCCGGGCTTTGGCACGACACAGAGAACGAAGAATAATTCTATGAATATCGCTGAGGAATACGGCTGCACGTTGCGTGAGATATCTATATCCGACGCAGTAACCCAGCACTTCAAAGATATCGGTCACGATATGGAAGTTCACGATATTACCTATGAGAATTCGCAGGCGAGAGAACGTACACAGATCCTTATGGATGTTGCAAACCAGGAGGGCGCTATCGTAATCGGCACGGGAGACCTTTCCGAGCTAGCGTTGGGATGGGCCACGTATAACGGCGATCACATGTCCATGTACGGTGTTAACTGTTCTATCCCCAAGACTCTTGTAAGATATCTCGTATCTTATGAATCGGCACGCACAGAAGGAAGCAATCCGTCGCTTTCAAAGGCGCTGGCGGATATCGTTGCTACACCTGTATCTCCCGAACTTCTTCCACCCACAGAAGACGGAAAGATCTCGCAGAAAACAGAAGAGACAGTAGGACCTTATGAACTCCACGATTTCTTCCTCTACTACATGATCAGATATGGTTTTGCACCGTCAAAGATATACCGTATGGCCCTTAAGACTTTTGAAGGCGTTTACAATGCGGATACGATCTATAAGTGGGAAGAGACCTTCATCAGAAGATTCTTTGCCCAGCAATTCAAGAGATCCTGTGTGCCCGACGGACCTAAGGTCGGTACGGTATCCTTGTCTCCCAGAGGTGACTGGAGAATGCCTTCTGATGCATCAAGAAATATCTGGCTCGACGATTTAAAGAAAGTAAAGGAATGACATATGAAATCAGTTGTTTGTTTTGGTGACTCTAATACTTACGGACATAATCCTCTGAACGGCGAAAGACTTCCTGATACAGTCAGGTGGCCATGCCTTCTGCAGAACCTTCTGGGAAGCGATTACAAGGTTATAGAAGAGGGCCTTAACGGCAGAACGACCGTGTTCGATGATCCCAATGACGACTGGAAAAACGGAGTTGATTATATAAAGGGAATTCTCTGCACACACAGGCCCGTTGATTACCTTGTCATCATGCTCGGAACAAACGACATGAAGACAGTCTATAACGCCTCTCTTGATGCAATAGCGGCAGGCCTGAATGAGATCGTCAACAGGGCCGAAAGCGTCATGAACATCAAGCAGGGATTCGTTCCTAAGATCATTGTCGTATCTCCGCCGGAGATCACAACGGATATTCTGACGGGACCTTTTCAGGATTCATTCGATGAGGTATCGATCGACAAATCCAAGCGCCTTTCCGAGTACTACAAGAGGGTTGCCGATAAGCACGGCTGCATTTTCGTGGATGCCAAGCAGTATATCAGGCCTTCCGTGGAAGACGGACTGCATTTAGGACCTGACGGCCATAAGGGACTTGCAGAGATCATCGCGAAAACGATTCTTGGCTGATTTGTTTTTATTTTCGCTATTAAATACGGCAACTTATGCGGCTATAGCCGTATCGGTTGCCGTATTTCTATGAGTTTTTTAAGCAAAAATACGGTATTACGTCAGGCTATAGCCGTATCGTCAGCCGTATTCCGCATGCCCCTTTTCGAAAACACAGACATTTGTCTTATTGCGTATTTAGTATATAATTAATAAATTCGAGAAGGAGTGTAGTGTGTAGATTGACTGCCCGAACATCGTGTCTGATATAGCTCGGACCGTGAATCTACGAACTACCTCCTTTACCAAAATCTATATTTTCGAAAAGGAGTTTCACAAATGGAAAAGATTTTCAGAACTGAGATCGCCGGCAGACCGTTGGTTGTCGAGACCGGTAAGATCGCACAGTTTGCCAATGGTTCCGTACTCATCAGATACGGTGAGACAACTGTTCTTTCAACAGTTACCGCAAGCGCTACACCTCGTGAGGGAATCGATTTCTTCCCGCTTTCAGTAGATTACGAGGAGAAGATGTATGCAGTAGGTAAGATCCCCGGCGGTTTCCTCAAGAGAGAGGGAAGACCCGGCGAGAAGGCTATTCTTGTATCACGTGTTATTGACCGTCCTATCAGACCTTTGTTCCCTAAGGATCTCAGAAACGACGTTTGCGTAAACAACCTCGTTATGTCAGTTGACCCTGACTGCTCACCTGAGATTACGGCTATGCTCGGTACATCAATCGCTATCGCTATTTCCGATATCCCGTGGAAGGGACCTGTCGGAGGCGTTGTATTAGGTCTCATCGACGGCAAGACGATCATCAACCCTACACTCGAGCAGCGTGAAGTTTCTGATATGTACGTTACTCTTGCAGGTACTCTCACAAAGATCTGCATGGTAGAGGCAGGTGCTAACGAAGTTCCTGATGACGTAATGCTTAATGCTATCGCTGAAGGTCACGAAGAGATCAAGAAGATCTGCGAGTTCATCAACGGCATCGTAGCTGAGATCGGTAAGGAGAAGTTCACTTACGAGTCAGCTGACGTTCCGGAGGAGATCTTCGAAGCAGTTAAGGAATACGGCTGGGACAGAATGCGTCAGGCAGTTCTTTCCAAGGACAAGGAAGTTAGAGACGGCAACGTTGCAGTTCTTCAGGAAGAAGTTGCAGCTATGCTCGAAGAGAAGGAAGAGGGCCTTTCAAAGTGGGCACCTGATGCTATCTACAAGCTCGAGAAGAAGGTCGTAAGAGATTATCTCTTCAGAGAGCATGTCAGAGTTGACGGCAGAGCTCTTGATGAGATCAGACCTTTGTCTGCAGCAGTCGGAGTTCTCCCCAGAGTTCATGGTTCATCTTTCTTCCAGAGAGGCCAGACACAGGTAATGAATATCTGTACATTGGCGCCTCTTGATGAAGCACAGAAGCTCGAAGGCCTTGATGAGCAAACATACAAGAGATACATTCACCACTATAACTTCCCGGGTTACTCAACAGGTGAGGCTAAGCCTTCCAGATCACCCGGAAGACGTGAGATCGGTCACGGCGCTCTCGCTGAGAGATCTCTCATTCCTGTACTTCCTTCAGAGGAAGAGTTCCCTTACTCGATCAGAACAGTATCTGAGATCACAATGAGTAACGGTTCAACATCACAGGGTTCTGTTTGCGCTTCCACACTTTCACTCATGGACGCAGGCGTTCCGATCAAGAGACCTGTTGCAGGTATCTCTTCAGGTCTTATTATGGATCCTGACAATGACGACAACTTCCTCGTATTCATGGATATCCAGGGCATCGAGGACTTCTTCGGCGATATGGACTTCAAGGTTGCAGGTACTACAGAAGGTATCACATCC
>CADAKH010000007.1:0-91627 GCA_902788505.1 Oscillospiraceae bacterium
GCAACATGTTGCGAGAAAGAACATAGAGTTCGATCGTGCAATCTGATAGTTATGAGAGTGCGTTAAGCGAGCCAGCAATAAGATCAACCGGTTATATCATGAATTATCTAATCCAAGCCCGAGAGCAATCTCGGGTTTTTATTTGGGGTTCAGGGTCGCCCTGACAAGTTTCCGTATTTGTGGTACACGAATACGTTGCTTGCTACTCCGTTCCGAAGATCAATTATGTTTTTAGTAGAATTTAGGCGGGTTAGCTTATCAGGCACATTAATGGGACTATTATCGTTTGACAAACGATTGTTTGCCTTTTATCATTTTCAATGTAAATTCGTGAAAGGAATAAGTCAGTGTACGTTATCTGCAAACTTGCCGCACATATAAGTAATTATTTAATTATCAGCTAAGCTAAAAAGAGAAATAATTAAACAGGTAAGCAAAGATTAAAAGTACACAAAGAAATAAAGAGTTAATTCATTCGGGCTTCCGATTGGATTATATGTCAGGATCCGTCACGGTATTCCGCTCGGATAAAGAACAGTATCCCTGCTTAGCTGCAGGGAACAGGCGTTAACAAAAGCCACGACCTTTGACAATCTATACCGCTTATTTCATCCGAACTGCATCGCTATATAGGGGATTTGTTCTCATTTACATGACTGCAGTTTTGAAGATTACTCTTCTTAGCCCGGCATGAATATTAATTTAGGAGGCATTTTTATGTCTAACACATGTATTATCGGCTGCGATGAAATGAGAGAACGAGGCATCGACACGAGCTTTTATGAGTACAACAGAGTTCCTGGTATCTATAAAGCTGTTATCGATCTCATGGCTGAATCAAGGAAAAAAGGAACACTTAGGGTATTCCTGACTTTCTCTGATGGAAGAAAGATATTAGCGCCTGTTTATTGGTGGCAAAAGTATCTCGGATTCTACGAGCGGGCTCCAGGAGAGAATGTTCTGTTGGAGTACAAAAAGATCGAAGATGGCAGAGTGTTTCTTGTGTCTGCAGATACGAACGAAGAGGAGGATGTTCCTTATGAAATCCTCTGAAATATCCTTTCTGCCCGACAGTCTGCTTGTATGCTACCAGGTAATGTTTACGGATTATCCTGATATCGTATCAGTTTTCCAGCTTCAGAAGATGCTTAAAATCAGCAGGCAACTGGCCTATGAGCTGATAAACAACGGTTCGATCAAAGCGGTAAAGGTTGGGAATTCATACAGGATCCCGAAGGTCAGCGTTATCGGGTATATGCTTAACGCCGCATGAAGGCCGGCCCGTCCTTTGAGTTTTCGTTATTGTATTTCGCTATGAAATGCTCTTATACTAAATCTCAAGGACGGGTTGTTCTGCTTACAACCAACTACAAGGAGGAAAAACAATGGTAGCAGGACACCTGACAAAGAGAAACGGATATTATTATGTCGTATTGAGCTATTACGACCCTGATGGAAAGAGGCACTTCAAGACCTTTTCGACCGGACTTAAGGTTGTATCGGGCAATCTGCGTAAGGCAGAAGAGATGCTGCAGAAATACCGTGCAGAGTTCTTCACACCCACATGCGTAAACTCGATGCATTCCGATATGCTTTTTACAGATTACCTGAGCAAGTGGCTTGAGATAGTCAGGATAAGGATAAAACCAACAACGTTTGCATCTTATAAGAACGTCGTTGAAAAGAAGATCATTCCTTATTTTGTGAAGTTTCAAAGAACACTTATGGATGTGAAACCGGCCGACATACAGGCATTTTACATTGAAGAGCTTAAGAGGATAAAGCCTAACTCTGTAATAAGGGAGCATGCTATTATCCATGAAGCTTTGAAGTATGCCTACAAGATAGGACTCGTAAACGACAATCCGGCAGCCAGAGTCGACAGACCCCGAAAGAACGTATACGAACATAACTTTCTCAACGGAGAAAAACTGGAATGCGTTTTTGAGGCCGTCAGAGGCACCAAATTCGAGTTGCCTGTCCTTACCGCAGCTTTCTATGGATTGAGGCGGGGAGAGGTCTTAGGGCTCAAATGGGACGCTGTAGACTTTGACAATTGCACCTTGACAGTTAAACATACGATTGTAGAAACGAACATTGACGGGAAAAATGTATTGATCCGCCAGGATTCAGGCAAGACTAAGTCAAGTTCCAGAACCCTTCCGCTTGTCGGGAAGTTCCGTGAGTATTTCGCAGAAGTAAAGCGTGCGCAAGAAGAGAATAAACGCATCTGTGGCAGTTGCTACAACTACGATTTTGACGGGTATATTTTCGTGGATGAAATGGGAAATCTGATTCGTCCGGATTATCTTAGCTGTCAGTTTCCGAAGTTTCTGGCCAAGCATGGTCTTGAGAAGATACGTTTTCACGATCTCAGGCACAGTTGTGCAAGCCTGCTGGTAGCGAGCGGAGTACCGCTTAAGAGTGTGCAGGAATGGCTGGGCCACAGTGATTTCAGCACTACGGCCAACATATACACACATCTTGACTTCTCTGCAAAGATAGCGTCTTCCATGGCTATGGAGCGAACTCTGGCACTGCCTGACACAGACTTCTCGAGTCCCTGGAAAGCTAATAAACACACGGGCTCTGGAGAAGCAGGAAACGCGAAATGTCTTGCGTAGATTGAATTTTTGGAGCGATATTCCGGTGTTTCGGATTCTGAACGTTCAAGCCCGGAAAGCTAATAAAGTCGAGGGTTTGAAGGAAAGATGGTTCCAAAATCACTTGCCTTGCCCGTTTTTTATGAAACGAGAAGAACGAAAAACCGGCATTCTCCAAGAAATAAAAATGCCCGCAAACGCAATGTTTACAGGCATCTGTGGCGGAGATGGTGGGATTCGAACCCACGTATCGGTTGCCCGATAAACGCATTTCGAGTGCGCCCCGTTATGACCACTTCGATACATCTCCCTGCCAAAAAGCAAGCTACGATCGCATAATACTGAACGCCATCCGATCCGTCAACCGGAGCGATATGGAGCGTTATTGGAGCGATATTCATAAGAACGAAGCCGCAACAATCTCGCAAAGTGCTTATTTTATTGAGCTATGTTCTTTAAGCCAAAAAGAGGCAATCACATTTCGAGTGCGCCCCGTTATGACCACTTCGATACATCTCCAAACGCACGTTATTGTAAATGATTTGGTTATATTATTCAACCAAAACAACTATGTAACAATGTTAAACTGCGTAAAATCAAGGCTTTCGGGGTAACGGATCAGAATCTGATATTAGCCTTCATAGCTTCTTTTTCCTCTTCTCCGCAAAGGTATCCTACAAGAGCAAGACCGAAATCCACTGATGTGCCCATTGCCTGGCTTGTGATTATGTTGCCGTTAACGACGACTTTTGAATCTTCAATCACATTCGCTCCTCCGGCACGGAGTTCCTCCCAGAAACCCGGATTGCAGGTGGAAGTTTTCCCGTTAAGGAGTCCAAGACCGGAAAAGACTGTAGGTGCAGCACATATAGCAGCTATGCCTTTGCCCTGGTCATTAAACTTCACAAGATTCTTCTTGAGTTCTTCGCACGCATTGAGATTATTCGTGCCTCTTACACCACCCGGAAGGACCAAAAGATCATATTCATCAAAGCTGATCTCACTGATCAGTTTGTCAGCCTTGATCTTCACATTTCTTGAAGCCTCGATCTCAAGAGATGGCATTACGGATACGACATCCACATCAACCTTTGCCCTTCTTAAAAGATCAACAGGTGTGATAGCCTCTACTTCTTCACTTCCGTCAGCGATAAAAACAGCAACTTTTGCCATAAACATTTCTCCATTCTTTAAAGGCCGAATACGCCTTTAACAAATATCTCTATTCCTATAAAGATCAGGATCGCGCCGCCGATAACAGAAGCAACACCTGATACTTTACTGCCGATCTTCTTGCCGAAGATCAGCCCGATTAAGCATATCATAAGCGTAACGGCTCCGATTATCAAAGATGCGGCAAATGCTCGTAAAATCGAATAATCGGCGATCGTGAAACCGACCGAGAGCGCATCGATTGAAGTGGCGATGCCCTGAACGATCAGAGCTTTAAAAGTAAGTCTGGTTGCTTTGGGTTCTTCTTTTTCCTGCTGATTGCCTTTACGCTTCTCGATGATAGTCTCAACGATCATCTTGCCGCCTATGAACAGAAGCAGGATCAATGCTATCCACGGGATCAGGATGCTAAATTTTGTGAACATCTCTTCCAATGTGGTAACAAGCATCCAGCCGAGCACCGGCATTATGAACTGAAACGCAGCATATATGCCGGCCATCATAAACATCCTGGGTTTCTTCATCTCCGGTTCGACTATGCCGTTAGCAATCGAAACAGAGAATGCATCCATGGCAAGGCCGATGCCTAAAAGGATTGAATTCAAGAATAATTGAAACACTATATGGTCCTCTCTGCCCGGGCAAAGAAATAACCCAAGGCCACTATATTTGCCTTGAGTCTCACACAGAAGAATAAGCCAGGTATTATCACCAGTATGTTGACTTAGACAACGCGCTTTTCGCGTCTGCTACTCCCTCAATGTGAACGATTCTAACAACGCCGATTCAGGTTAGTCAACACTAACTTCGATGTGTTGTTTTTGTTGGCCTGATCTGCTGTTTTAAGACCAACAAAAAGTTTATTTTTGAGAAAATACGACTTTTTGTTGATGTTTTTGGCCGTTTCAGGCATACAAATCTGACACAATGCGCTTTTTTGATCTCAGTGCATCCTTTCGAGCAACTTTCTTATTTATCTGTTATAATGTTTATTCGCTATAAGAATCAATAACGCACTGTAAATAACAGGAGGCTAATATGAACGAATACATCAAGCAGATATCCGACAGGATCAGAGAGCTTAGAGACATCCTTGACCTGACAGCCGAGGAAGTGGCTCAGCAGACCGGTGTCAGCACAGAAGAGTATTTAGCATATGAGAACGGTGAAAAGGAGATCCCGATCAGCCTTCTTTATAAAGTGGCAGGCATATTCAGAGTCGATCCTACTGTACTTATGACAGGTGATGTTCCGAGAATGGACGACTATACCGTTGTAAGAGGCGGTAACGGAATCAAGGTCGAGCGTTATCCCGGTTATTCCTTCAGTGCCCTTGCCTTCAACTACAAGAACAGACAGATGGATCCGATGATCGTTACCCTGTCAAAGTCTGAGACAGCCGAGCTCGTACGCCACGGTGGTCAGGAGTTTAACTATGTGATTGAAGGTGCGATCAAGGTCGTCGTGGGAGACAGGGAATTCACTCTTGAAGCAGGCGACTCCATTTACTTCAATCCGGAAAAGCCTCACGGACAGAGAGCCGTGACGGAGACTGCTAAGTTCCTCACAATTATCAACGAGTGATTTAGCAGTTCTACCCAAACCGAAAAATTGAAGTAGAAAAGGAATGATATACCCATGGATTTATTAAACAGATTTGTAAACAGAATTGATTTCGACAGTTACGAGGACTTTAAAGAGAATTTCAAGATTATAGTTCCGAAGGATTTCAACTTCGGATTTGATGTCGTTGACGTATATGCCAAGGAAGCTCCCGATCAGGAAGCTCTTATCTGGTGCGATGATGACGGCAACGAAAAACATTTCACATTTAAGGATATCAGCGAGAAGAGCAACCGCGTTGCCAACATGTTCAAAGGCTTAGGTATCAGGAAGGGCGACAGAGTCCTCATGATGCTCCGTCAGCGTCCTGAAGTATGGTTCACCATGGTAGGTCTCCACAAGCTCGGTGCGCTTGTTATCCCTGCCACATTCCAGCTTCTTTATCACGATATCGTTTACCGCTGCAATGCAGCTGACGTAAAGATGATCGTTTGCGCTGATGATCCCCAGATCATCGAGCATGTTAATAAGGCACGTCCCGACTGCAAGACAGTTCAGTACTGCAGCGTTATCGGTGAGGCACCTGAAGGCTGGCGATCTCTGACTGATGATATCGATAATGCATCCCCTGTTTTTGAGCGTCCCACAGGCGACGAAGCCACACATGAAGACGATCCGATGCTCATCTACTTCTCTTCCGGTACGACCGGCGAGCCTAAGATGATCCTTCACGACTACACACTGCCTTTGGGCCACATCGTAACAGCCAAATACTGGCAGCAGGTTTACGACGGATGCAGACACTTAACACAGGCTGACTCCGGCTGGGCAAAGTTTGCATGGGGCAAGATCTACGGACAGTGGATCTGCGGTGCAGTTAACGTTACTTACGACACACAGAAGTTCAAGGCCGCAAGAATGCTCGAGATTATGGAAAAGCTCAAGCTCAATTCTTTCTGCGGACCTTCAACTATCTACAGATATCTCATTCAGGAAGATCTTACAAAGTATGACTTCTCCTCCATCAAGCACTGCTCCATGGCTGGTGAGCCTTTGAATCCTGAAGTATTCTACAAGTGGCAGAAATATACAGGCCTTGAGATCCGCGAAGGATTCGGCCAAACAGAAGGAAGCGTTCTCTTTGCAAACTTCCCCTGGCTCGACGTTAAGCCCGGTTCAACAGGCAAGCCCACACCTATCTATGACATCCAGCTCGTTGATGACAACGGTGTTCCCGTAGAAGACGGTATCGTAGGAAATATCGTTATAAAGAACGCTTCTTCCAAGCCCACGGGACTCTTCCGCGAATACTATAAGAATCCTGAAGCCATGGCTGATCAGTGGCCGGGTGCAGACTACAGCACAGGTGATACTGCATGGAGAGATCCTGACGGATATATCTGGTTCGTAGGAAGAAACGATGACGTTATCAAGTGCTCTGGTTACCGTATCGGTCCTTTCGAAGTCGAGAGTGCCCTTATGACACACGATGCTGTTCTCGAGTGCGCTGTAACAGCTGTTCCTGATCCCCTGAGAGGACAGGTAGTTAAGGCAACGATCGTTCTCACAGCAGCTTACAAGGAAAAGGCTTCACCTGAGCTCATTAAGGAACTCCAGAATCATGTAAAGAATGCAACAGCACCTTACAAGTATCCGAGAGTTATCGAGTTCGTTGACGAGCTTCCCAAGACTTCAAGCGGAAAGATCATGCGTACCGCTATCAGAAAGGCTGATGAAGCCAAGTACAGAGAAGCGCAGGAAGCTGCAGCTAAAGCTCAGGGTTAAAGGAAATCCTCTATTACAACATTAGCAAGATCAAGGCCGCTCCGTGTTAAACGGAGCGTTCTTTCTTTGCGCTCGAGTAAACCCTTTTCGATATTGCTCTTTACGGCATCAGCGAAAACATCTTCGAACTGAACATTGAATCTGTCATAAAACTCATCGAGCAGGATTCCTTCAGTTGTCCGGAGGCGCAGAAATGGCACTTCCTTCATCTTATCTTCTTCTGTAAGCATCTCTTCAACATAGAACGACTTCAGATCGCCCGCAAGACCCTCTAAAAACGCTTTGCATTCATCAGGTGTGATCTTTCCCATTTCATCCACATAAGCTCTTACATCGTCTTTGTGGCCGTATCTCATATCACCGATATAACCGTGAGCTCCCGCACCTACCGCAAAGTATTCACATGAGTTCCAGTAAGAAGAATTGTGTATGCTCTTATATCCCGGTAATGCACTGTTGGATATCTCATAAGTCTCATATCCTGAAAGCTGAAGATATTCGCGCACGCCGTGATACATTTCGCGTTCTGTCTCAGGTGATACCAGATCTTCCAAAGTCCGGCTGTATCTTTCGTAGAACCTGGTTCCTTCTTCAAGCATCAGCGAATACGTGCTGATGTGTTTTACCCCGAGTTCATTAAAGACTTTAATGTCGTTCTTGATTCCCTGAAGTGTCTCACCGGGAACTCCTGTTATGAGATCTGCAGAGATATTGGAAAACCCTGCTCTTGTGATCTTTTGCAAAGCATCCTTCGCACCTTTGGAATCGTGAAGTCTTCCGAGTGTCTTAAGAACGCCGTCATCTAAGGACTGAACGCCGACAGATATGCGGTTAAACCCTGCAGCTTTATAATCTCTGAGTTTGTCTTCAGTTAATGAAGAAGGATTGGCTTCAATAGTTATCTCTGCATCCGGACTGATATTAAAAGCTTTTACTGTCTCTTCGAGCAAAGAACATATAAGTCTGCTGTCGGGAAAAGAAGGCGTTCCGCCGCCGAAATACACAGTATCTTTGCTGTTCTTTTCGATCCCGGTGTTTGCGCCCGTATCAGACGTAATTATCTCACCTGTCAGTCTGACTTCCCGTAAAGCTGCGTTATAGAACGATTCGATAAAAGACTTATCCGTTATCGAATAGAAATCACAGTAAGGACATTTGCCCGCACAGAACGGATTGTGGACATATATGTGTCTTGCCATCAGAACTCACGTCTTCTGTAGATCGGAACAGGATTCTTAAGTGCCGTTATCAAAGCCATCTTAAAGGTATTAAAACTCGGAGAAACATTTTTCTGAGGGACCATGTATTTGGAGATGCTCTCCGCCCACAGAGCTTTGTAATGACCGATAGCAGGATATCCGATATCGATCAGTTCCTCAGCATTCTCGCTGATCGCCCTGCAAAGGACTTCCCATGTTCCGCAAACGGAATCCTGTTCATAGGAATCAATGACATCCGCTTTAAAGTCGGGATAAGCATCCCTGATCGCAGATCTGTCTCCCAATATCCATGCCTCAACCTCTTCGGTGCATATCCCGACAACACTTCTGATATCAGGTGCAAACTTGGAAGCACACGAATAGATCTCCTGCCTTATAGCCTGCGGATCGTTATCGTCTGAATCCATGACGATTATAAGTATCAGATCCTTGCCGGCGTAAACCTTGTTATATGCACGCAGCTCTGAAGGAAGGAGATCCAAAAGCGAACTTGCAAATTTCGGAGGCTTGGCAGTCATGTCTTTGGGCAGACTTCCGCAGCCCCTGTGAGGATGAACATTGACCTCACAATCCACACCTTCATTCTCGGTTATCCGCTTGGCAAGTCTCTCTACTACGACTGCTCCGGATTTATCTTCTGTCAGTATCTCGATAAGCATAAAACTGCCTTCTTATTCTTAATCTTCTGGCTTTGCATCAAGATGTCCGCCGTACCAGATGGCACCCATTCCAACACCCTGATGGAACAATTCCATTACCAGCGGATCGTCGCCTGCGCAGCGGATGGAGACATCGCCCTCATCCTTCTCGAAAGATCTCTCAAAGATCCAAATCTCCTTAGGAGACAATGTCTCAATGATATACGGATTGTGTGTCGAGAAAATGATCTGGCAATAGTGATTCTTCATCGTATATTCGCGCATCTCATCGCTTAGGACATCTACCATATCGTGATAGAGATCTTTGTCGGGAGTCTCGATAAAGATAGTCGATCTGGGACTGGGATCACGGAGAAGAAGCAGATACAAAAAGAGCTTATCAGGGCTCTCCTTAAGCGCGAGCGGCAGATTCTTCTTGTGTTTCATTGCAGGGATCTTATTCTGGATCTCCTCAACAACACGCTCGTACTCTTCTTCGTTATTCATCCTGATGTATTCAAGAACATTTCCAACATTTGAACCGGAACTGTTAAGATGCTTATGTCCGCCGGGAGCTCCGCCTTCGTAGAAATATGAGCTCTGTTCCTCAGATGAGAAACTGCAGAAAAACCACGCGGATATCTCCTTATAAAGAGCAACGAAATCTCTGTATCCCGATATCTTTCCGTAAAGGCTCAGTGCCGTAAGGTGCTCATCTTCCACGCCTATTACTTCCTTATCAGCTCCGGCATTTACGATGCTGCCTTCTCCGCCCTTCATATCGAGTATGGTGACTGATTCTTTTTTGCCGTCATTATCGGATATGACAATAACCTTTTCCTCATCTATTACGGGACTCATATATCTGCTTGTAACGATACTTAATTCATACTGAATATACTTCGGCCGGCCCGTCTTTTTGTCTTCAAGCTTGAAGAAAACTTTGAATACAGAAGGAGACGAAATATCAGGCGTCATGTTCGCAAATCCGGGTCTTCCATAACTGATTGAAGCTACCGCACAACCCTGTGTTATGCAGTCTTTAAGAAAAGCCATGCAGCCCATGAAGGATGTCTTGCCGGTGTTATTGCGGCCTATAAGTGCATTTAGGCCGTGAAAAGCACTCGCCGGGTTGCCGGAGTCCTTACCTTCCAGATAATCTTTTATCAGGATTCCCGCTTTGTCATTATCGAAAACATCGAAGTTTCTGATCTCAATTCCAAGGATCATTACGGTAACCTCCTTTGTAAAAAAGAGGCCGCGAAAAACATTACGCGGCCGCTTGATACTTCATCTTAAACTTAATCCTAACATCAATACCGAAGTGTCACTCGGTCTCATCAAGAGTTGTATTGATCTCCGTGAGATTTGTCTGGATCTTAGCCATATTGTCAGAAAGAGTCTCATTAACGTTCTCGAGAAGAGACTTAACGTAAATATGAGCGTTTCTTCTGAGTTCCTCTGCCTGAGCCTCTGCGTTGGCAATGATCTGGGCAGCTTCTTCTCTTGCGCCTCTTGTGATCTCGTGATCGTTGACCTTCATGGCATACATGCGGTTAGCATCATCGATGATCTTCTTATTCTTCTCTCTTGCCGTACTGATAATATCCTGAGCTCTGGCAACGATATCATTTGACTGAGCTACTGCAGCAGGAAGATTATTCTTAAGGATCTGAAGTGAATTGATAGTCTCTGTTCTCTCAATAGAGCACTTATCCGAGAAAGGAACACTCGAAGCATCCTTTACCATATCGATAAGATAGTCGATATGCTTGATAGCGTCGTATCGCTGTCCACCCTGATTGAAATTACTGTTCTCCATTATTTATTCCTTCCTTTCAATAATTTATCCTTAACTAAATCTATTATCTCACCCGGCACCATCTTGGAGATGTCTCCGCCGTATGAACCTACTTCCTTTACCATCGAAGAACTGATAAGCGACAGGTCATCTCTGCAGGGTAGGAGTACGGCATCGTATCCTGAAAAAAGCAGACGGTTGGCAAGGGCATGTTCGGATTCATATCTGAAATCAGACTCTGATCTGATACCTCTTACCGAAGCGCAGCATCCGAGTTGCTGATATAGATCGACCAAAAGGCCTCCCCACGCCATGACCTCAACATTATCAAGATCATCATTCTTCAGTGAGAGCTTGATAAGCTCCACACGTTCTTCAGGAGAAAACAACGGTGTCTTGGCAGCATTCTCCATGACCGCGATGACAAGCTTATCACAGAGCTTTGAAGCCCTTCTGGCTATGTCTCTGTGTCCTCTTGTGAAGGGATCGAACGTCCCCGGAAAGAGCATTACCTTCAAACCGTCATCCTCCGTCAATTATTCCTTAAAAAATGTTATCACTGTAATACCGTAACTACAAGAACGAACACGTTTTAGGCCGTTAATTTCCTCGGGCGGTTCAAAGTCTTTGTCATGCTCTACAATGAGCCTGCCGTCTGATGACAAAAGCTTATATTCACTGATCAGCTTAGTCTCTTCATCAAGCCTCAAAGACGCATCTTTATAGGGCGGATCCATGAATATAATATCAAATTTCTCACCGTCTTGCCCTAACTTCTCCAGCGCCTGGGCTACATTCATCTTGAAAAACCTGATTTCGTCAGAGCCCTCAAGCCTTATTTTGCTGATGTTTTTTGAGATGATCCCTGCTGCCTGACCGCTCTTATCAACAAGGGTAGCACGCTTAGCACCTCTGCTCAGAGCCTCAATACCTATCTGTCCGGATCCTGAATAAAGGTCCAGGAACTCGGAATCAGGCACATATGTCTGAATAATAGAGAACAAAGCCTCTTTGACCTTGTCAGTAGTAGGCCTTGTCCTGTCCCCTTCAGGTGCCTGTAATATGGTTCCCCTGAATCTTCCCGTTACAACTCTAGGCATCAGATCTGCTCCATCTTTCTTGCGAATCTCAATTCGAACATCTTCTTTATTGCTTCATTCAGGCGCCCGGCTTCCTCTCCGCCTGCTTCGATTATCTTATTCACCGCTTCCGTCGCTTCACTTGCGATCTTCATATCAGTATAAAGGTTTGCCGCACGGAGTGTAGGGATACCGTGCTGTCTCGTTCCGTAGAAGTCGCCGGGACCTCTTAATTCAAGGTCTTTCTCGGCAAGCTCAAAACCGTCTGATGATTCACACATCATCTTCATTCTGGAAAGTGCAAGCTCAGACCTGGATTCGGAAACCAAAAGACAGAACGACTTCTTATCGCCTCTGCCGATCCTTCCTCTCAGCTGGTGAAGAGTCGAAAGACCGAATCTGTCGGCATCCATTATTATCATTACATTAGCATTGGGGTTATCGACTCCTACTTCGATGACCGTTGTGGATATAAGTATCTTTATGTCACCTGAGAGAAATCTCTCCATAGTCTCAAGCTTATCCTTCTCCTTCATTGAACCGTACAAAACGGCGCTTGAATACTGCGAAAGATTGCTCATCGAGTCAACGGTCTTTTTCATCTCGAAAACGCTTGTTACAGAATCATCATCTGCTACAGGTTCACCGACCATGTAGTCCGCACCTGCTTCAGTCTCATCCTTATCGATCTTGGCACAGACGATATAGACCTGCTCTCCGGCTGTAAGCTTGATGCTCATCATCTCTTCTATAGCCTTGCTCTTTTTTGAGTTAACGAACCATGTTGTAATCTCCTGACGTCCCACCGGCTTCTGCCTGATGACTGATGTAGCCATATCGCCATAGATAACCATAGCAAGAGTTCTTGGTATCGGAGTTGCTGTCATAACAAGGTTGTGCACACTCTTAACGGTACCATCTTTGGCAGTATCTTTGAATAAGAGCTTTTCTCTCTGCTTAACACCGAAACGGTGCTGCTCGTCAGCTATTACAAGAGCTAAGTCTCTGAACTTAATGTCATCCGTAAGAAGCGCATGAGTACCTATTATCACACCTGCTCTGCCGTCAGCTATCTTCTCTTTGATCTCGGTTTTCTCGGAAGCCTTTGTCTTGCCGAGAAGTAATACGGGTTCCATTCCGCTGTTCTGCATAAGACGTGATATCGTCCTGTAATGCTGGGATGCAAGAACCGATGTCGGAGCCAGGAGAACCGCCTGCTTACCCATCAACGCCGTGATCATCATAGAAAGAGCCGCAACCATGGTCTTTCCGGAGCCGACATCACCCTGGATAAGTCTGTTCATAGGTGTCGTGGACATGAGATCGGTCTGGACATCACGGAAAGCTTTTGCCTGATCTTCGGTAAGTGCAAATCCGAGATTGCCCTTGATGAGATTCCACTTCTGAACCAGCTCGCTTCCTATCCCGTTTGGATCTGATGGGATAACCTGATCCGCTACTTCCCTGACACCGTGTCCGCTGCTGTACAGCTTCATGCCGATGCCTAAAAGAATAAGCTCCTCATATGCCAACTGTTCCCTTGCTCTTCTTGCATCTTCAAGAGAAGAAGGGAAATGGGCCATCTCATATACTTCACAAGGAGATACAAAACCTTTCTGCTCAGCAATGCTTGCGGGGATACATGACAGAAGCTCATCGCCGCAAAGTTTCAACGCGGTCCTTACCCATTTGGATATGTTATTTGATGTAAGACCTGCCGTAAGGTGATATACGGGCCTTACAAGTGCATCTTCACTGATCTTCTCGGCCTTCTCGATATATGGATTGACCATCTGCATCTGCCCGTTGAAAAGCGTAACGGAACCATGAACAAAACACTCATCACCGAGCGCAAATTTGCCTGCCAGATACTGTGAATTAAAAAACGTCAGCTTGATCCTTCCCGTGCCGTCACTTACGAAAAAACTTAATGGCTTCTTCCTGCTCGTAACATTAACCGAAGGATTGGTGGAAACAGTTCCCCTGAACGAAAGATCAAAACCCATGTTGTCATCCATACGGCCTGATGCATTGTAAGATGAGATAGTACCGACATCGGACCAATCGTCATAACGCCACGGAATAAAAGCTATGAGATCATAGACAGTGAAAATATCAAGCCTGGCAAGCTTCTCCTCTGCTGAGGGACCTATGCCGTAAAGATCAGTTACAGGACTTGAGAGATGAACTGCTGCCATATCCTTCAGATCCTCCTTTTGCAGAAAGACTTTAACGGGCATTCATCACACTTAGGTGACTTGGCAGTGCAGTATTTACGGCCAAGATCGACCGACAGATGTCCTATGCTTATCCACTGTTCTTCCGGAAAAAACTTCATTATGTCCTTCTCCACTTTGGCAGGGTCACTGCTATCGGTTATTCCTATCCTTTTCATAACACGCTTACAGTGCGTATCAACTACGACCGCAGGTGTTCCGTAGATCTCTCCTACTATCAGATTGGCGATCTTCCTGCCTATGCCCGGAACCTCCATAAGAAGGTCGACATCATTGGGAACTGTACCGTTCCATTCCTCAGTCATCTTCCTTGCAAAAGTCATAACGGATCTGGTCTTTGAAGCTGTAAGACCGCAGGGCTTGATGATCGAAGCTATGACTTCGGGATCTTCGGAAGCGATCTTATCCATATCCGGATATTTGGCGAAAAGATCGGATGCAGTAATATTAACTCTTTTATCGGTACATTGTGCGGACAATATTCCCCTGATAGCTAAGTTTTGGGGACAATCGTAGTCCAGAGAACATGTGCTGTCAGGAAATTCCGTTGACAGCGCATTATAAGTCTGCTTTGCCAGAGCCTTCATTTTGGAGATATCAGCAGCCAATCTTACTGCTCCTGCTTCTCAGGCGGATAGGGGAATGAGAAAACAAATTTTGCTCCGCCAAGTTCTCTTCCCTCATCGCATATGATCGTCTGGCCATGACCTGCCAGGATCTGCTTGCAAATATAAAGACCAAGGCCGAAACCTTCTGATTTTCTGGATGGATCAGCCTGATAGAAACTCTCAAAGATCCTCTGTCTCTTTGATTCTTCAACTCCTGCTCCGGAGTCTTCGACAGAAATAACAACTTTTCTGGCTTTGGGATTTGACTCCGTGGATATCTTGATCTCACCATTCATCGGTGTGAACTTGATAGCATTGGTGATGATATTGATAATGACTCTGCAAAGCTGTTGTGCTTCACCGTAAACCATGATCCCCGGACCCGGATCAAGAGATTTGATTACTCTGATCTGTTTGTCAGTCAGCTGCGCTTCAAGATTGTCAACGATATCGTTGATCATGTCATTGATATTAAACTCTTCCATCATGTCAGGATCAGGATGAGAAAGTGAAGAAGCTTCCGTCATCTGGGTAACAAGGGTTCTGATCCTGTCGGTCTGCTGCTTGATAAGCTCGAGATAATGGGGTTGCTTATCCTCAGGGATCGTTCCGTCGAGCATGGCGGTAACAAATCCGTTGATCGAAGTAAGCGGAGTTCTTATATCGTGAGCAATAGATGAGATAAACATCTCTCTGTCGTGTTCCTGGTTCTCCAGTGACTCGATCATCTTGTTGACAGTTCTTCCCATCTCAGTAAATTCTGATGAAACGGAAAGTGTCGTGTAATCATTAGGATCTGAATACTTGGGACTTACTCTTACAGAATAATCGCCTTCTGCAACCTTTGAGATCGCCTGTGATATATCTTTAACCGGCATAAGGCTGAAGTATACGAACACAACATAAAGTACGATGGCAATTATCATCGCTACAACTGCAGGTATGAGAATTACATTGATATATTCGTTCTTAGTCTGATCTGTAGTCTCACTGTTGCTGACGATACAGAAATATTCTGTACCGGTTATCCTTACGCAGCTTATCGAAATGATCTTGCCCGTATTATGCGAACTGGTTCTCGCAAATCCGATTGCATCAGCCTGATCCAGGAGGCCAAGCACATTATTCTGGGAAATATATAAAGGACCTTCATCGGTCGTCAGCAGGTTATCGGAAATATCTGCTACATATGAGTTACGGCAATAGATCTTTCCCTGCTTGTCAGTAATATAGACCGCACCGTTTGAACGGTAAGTCTGGGAATTTACGAACTTATCGATGATCCTGGAGTTTCTGAAATTGTCTGAACCGTCATCGTTGATCGTATATTCGAAAGGAACAGACTGGAGTGAGATCAGCGAAGTAATATCTGATGCCAGATCGTTAGCAGAAGCCTGTGTTCCGGATTCAACTTCCAATATGAGATTGTTATACATATTCTCATATGAAAGGAACAACAAGACTGCAAAAACAATCAAAGTTGACAGTACAAGAAATGATATGAAAAATACGGCAAAGCCCGCCGATATCTGCTTACCGTCAGCTCTCGGCGCCATTGATCACTTACCTCGTCTCGAATTTATAGCCCTTGCTCCAGACAGTTTTAATGCTCCAATTCTGCTCGCGGTCAGGATTCTCGATCTTCTCTCTGATACGCTTGATGTGAACATCAACCGTACGGGATTCTCCGTAAAAATCATAGCCCCAAACATTTTCAAGGAGCTGCTCTCTGGTAAATACTCTGTTGGGATTTGATGCAAGGAAAAACAGAAGCTCAAGTTCCTTCGGAGGCATATAGATCTCGTTGCCGTCAACACATACAACGTAACGGATCTTGTCAACTGAGAAACCCGGATATGTAATTACGTCAGCAGAACCTTCTTTGGTGTCTGTTGAAGAAGGTGCAGCATCACGCTTATCAGTACGTCTGAGAACAGCCTTAACTCTCGCAAGAACTTCCTTAGGCTCAAACGGCTTAGGAATATAGTCATCTGCACCAAGCTCAAGTCCGACGATCTTATCAAGAGTATCGGTTCTTGCAGTAAGCATGATGATAGGACAATCAGATGTCTTTCTGATCTCGCGGCAGATATCATTACCATCCATGCCGGGAAGCATGAGATCAAGGATAACTATATCAGGTGAAAAACTGTTGAATACACCAACGGCCTTGTCGCCCTGCATACAAGTGGATACCTGGTATCCTTCCTTCTCAAAATAAAGCTTCAATACTTCAATAATGCCCGGATCGTCATCAACGAGCAAAACCTTGTTAGCTGCCATAAGATCACCCCTGCTCTACAACTTATTAGGTTTTCCTTATTGTAACAATGTTACAAACCTTTATCTTCACCGGGAGCACCGCTTCCGACGTCGAAATTGTTAATCTCGGCCGTATAAGAATCCAGATCAGTGAAGTTCTTATAAACCGATGCGAAGCGTACGTAAGACACGCGGTCTATATCCATAAGCTTCGACATAATAAACTCGCCTATCTCTGACGAGGTTATCTCTTTATTAAACCTTTCTTCTATCAAATGTGTAATGTCTGAACAGATATTCTCTTTGACCTGCTGTGAGACACCGCGCTTTTGACAGGCAACGTCAAGACTTCTCATTATCTTCTCAGGATCATATAACTGCTTGGAGCCGTCCTTTTTGACGACCATCGGTTTTAATCCCTCGATCTTCTCGATTGTAGAGAATCTGGCACCGCACACAAGGCATACACGTCTTCTTCTGACAGCAAAACCGTCATCAGTTGGTCTTGAATCCAAGACCTTGTCATCGTTAGCGCCGCATTTGGGACAGATCACGTAACCGCGCCTCTAGCTTACTGTCCGTCCTTACCGAACATGAACCAGGGCTTAGCGGACTTCTGAGCCTTCTCGTCAGCCTGAGGAGCTACATTAGCCTGAGGTCTGCCACCCATCTGAACGGGCTGCTGAGCCGGCTGCTGAGGAATCTGCTGAACAGGTGCCTGCTGAACGGGAGCCTGCTGTACAGGTGCCGGAGCAGGAGCAGGTGCAGGTGCGGGCTGTGCAACGGAATCATCACCGAATCTGAAGCCGGGCTGTGCTCTCTGTACCGGAACAGGTGCAGGTGCGGGCTGATCTGCCTGTCTGGGAGTATAGTCAGTTCTGGGCTGAGGATTTGCTGGCTGTCTGGATGTGATCAGCGTAGGATTCTCTCTGGAAAGAACTGAAGTGCTTGCTCTGTGACCTGCGGAAGCATTGACTGTTCCGTCAAAACCGGAAGCAATAACTGTGATCATGAGCTCATCTTCAAGTGAATCATCAACAACTGCACCAACGATGATCTCTGCTTCGGGTGCGGCGGACTGACGAACGATTGAAGAAGCTGCATCGATCTCAGAAAGACGCATTCCTCTTCCGCCTGTGAAGTTAAGGATAACACCTGTAGCTCCTTCGATTGTTGTATCGAGGAGAGGTGAGTTGATTGCCTGCTTAATAGCAACTGTAGCTCTGTCTTCGCCGGAAGCACGGCCGATACCCATGTGGCAGATACCAGCATCCTTCATGACACGTGTAACATCTGCAAGGTCGAGGTTGATGAGTCCGGGAATAGCTACAAGGTCAGAAATACCTGCAACACCGAACTTCAATACCTGGTCAGCCATATTGAATGCTTCTTCGAAACTTGTATTGTCGTCTACTACGTCAAGAAGCTTATCGTTGGAAACTATAATAAGAGAGTCAACTGACTTCTGGAGTTCTCTGATTCCGCGTTCAGCGTTAGCAGCTCTCTTAGCGCCTTCAAATGTGAAAGGAGTTGTAACAACTGCAACTGTAAGGATACCAAGATCTCTTGCAATCTGGGCAACTACGGGAGCAGCACCTGTTCCTGTTCCGCCGCCCATGCCTGCTGTAATGAAGAGCATATCTGTGTTGGATATAGCTTCTGCTATCTCGTCTCTGGACTCTTCGGCAGACTTCTCACCTACGCTGGGATCTGCACCGCAGCCTAATCCTCTGGTGACCTTCTCACCGATCTGTATCTTGATCTCTGCCTTATTACGTGCAAGAGCCTGATTATCTGTATTAATTGCGATGAACGTGACGCCCTGGACACCACTCTCGACCATGCGGTTTACAGCATTGCTTCCGCCGCCGCCTACGCCGATTACCTTAATGCTTGCAACATTAGATTCGTCCATTGAATAGCTATGCTTGCTCTCAGACATCCTTTTGTTCCTCCGTATCCTTTTATAGTTCCAACCGATAATTGAAAGAATTCTTGATTAAATAAATATTATTAACCATTCAAAATTTTAACCCAAACACCTGTTTCAATCAATACAATCAACAAGAAATACTTTGCGATTGTAAAGAAATCTTCATATTTATATTAGCATTAAATGGTCGAAATCAGGTAGATTCAGGTATATTCGTTGAAAATATACTCATCATTGGTCATATCCAGTGCTCCGCTGACAGTAACCCTGTCGAAAGCATCGGCATTGAAAGCATACAGAAGCCATGCCATGTCATCACCAATGGAATCAGTACTGTTGAGCTTTATCTGGATGAGTTTCCCGGACGGAGAATAGATCGTAAGGAAAATATATCCACTTGGAAGTATCCTTACCTCAGAAGTGTGCTCAAACATAGAATAATCACCGCCGACGCTAGCATTATCGGCAGCAATAATAGCTCCGAGTACCACTATCGCCTTTTTGTAATCATTGAAGTTATCGATCCTGACCGGTTTTCCGAGTTCGGCATATTTGACATCAAGCCCGCAGATTACAGGCCTTACGTCCTTTCCGGAATCGAAAGAGGAAAGCTCTAATACGATACCGTCCTTATCCAGAGCAGCATAACCGTCAGGAGTCCTGATGTAGCATATTTTGCTGCGTTCCCTGACTTTGATCTCTACCGTGGAAGGCAGTTTTATCGTGATCCTGATATCTTCTATATACGGATTCTCCTTCATGATGCGTTCTTCGGTCTTGCCGTAATCTAGCTTTAAGATATCGAAAATATTGCCGCTTACACCACTCATAAGATGTGCATCGTACTCGAGTCCTGCAGCTGCAAGAATCTCCTGATCACTTAATGCCACATTACCCTCAACAGAGACATTTCTTACCCTGAATGCCGGAAGGAACATAACGAGAACTACCATTACCACAACGGCAAGTGCAAGTACGATCGCGAATACACTCTTGCCTGAAAGCGGAATGGAATCTCTTAAACTTTGAGACTGTTGTCTTGCAGGTTCCCGCTTTGTTTTCGGTCTTGGCGCAGGTTTGCGGACATCCTTTTCATCCTTTAAGGCAGATTCCCCGTCTGTTTTTTTATCTTTATCTTCAGAGTCCTCCACGGTCTCTTTTTCATCTTTTTTATCTTCTTCGGACTTGTCTTCTGACTTTTCTTCGGTTACATCACCCGGTTCATCATCTGGTCTAGTTTCGTCCGGCTTTTTCTTAACTTCGGAGTCTTCTCCGTCCTTAGTCTTCTTATCGTCATCAGAATCCTTACTGTCATCCTTTTTCGCTTTGATTTCAGGCTCTTTTTTATCAGTTTCTTCCTGAATGTCGGGCTTTTTATTCTCTGCCTGTTTATCGGCATTTTTATCAGGTTTGGAAGACTCTTTTTCTTTGTTTTTGTCCGCGGTTTTGCTGCCGGATTCTTTCTTTTCGGCAGCCATCTTACGGGCGACCCTGTTCTCTTCTTTCAGGGCCTCTTTATCTGACTCGCTCAAATTGCCGAATAAATTGTCTAGTTCTTTATCGTCCACGATACCATTTTATCAGTTTATTGATTAATCCCAAGCGCTCCCTTTATTGCGTCAGTAATCCGTCTTCCGGTATCTTTGATCGCAAGTGCCGAACTTGCCTTTCTGATATCTTCCTGCCTTGAAGGATCATTTATGAGACCAATTAATACATCTTCGAGTTTTCCCTCTTTCACATCATTATCGCTCACAACGATACCGGCACCTTTTTGTGCAAGGGAATTAGCATTGTATGTCTGATGATCGTGAGCTGCATAAGGATAGGGAACCATTATCGCGCATGCACCTGTAGCCGTGATCTCCGCGCACGTAACTGCACCGGCACGAAGGATGGAACAGTCTGCTGCAGACATGTAAAGATCAGGTCTGTCTATGTACTCTTTTATCTCAAGATTCGGTATGTTCCTGACCTCGTCCGTTATCTCTACCGAATTGTGTTTTCCGACAGAGATCACAAAATGAATATCCTTGAATCTGTCCTTTTTTGCATTATCAAAAACGAAATTCGTAAGAGTTGCAGAACCGAGTGATCCGCCCATTACAAATACCAGTTTGCAGTCCGGTGCAATACCGAGTTTTTCCCTTGAATCCTCTTTCGTTCTTCCGAACATATTGCTTCTGACGGGATTGCCTGTATATACAACTTTTTTCGCCCTGGAAAAGATAGATTCCTGGTTCGGAAATCCTGTCATTACAAGTGCACTTCCCTTGGCAAAGAGCTTATTTGCCCTTCCGGGAAAAGCATTTGCCTCATGTATCATCACCGGTATTTTTGCCTTTTTTGCAGCCATAATGAGAGGCGCACTGACATAGCCTCCTGTACTGATCACACAGTCAGGTTTAAACTCTTCGATCAGCTTTGAACACTGCTTTTTACCACGGTTATTTGCACTTAATGCCTTCAAAGCCTTCGGAGAAGGTTTGTAAGGCATTGGAAGAGCTTCGACATCTCTGAATTCATAACCTGCTTTGGGAACAAGTTCACCTTCAAGTCCGATCTTCCTGCCGGTAAAAATGATCTTGCAGACATCACCGTTTTCTTCTGCATCTTCCGTGAGAAGATCGGCAATAGCAAGGGCAGGATTAATATGCCCTGAAGTGCCTCCTCCTGTGATCATGTAACGTCTTTCCATCAGGCTTATACCCCATGTTTCAGGGCTTTTGCAGCCTGTCTCTTTTTCTTCTCTGCATAAAGCGTTCCGCTTCTTGATACGGAGAGAATAAAACCATAAGCGATAAGAAGACTGACTTGCGCCGTTCCGCCGTAACTTATGAACGGAAGCGTAACACCTGTAGCCGGAATGACCTGCAGCTCAACCGAGATATTCATAAGGACTTCGACAAAGATCAGGGCCGTACACCCCGTCGCTATCGTCCTCGAGAACACATCTTTGGCCCGCCAGCACACAATCAGGCACATAAAGAACATCACAAGGTACATCAGCATCAGCACTACCCCGCCGACAAACCCCGTCTCCTCTATGTAGATTGAGAATATATAGTCGTTCTGAGCCTCAGATACATAATTGTATTTTGATCTGGAATTGCCGAGTCCTACACCCCACATTCCGCCGGAACCCAAAGCATTGTGGGCATTGTCAACCTGTCTTGTATCGTCCTTTGTAAGACCGCCTTCCTCTTCCTCGTCGATCTCGCCGTCCGAATTGTAAATCTGGATTCTTTTGAAAACGTGTGCATAGTTCTTCATGAATCTCTCACGCCTGTCAGCAGGAGAAAGCGCCAGAACAAGCGCTCCCACAAGCCCTCCGACGACTGCAAGGACGAGCGATCCGGTAAGCCAGGATTTTAACGGGATCTCGGAAGTCAGCGCACACATAAAGATTACGGCTGCAACGATGATGAAGCAGGATACGTGAGGCTGCAGTACGATGACAACGTCGACGAGAATACAGAAACCGACCGGAATGATGAAATCAATTCCGGCATTTACGAGAAGCTGCCCCATCTTAGTCTTGGCATGCTTGATCTTTCCTTCATGCTTGAGCTTGGTTATCGTAGAACGGTATCCTGCAAAAGCAACGATCAGGGCTACTTTGATGATCTCCGAACTCTGAAGCTGGATAGGTCCGATATTGATCCAGCGGCTCGCACCGTGCTCACGTCCTACGCCGAATGCGATAGTCGCAAATGCGAGTCCAAGACTTAAAACATAAGAGGCAATTGCTATCCATTTTTGTCTGAAAAAATCGATCGGGATAAAAGCAACGATAAACATCATGACCAGTCCGCCGATGGTGAATCTGATCTGTCTTGTAAGGAACCATGATGAATCCTGGAACTGTCCGTATGCATCAGGACCCGAAACGGAATAAAGGATTATAAGTCCGAATACGAGCATAATGAATATCATCAGGATCATCGGAATATTCGCAGCCTTAACAGCCCTCTCCAGTGAAGCGGCCGTAACACCTTCATTGTCTTTTTTCGAAGGCGGTTCAATAAGGCTGTCGATATCGGTTACTACCGCACGTTTAGCTTCAGCAGAATGATCCTTCTCATTCCCCGGCATATCCGGAATTATAGAATGTCCGTTTTTCTGAGCCATCTGTCAGCTGTTTCCCTTCTCTATAAAGCTTTGTGCAACTTTCTCAAATCCGAAGCTGTGTGAAGCCTTGAAGAGTATCGCATCTCCATCCCTGACATAATCTTCGAGACGTCTTGATACATCTTCCGTATCCTTACATTTTACTATTTCAAGCTGCATATTTATCATATGAGCTCCTCTGATAAAATCGTCCGCATTATCGCCTGTTACAAATACCCTGTCGAAATCATAGGAAGCGCAGTCTTTTCCTGTCAGCTCGTGAAGACCGGGCGCAAAATCGCCAAGTTCCAGCATACCGCCTAACGCAAGCACTTTGCGGTGTCCTTTGGCTTTCTTGGAGAAATTCAGGAATGCATTCTCCATTGACTCCGGAGAAGCATTATATGCATCGTTCATGATGAGATATCTGTTTGTTTCGGTAATGGCACCTCTGCCGTCAATTGCACTTCTGTTGCTGATCACTTCAGCGATCTTTTCGCGGTTCTCAGCAGAGCCCGTAATCTCCGTTATGTATGCACAGAAGATCGCAAACAGAGCATTTCTGACAGCATTCTGGCCATACATTCCGACATTCAGGGGAACGGAGAATGAGGAACACTGATTCATTCTCTTAAGAACGACACCGAAAGACATTCCGCTCTCTGTCTCTTTAACGTCAGTTGCCGAGATAATAAGCGGGCAAGGCAGATCATCTTCGGAACCGGCTACGATACCCGCAATAAAATTGTTGATCGGAAGTTCTTTTACACAGTGATCGAAAAGTCTTCTGTCATCAGCATTTACGGCAATGATGCCGCCATCCGTAAGCCCTTCACAGATCTCCATCTTGGCCTTCAGGATAGCTTCTTTGCTTCCGAGTATTCCTATATGTGAATAGCCGACATTGGTAATTATCGCAATGTCCGGTCTGGCGATCTTTGTAAGATAAGATATCTGTCCCTCGCCTCTCATGCCCATCTCGACAACGATGACTTCACTGTCTTCGGGAGCCGAGAGGATGGTCTTGCTCATTCCGATCTCATTGTTATTGTTCTCGGGAGTAGAATGAACCCTTAAAGCTGTCTTCAGAACATCCGTGATCATCTTTCTGGTCGAGGTCTTTCCGACAGAACCCGTTACTGCTATAACCTTACAGCCGAGCTTGAATCTGTAATGATTTGCAAGAAGTCCCAAAGCATGTACGGTGTTTTCGACAACGATTGCAACAGCACCTTCCGGCACTGCATTCTCATCGTCAGTAACAACAGCGCAGGCGCCCAGTCCGATTGCCTGGGAAAGGAATTTATTTCCGTCGAAATTCTCACCCCGCAAAGCGATGAACAGCTCACCTTTTTTGATCGTTCTGGTGTCAGTTGATACGCCTGCAACATCTATTGCTGTAGCGAATACAATGGCATCGGTTTTTGATACCAGTTTTCCTCCGACAGCTTTCTTAACTTCCTCAAGAGTAAACATCATCTATTTCCTTCTCGCTCAATTACTGCATTTCTTGCCTGTTCCAGATCATCAAAGTGAATCGTCTTATCCGCAAAGATCTGGTAATCCTCGTGACCTTTACCGGCGATAAGAACCGTGTCACCATCCTTTGCCATATTTACCGAAAGTCTGATAGCCTTGCTTCTGTCAGCTTCGATCTCGTATTTGCCTGAAGTCTTGGATATTCCCGTAACGATATCCTGAATTATCGCATCGGGATCTTCATTTCTCGGATTATCGGATGTGATCACCGTATAATCAGATAATCTTCCGGATACTTCGCCCATCTCAAAACGTCTTGTACGCGAGCGGTTACCGCCGCATCCGAAAACAGTGATTATCCTGCCTTCCGTGTATTCTTTCAAAGTATCAAGAACGCTCTCAAGAGCTGCGGCATTGTGCGCGTAATCAACAAGGATATTCACGCCGAAATCATTTTCGACAGGCTGCATTCTTCCGGGAACGCTGATCGTGGCAAGAGCCTTCTTAACGTCCTCTATATCAATGCCTTCCTTATATGCGGAACAAATTGCACAGAGCGCGTTATAAACATTAAATTTGCCCGGAAGAGCCACAAAGATATCACCGTTATAGTATTTGGAATTCAATTCAAATACTGTGCCTGTAACATGACCTCTTCTTTCGGCTCTGAGATTTTTCGCAGAGAAATCAGCTTCGCCGCCGATCGAATACGTAATAAGTTCAACTTTATTCTTGCAGTAATCGATAACCCTGTCAGCAACAGCACAGTCAAGATTCAGGATTCCTGTGTCACAACTGTCAAAGATCTTAAGCTTACATGAGATGTAATCCTCCATGTCGGGGTGTTCATTGGGAGCTATATGATCTTCGTAAAGATTCGTAAATGCCGCTGTGCGGTATCTGATTCCTCTTACCCTGTCGAGTTTGAGAGCCTGGGATGATACTTCCATGACAAGACTTCCCGAATTACCCTTTACGAGCTTATCCATCATCTCATAGAGTTCCCTTGACTCAGGGGTGGTGTGTGCCGCGTGTGTCTTTTCGCCATTGATAATATTGCACACCGTGCCGATAAGACCCGTCTTCCTGCCACCTTGTTCAAAAATCGCTCTTAACATGAACGCGGTAGTGGTCTTGCCCTTGGTTCCGGTTATACCGTAAACCGCAGTTTTATTCTCAGGATGGCCATAAAAATTCGCACACAAATCCGCAAGCAACTTGTGTGTATCGTTGATCTCAACGACACTCAAACCGTATTTACGGGAAATGGCTGTTAAATCCTCATCAGGGAAGTCTTCTCTGCTGCTGTCAACAACCAGCACGGAAGCACCCTGTTCAGCTGCTTTGACTGCAAATGTATGACCATCAACAGTAAATCCCTTAACGCATACAAAGAGAGACCCGGAGCAGACTTTTCGTGAATCAAATTCAACCGAAGCAACCTCTTTGTCAAGGTCACCGGATATAAGTCTGTATTCAATATTTTCAAGAACAGCAGGCAGTCTCATCTCATTCGTCCTTCTTTGTATTTGTCAGGCGGATATTTCCGCTTATTAACCGTCAACTATATTAAATCAAAAAGTTCAATTTACAGTGTGGCAAAAAGAATGAAATTCCTGTATTGGTATCACTTATGTTTGTGCGACACCCCATCAGGTGTCATCGTCATCATGATGCTCGGGAGGCAGAGCATCTGTTCCGTCATTGGCATTCGTTGTCTGGGCAGGCTGCTGAGACTGGTTATAACCCGGACCGTCAGTATTTGATAATGTAACTACAATGATATCGCCTGCATAAACAGTAGAGCCCGATGAGACACTCTGGGATACACATAAGCCATCAACATCGCCATCGATCTTACAGTTAAGATTCATCTTAAGACACGCCTCGATGCATTCGACAGCCGACATTCCGGTCATGTTGGGAACTCTCGTTGTCAGCATATCCTCCTGTGCCACACCTTCCGGATAAAGAACAACAACACCTGTTTTATAGAGCGTGTGATAGTAATCAGGATATGTCCTTGCAACTATGGTCTCAGGTGTCATATCGATAGTGCCGTAAAGTGTTGAAAGACCGTTTACCGAGATCCTGGACGCTGCCTGTGATGCAGGCATTCCGTCAACCTTCTGAACATACCATTCTTTAAGAAGTTCGTTGTATTCTTCTTCGGTAAATCTTCGTTCAACACCCATATAAGAAAGCGTTCCTTCGACGATCTTAGCAGCCGTTGATGCGGCAGAAGATGAACCTACCGAGAAATCTCTTGGCTTATTGATTACGACGAGGACAGCTATCTTCGGGTCATAAGAAGGAGCATAACAGGAGAACGAAAGAACGTGAGCGCCCTTCAATTCACCTGCGTCGATCGTTGATGTGGACGTCTTACCCGCAACAGAGTATCCGGCTACTTTACCTGCAGAACCTGTACCGTCGGATACAACGCCTTCCATCAATACTCTTACACGCCTGCATGTGTCTTCAGAGAACACTGTTCGTACTACTTCAGGTTCGACCTCATCGATGATATTTCCTTCAGGATCTGTTACGTACTTAACGATGTGGGGAACAAGAAGGTCACCGCCGTTGATGATAGCGCAATACGATGTTATGAGCTGGATAGGAGTAACCGTTGAAGACTCGCCGTAAGAAAGAACCGCCATATCGACTGTTGTCGGATCTTTATGGAAGATTCCCTTTCCTTCTGCAGGAAGGTCTATTCCGGTGTAATCATAGAAGCCAAGCATACGCACGTATGAATAGTATTTTGTAATTCCGATTCTGTATGCAAGCTGTGTAAAGATCGGGTTGCATGAGTTGTGGAATGCATCTTCCAGTGTCTCCATTCCGTGGTTATAACCCATTGATTTCTGCATCCAGCATGAAATCGTATGCTGCGATGAAATAGCGATAGGAGCATCATCGAAAAGCTCTTCCTCATAAGAGAGATTCTCCTCAAATGCCATACATGTCGTAAGTGACTTAAAAGTAGAACCAGGCTCATAAGTGTCGGAAACACATCTGTTACGCCAGGCATTTGCCATTGAGTATTGCACTCTGTCGTCAGGGCTCAGAGATGCCCATGTATTAGGATTTGTTCCGTAAGGCATCGCATAGGGATCGTTACAGTCGTAGTTTGGGATAGATACCATCGCATAGACCGCGCCTGTATAAGGATTCATTACGATTGCGCACACACCATCGATCGGGTCATACTTATCGTACGCATCTTTTGCGGCTTCTTCTGCAATTCTCTGAATACTGATATCGATATTGGTAACAATATTATTTCCGTCTGTAACCGGAATTGTAGTAGCATCAGAATAAGGCAGAACGCCGCCGGTGATTTCATCCGTCTCAGAATATCTGTATCCGTCAACGCCTGAAAGGACATCATTGTAGTAAGCTTCAAGGCCGTAAAGGCCATTAAGGCTTACGCCGTCATTTTTAGCATATCCGATAACCTGAGATGCAAGGGTTCCATAGTTGTAGTATCTCTGCGGAACAGCTACAAATCCAAAACCTTTAACCTTGTTATCTTTAAGGAATTTTTCAAATTCGTCTTTTGTATCCTGCGGAACATTCTTGATTACATCGCATCCGGCGACATCGTTTCTCTTGTCATTCTTATCTGTCGGATCGACAGGAATAATCGAATCGAGCTTTTCGTATGTAACGCCAAGGATAGATACGGCGCCCTCCATTATCTGTTCTCTCGTAAGGATCGTTGAAGTAACCATTTTCGGAGAACAGATAACAGTAAAATCGTATGTGTTCGAAGCAAGCGGAACGAGGTTTGAATCATAGATCATTCCTCTGTTGGCACTGTATGACATCAGAGTCCACTGTTCATCAGCTGCAGCTCTCGCATACTTATCGTAATCGGTAACGGTGGTCTTGTATAAGCTATATACCAGATAGAAAGTGTAAAGCACAACAACAACGGCTACTACCGCTATCCATCCCTTGGCAAATAATGTCGCTCTGATCTGACGGGGCGTCTTCTGACGGACCTCGGTTTTGGGCTGTTCAGAGATGCCTTGTGCGCGCGCTTTAACCTCAGCTTCAGTGGGAATTATTGACTTACCCTTTAAGGGCGGTTGATTGTCACTTATCCGGGTGCGCTGCATAGTAATCAGCCAATGCATCCTTGGAATCATTGTATTCATCATCATTGATTCCGTCGGAGTTATAGTTTGCTCTGGTACGCAAAGAGTCTGTGTTTGGGAGAGGCAGATTGATTACCTGATTCTGGTTAGGATCCTGCATTCCAAGTGCAATAGCCTGCGCACGGATTACATCCATGTCCGCAATACCGTTGGCATTCTCTTCCGCGTTTACGATCTCTCTTTTGATAGTGTTGATCTGGTCTTTAAGATTTGAATTATCTCTTGCGAGCTCAGAGACCTCTGTCTGGGGATAAAGAAGGAGCATTACAAAGAAGCCCAGAAGAATAACCAGTCCGATAGAAATTATCGTCTCGAAAAGTCTTCTTCCAGTAAGTCTTCTTGTCTTCTTCTTTTTCTCAAGCTTCATCTTGGCATCTTCATGTTCGATCGCATACTGCATTGATCTCTCATGAACATCCTCATAAGATACAAGACTCGGATTAGGTTCAATTATCAGGGGTTCGTCTTCAATTACATCCGATGTGTCAGGTATAACTTCGCCGCCCTTATAGATCAGATTTGTCTTCCCGGCAGCCAGCACTTCATTAAGCGCCTCATCTTCCGCGCCCACATCGAAGTTCTTTATCTTTTTTCTCGATGTTAACTTGACTGCCATTTTTCTTTCCTTAAATTATCTGATCAATTGTATTGTTCGTTATCGTTTCTTTCGAATACTCTGAGTTTTGAACTTCTGGCTCTCGGATTGATATCGATCTCTTCTTCCGTCGGTTCGATAGGCTTCTTTGTAAGTACTGTTCCGAGTGATTTCTTGCCGCATACGCAAACAGGGAAATCTCTGGGACATGTGCACGGACTTTCTGCTGTCCTGAATGCTTCTTTGACGATCCTGTCTTCGAGCGAATGGAACGAGATAACTGCGAATCTTCCGCCCGGTTTAAGTTTTCTGATTCCGTCCTGAAGCAATGATTCAAGTCCGTCAAGCTCGTGATTTACTTCGATCCTGATAGCCTGGAAGCATCTCTTTGCAGGATGCTGGTCCTCTCCTCTGCCGTGACCCGGCATATAATCCTTGATAGCCTGTGCAAGTTCTGTAGTCCTTGTGAAAGGCTTAGTTCTTCTTCTTTCTACTATTCCGTCGGCAATTCTTCCCGCATGATGTTCTTCGCCGTATTCTCTGAAGATCCTCTCAAGATCGTCTCTCGAATATCTGTTAACTACTTCAGCAGCAGTAAGCCATTCATTCGGATCCATTCTCATATCCAAAGGACCGTTCTTCATATAAGAGAAACCTCTTTCAGCTGTATCGAGCTGATATGAAGAAACACCGAGATCGGCCATAATGCCGTCAACCTTACCGATCTTAAGACTGCGGATAATATCATCGATGTCTTTATAGTCTGACTTAACCGGCATCCAGTCGATACCGGCAAAGGCTTCTCTTCTCTGCATGCAGGCTGCAAGTGCCGCATCGTCTTTGTCGATAGAAACAAGGATTCCCTTGCCCTTCATTCTTCTTGCGATCTCAGCACTGTGGCTTCCGCCGCCTGCTGTGCAGTCGACATAAATACCGCCCGGTCTGACATTAAGAGCGTCAACCGTCTGATAGAGCAATACCGGAATGTGGTCAAAATTAGAGACCTTCAACATAATAATTCGTCTCCAATCCTTCTATGCCGCTGAGATCATGATCTTCATTGTCATAGAAATTCTTAGTACAGATATCTAATTTACCGTCATCGTTAAATACGCAGATCTCATCACCGGGCTTGGCACCGATCCTGTCCCAGAGCTCGCTGTTAACAGAGATACGCCCCTGGGAATCAACGGATACTTCGCAAGCCTCACCGATAATGGCTCTCTTTATCTTACGGACATTGGCATCCATTGAATTAAGCTTTGCAAGCTGAGCCTTCAGGTTATCGAAATGTTCCTTAGAGTAAACGCACAAATAGCCGACATCAAGGCTGTTTGTTACGACAACCTCTGCGCCGAGCAATTCTTTTTGCTTTGAAGGGATAAAGAATCTCCCCTTAGCGTCTACTTTCTTAATATCTCTCATCCTGAGTCTCTACTACAAGCCTGATTTTGCGATGCTTGGAGGATATCATTGCTGAAATCAGCCACTTTCCTCCACTAGAGTGGGAATTTTCTCCCCAAATCACCACACAGTTGTATTTTATTCGTAACATTCTTTTAATGCAAGGGGAATTTTGTAATTTTTCGGAAATTTGTTAAAAAAATTTTCCAGGCCGTTCCAGAGGGGACCATTTCCCGAGAATCTCATACAGTTGAGCGGTTTTCTGTATGAATAGCCATGTTATTCCGGAAGCGCTTTGCACCAAATATCCCGCGCTTTACCAATATTTTTTCTATTTTTGTTAAAACAGGAAATGATTTAGGAAAAACTGCCCGTTTTTTCCTAAACCTTTTCCTGAATTTGCATATTTAGGAATAATTTCCGTAATTCCAGAAATGCTTCCTATATTGAGCTGACTTGGAATTGATTATAGAATCCGGATAATGCAAAAATCGGACACGATTCAAACCAAAAACGTGTTCTCCCGGTGCACTCCAAGAAAAAGCGGCTATGAAAGCCGCCTAAAAAGTATTACTTTATTTCTCTATATTCAGGATACGAAGGTATCGCGCCTTTCCGCTGTACGCTTATGGCGCTGAAGCGGTTCGCGAAGTCCAGACATTCCTTGATTACCGGCAGAGGACAACCAGCGACGTTATCCTTCCCCACTCCTGACGTTCTGAGCTTCCACAGGAACGAACCGATGAATCCGTCACCCGCACCGGTAGTATCGATCGCATTAACAGCAGGACTGACAGACGAAACGCATCCCGAAGAAGTGTAAGCATCTGCTCCGTCTTTGCCCTTCGTAAGTATCACGAGCTTAACGTTACCCTTAAACAGAGCAGGCAGTGCCTCATCAATCGAAGAGGTTCCTGCAATGAACTCAAGTTCCTCGTCTGATATCTTCACTATGTCGCAGTCAGGAATGAATTCCCAAATGACACGTTTTAATTCGTCTTTGTCATCCCAGAGCATGAATCTCAGATTGGGATCGAAGCTTATCAGCGCGCCCTGTCTTCTTGCTATGGTGACAGCAGCATGGTGTGCATCCCTCATCGGGAAGTCACCTAACGACACGCTGCAAAAATGCAGTGCATAACACCCATCCAGCATCTCGCCTGTTACCTGTGACGCATCGAAAAGCATGTCGGCAGACGGATTGCGGTAGAACGAATACGTATTCTTGCCGTCTTTGGTCTGGCTTACAAAAGCAAGGGCCGTATTGGCAGCCGAAATATAAGAAATAAATGAAGTATCTACACCTGCATCATTCAGGGTTCTCGTGATGATGTCACCAAAAGGATCAAGCCCCAACTGAGTGATCATTCGCGACTTTCCGCCGAGTTTTGAGAATGCGCCGCACACATTGGCAGGTGCGCCGCCTGCTGCAGGCGAGAATGCACCTACTTCGTAAAACTCACACCCCTTCTTGTCAGGAATAAAATCGATAAGCGCTTCACCGATCGCAACAAGAGTGTCGTTCAGCCTCAATGCAGTAACAGTTGCTAAAGCACCGTTCTCTTCGATCTTTACCTGACGGTATTCGGGATAGAATCTTGTCGACATGACATAGCGGCCGTCATTTATATATATTTCCAATGACGATACATCTGCTATGATGCGGAGCGAATCAAGCGAATCGAGTTTTATCTTCCGCTCTTTTCTGCCATAACCTTCACCGTTCGTGAAATGCAGACTGAATACTCCTTCAGATCTATTCCATGTGATCTCAGCACCTGATACCGACAGCTTGAACTCCGATGCAAACTCTGATGCATTGACTTCAAACGGAAGCCCTTCCCAGGCTTCGCCGTCAACATTCTTTGCATTCTTCTTCAACGAAGATAATTCACGGATAGGATTCTGCAACAACTTACCATCAGCACCGACGCTTAATTTGCGCGGCAGAGTCAGACAGTGCTGCCAGCCAAGTTCTGTCGTAGGGTTGGTATAGGAATCATCGCCTATTCCCATCCAGCCGATAAGAAGTCTTCTGCCGTCAGGTGCAGTAAAAGTCTGCGGTGCGTAAAAATCAAAGCCGTAATCGAATTCTTCAAAGTCTGCTAATTCATCATCTTTAAAAGTGAAATAGCCGCTCTGGAAAATGTTCTGATATTTGTATTCTCCCTGTGCGATTCCCTGCGGACATAAAGCAAGGAACTTCTTTCCTTCAAGTTCAAACATGTCAGGACATTCCCACATGTAGCCCATATCAGGTGCACTCAAAGTTCCTTTGTATTCAAATGAGTCGGGAGAAGCCCCTTCATACAAAAGGACACAGCCCCTGTCATCCTTTGTCCTCGCACCAAGCACCATTTTGTAAATGCCGTTTTCGATCCACACCTTGGGATCTCTTACATGGCACGAGCAGAAATCAGGATAATCCGTATTTCTGAGAAGTACTTTTTTGGGAGACATTTTCGAGCCGTCTGAAGAAGTAACCTTGATGACATTCGCACCTCTTCCTTCAAGCACAAAGTCGTGATTGCCTTCTTCCATAACATTGCCCGTATAGAAGAATTCAATGTGATCATCAAAAGGAACTGCGCATCCTGAGAAAACGCCATCCCTGTCTTCCGGGATATCAGCCTCTAGAACAATGCCTTTATATTTCCAGGAAAGAAGGTCAGAACTTACATAGTGTCCCCAGCGGCGGACACTTTCGCCATTGGGAGTTCCGGGAGAATACTGGAAATACACATGATAAAAACCGCCATAGTAACACAGTCCGTTAGGGTCGTTCATCCAGCCTTCCGGCGGCTCAATATGAAGCTGCTGTCTCCACTCGCCCCTCATTTCAATCCTCCTGCGCTAAGTATTCCGTGACATCGAAATATTGAGGATAACCCCGAATGCCAGATAATTGATCAGCATGGCAGTACCTCCGTAACTGATGAATGGCAGTGGGATTCCGGTGATAGGAAGAAGTCCTACCGCCATACCCATGTTCTCGATATAGTGGAATGCAAAATATCCTGTAAATCCCGTAAGCATGTATGAAGCAGATTTGGAAGGAACTTTCGCTGCAACATAAAGGCATCTGCAAAGGAAGAAAAATGCGAGGATTATTACCGCAGTAGTTCCGATAAATCCCATATGCTCTGATATGGCAGCGAAGATAAAGTCGCTCTCCTTAACCGGCACGCTTGTAAGGATGCCGGTGTGGTTGCCTGTAAGACCGCCTGAAGCGATAGCGGCTTTGGACTGCATCAGATTATACTCAGAACGCGGGTCTGAGCCTTGGAAAACGAGTGAAAGAATTCTGTCTTTCTGATAAGGCTTCAGATAGAAGAACCAAACAGCAGGGACAACGATTACGACGAATGACGAGAATGCAAGAAGGAAGTATCTGTATCTTACACCCCATGTGAAAAGCATACATACGAATGTAAATACGATAACCATCGCCGTACCGAAGTCAGGCTGTGTCAGGATAAGGAGCATCGGCGGTGCATATACGGCTGCCATAATTCCAAATCCCTTGAGCAGCGAATACTCCTTGTTGTGCATTGACTCGAAAATATCTGCCGCCACCATGATAAGACCAAGCTTGGCAAGCTCGGACGGCTGGAAGTTACCGACGATCGGGAGGTTAAGCCACGAATCGGCGCCCCATGATGCAGCAAGCGAATAACCGTCGATAGGCACAAGGATCAAAAGGAACAACGATACAGCATAGATGAGACGTCCGATTACTTTCAGGAAATGCTCATCAAGCAAACTGATTATCAGTGCACCGATAATGCCGCCTACCGTGGCAGCGATCTGTCTGTAATAGTTGCCGGGATAAGCAGCGTAACCTTTTGATAAAACTCTTTGAAGAACGTAAAGGCCGATTATCGTCATCGCCAATACAGGCACGACAAGATAATAATCGACGGTCTTAAGACCGTCTTTCCCGCGAAGTTTAACAACGCCGGAACCAGCCTTATCCATTATTATTTCTTTCCTTCTCCTGTTGAAGCCTCAGCATAGAGCTTCTTTGGGAAACCCTTTTTCTCGAATCTCCTGGTTCTTGCATAAGCAATATAAAGAAGGGCTGCAATAACGAAAATAAGAGACAAGAGCTGTGAGATCCTGATGCTTGTGTGTCCGATATAAAGAGAATCGGTTCTCATTCCTTCAATAAAGAATCTTGCCGTTCCGTAAAGCGCAAAATAAGCGCATGATGTCTCGAAAGGGATCTTCGAATGCTTCCTTATATAAAGAAGAATGAAGAAGATAGCGAGATCCGCAAGTGACTCATATAAGAATGTCGGATGGACAGGCATAGTCGATACGAGTGTCGGGCATGAGACCTCGAGATAGCTCTGAACGGTTGAGCTTGTCATACCCCAGGGAAGATTTGTTGTCGTACCGAAGCACTCCTGGTTAAAGAAGTTGCCCCATCTTCCGATAGCCTGTCCCAAAGGCAGATAAACAATACAATAGTCGGCAAGTTCTCTGAAAGGGATCTTCCTTATATGGCACATAACGAGAGCGCCGAGAAATACAAGGATAACGCCGCCGTAGATAGCAAGTCCGCCATTCCTGAGATTGATTATCTCCTTGGGATTCTGGCCATAGTAATCCCAGTTGCATGCGACAAAGTAAAGTCTTGCACCGATAATGGCACATGGAATGATCAGAAGGATGGTGTCATAAACAAGACCTTCAGGAAATTTCAGGCTCTTAGCCTGTTTTACTGCGAGTATTACGCTCAGTACGAGAGCCAGCGCAATAAGAAGACCGTACCAATATACTTCAATGCCTCCGATCCTGAAAGCAACAGGATTGACATTAAATGTCCATCCGAGTCCCGGAAAGCTTACTTCTACACCGTTTGTCATGTTTCCTTATCCTCCCTGCCCGTTATAGGGTCAGTAAATCCCTGATATATTACCACAAAATCCTATGCCTATTTCCGCATTTTCAGGTATAAGCGAATGAATTTCATATAAAGCCCTGCCCTTTAAGGAATTCCAACGCCTGTTTCTTGTTGAGATCCACTGCATCAATAAGCTCTTCTTTCGATTCATAGTGAGTCTCAGGTCTTAAGAAATGCATCAGTTCAACCGAGAATTTAGCGCCGTAGATATCCTCATCAAAATCGAAAATGAAAGTCTCGGCAACGTCATTTACTGCATCTTCAAGTGTCGGCCTTCTTCCGATATTGGTAACACCGTAAAGCACCCTTTGCCCCAGAAGGATACGTGATACATATACGCCTCTTCTGACGACATACTTGTCTTCGCTGATATTGATATTGGCAGTGGGAAAGCCCATAGTCCTTCCGAGTTTCTTGCCGTGGACGCAGGTTCCTGAATACGAGAAGTATCTTCCGCCGCAGAGTTTTGCAGCAAGATCGACATCGCCTTCTGAAAGAGCTTTCCTGAGCCATGTTGTGGATATCTTATTGTCAGTTCCTTCGAGCAAGCGGTCCTTTACGACGATAACACGTATGCCATTTGCTTTTGCAAATTCTTTTATCATGTTAACGTCGCCTTCTGCATCTTTGCCGAACCTGTAATCCTCACCCATAACCAGTGTATCTGCGACTGCGCGGTAAAGAAGAATATCCGTAAGATACTTTTCAGGTTCCATGTTTTTCACGGAATCAAAATCCAATATAAGGAGTTCGTCAGCACCGGCGCCGCCTATGAGCTTCAATCTCTCGTCAGGCGTATATAAAGACTTGTTATCATTCTTGAAAAGATTCCGAAATGTCTGGACAGTCGATGTCAGGCCGTCTCTTTCTGCTATCGAAACAGCTTTTCTGATTATATCCAGATGTCCCTGATGGACCCCGTCGAAAAGACCGAGCGCAATGACCCTGCCCTTCGTTTCGAGAGGAAGATTTTCAAGACCGTATGTATTGCAAACTTTAATCATGGGCATAAAGTCTCTCTATTCTCATAAGTAATGTCCCGTTCTCCAAAGCAGGGTAAACGACAGCAATAAGCCGGCCTTCAAAAGTTGCTCTGTAATAGATCCTGTCATCGCCCGGATCTTTAGACGAAACCGGGAAAGCGATCTTTCGTCCGAACCCTATATCCTTTGCCTGTTTCGTATCAAGTTTGATCTCAGGCAAAAAACTGATCGTCTCGGATGCATCCCTGACAAAAGAGAAATCGCCTTCATCTGCCATCTTCTGAAGTTCTTCAGGAGTAAAAGCATCCTTAACATTGAACTGGCCGTTGACAGTCCTTCTCAACGAATCAGCATATGCTCCGTAACCTGTGATATCGCCAAGATCAGAGCAGATAGTTCTTATATATGTGCCCTTGGAACACTGGCAGTCGAAATCCACAGCAAGACCTTTTTCAGGCTTTGAAATATCAGTAATATTAAGAGAATAGACATTTACCGGAACAGGCTTCAGATCAGGCATCTCACCTTTTCTTGCAAGCTCATATGCTTTCCTGCCGTCGATCTTCTTTGCAGAATAAGCAGGCGGCAGCTGCTCTTTTGTATTGCGGACTTTTTCCATTGCATCACGGATTATCCTGTAATCAGTCTTCTCGAGCTCAGACAGTTCTTCTTCAGACGGATAGTTCTCAGAGATGATATCACCTGTCTTATCCATCGTATCCGTCTTTGCACCGAAGATACATTTGCAGGAATAACCTTTATCAAAACCTTCACAGAATCTCAGGAACTTCAGCCCCTTGCCCACAAAGACCGGAAGCAATCCGGTAGCAAAAGGATCCAGCGTTCCGAGATGACCTACTTTGCGGGTTCCCAAAAGGTTGCCGACAAAACGGTCCGTCTTGAAAGAAGTCCATCCTTCGGGCTTATCAACAAGGATAAATCCGTCCTGAATCATAAAGTTGCCTGAACCCTTTTGATTATCTCTTCGGCAGTCTCATTAATGTCACCATATACAGTGAAGCCTGCCGCTCTCATATGACCGCCGCCGCCAAAACCTTCAGCGAATTTCGAACAGTCAAAATATTCCTGTGATCTGACATTGCCCCTTATCTCGCCGCTCTCAAGCTGTCTTAAGACTATCGCAAGTTCTACGCCGTCAATATCACGCATTGCCGATACAACATCATCCACGCCGTCGGGATCAGCGTTGAATTCAACAAATTGCGAATAAGGCACAACCGTTAATGCGAATCTGTCGTCGCAATAAAACTTAACCTCTGATCTGGCTTTTGCAGACAAAAGGAATTTCTGCTTTGTCTTGCGGTCGAAAAGGTTGTAGCACACTTCGGAGATATCTCCGCCGAGCTCGATCAGGAGTCCTGCGGATTCAAGAGTCTCCGGCCTTGTATTCTTAAAAGTAAACCTTCCGGTATCAGTAACGATTCCGGCAAGCACTGCCTTTGCAGCATTAGGCGTAAGGATATCCTTTAATTCTTTTCCTGTCATCCCGGATATCTGTTCTGCTACATAGAAGACCATCTCACTCGCTGATGATGCTTCAGGATCGATCCAGAGATTATCTGATCTGGTGGTAACAGATGCGTGATGATCAATAACGGTCTTATCTTCAACAGAATCAAATATCTCGCCACAAACACCCATCCTTGAAGATTCGGAGATATCGGTGGCTATTGCAGCACAGATCTTTCTACCGGCCAGTGTCCCCGAGATCTTGAATTCCTCGGCAAGATGCGAACCGCCGTCAGGACGGAAGAACAGATCATCAATTCCCAAAAACTTCATGTTCTCAGGAAGTGATTCCGGAATGGCAACATAAGCTGCTGCTCCAAAACTTCTGATAATGGAGCATATTCCGGATGCAGAGCCGACACAGTCTCCGTCAACACTTCTGTGAAGGAAGATCAGTACTGCCTCGTCATTTTTCTTAGCCTTATCTATAACGCTTAAGATGTTTTTCGCGCTCCTGGCGCTTCCTTCTTTATAGCGTTCTCTCATCAATGAATCTCCGTTTCTTCAGGCTCGTCAAAAAGGTAATGGCAAAGAAGCTGTTACGCTTCTTCGCCACCTTCCTCTTTGTTACCGTTTTTCTCTTCTCTGGCGAGTCTTCTCGCCTCGTCTTCCTTGATTGTCTTATCGATCAAAGCTTCCATCCTGAGCGCATTATTAAGAGTGTTATCAAGTTTGAAGCTCAGTTCCGGAGCAACTCGTAAGTTGATCTCCTGCACAGTCTCGTAACGGATAAATCCCTTAGCGTGCTCAATGGCTTCCATAGCCTCTTTCTGTGTCTTCTCATCACCGTAAACGGAAATGAATACAGTCGCATGAGAAAGATCACGGCTCATCTTGACGGATGTAACAGATGTAAGCAAAGGAACTCTGGGATCCTTTAACTTTGTCGAGATTATAGTCGAGATGATTTTCTGGATCTCATCTCCGACTATCTCAGGTCTTCTGTTTTTCATATCAGTCCCTCTTTACTTCGACGTTGCCGAATGCTTCGATAACGTCGCCGATCTTAATGTCGTTATACTTCTCGACTGTAAGACCGCACTCGTGTCCGGATACTACTTCTTTTACAGAATCTTTCTCGTGCTGCAATGAACCGAGAACACCTGTATAAACAACGACGTCATCTCTGATGACTCTGACGTTGGAAGATCTAAGGATCTTACCGTCCGTAACATAGCATCCACCGATAGTACCGATGCCGCTGACCTTGAAGAGCTGTCTGACTTCTGCATGACCCCAGACAACTTCCTCGATCTTAGGTGCGAGCATACCCTTCATAGCGTTCTCGACATCTTCGATAGCATTATAGATAACGCTGTAGAGTCTGATGTCTACGCCTGTTTCCTTAGCCTTATCAATGATCATCTGTGAAGGTCTTACGTTAAAGCCGATGATGATAGCGTTGGATACGTCAGCAAGAACGATATCGGACTCGTTGATCGCACCGACCGCGCCGTGGATAACATTGATCTTAACTTCTTCGTTTGAGAGCTTCTCCAATGACTGCTGTACGGCTTCGACAGAACCCTGGACATCAGCCTTGATGATGATGTTGAGGTCCTTAACGTCGCCTGCTGCCATCTGGGCTGCGAGTGTATCAAGGCTCATCTTTGATGATCTGTGGAGCTGCTCTTCTCTCTGCTTGATCTTACGCTTTTCAACGAGCTGTCTTGCTGTCTTATCATCAGATACAGCGAAAAGGATCTCGCCGGCCTGGGGAACCTCAGGTAAACCTAAGATCTCTACAGGGATAGAAGGACCTGCCTTCTTGATAGCTACGCCCTTATCATCGTACATAGCTCTTACATTACCGAGAATAGGTCCGCAGACAACTGTATCGCCCTGTCTCAATGTACCGCGCTGAATGAGTACGGAAGCAACAGGACCTCTGTTCTTATCGAGCTTAGCCTCGATAACGGCACCCTTAGCCTGACCCTTGGGATCTGCCTTGAGTTCCATGACGTCTGCTGTGAGGAGAACGTTCTCGAGAAGTTCATCAATACCTGTACCCTGCTTAGCGGAAATAGGCACCATGATCGTCTGGCCGCCCCACTCTTCACAGATGAGACCATACTGTGTAAGTTCCTGCTTAACTCTGTCAGGATTTGCGCCCGGCTTATCGATCTTGTTGATTGCAACGATGATCTCTGTATTAGCAGCCTTTGCGTGGTTGATAGCTTCGATCGTCTGAGGCATTACACCGTCGTCTGCAGCTACAACGAGGATAGCGATATCGGTGAACTGTGCGCCTCTTGCTCTCATCGTGGTGAACGCTTCGTGACCCGGGGTATCAAGGAATGTAATCTGACGTCCCTTGAGTCTTACGGTGTAAGCACCGATCTTCTGTGTGATACCGCCGGCTTCGCCTTCGGTTACGTTGGAAGATCTGATCTTATCGAGGAGTGATGTCTTACCATGGTCAACGTGACCCATAACAACGACGACCGGAGGTCTGGGTTCGAGGTTCTCCGGATTATCCTCATCGTTGAAAAGGATATCTTCCTCTGTCTTCTCTTCAAGAAGTTCTGCATTGATTCCGAAGCTGTCTGCAACAAGGCATGCTGTATCAAAATCGAGTTCCTGGTTGATAGTTGCCATAACACCAAGCTTCATCAAAGCCATGATGATATCTGAACTCTTCTTGCCGATACCTTCAGCAAATTCCTTTACGGTGATGAATGCAGGGATCTTGATCTCTGTGATAACCTGCTCAACGACAGCCTGCTGTGTTTCCTGCTTCTTTTTCTTCTTTCTGAATGAGAAATCATCGTAATCACCGTCACTGTTTACTCTTCCGGTAAACTGTGAAGTGCGTGACTGCTTTCTCTTATCGATATTTGCATTCTTCTCGCCGTCTCTTCTGTCGGCATTGTTGTGCTTCTTATCGAAAGCACTCTTCTCTGCATATGAAGATCTGCTCTTCTTCGCATCTTCAATAGGAGCTTCAGCTCTCGGCTTGGGAGCTCTCTTGAACTGCGGACGTGCGCCGTCTTCATCCTTATCCTTATCAAAGCCGCCACCCTGTTTCTGGAATCCGCCGCCTCTGTTCTGATATCCGGAACCGCCGCTTCTTACAGGGCTCTTCTTATCCCTGCCGGCATAAGTGATAACCGTTGAACTTCTGATCGTCTCGCCTCTTGCAGGTACATCAGGAAGTGAAATAACTGCAGATGAGAGTCTGGGCTTCGGTGCTTCTTTTACCTCAGGCTTCTTCTCTTCCTTAACAGGCTCAGGCTTTACTTCTTCCTTTGCTTCATGTTTAGTCTCAGGCTTCACTTCAGTCTTAACTTCAGGCTTTGCTTCCGCCTTGGGTTCTTCCTTTACTTCGGGTGCCTTTACTTCCGGCTCTTCCTTCTTGCTCTCAGTCTTGGCAGAAACAGCTTTTGTTGTCTTTGAAGCAGGCTTTTCTTCTGTCTTTTCTTCAGAGGCAGCCTTCTTTGTTATCTTCTTTGCAGGCTTCTCCTCAGTCTTTTCTTCGGATGCAGCCTTCTTCGTTGTCTTCTTTGCAGGCTTTTCCTCAGTCTTTTCTTCGGATGCAGCCTTCTTCGTTGTCTTCTTGGCAGGTTTCTCCTCTGCCTTCTCTTCAGAAGCAGCCTTCTTTGTAGCCTTCTTTGCAGGCTTTACTTCAGCTTCCTCAACGGGAGCAGGTGCGGGAGTTGCTACTTCGGCCTTTACTTCTTCAACAGGAGTTTCAGGCGCATCTTCTGTCTTTTTCTTATGTACACGGCCAAGTCTCATTTTCTTGCTGCCGGATACACCTCCGACTGTCAGGCCGCTCTTCTTGTTCTCATTATCTTCACTCATCAATTCTCTTCCTCCTCGCTGATATTCTCGAGTATGGCGGAAATCCCTTCCGCAAAGCTTTTATCAGTAATAGCCGCAACGGTTCTGTTTGGCTTGCCTAATGCATCTCCCAGTTCATCTGATGTCGCAAAACTGTAGCAGGTTATCTCTTTGTCACTTGTCATGTTCTTCAACAGCTTGTCCAAAGAGTTTCTTGAAATATCTCTGGTAATGATCAGTAGCTCAACATTGCCCGAACGTATTGCTCCCTTGACTGCATCACTTCCCGATACGACTTTACCGGCACGTGCTGCAAGTCCGATCATTCCGAATACTCTTTCTTTATCAGTCATCAGTTCTCTTTAATGCTCCCCAAAAGTGATTTCGCAAGTTCTTTGATCTCTTCTTCAGTCAAAGGCTTCTTTAAACCTTTGGAAAGTCTGGCTGCTTTCTTAAGCTCGGCAGTTATGCACTTCTCATTGGGACAGAGATATGCACCTCTTCCCGAGAGCTTGCCCGTAGGATCGAATACAACTTCCCCTTCCGGAGTCACGACAACACGCAAGAGATCGTTCTTATCTCTTACCGTTCTGCATGATACACAACTTCTCTGCGGCTTCTTCTTCATAACTCAATACGCTCTGCTGAGATCATTCCTCTTTACCGGCTTCATCATCAACAACAGTGAAGTCATCGATAAGTGCCTTTGTTGATTCTACGCTCTCGTCAGACTCTTTCTTGATATCGATCTTGAATCCGGTAAGTCTAGCAGCAAGGCGGACATTCTGACCGCTCTTACCGATAGCGAGAGAGAACTGCTGGTCAGGTACGATAACCTTTGCGTATCTCTCAACTTCACCGTTCTCATTTGTGGTGATCTCTGTATCAACTCTGGAGACCTTTGCAGGCTGCAAGGCTTCGCTGATAAAGAGAGCCGGATCTTCCTTCCAGTCAACGATGTCGATCTTCTCTTCAGCGAGCTCATTCATGATCTGCTGAACTCTCTGGCCTCTCTGACCAACGCATGAACCCTTAGCATCAATATCGGGATCCTTTGAGTAAACAGCTACCTTTGTTCTGGAACCTGCTTCTCTTGCAACGGATCTGATGATGACATCGCCTGCCTTGATCTCAGGAACTTCAAGCTCGAAAAGCTTTGTTACGAGTCTTGCATCAGTTCTTGAAAGAACAACAGAAGGTCTGCCGTTAGCTTCTTCAACGCCCATTACAAGGAACTTCATGATCCTGTCCTGATCGTAACGCTCATTTCTGTTGTTTCTGATCTGACCGTCATGCTTAACGATTGCTTCAGCACGGCCGATATTTACATATACATTTCTTGCATCCTTACGGACAATAGTACCGGAAGTGATCTCACCGATCTTACCTGAGAATTCCTTCTCGATTTTGGAGCTCTCAGCATCTCTGAGCTTCTGATTGATAGCGTTCTTGGCTGCGCTTGCAGCAAGACGTCCCAGATCCTCAACGTCGATACCGATCTCGATCTCGTCTCCGACTTCTACATCTTCATAACCGAGTTCCTTAGCAGCTTCGATGGAAATCTCATTTGCCTCGTCAACAACTTCGTCAACAACCTCAGCGAGCTTGTAAACATAGATCTCGCCTGTCTCTCTGTCGATCTCAGCGTTTACGGACTTGATATCCTGCTTGTTACCGCCGAACTCACGTCTGTAAGCTGCAACAAGACCGCTTTCAATCGCCTGGAATACCTCTTCCTCATTGATGTCTCTTTCTTCTGCGAGGAGCTTAACGAGACTTACTATTGTATCCTTAGGTTCCTCTTCATTCTTCTTTCTGGGCATTTTATATTTCCTCCTGCTTAAAATTCTATATGACGTACGGCCTTGGCAATGTCCTCTAATCCGAGTGTCAGCTCTTCTCCGTTATCAAATACAAAAGTTGCTTTTCCCTCTTCCGCGCCTTTGATGGATGCGGTAAAGTTCTTCTTACCTTCGAGCGGCTTATAAAGTGTGATATCGGCCTTTTCTCCGCTGTATCTGTTGTAATCCTTCTCGTTCTCAAGGGGTCTTGTAAGTCCCGGTGAGGATACTTCGAAAAAATCGGGGTCAATAGACGAAGCTTCGTCAATAACCGGATCTACCGCACGGCTTACTGTCTCACAGTCATCAATGCCGATACCGCCCTTTTTATCAATATAGAGCGTAAGGACCATGCCTCTTGCCTCTTTGACATAAGAACAGTCGACAAGATCAAAACCGAGGCCGGCAACTACAGGTTCGGCAAGTTCGAATGCTTCCTGCGCCACTTTGGATCTTTTAGCCAAATTATTTCTCCTTTTACAACAAAAAACGGACACGCATAACGCTGTCCGTTCGTAAAAAACCTTTTTATGAACTCAATGATTTTAACATAAGGTTTATAATCTTGCAAACCGAAAAATGTTCCATATTTTTTACACTTTTATATTCATTTCGAAAGGTAATTAAAGTAAAATAAGACTATCCAGATATCCAATGGAAATATAATCCCCAAAGGAGACATTCTATGATTAAACTTATTGCAGGACCTAAGGGTACGGGCAAAACAGCAAAGCTCGTCGATGACATTAACGCAGTTGCTTCTACTGACAGCAACGTCGTTTGCCTTGAAAGAGGAAATAGATTAGACCAGCTTCTTAAGCCCACAGTTCGTCTTGTAAATATGAAGGAATACCCCATCGAAGGTTTTGACCAGGTTCTCGCATTCATTTGCGGCATCTGCTCCAAAGATTACGACTTAACACATATCTACGTTGACGCAATCTGCAAAGTTGCTAACAGCTATGAACCCGAAGGTCTCGGAGAATTCCTTTTGAAGCTTGACGCTTTCTTAAAGGACACACCTGTTACTGCAACTATCCTCTTCAGCGGTGACATCAACAGCCTTCCTGAAGAAGCAAGAAAGTTCGCGTAATAATTATTTAATCCTGTGAATCGGCCGGATCCTTTTTCAGGTCCGGCTTTTTAAAGCAAACAACAATAGGAGGAACAGTTAAAAATGGGAGTAATTAAAAACTTCATGAATGAGTTCAAGGAATTTGCACTCAAGGGTAATGTAGTTGATATGGCTATCGGTGTTATCGTCGGTGCTGCTTTCAAGGATATCGTAACATCCTTCACAGACAGCTTTATCAACCCTTTGATCGCATCTATCGGCGGAGCTGATATCGCAGGTTCGATAAGACTTCCCTGGGTAGATTACACAGGACTCACTCTGGAAGAGATCCAGTCACTTTCAATCAACTACGGTGCATTCATTACGGCTGTCATCAATTTCCTTATCATGGCATTGATCCTCTTCATTATGCTCAAGGCTATCAATGCACTTAAGAACGGAATCACAAAGCGTGCAAAGAAGGGCGCTAAAGAAGAACCCGCACCTGCACCCGAACCGTCTGATGAAGTTAAGCTCCTTACAGAGATCAAGGATCTCCTCAAGGAACAGAAGGCTAAATAACTTCTCACAACACAAAACAAAAACAAGGGGTTGTAACAAGATGTTGCAACCCCTTTTAATTTGCCTTTTAAATTACATGTTATTTCAACATATTGACCGCATCATAGAAAGACTCTGCTTTGCCGGTTGAGATAAGAGTAATTATCTTATCCATGTATATCTTGGTCCTGAGCTTTGGCGGAACAAGAGACGTGTATTCACTCACCTCGTTTTTCTTCATCTTCAGCTTTGTCTTGAGTTCTGCTGTATTCTTGGCAAGATCGTCAATTCTTTTTTTCATTTTATATTCTTCTTCAGCGATAGCTGCATTCAGTCGTTCCTGCTTCCTGCCTGCCAAAGCATTTCCCAATATGAGCAATCCGATAGCCGCCATAAATGCAATTATGAGCGAAAACACAACACCTACGCCCGCATCATCACCAGTCGAACTTATTAACACTCCGATTAAGTAAACAACATTTAGGGTGATATAAGCATATATCAGAAAAGGCCAGAAGAACCTGAATTTCGAGTATCTCTTGTGGGAAATAACTGCAGGTCTTTTCAGAGTCGTCTCATTAGACCCGATCTCTCTTTCAAGCTTTTCTATAGAGGCATACTTATCCTTGAGTTTCAGCGCGAGATCAATGCTTTCTTCTTTTGTCATTACAGGCAATTCCTGTGAAGGAACCTGATCGTCAGCAAAAACTTCATCGGCCGTTTTGTCTATTGGTTCACCGCACTTGAAGCAAAACACATCATCTTCTTTTAATCTGGCGCCGCATTTTCTGCAAAAAGACATATCTATTCCCTCCCTCTGATATTCCACGTATTTATATGATACAAAAAACGGTCCGGTAAATACAATACCTACCGGACCGCTTATGGATTTATACAGACTATGGATCAGTCTTTTTTCTTTTTCTTGTTCTTGTCTTTCTTCTTCTTTTTCTTGCCCTTCTTGGGTTCCTTCGGATCTGTCTCTGAAACCTCTTTTGCTTTAACTGCTTTTTTAGGGCTCTCCTTAAGTGAAGCTATGGCAGAAGAGACAAGTTCTATCGTATTTTTATTGATTGAATAATAAGCAAATCTTCCTTTGCGCTCGACATTTACAAGGCCTGCTTCTGTAAGACACGCCATGTGGTGGGACAAAGTCGGCTGTGTAAATTCGAACTCCGAAAGAATATCTTTTGCGGTGAGCTCACCTTTTGAAGCAATGAGAGACAGTATCCTGAATCTCACACCTTCAGCAAGTACTCCAAGTATTCCGGTCAGCTGTCTGTCAGTATCAGCCATCAGTCTAATCTATCAGGCAATAAGCTGATCCTTTAATGCTTCTTCAAATTCGCCGAGGTTAGCACATGCAATGATCTCTGTATTATCTTCAAGAAGGATCTCATCTTCACCTCTTACGAGAACTGTCATCGGAACACCCATCTTGCGGAGAAGAATGAGCTGGTACTCTTTGGAAGCTTCAGCAGAGAGATACTTGCAAAGAAGTCTCAATACCTGCTTTGCATCTTCAAGATAGATGCCGGAAAGCTTCATAAGATGATCGATTACATACATAGCAAAAACATCATTGAAGTCCAAAAGGTCCTTCATGGGGAAAACTGATGTGAATGCTGTAATGGACATTCTGCCTACGATCTCAAGGTCCTTGAAATCCTGCATGGGGATCTTGAAGCTCTCAACATTGGCAGAGAAAAGTTCCTGCATCTGATCTACTGACAATTCGCTCTTAAGATCTTTGATGCGTGCGATTCTTGCAGTGATCTTCTCTTCGGGGAAGAATGTAGCCTGTCCTATCTCAGTTGCCTTATGGATGAACCAGCTCTCAGGAATCAGTCCCTGACGCTTCCAGCGGTAGAGCGTACCGTATGAGATTCCTTCCTTTGTGAGCAGGTCTTTTTTTGAAATAAGTCTGTCTTCCATATATTGTTCCCCTTCTTTCAGTTCTTAATAACTCCGATTGTAAAATAACAATGTTACAGTAATGAGACATCAGGATAAAAAGAAGGCAACAAAAAGGAGCTGACCGGAATCGTACCGTGACAGCTCCTATAAGTGTTCAAAGTTAACGGTTCCGATGTTTATCCGATACCAAAAGAACCTGCGATCTTACTTAATGCAAGGAGAACATTCTCTCTTATATCGGCAGGAAGAGCTACGCCGATAACGATTATTGCGATCAGGCAAAGCACCAGAGCAATAATATAGTAAGCAAGAATTGCCTTCTCAAAGTTCTTAACGTTTCTGTTGCGTCCGGCAACTGCAAGGATAAGTGTTGCAACAAATCCGATGAAAGGAATTGCACTTAAGAATGCAAGCCAGAAATACTTGGATGTTGATACAGGTCTGTACTGCGGAGGGCATGCATCGATAAGAGCCTGCTGTGCTGCTCTCTTCTGTCTCTTCTTCTCAAGTCTTGCATCAGCCTTCTCCTGGGCAAGCTTAGCCTTCTCCGCTTCCTTTTCGGCAGCGGCTGCCTTTTTAGCAGCATCCTTGGCAGCCTGCTCTTCAGCTTTCTTTGCAGCTTTAGCTGCTGCCTCGGCTTCCTTGGAAGCTTCTTTTGCAGCCTCTTTACCTGCTGCGGAAGCTGCCACTGCAGCTGCTGCAACCTCTGCAGTTTTGTCCTCAGCTTCCTTTTTGACTGATTTTGCAGCCTTTTCTTCAGCTTCTTCTACAACTGCAACCTCTTCTTTGACGCCTTCTTCAACTTCTTCGGAAGCGTCAGAGATCTCAGGTTCCATCTTATTATTCAAATCGTCTGCCATATGAGAGCTCCCTTCTTATCATAATAAATTGATTATAGCATAAGCACATTTACTTTACATACCAGCGATGTCTTACACGGTATGCCTTAAGTACCCTTAACAGACCGTCGCAAATGGCGAGCGAACCTACGATGATCATATAAACCTCAAGTGTATTTTCAGGAGCAAAAAGGATAAATATTCCGCTCACCGCCCAGACAGCGCTCATGATTATCAGCAATACTTCAAAACTCCTGTTGCGGGTCTTTTTAGCTCTTGCCATACAATTATAAGAACATGCGAAAAGAAGTGCCGCAAAGATTCCGCTTGCCATTACAAACAGAGCGCCCTCTTTAACAAATGTCAATACCGTCGTGGCAACAAGAACAGATGAGACCGTGGCATCAACCAGATGAGCCTGGAAATTCCAGTTGTCCTTCTTCATCTTTCTGACAGTAAGAGTTATCGATATGATTGTTGCCGCCAAAAGAAGGATTACGACCAGGACGAAAAGGAAGTTCTCGGGAATAAGGAAAATCAGGAGACCTGCAAGCATCATGGCTAGACCTTTGGCAAGATCAGACCTTCTAAACTGTCTGAAAGCACTCGTCTTTGAAAGTTTCTTGCCTTCACCGTCCAGAAACAGCTGATCAGGAAGAGAAGCAGCAGCGATCCTCAGTCTCTCATCATCGCCTAAAACAACATTAAGGACTCTCTCCCATCCTCTCGTTCCCTGTGCTGTAAATTCCTCAAGTGTCTGGGTATCTTCTTCACTCATCGCATCGAAAAAAGCATTAATGAATCTTTTGCGCTCTTCGATATTTACCGAGTAGATCCATTTATCAATCCCGCTGTTTATCCTTGCTGCAAGAGGATCCAATCCGTCTGCTGCTATGAGTATATCGCCGTGATCTATTCCCCATGAACAGAGCTCATGCTGGTCAGCACCCTGCTTATCGCTTTTGATCACATAACTGTCTTCTATCTCGGGAGCAAAAACGCTTCCGACGATCGAGAACTGCGGGATTATTCTTGTAGCCTTCGGATTAACACGTTTTATCAGGTCTTCTTTCAACACCTCAGGGCAGAAGCCAGGTCCGTCGTTAGAATAGATATGCTCTACCCTGTCGAAAAGATCATCAGGAAGAACGGCAGCCGCATACACTGCAAGATTGCCGCCTTTGGAATGTCCTCCGGAAATTACTGTATCAAATCTTTTGAGTGCGGAACGTAGATAAGCTTCGGCCATTCTCTGTGATGAAGTAAGAGTAAAACTTGTCATGAAGTCTTCTTTCCATCCGGCAATAGTGCTGTCGGTGCCTCTGTATGCAACAAAAGCCCGGCCGCCTTTCTTCGCGGGCGAGAAAGTCATTGCAGAGAACTGGATAGAGTCATCTTCATCAAGGATATCCGTAAAAGATGAAATATAAAGATCTCCAAACCTTTTGGAGTTAGCTGCGGTCTTAACAAGCAAAGTAAAACGTTCGCTGTCGTCAGGTGCCATTTTACGGATCGACAGGCCGAGATTTGTAAGCTCATTGACAGCCTCACGGAGTGTCATGATACCGTCCTCGCTGTTTATTTCGGGAACTTCTTTCAGATCAAGATAAGATAACTGACAAAGCACGATATTATCGACTCTTGAAAAGGGCCTGCCTTCAAAGTCGGTACCGCCTACCCAGCGGACATAGTCAATTATGTTATCCATTGCAAATTATCAATCGTTCTCTATCGAATAGTAAACAACTCCGTCTTCGAGTCCGCCCTTCTTGAGCAGTCCCATCTCTTCTACTGTAACACATTGGAAGCCTGCATCAATAAGTGCAGGAACGATTCTTTCTGTAGCATCTGCGGTAGCCTGATACAGATCATGCATCAGAACGATATCACCGTCTTTTACTTTTCCGATAATAGCATTGCAGATCTTATCGGCATTTCTGCTCTCCCAGTCACGTGAGTCGATACTCCAGAGGATGATAGGACATCCGCATACTTCTTTCAGAGTATCATCCCATCTTCCTTCCGGCGGTCTTAAGCATGTCGAGGGCTTACCTGATATCCTGATAAGCTCATCATCTGTTCCCTGAAGGACTTCTCTCTGTCCGTCGGCATCAAGCGAAGTAAGTCTGTTATGGCTGTATGTGTGATTGCCCTGCTCACAACCGAGCTCAGCTTCACGGATAGCCTGTTCCTCATTCCAAGAGATTCTGTCACCTACAATGAAGAAGGTACATCTCTGACCGTATTCTTCATAGACATCAAGGATAGCATCCGTATAGATCGAAGGACCGTCATCGTATGTTAACGCTACCATGGGTTTGCTGCCGTCAACTTCACGTGTGATATTGCCCTCATCATCAAAATAGTAAAGGTGATTATCACCCATAGCTCTCTCGTTTCTTATCATCTTGCCTGCGATAAAGCCGTGTCTTGAACCTTCGATATCGATGATTCCTTCAATTCCTTCGCCGGTCTTCTCGTCAAAGTAATATCTGTCGCCGTCAAGATTGACCCAGCCCTTTGTCATAAGACCGGTCTCATCATCAAAGTAATACTGCTTATTCTCAATGATCTGAAGACCCTTGGATACTTTGCCGTTATCAGGATCGGCATAATACTGTCCGTTCTCTGTACTGAAAAGTCCTTTTGTAAGAACTCCCGACTCAGGTGCAAAATAATACTCGTTACCGTCGATAACAGTCAAGCCTGTCGCACCATCGCCTGTCTGGGGATCAAAATAATAAGTACCGGAATCAGATTTATACCATCCGGTCTTCATGATACCGCTCTCAATGCTGTAGTATCTGAGACTTCCGTTTACTGTCTGGAATCCGGTCATCATGATGCCTTCCGCATCGAAAAGATACTTTGCTCCTTCGATCTCGGCTTCACCGGTAACCATTATGTGGGTCTCTTCATCGAAATATCTTCTGGTTCCGTCTTCGGGCATTACATGCATGCCCACATATTCTTCACCCTGTTCGTCATAATAATATGCGGCTTCTCCGGAATATACCCATCCTCTGTTCGCGCCTGATCTGACTTCACATCCCCAGGCAACAGTACTGAGAACAGCTGTAATAGCCGCCATGACAAATACTGCAAAAATATTCTTAACCATATCAATCTCCTTGTGATACTCCTAAATTCCCCACGCTAGTTTATCACGGTGTCACAAGCAGTTGTGGTACATTTATGTTACAGAATAACGGTCCTATTCTCCGTACATTTATGCACGGTGATTAAGTTCCGCGCACCTCTTTAAGAAGGCTTTTAAGCAGAAGATACCTTTCATATTTCTCCTGCTTGGCAAAATGGACATCACGGCTCTGCGGATTACTGTTATCGAAAACAAGGCTTTTAGCCTCATCACCGAACTGCTCGATAGTCAGGTCATACTGCTTCCCGTCTATCACGTTATAGCAATGGTAGTTTCCACCGGGTCTTAAGATCCCGTATACTTCTCCTCCGAAAATATCCTGCACAAGAAAAGCTGTAATGGAGCACTGTCCCAAAGTAATGTTGTTTTCACTCCAGTCAACACGGAGCCTCGGCGCACATGTCTCGATCCTCCAGATGCCATCCGACAGCACATCGAAAAGATCCAGAAGCGAATCGATCCTGTATTCACTGTTATCAACCGGCTTTACTGTATCCGCTGTCTCGTGCCCGAGAAACTTATAATCCATCTTTTTTCTCCCTTTGGGTTTTGAAAATATAATACACGTGCTTATTCCGCCTTGCAAAACTAACGAATCGTGCAAGTATAACTGCTAAACACTAAAGGTATGTTTGCGAGATGTCGCGGACTCGAAAACTGATGCTCTTTTCCTAAATGCCATCATTCAGGAAATGGTTTAGGAAAAAACGGGCCTTTTTTCTTAAATCATTTTCTGTTTTAGCCAAAATAGAAAAAACTATCGAAGTCGTATCAAGCTGATCATACCTGCTAAATCGCGAAAAGATTTTTTGTAGGCATGTTTTCTTATTTGGAAGATAAAAAAAGGAATGCCCCATACGAGGCATTCCCGGATATATTTTTAACTTGATCAGATATCAGTATTCAGGTTCGAGTAATCCGTAACCTCCGTCATATCTCTTGTAAACAACACATACTGAATTTGTTTCGCTGTCGAGATATACGAAGAAATCGTGTCCGAGCATCTCAAGCTGAAGGATAGCATCTTCGGATGTCATGGGTCTTAAAGCGAACTGCTTGCGCTTTGTGATCTTATCATCCTTCTCGTCAACGAAGTCAAAATCTGCTCCGCCGTCATCCTCGAGATAATTAACAATTCCCGGGAAGTCCTTTTTTCTCTTAAGGAACTTGGTCTTCTGTCTTCTGATCTGAGATTCAAGCTTATCGACTGTTCTGTCAACTGCTGTAAGGATATCCTCATCACTTGCCTCAGCCCTTAAGATCTTGCCGTCGAATTTCATTGTGATCTCAACGATCATCTCGGGACCTTCAGGTCTGATACGGACATTGAGTGAACCTTCATCGCCAAAGTACTTGTCGAACTTAGACATCTTGGCGGCGATCTTCTCTTCAAGTCTTGTACCGATGCGAATTCCGTTGCCCTGTGTAGTGATCTTCATAAAATCACTCCCTTCCGTTATGAAGTTTCAAAAGGCTTTGACCTTTGATTAAATTATAAACGATTGAGGGAGCGAATTAAGTTAAATTTGTATTAATTCATCAGTCTTCGTGTTCAGACCAGATGTTTGCGCCGCCGCGGTCAAGAGCAACAAGGCCGGTACGGCACATTTCGATGATGTCGAACTTCTTCATATACTCGATGAATGCATCGATCTTCTGGCTGTCGCCTGTAGCTTCGATGCTGATCGCTTCATCCGTGAAGTCGATGATCTTCGTGCGGAAAATATTTGTCGCTTCAACGATGTCGGCATGCTGCTGTTCGGTGTTCCTGACCTTTATGAGAAGGAGTTCTCTCTTGATACATTCTTCTGCAGACAAAACGATGACTTTCTTAACGTTGTAGAGTTTACGGAGCTGCGATACAACCTGATCCTTCTCGTTTTTCTCTGCACTTAAAGTGATAGTGATACGGGAATACTCAGGAGATTCCGTCTCACCTACCGTGAGGGAATCAATGTTGTATCCGCGTCTTGTAAACATGGCGGTAACACGTGAGAGGACACCATACTGGTTATCAACGTAGATCGCAATGATTATCTTATTTTTCTGCATCGCTGATATCCTCCCTTCTCAAGATGAGATTGTTGAATGTTCCGCCCGGTTTTAACATCGGAAGAACAACGCTGTCGGTCTTTATCGTAAGATCGATCACAGCAGGACCTTTTACCTTATACGCTTTCTTAAATGCTTCTTCAAAAGACTCTTTGTCGGTTGCTTTAAAACCCTTGGCACCAAAAGCTTGTGCAAGCTTAACGAAGTCTGTCTTACGGTCAAGAGTGGTATTTGAATATCTTCCGTCGAAGAATATCTTCTGCCACTGTCTTACCATTCCCAGCGCATGGTTGTTAAAGATTACTATCGTTACGGGGACATTGTATGTAACAGCAGTTGCAAGTTCATTAAGACACATGCCGAAGCTTCCGTCACCTGTGATAAGAACGCTTCTCTTACCTGTTCCCATATAGCTTCCGATGGCAGCGCCAAGACCGAATCCCATGGTTCCAAGACCGCCTGATGTGATCCATGTGCGCTTGTTTCTGAACTTGAAAAACTGAGCTGTCCAGCACTGATGCTGACCAACGTCAGTAACGATCCTTGTGTCGGGTTTTACGATATCGGAAATGATGTTGATCGTATCACGCGGAAGGAAAGGAAGACCTTCGTATGCATCCGCCTCTCTCTGCTTGAGCTGCTCAACTTTCTTGATCCATTCCGTATTCTTACGCTGGGGAACTGCATGTGTAAGATGTTTTACAAAATCTTTTATGTCACAGCAGACACCGAGATCAACAGGAATATTCTTTCCGATTTCGGCACGGTCACAGTCAACGTGGATCTTTGTAGCGGAGAGAGAAAACTTCTCCGTTTTTCCCGTTGCCCTGTCCGAAAATCTTACGCCCAGAGCGAGTATCAGATCTGCTTTTGCAAGCGCAACAGAGGATGCATAACGTCCGTGCATTCCCTGCATTCCCAAAAATCTCGGAGAGTCGGAAGGTATCTCGGAAAGTCCCATCATGGAACATCCGATTACGGCATCGAGTTTGTCGGCAAGTTTGATTATGTCTTCGCCGAGTTCTGTCCTTACGGCACCGCCGCCGAAATAGATATAAGGTCTTTTGGATTCCTTGATAAGCTGTACTGCTTTATCAATATCTTCTGTGTTGCATCCGGGAAGAACTTCAGGTTTCTCGACAGGCTTTTTCTTGTAATCGAAAACAGCCTCCTGGACATCTTTCGGAATATCGATCAGGACAGGACCGGGCCTTCCCGACTGTGCAATCTCAAAAGCTTTTCTCACAACATCTGCAAGCTTTGAAATCTTGTGAACGAAAAAGTTGTGTTTTGTGATGGGAAGAGTAATGCCGGTGATATCGATCTCCTGGAACGAGTCTCTTCCGATCATGGAATTGCTTACGTTGCCCGTAATGGCAACAAGAGGGATCGAATCAAGATAGGCCGTAGCGATTCCCGTGACAAGGTTGGTTGCACCGGGACCGGAAGTCGCAATAACGACTCCGGTCTTTCCGGTGGATCTTGCATAACCATCTGCTGCGTGAACAGCACCTTCCTCGTGTGCGGTCAGGATGTGCTTTATCTTATCCTGCTTGTCGTAGAGTTTGTCATAGATATCTACGACCATTCCGCCCGGAAAACCGAACACAGTATCAACACCTTGTTCTAACAAGGTCTCGACAAGTATCTGTGCTCCGGTCATCTTCATTCATATCACCTCAAATAACAGTTTTCTATGCCGCAGATCAAACTACATGGCATGTAGCGATAACTATCCTTGTTCCGGTCTCAACATCACTTACTGTGATGATGTAATATCCGGGCTTAATAACGCTGTCGCTGTCACCGGGATAATCACAGTAGAAGGTATATACTCCGTCTTCTTCTACTGCTGATACTGTACCGCTGTAAATAGTGGTCTGAAGCTCTCTGTCAGAGAACATATTATCCGGACTGTAATAGTAGATATACTCGACCTCTTCGTCAGTAGGTTCTGTCAGTTCTATAGTAAGCGACAGAGCTTCAGTCTCGGAAGAATATACGTAGTTGTCATCGATCAGTCCGTCATATGCATAGAAGTCCATTGTGCCCTGACCTGCAGGGAATGATGTATCGTAAACAACAGCAGTACCTGCCATTACGGAAGCATCAATAGTGCCTTCATCGTAATCTGAACCGTGTGAATAACCGTTATCGCCTCTTTCAACTGTGATCTCATAAGCCGGCTTACCGGGTCTTAACGGGAGATAATAATCGTTGTTGTAAACATCGTAGATATCAAATCCGATAAAGCAGTTAACAGAATCATAATTAATAGTTGAATAGCGGTAAGCTTCCAATGCCTTCTCATAGTTTACAGCATCTCCCAGTTCCTCATATTTCATAGTCTGGGAAGGAATATCAAAGTATTCCCTTACGAGTATGATCTGATCATCATCCTTAAACTGGCTGCCCTGATTTACATCATAAGTATCATTAATGATATCAGCCGGATAATATCCTATAATCTGGCCGTCCTTATCATCAGAGCTGAATGCGACAACAATATATGATGTCTGACCGTTTACGATAGCCTCAGCACCAAGATACTTATACCATTTTCCGTCATCTGCCACTTCATACTTAAGGCACTCGCAAGTAACAAATCCGAAGCCCTTGAAGTGGACCCAATTGATCGGATTCTCAAGGATGATATATCCGTTGGGATCGATCGAATACTGGTTGTCTGTACCAAAATAGGAAATCCTGTCCTCTTCTGAATCTTCAGTAATAGCAAGTGTTACCTTAACTTCACGGATGATCTTCCAGTCTTCTTCCGTCAAGGTAATAGCTTCATAACCGCCCATATCTACAACAAGACTGGAAATATCATAGACATTACCTGATTCGATAGACTGTGCGTCTGCTGGCTGTACATACCAGTCACCTGCATAACTTGTAGCCTGAAGGATATAAAGTTCCTTACTTACGAATTTGTCGTAGAACTGAACTGTTGTATCGCTATAACCCAATGTCAGGAAAGTAAGTCTTGCCTCATCATAGTACTGGGGATAGAGGAACGGTGCATATGTAGTCATACCGTGAGCATATGTATAGGAGTTATTGCTCTCGGTAAATACGCAGTTACCTACCTCGTTTATCAGCTTACTAGCGGCTCTTTCAATATCAGGATCACCGCAGTTTATATATTTACTGGCAAGTGTTGTAAGGTCTACAGAGTCTGTGGATTCAAATGAACCGCAGTCATCTCTGAGCTGAACATACTCAACATAACCGTCACTGGTGAATACTCTTGAATCCAATGCTGCAACAAAGCCCTCATAAGCATCGAACACTTCAACAATATTGTCAGTATCAATTGCAGACATGCATGTGTCGATACCGTAGTAACCCATGGACTGCTGAGTGTTCTCGATGTTGTCCATGTAGTCTCTTACGATAAATTCACCGTAATCCTTAGCCGTACCGTTAAAATCCTTACCGATATAGTTAAGGAAATTAGTGTAGTTGATTCCTACATCGTAATATGCACTTCCCCACGTAGGGCTCTCTGCTGCGATAATGTATTCTGTGTAAGGATCCAGAGCCTTTGCAACCTCAAGAGAACCCATGAGGCAGGCATTGAAGATAATGGATTCGAACTCAATATCGCAATTGCCGATAGCCTGAGCCATCTCGATCTCAGTAAGTGTTCCGTCGTGGAGCTCATCCATACCGAATCCGAGAGGAACTCCGCCGCCGTGATCCCACAATACGAGGATATAATTCTCAGCCGGATAATTATCCTTTGCAAACTTAACAAAGCTTTCGAGAGTATCAGGCTCAACCATGCTGACATCACCGAGATTCTCAAGTTCCTTGATGTTGCCGTTTACAATTGCAAAACGCTGAGAAACACCGTCCTGCATATAGTTGTTCTGGAAGTTTGTACAACCGCCTGTCTGAAGAACGATATTTACATCTGAACCGGGAGTAGCTGCCATCATTTCCTTAACATCAGCTGAAAGACATGAACCGTTTGATTCGAGGTCTGTACCGATCGCATAGACCATGATCGTTCTTGTAGCAAGTTCAGATACAGGCTCTGTTGTGGTTGCTACGGTCTCATCATCATCGGTAGTTCTCTTTGTACGCTCTGTTTCAACAGGCTTGTTGGCAATGATAACTGCCACTGCAACAATAGCGCCGATAAGCACTACAACACCTGCAGCAATAAGTCCGATTATAAGACCGATCTTACTCTTTTTCTTCGGAAATTCAGCACTTGCCGCAGGCTGTGCTGCCTGTGCAGGAACATCACCAAATGCTGTTTGTACCGGAGCTGCCTCTACAGGAGCAGGTGCCGGTGCGGGAGCCGGTGCGGGCGCAGGTGCACCTTCTGCAGCGGGTGCGGGAGCCGGCGCAGGTGCTGCCTCGACAACGGGCATGGGAGCAGGCTCTACGGGAGCCGGTGCAGGTGCTGCTTCAACAACGGGTGCGGGAGCAGGTTCTACGGGAGCCGGTGCAGGTGCTGCTTCAACAACTGGTGCGGGAGCAGGCTCTACGGGAGCCGGTGCAGGTGCTGCTTCGACAACGGGCGCGGGAGCGGGCTCTACTGGAGCCGGTGCTGCCTGCTGCCAAAGATGTGCGACCTCATTTCCGCAGCCACCGCAGAATCTTTCGGTGCCATTAAGTTCTTTTCCACAGTTTGGACAATGCATTCTTTTTACCCCTTTTTATTAATTGTTTTCTTTTATATCATTTTCTATCGCTTCTGCCAAAACTTCGATGCCTGAACGTGAGACATCATCAGCCGACGACCTGATTGTAACCGTTTGACCTATAATTTTGCAATTCTTAAGACTTTCGATTACAGGCAGAACGTTTTTCGCTGCTGCCGGAGCCCATGTTCCGTTCTCAATGACAGAGAAGGATCTTCCGGACAGACCGTGAGCTGCCAATTCGGATAAGGCATGCTCAACGGGAGAATAAACACTGTTGTTATAAGTAGGTGCAGCAATCGTTATGTGACTGTACTTAAATGCCATGGCTATGATGTCTGATATATCAGCAGAAGATGCATCAAGGATCACAGAATCTATTCCTCTCTTATCAAGTTCTGTCATAAGAACTTCGGCTACATTTGCCGTATGTCCGTAGATTGAACCTGTAAGGATAAATACACCTTTTACTTCAGGAGTATATGTTCCCCATGTTTTATAGCAGTTGATTATCTTATCGAAATCCCTGCGCCATACATATGAATGTAAAGGGCAGATCATTTTGATCTCATAAGCCGAAACTTTGCCAAGCGCTGCTACAGTCTGCATACCGTACTTGCCGACAATATTCGTGTAATAACGGCGTGCCTCATTAAGAAGCTCTCTATCAAAATCCTTGCAGTCGGCAAAGATCGAGCCGTCAATCGCACCGTAACTTCCGAACGCATCGGCACTGAAAAGAGTGCCTTCCGTTTCATCAAAGCTGAACATTACTTCAGGCCAGTGAACCATCGGCGCAAATATAAATTTGAACTTGTGTGTTCCGAGTTCGATCTCATCACCGTCTTTAACTGTGACTGCTCTGTCCGAATAATCATTATCCGGGAAGAACTGCGAAATAAACTGAAGTGTCTTTGCATTTGCAATGATCTTCGCCTCAGGATTGGTATTCAATGCCTCAGCAAGTGTAGCTGAGTGATCAGGCTCCATGTGATGAACCACAACATAATCGAGCTTGCGTCCTGAAAGGCAGTGCTTCAGGTTCTCAAAAAACACATCAGATGTTTCCCTTCCGACTGTATCGAAAAGAACAGTAGCTCCGCAATCGAGAAAATACGAATTGTAGTTCATTCCGGAATTGATCTTATAGACATTTTCGAATTTTTGAATCTTGCGGTCTATGCCACCGATCCATGTAAGATCTTCTGTCAGTTTTCTAATGTTATACATTCATTCTCCTTATCTGTCTTCACGATAGTAATTACGGCCGATTGCCTGAGGCTCTCCGCTCTTTCCTTTTGCAGTAAGTGAACTGGTAATAAGAACGATAAGCGTAATTATGAACGGCAATGCCGAGAAAAAGTGTGAAGGAATCTTTGTAAGCCATCCCAATGCGTTAGGGAATGCATAAGCAAGTGCAGCATTCTGGACTCTTAAAGTGTTGAAGAATCCGAAAAGGAATGTTCCGAGTATAGCTTTTGCAGGACTCCAGTTGGCAAAGATTACGAGCGCGATCGAGATCCATCCGTAACCGTTGATCCAGCAGTTGGAACCTTCAAAAGTACCGCCCATATTAAGACCCATGTAAAGTCCGCCCAATCCCATGATGCCGGAACCGACTATTATGTGAGCATATTTATAGAGCGCGACATTTACACCCAGAGAGTCTGCGGCGGCAGGATTCTCACCGATTGCTCTGAGTTTTAATCCGGGTACTGTCTTCTTGAAATAAAGCCACATCAGGACCGCGATCAGAATGCCTGCATAGACAAGTATTCCGTGCGAGAAGAATGCTTTTCCGATAAAAGGAATATCGGACAATCCGGGAATATGTATCGCCTGGGACTGTGCATCAAGTCTGGTTCCTGAAAGCTTCGGCCATCCCTCCGGGCTGTTGGACAGAGCATTACCGACAAAGTAATAGAAAGCAACACCGAATGTTGTGATCGTAAGTCCGGTGACATTCTGATTTGCCTGAAGAGTAACCGTCAGGAAAGAGAACAGAAGTCCGACAAGGCCTGAAGCAATAAAGCTTACAACACATGCGATAAAGAGATTGTCGCACCTGGCACCGACAAGATAACCTGCAACAGCACCTATCGCCATAGTACCCTCAACGCCGAGATTAAGAGAACCTGATTTTTCTATCATGATCTCGCCCGTCGTACCATAAAGGAGCGGTATGTTATAAACGATTATGTTAAAGAGGAACAAGGTTAATACATCAAGCATTTTTTGCGTCCTCCTTCTTTATTAGTCTGAAGTTTGCAGCAAAGTCTGCAACTAAAACAGAGAAAAGGATTATTCCCTGGAGAAGATCTGCGAAGTTTACATCGATTGCAGGATACTGTGTTGCCGCTGCCTGACAGCCGTACTGCAGAATCGAGATCAGTATTGCCGTTACAAAAACCGCAGGAACACTGAGTTTGCTGAGCCATGCTACGATAATACCGGTCCATCCGACATCATTCGTAATGGTATCTGAGATAGTTCCTGCAGAAGATACCGCAAGAGCGGCGGCAAGACCGATCAGGGCAGAAGAGATAAACATAGTTCTGAGCACGATCTTTCCTACGCCCATGCCGGCATATTTTGCAGTAGCGGCACTGTCACCTACTACCGAGATCTCGTATCCGTGCTTCGTATATTTCAGATAAATATAAACTATCGCAGTAAGGAGAACTGCGATTATAACAGCCCATAAAAGCTTGAATTTACCAAGAGGGATCCCGCCCATCATCGCTGACTCCGGAAATGATCCGAAGATAGGTCTTTCGGAGTCTTCTCTTAAGAAGAAATTCCAGTCAGCTTTTGTATCACCGATATATCTTATGACATAGAGCATGATGTAATTGAGCATAAGTGTCATGAGTGTTTCATTCGTGTTGAACTTAACCTTCAAAGCTGCGATTGCAACACCTATGATTCCGCTTGAGATCATTGCCGCAAGACACATCAGAACAACAGTTACAAAGTTAGGCATTCCCGAACTGTTGAATGCAACAATCGATGCGCAGATCGCACCGATAAGGAACTCACCTTCACCTCCGATATTCCAGAAACGCATCTTGAACGAAAGGCTTAAAGCAAGTGAAGTGATAAGCAGAGGAACGAAGACTTTCAGAAGTCCTTCGATACTCTTATATCCGTACTTGTTGCCGACAAGTCCGATCGTAAGCATCTTTCCGTAATACTGGAAAGGGTTGATACCCAATGCCCAAAGGAGTATTGCACCGATAGTAAGTGAAACGAGCAGTCCGATTGCATAATAGATAAGCGTTCTGTTCAGTTTCGCGTCCGCTCTTCTAACAAGATGATATCTTCTCATCAGGCTTTGCCCTCCTCATCTGTAAAAGCGGAATCTTTTGCGATACCGTCAGTCTTACCTTCTTTATTTACTATGTTGAGCGTTCCGGTCATCATGAGTCCGATCTCTTCTTTGGTCGTGTGATCGCTGTTAACAACACCCTGAAGCCTCCCGTGACATATGACCATTATCTTGTCGCAAAGTGAAAGCATAACATCAAGATCCTCACCTACGAAAAGAATACCTACACCCTTCTTCTTTTCCTCATTCAGAATGTTATAGATCGTGTATGAAGAGTTGATATCAAGTCCTCTTACAGGATATGCGGTAATAAGCACATTAGGGCCTGATTTGATCTCACGTCCAAGCAATACTTTCTGAACATTACCGCCTGAAAGACGTCTTACGGGAGTCTCGGTGGAAGGGGTAATTATCTCCAGCTTGTCTATTACTTTCTGAGCTTCCTCGCGCGCTGATTTGCGGTCAACAAAAAGTCCTTTTGATTCATTGTAGTTTTTAAGAATCATGTTATCCGTAATAGACAATGACGGAGCAAGTCCCATTCCCAAACGGTCTTCAGGAATGAAACTCATGGAAACACCATGCTCGAGGATCTTTTTGGGCGACATCCCGACGATGCTTTCACCCTCGTGTATCATCTGTCCTTCTTCGATCTTCCGAAGACCTGCAATAGCTTCGCAGAGTTCCTTTTGTCCGGATCCTGCAATGCCTGCAACACCTAAGATCTCACCGCCTCTGATGTAAAAATTGATGTGATCGATAGCGGTTGCGCCTTCATCATTTTTGATCGTGAGATCTCTTATCTCAAGAAGCGGATGAGTCTTCTCGATGATGGGTCTGTCGATGTTAAGTGTGATTTTTCTTCCTACCATGAGCTCGGTAAGAGTCTTCTCATCAGTCTCTTTGGTTACGACCGTTCCGATATAATCGCCGTGTCTTAATACTGCGACTCTGTCAGAGATCGCCATAACCTCATTGAGTTTATGGGTGATGATTATTATCGAATGTCCTTCCTCTTTCATCTTTCGAAGAACATTAAAAAGCTTCTCGATCTCCTGAACGGTAAGAACTGCAGTCGGTTCATCGAGAATGATTATCCTTGCGCCATAGCAAAGGACTTTAAGTATCTCCAATGTCTGCTTCTCTGATACAGCCATATTGGATACCTTTTTATCAAGATCTATATCAAAGCCGAACTTGGCGGCTGTCTCTTCTATCTTTTTGCGGACTTCTGCTCCGTGAAAGAAGCGTCCTTCTCCCCTCATTCCGATACGGATATTCTCAAGAGCCGTAAATCTCTCGACCAGCTTAAAGTGCTGGTGTACCATTCCTATCCCAAGTTTGCCGGAATCTTCAGGTGAATTTATCTCCACCTTTTTACCGTCAATAAAAATAGAACCGCTGTCGGGCATGTAAATGCCCGACAGCATGTTCATAAGTGTAGTTTTACCTGAGCCGTTCTCGCCCAGAAGAGCAAGTATCTCGCCCTTGGCAAGAGACAGATTGATGTTTTTATTGGCCGCCACAGGGCCGAAGCTTTTTGATATTCCTTTTAGCTCTATGGCATATTCCATAAAACACCCCTAAAACTCTATTTGTTATCAGTTAACCTGTGTAACGCCTTCTACATAGTAGTTCATTGAACCCTGGATAACACCGTCATCAACGGAAGGGCCGCCTGCAGCTACGATCTCTTTACCGTCATTTGTTACGAGAGCAGAATTTGTCTTCTCAACTGTAACAGAACCTGTATCGCCACTGAATGAGAGCTTAACGCCTGAGAATACATCCCACTCACCGGAGATCATCATCTTCTTTGCAAGCTCAATAGCTTCCTTTGTCTGAGGCTCGCAGTTAGCAGAAAGCTCTGAAACGTCAACCAATCCGGAATTCAGACCTTCATAGTAGTTACCTACTGTTGTCATGAATGTTGAAGGATCTGTCATTGCAGCCTTCATAGCTGTTGCATAGTAAGCATCCCAGTTCCATACAGGTGCAACAAGGTGAGCATTAGGAGCTTCCTTTGTCATGTCTGAATTGTATCCGCATCCGAAAACACCCTTCTCGTTAGCAACGATCTGAGGCTGAGCGGAGTCACAGTGCTGAGCGATAACGCCGCAGCCGTATGTGTCAATGAGAGTCTCAGCAGCCTGTCTCTCAAGCTCCTGATCGCCCCATGTTGAGATCTCGTAAACATTGATCTTTGCATCAGGATTTACAGCAAGAACACCAAGTGCGAATCCGTTGATGCCTGAGCATGTCTCAGCATACTCTGTACCCCATGCGGATACATAACCGATATTGTTGTTGCCTGTAGCAAGAGACTTATATCCTGCTGCGATACCTGCAAGGTAACGTGCCTGATAGATTCTTCCGAAATAGTTGTTGAAGTTCTTGTCGTTTGAAAGATAACCTGTTGCGTGGGAGAAGATGATATCAGGATATTCCTTCGCCTTCTCCTCCATAGCATTGATGTAACCGAAGCTGATACCAAAGATGATATTGCATCCGTTACCTGCAAGCTGGTCAATTGCCTGCTTTACTTTTTCATCATCCTCAGGAACATTATCAACGATGAAAAGATCCTTGGCAGGATCAAGACCTACCTGCTTCATTGCCTCTGTGATGCCGTGATGATGCGCATAGGTATAACCTGCTGTGTCATTCTGGCTGTTGATGTAGATAGCACCAACTTTGAAGTCAGATGCCCCGTTTCCGCCTTCAGTTCCGTTTCCTGTTTCTTTAGCTGAATTACAGCCGGCAAGCGCAAATACCGAAGTAATTGCAAGAGCTGCTGTGACGAGCATAGAAATCAACTTCTTCATATATTGCCTCCAGTTCAAATATTTATATGCAAAGCAAATGCATATTCGAAAATTATTGCTCAGGCCTGCTGCCTGAATTCCAGTGAGTCATCCGTCATCTTGTCGATTATCGCAAGTGACTCCACTCTTATACCCTTGGCACGGAGAGCATCTCCACCGCCCTGGAAACCCTTCTCGATCGCGATGGCGCATCCGGCAAGTTTGGCACCTGCTTTGTCAACTATCTCGATGAGTCCTGTCAGTGCATTTCCTTTTGCAAGGAAATCATCGACAATGAGCACGATATCATCCGGTGTGATGTAGTCACTTGATACCGCAATGTCATAAGTCTGCTGATGAGTGTATGAATAGACCTTCGATGTGAGGATATTTCCGGTGAGGTTTAAGGTCGAATGCTTCTTGGCAAAGACTACGGGCAGTCCCATTGAAAGACCTGCCGCAAAAGCTATCGCAATACCTGAAGATTCGATGGTTAAGACCTTTGTAACATTGTTACTCTGAAAAAGACGGGCTATTTCCTCGCCCATTTCCTTAAGGAGTGTTGTGTCGATCTGCTGATTTAAGAAGCTGCCTACTTTGAGGACTTCACCCGGAAGGATCTGACCTTCAGCAAGGATCCTTTGTTCTAAAGCGCGGATAATAACCACCTCCCCAAGGATATAATCCATGCTAAATATATTATAATTATTACAATTTGGTGTCAAACTGAAACAGCACTACTTTTCACTGATTTTCCAAACGAATATTGTCAGTTTTGCGGTATATACTCTGATACCGCCTTCGATATCACATCCGGAACTGCCTCGGCAAGATCCATGCCGCCGGCTTTAACAAGAGATTCCGGTATGGGGTTTTCCGTATAACCTGAACCTAAACAGTAATACAGCGAGCTTCCGGGACCTTTGTGATACCTGCTGTATGAAAGGATCTGACCCAAAAATTCAGCAGCATCATCTCCGATTGCCAGTGCAGGCACACCGTTTTGAGCAACGGCATTAAGAAGAGCCTCTTTACCATCATCAGACAGTTCCGGACTCCCGGTGATGATGATTACCATCTTTGCAGGATAGTCTTTCGGAACCTGCTCATTGATCAGCATTCCTTCCGGATTGTATTCAGCTACATGAAATGCCGGACCTTTTACCGGAAGTGTATCTTTCGAAGCACTTGCAGGATCAATAACCTTTACAACCGGCATAAGATGCTCCAATTCAGGCATGGGCTCTCCTATCCAGTATATTGCAAGATCAGTTTCCGCTATCGAATCGAGTTTTGCATTCAGGTCAGCATTCCGGTTAATAACAGCCTGTCTTTGCGTACTTGACCCGAAAAGCATTGCAATGAAGAAAAAGAATCCTGCAGCCAGGAAAACAAGTACTATAAGCCCTGCTTTGCTCTTGTTCATCTTTAATCATTCCTTGCAGAAAACGGTTTAACGCCGGCAATGACCTGCCTGGCAAAATCCTCATTGCTGGATACGACCATTGCATCCATGTTATCGAGATAAGGGAGACAGTACTTTCTGAGATTCTCAAGAGTATATTTCAATGGTTCTCCCTCACCATCGGCTTCGGCAACAACAAGCCAGATAAGTCTGTCGGTGCCGTTCTCACGCATAAGCCTTACCCATATCTTAGATACAGTGGGTTCAATAAGAAGATAACCGTCCAGTGCTTTCTTAAGTTCCGGCGGATACCTGTCAGGTTCGCCGACTTTGGCAGTGCCGTCGCCGCCGATACCCATCTGGGCACCTATCATCTTAAGCATATCCTTGCCGAAAAGCACCTCTTCAGAGCCCGGATTGACAACAAATCCGGAAAGATCCATCTTGGGTGACATGACGACATCAATGAGATCTGCAAATCCGGCCAATACACCGTTCTGAGGTTCTTTTTTGTTCTCGAATGCGACTTCAAAACTGTCGGTATCGCAGTAAACGACCATATACTTAAGACCCTTTGAATCGCTTACGGCATGGAAACTGTAATTGCCGTCTGTACCGTCAACAGGGACGATGAACTTCGACACTGCAGCTTCCTTAAGCACTGCGATCATATTCTCTTCAGAGCTGTCTTTGCGTATCCTGCCAAGAAGACTTACAAGCTTTTCATTCTCGATCCTTTCGATCTTGTTGCCATCACTCATTTGCAATCAACCTCTTATCTTCAGAATATTGCTTTAACAGCCCATGCCCAGAACATAAGCGTTACAAGCATAAAAATCATGGAAAGCGAAACGGTGCGGGCACAGAAATGCGGTGCCACATCGTGATTCTCTGAATATATTACATTCATTGATCCGCAAGGCAAAGCGCACATTAAGACAAGAACACTTTTGGTCTCTGATTCCATCGGAACAAAGCGCGATACAATAAGCAGCCCGCCAAGCATAAGCGCAGGAAGCACCATCAGTCTCAATGCAGATACGATATATGCCTTCTTGTCTGTAACAAGTTTTCTGATCTTGACTCCGGCAAGCATCGAACCCATGACCATCATCGACATTGGGACTGTCATATCACCAATGAGCTTAAATGTCTCGGTCAAAAAAGCAGGCAGTCTCCATGGGATCACAAACAGAACTATCGCCAGTATCGAAGCAACGGAAACGGGATTTTTAAAGATCTCGATCAGCTTAAACTTCGGTTTTCTGGAGAAAAGATAAACCGCATAAGTGTAGAAAAACAGGTTGTAGCATAGATTGAATACAGCAGCCAGAAGCAGGCCGTAACTTCCGTACAGTGCCTCCATCAGAGGAAAGCCGACAAAACCTGTATTGGCGAATGCTGTACATGTGATCATTATCCTGCGCTCATCATCAGTTAACTTCGCCTTCTTCAATGAAAGACTCATAACGATAAGTGTCAGAGCATAATAGATGATCGCACCTGCAGCGCACATGATCATTCCGTTCACGGCCGAATTCGAGAAGGTATGCTGGCTCGAATTGAATATCATGAACGGCAGAACAGCCGTAAGCAAAATCCTGGACAATGCCTTCTCAGCCGCAGCATCTATTACCTTTGTCTTATTCAGTACAAAGCCGAGTGCAAGAAAGATAAAGATCTTGAAAAAAACAATATAGACCTGGATCATTTAATCAGTCGTTTCCGGAAAGAAGTGTTGCTCTTACGGCAGAACGATACCCCTCCATCTTCTCGGATACTTCGAATGCAGACATCTTCGGTTCATATGAAGCTCCGGCCTTATAGAATTTTCCGGTCTGTCCGATGGATTCAAAGATACCGGATTCTATACCGGCGGCAAGACCTGCTCCCATTGCGGTCATCTCATCGCTCAGTGCTCTTGTGATGGTAACACCCAGAAGATCTGATTGAAGCTGCATCAGGAATGCACTCGCGCAGACACCGCCGTCAACTTTCATCTGTCCTGCTTTTATACCTGTGTCATCAGTCATTAAGTTAACCAGTTCTGTTACCTGATAAGCAATGGATTCGACACCTGCTCTTACCAGCTGTGCTCTGCCGGTTCCTCTTGTAAGTCCGGTCAGGACGCCTCTTGCATCGGGTTTCCAATATGGTGCGCCGAGTCCGGTAAATGCAGGAACAAGATAGACTCCTCCGCAATCTTCAATGGAATTGCAATAGTCATCACATTCGGAAGGATCATTTATAAATCCGAGCTCATCCTTAAGCCAGCTGATTACTGAACCGGCCTGGAAAATACTTCCTTCCAAAGCATAATTAGTAACACCCTTTATGGACCATGCACACGATGTGAGAAGCCCGTTTTTGGAAAAGACAGGTTCGGTTCCGAGATTCATCAAAGTGAAACTTCCTGTTCCGTATGTGGTCTTTGAATCGCCTTTGTTTATTGCATTCTGGCCAAGAAGAGCAGCTGGCTGATCGCCAAGGACACCTGCGATACGGACACCGTTTAAAGAAAGGAGATCCCTGATCTCACTCTCCACAAAACCGTTGTCTTTCAGATATTCTTCACTTATATCGACCTGCCCGTAATCAGCACAGGACTCCATGGGCTTTGCCAATGTCTTTTCAGGGATTCCGAAAAGATCCAGGAACTCCTGATCGTACTTTTTCTTTGAAATATCGAAAAGCATTGTTCTTGAGCAATTCGAATAATCGGATGCGTAGGTTTTTCCGCCGGTAAGTCTGAACACAAGAAAACCGTCAATGGTTGAAAGATATGCTTCACCCGAAGTGCAGCATTCTTTCAGGCCCGGGATATTTTCCTGAAGCCAGAGCATTTTAGTGGCAGAAAAATAAGGGTCGATCTTAAGACCTGTTATCTCGGTTATCCTCCTGCCCTGTTCCCTGATCTCAGGACGTCTGCAGATGTCCGATGTTCTTCTGCACTGCCATACGATCGCCTGTGTAAAAGGCTTTCCCGAAGGCGAGAAAGCAACCGTCGTCTCACGCTGATTCGTAATACCCATCGAACAGATATTGCCGGCAGCTTCAGGATGATCTTTAAGGATCATCGCAATTGCTTTCAGAACAGATAAGTAAATTTCCTCTGCATCGTGACTTACCCAACCGGGCTGAGGATAATACTGCTTGAACGGCACATGCGTGCCCTTGGAAAGATTACCCTCCTCATCAAGAAGAAAAGCCTTTGTCGAAGTAGTTCCCTGATCAATGCAAAGAATGTATTTCATTTTCGAGTTTCCTTATCTGAAATAGATCCTGTTAAGATCCCTGTACCATTCGTTATCTATTGAATCAAAATCTTCCTTGGTAAACCTTACCACCCAGTTGCCTGTCGGAGTTCCGGGAATGTTCATTCTTGTATCCGCACCGTATCCGAGCATATCCTGGATAGGTATTATCGTAACGTCAGCATGGCTCATCCAAAGTGTCTTGATAATAGCTCTGCAGGAAGCACTGTGCGTACCGCCGTCGCCCCAGTTATCGCCTGTGAAACCGCAGTATTCAAGACATGTCTTTCTGACTTCCTCAGGACTGTCCCAGAGCCATCCCAAAAGTGTATTGTTGTCGTGTGTTCCTGTATATGCGACACAGTTGTTGTCAAAATTGTGAGGAAGGAACGAACTGTTATCACCGGGATAGAATGTGAATTCCATTACACGCATTCCGGGTATTCCGACCTTGCTCATAAAATCAACAAGATCAGGTGTTACTTCACCCAGATCCTCTGCAATAAGGCGGGATCTGTCCTTGAATTTTTTGTCATACGCTTCGAAGAAATCAAGACCGGGACCGGGAATCCATTTTCCGTCTCTGGCATTCTCGGCATTGGCATCGATCTCACAATAGGAAGAGAATGCACGGAAGTGGTCGATCCTCAAGTAATCGAAAAGCTTGAAATTATCTTCAAGTCTGCTCATCCACCATGCATAATGATCTTCTTTCATCTTTTTCCAGTCGTAGATAGGATTGCCCCAAAGCTGTCCGTCTGCGCAGAAATAGTCCGGAGGAACACCTGCCACGCTTTCGAAAACAAGTGCTTCCGGCTTGGGTTTTCTGGGTTCTTTCAAAGGCTCGCCGTCTTTACCGGTCTCGCCCTTTTCGAGCTCCTGCTTATACTTATCCAAAGCCTTTTCATAGTCTTTAAGGACTTTGTTCACTTTTGCTGCCGATGCCATCTTGAACAGGTCTCTGCTTGCCCAGACATCAGCTGAATCGCCTGATACATAGAAAGGAATATCACCGATTATCGAAATACCTGCATCGTTGATCTCCTTTTTGATATGCGCCCATTCATCGAAGAACAGATACTGTACAAAACCGTGATATCTGTAATTGGGGTCATTCTTAAGTTCTGCAACAGCAGACTTGTCGTAGTTGCGAAGTCTTGAATCAGACCATTCCCACCACGGCTTTCCAAAGTCTGCATCCTTTACCGCCTGGTAAGCTGCAACATCCTGGACCCACTTGTTGTCCTTGATGAACTTATCTGCTTTTGCGAGAAGATCCTTGTCTGCACGCTCAAAAGCTTTTCTTAAAAGCTCATCCCTGTTGGTCCTTAAGAAATCGTAATCTATTCTCCACTTATTCTGTGTATACTCTGCCTGCTGTACTTCTGCAGGTGAGAGAAGTCCTCTGTCTAAAAGTCTTCTCGGGTCTATAAAAAGCCAGTTGCCTGCAAAAGCCGAGAAACTCTGATAAGGGGAATTGCCCATACCGGGATAAGAAAAAGGCAGAACCTGCCAGTACTTCATTCCCTGAGAAGCCAATTGCTTAGCAAAATCAATTGCCTCCTGTCCCATCACACCCGTGCCGAACGGACCCGGGAGTGAACTGATATGCATCAGAACGCCTCCACCACGCTTCATTATTTGTAATTCCCTTCTTTCTTATATATAATTACTTGTCTCTAAAGAACTATTATACATTTATTGAGGGTAAAATGAATTCTGTTGATGAAATAAAAAGACGTCGCACGTTTGCGATCATATCACACCCGGACGCCGGTAAGACCACTATCACCGAGAAACTCCTTCTCTACGGTGGTGCCATTCATCAGGCCGGTTCGGTAAAAGCGCGTAAGGCAGCACGCCACGCTACTTCCGACTGGATGGAGATCGAGAAAAAGCGTGGTATCTCAGTTACCTCATCAGTAATGCAGTTCGAATACGACGGCTGCCACATCAATATCCTTGATACCCCTGGTCACCAGGACTTCTCTGAGGACACATACAGAACACTCTGTGCTGCAGATGCTGCGGTAATGGTCCTCGACGGTGCAAAGGGTGTAGAGACACAGACTATCAAACTCTTCCAGGTATGCAGAAGACGCGGTATCCCGATCTTCACATTCATAAACAAGATGGACCGTGCATCCAAGAATCCTTTCGATCTCATGGATGAACTCGAGAAGGTTCTTGGAATAAGATCAGTACCTATCAACTGGCCTATCGGAACAGATGGTGACTTTGAAGGCGTATATGAGAGAGAGACAAGAAGTGTCCTTCTTTTCGACCGCGAGAACAATGACCACGGCGCTTCAATGGTTACACAGAGCGTATCAGGAATCGATGACCCCAAGCTCGATGAAATGCTTATGCCGGGTCACATTGAAATACTCAGGAACGACATCGAGCTCCTTGATATGGCCGGTGATGAGCTTGATATGGATAAGGTCCTCGCCGGAGAACTCACACCTGTATTCTTCGGTTCTGCTATCACGAACTTCGGTGTTGAGCCATTCTTAAAGCACTTTCTTAAGATGAGTCCCGGACCTGCCGTTCACCACACGACAGACGGCATGGTGGAGCCTGAAGATCCCATGTTCTCCGGTTTCGTATTCAAGATCCAGGCCAACATGGACCCTTCACACCGTGACAGAATGGCATTCATAAGAATCTGCTCCGGTCAGTACGAAAAGAACATGACTGTAAATCTCATGCGTACAGGCAAGAAGATAACTCTCGCACAGCCCCAGCAGTTCATGGCACAGGACAGAGCCATCACGGAAGAGGCTTTCGCAGGCGACATTATAGGTATATTCGATCCGGGTAATTTCAGGATCGGTGATACCATCATCTCAACAAACAGAAAATTTGAATTCGATCCTATTCCGGTATTTGCACCCGAAAATTTTGCACGCGTTGAACCTAAGGATTCAATGAAGCGCAAGCAGTTCCTCAAGGGTATCGAACAGCTCTCACAGGAAGGTGCCGTTCAGCTTTACAAGCAGCCCAACATCGGTACAGAGACCTATGTTATGGGCGTTGTCGGTATTCTCCAGTTTGATGTACTCGAATACAGACTTAAGTCGGAATATAACGTTGATATCGTAAGAACACCCCTGCCCTACCGTCTTGCGCGCTGGGCAAAGTCTGATGTCGAAGGATTTGATGCTAAGGAGATGACTCTTACTTCCACTTCGCTTCTCGTTCTGGACAGAGACGATGAGCCGGTCGTGCTTTTCGAATCTGAATGGGCAGTCGACTGGGCGATCGATCACAACGAAAAGATGAAGCTCTCGTTCGAGAATATCAATTCAAAGTAAGATCAATTATCTTTCAGAGCACTCCACCCGATATCTTTCCAGTATTTGCCGGTGCCGATCTGATCGACAGATGAGTAATATGGCATGGGCAGAGTTCCTGTCATCTCTGTCTGCTTAGTCAGAACATCCGCAACGGCATTACCGCCCTCAGAACCCGGCAGATAAAGCATAATGCACGAATCCCATTGGTCAATGTAATTGCTGATCATCACATTTCTTCCCGCAACGATAAGTGTCAATGTGGGAAGTCCTGATCCTTTTGCAATATCGATCGCAGCGGCATTGCCCGGGAGACCGAGTTCGCCTGTAAGTGAAAGATCTTTCGAATCTCCATACCATTCAGCATACGGTAATTCACCGATGCAAAGGATCACCATATCACAGGTATCTATCTGATTATTGTCGGTAACAATTTCAAAACCGTTCTTATCTCCTGCTTCCTTAAGAGCTTCAACGATGGATTTTCCTTCGACAAAACGCTGGAAGGATCCGTAGCCTTTACTGAATTCCTTATCTGTTTCTCCCTGCCACCAGTTTGTCCATCCGCCGCACATGGCACCGACATCATCTGAAGCCGGACCGCAGACAAAAACTCTCATTCCGGGCTCAATATACATATTGTTTCCGGCCTTAAGAGGCACAAAGGATTCTGCCGCCAATTGGCGTGCAACCTCGTGAGATCTCTGGCTTCCATATTCATAAGAAGGGTTAAGGTTTTCAAGTAACGGATCTTCAAACAAACCCGCATCTTTCTTTACTTTAATGATTCTCTTAACAGCATCGTTAACACGATCTTCACTGATACGGCCTTCCTTTACTCCTTCAATGATGTAACTCATTGCTGATTTGTGCTGGGTATCAGTCATGAACATATCAATACCGGCATTAACGCCTAAGATGATATTGTCTTTATAAGTTTCACCGGAACAGTTCATTATCGAATCCCAGTCACTTAAAACAATGCCTTCAAATCCCATATCATTTTTAAGGATGCTGATATATTTCTCATTCTCGTGCATCTTCGTACCGTTTAATGCTGAGTGTGAAAGCATGATCACCTGTACACCCTCATCAACAAGTGCCTGATATATTGAAAGCTGCTCCTGTATCTGTTCTTCAGTCAGCTCGGCATTGCCTCTGTCGATAAGCATGGTGTCGGGATTCTCGCCGGTGCCGAATGTCGTCATACCGTCTCCCAAAAAGTGCTTCGGACAAACGATAACGCCTTCGGAAAGAAGTCCTCTGGAATAAGCAACTGCAAGATCTGTAACGGTCTTATAATCGGAAGAATAGGACTCATAAGTTCTTCCCCATCTCGGATCATTTGCAGTAGCAACACAGGGAGAAAAATTGAGAAGCATTCCGGTGTGTGCCACATCGCTTCCGACAAGCTTTCCGTATTCTTCAGTAAGCACAACATCATTTGCAGCACCTACATTTATGTTATGCGGAAAGATAACACAGCCTGATGCAAAATTAACTCCGTGAACGCTGTCGTTTCCATAGATAAAAGGGATCTGCGCAGCAGATTTCATCGCATATGTCTGATAATCGGTAACTATACCGAACCACTCGGTATCAGAAGGCATCGGCCAGTTATCAACCCTTGAAAGAATAGACCCATAATCCACATCTCTCATTTCCAAGGCAGATGTATTATATATTGTTGGCTGGATCATCTGTGCTGCTTTCTGTTCCAGCGAAAGCTGTGAGCAGATATCTTCAACAGTCATCGAAGTATAATCTTTCGGTTCCGCAACTGTATCTTCGCCAGGAATCTTGGCTCCGGAACATCCTGTTGTTACCGCAACTGAAAACAGCGTGATGCATGCTGTGATCTTCTTGATCAACATACTATTACCCCCTAAAAAACAGCCGTTCCTTTGGTTAGGAGCGGCTGCCGAACAACATAATAAAATCAGTCTGAAGGTCCCGGATCATTTGAATCATCGGGATCGACACTTGCATGATCTTTTGCATTTCCGTGATCAGAAGGAGCTTCTTCAAAAGAAGTATCTTCTGTAGTAACCGGACTTTCGGAAACAGGCTCTGAAATAACCGGTTCCGATGTGTTTATACCTGAATAATCAGTCGGATATACGGAGCTCAGATCACCGTTTGCAACATAGATCTTCTCGAAATCAGGACCGTCAACCGTAAGCTTGTCGATAAGTCTTGTAGCAAGACCTTCAACGATGCTTCTCTTCTCAATAAGAATTCTCTTTGTTTCCTCGTAGCAGGTGTCAATGATCTGCTTGATCTCTTCATCGATCTCTGCTGCAGTCTTGTCAGAATAGCTCTGAACCTGACCCATGGAATAACCGAGGAACACTTCCTCATTCTCGTCACCAAAAACCATGTTGCGGAACTTCTTTGAAAGACCGTAACGCTTGATCATGTTCTTGGCGATGTTGTTGCACTGCTGAAGATCAGAAGATGCACCTGTTGATACTTCACCGAGAAATACTTCTTCGGCTGCACGGCCGCCAAGTGACATCTTGATAGTATCAAGGAGCATTTTCTCTGTATAAAAATCGGTATCTTCAATAGGCTTGTAAGCTGTGAAGCCGCCGGCTCTTCCGACAGGAACGATAGTGACACGGTCAACCTTCTCGAACTCCGATGTGGCACGGAGCACAACAGCGTGGCCTGCTTCATGATAAGCAGTAAGGCGCTTAACTTTATCACTGAGCTTCTTGGAATTCTTCTGGGGACCCATCTGAACTCTGAACGTAGCATCAGTGATCTCCTGCATTGAGATCTCCTTTTTATTATGACGTGCTGCCATAAGAGCTGCTTCATTAAGAAGGTTCTCGAGATCTGCACCTGTGAAACCGACTGTAGACAAAGCGACTTCGTGAAGGCTTACATCTTTTGCAAGAGGCTTCTTTCTTGCATGGATCTTAAGGATTGCCTCACGCTCATCAGCATCAGGCATATTGACCATGATTCTTCTGTCGAAACGTCCCGGACGGAGAAGTGCGGGGTCGAGAACGTCAACACGGTTTGTAGCAGCCATAACGATAACATTTGAATTAACATCGAATCCGTCCATCTCAACGAGGATCTGGTTCAATGTCTGCTCACGCTCATCCTGACCGCCGCCGAGGCCTGCGCCTCTCTTACGGCCGACCGCATCGATCTCATCGATGAAAACAACAGAAGGAGCTTCCTTCTTTGCATCGGAGAACAGAGATCTTACACGTGATGCACCGACACCGACGAGCATTTCAACGAAGTCTGAACCTGAGATGTAGAAGAACTTAACACCGGCTTCACCTGCTACTGCTCTTGCAAGCAATGTCTTACCTGTACCGGGCGCACCGTAAAGCAAAACGCCCTTCGGAATCTTGGCACCAAGCTGCTGGTACTTCTTGGGATTCTTAAGGAAATCAACGATCTCCTGGAGTTCTTCCTTCTCTTCAACGGAACCTGCAACATCGGAGAATTTTACTTTATCCTTATTCGGATCGGATACTCTCGCACGGTTGTTTCCGAAACTGAATACGCTGTTGCCGTCTCTGCTCTGTCTCGTAATGCTCAGGAAGAGAACAACTACGATTACGAGAGAGATTCCGAACATTACAACATTAACTATAATTGACCAGTCGAAAGGCTCTGTGTAGTTATAGCCTTCGATCTTTCCCAAAGCCTTTGCTTTGTCGAGCTTCAAAAGAAGGTCATCAACGAACTCGTAAGGAACATCCTGCGTTACCTCAACATTCAGTCCCTCTTCATTCTTGTACTTAACATTGACTGTTGTTCCCTTGATCTCAACAAGGCTGACTTCATTCTTATCATCGTCAATGATGCTCATGACATCAGACAATGTAGCCTTTTCCTTCTGACCGTAGTTGCCGCCGAAAACGATAGTTGAGAATGCAATCAATATGACTATCATCAGGACATAGAAGAATAATCCTCCGCCTATCGGTCTGAAACTTTTCTCATTCTTTTCCTTATCTGACACTTTCTCTTATTCCTTTCTTACGATCCTTACATCGTCAAAATCTCTATATTTGCCGTCCAGATCAAGTCCGTATCCGACAATGAATTCATCCGAGATCGTAATCCCGTTATAATCCGGTACCAAATCATTCACTCTTCTGCTCGGCTTATCAAATGCCGTACAGATCTTAAGTGATTTAGGTCCTCTTTGAAGGAGCTGTTCCTTCAGAAGAGCCAATGTTCTTCCGGTATCAATGATATCCTCTACAATGAGAACGTTCATATCCTTGATATCGTATGACATATCTTTCTTTATTTTGAGCACTCCCGTTGAGTACTCACCGACATATGAAGAAACCTGCATAAAATCAACAATGATAGGCATATTAAGGCGTCTTACAAGATCAGCCGTAAAGATAAAAGCTCCGGTAAGGATTCCTACGACCACAAGAGGCTCGCCGTTATAATCACGGTTAAGTTCACCGCTCAGGCGGTCCAACATCTGCTCGATCTCTTCATGCGAGATCAATACTGTATCAGTATTAACAGCCATAGCTCTTTACTGCCTTTCTATCGCGATCCTGATCATATCTTCAGATTCATGACCTGCAGGTCTGCTTGCGATGTATTTATCACGGCTCACGGCATTCGTAAAACCGACACCATGTCCGTAACCCGGCAACCACAGTACTTCCCCGTCTCTTTCGGCAAAGAGAATCTGCTTTCTGGCAGCTTCCGGAATCTTAAGATCCGTCATAAGACGGTTAAGATCCTTCCCGCCGGAAGAACCGGCTCTCCTGAACCTTAAGGCATCACTGATACCGTAGCAGTTACCGATTGTAATTTTGCCATCGGAAAATGCGCTTTCGGGACAAAACCACAACAAGTTATTATACTCTAACTCTTTGCTATTCTCAATTATTCTTACTTTTAATATTAAGGCAGAATCCGGGATCTTAACTTCCAGATCACCGTCTTTTTTGCAGTTTTTCAGATTAATCTCTATGTTTTGCGCGCCTTCCGCGGTTAAAAAGCCCATTTCTCCTGCAATGCCGGCTGCAAGTCCGTAGATCTTATCTTCAGAAACAAATGCAAAACTGTCCTCATGTCTGAAGGCTTTACGGCCAAAAGGCATATCCAGAAGCATCTGCCCCGAAGGTTCCTGTTCAATAAGCATGAAACATTCTTTCAGGTGAATCTCCTCAAAATCAATCAGGTCGCCAAATGTCTCAAGCCATAATGATCTGATCACACGTGATCTGATCGCGGGATGCAAATCCTTCATCTTCGAAGCCGAAAGAACCGGATAACCGGATACTTCTTTACGTGAAGAAACATAAGCTTTTGCTGAAGCATCCGAAATATAATCCAGATCGTCACTTAAAAGCTTATAAGTCCTTGTAAGCGGAACTGACGGATCTTCGTTATAGTAACTGCCTATCCTCGGAAGGAAATCATTTCTCCAGGTATTCCGTGTGCCATCTGTAGAAAGATTTGTCTGATCGATAGCGTATCTGACCCCGAGAGTATCAAGATAATCAACCAGTTCGAGCTTATTCAAACACAACAGAGGTCTTATGATCCTTCCGGCAACAGGCTTGGGATTAACCAGGCCATCAAGGCCTGAACCTCTGAACAGGTTCATCATCATTGTTTCTGAAATATCATCTTTGTGGTGGGCAATAGCTATGCGGACAGTTTTACCGGTCTTCTTTTCCAAAGCCTGTGCATATTGCTCGAACGCTTCATAACGCAATACTCTTCCGGCTGTCTCTTCCGAGATGTGATTCATCCCGGCAAAACCCTTGCAGTCAAAATCAATTATCTTAAGTTCAACATGATTTTCGGCACAGAGTTCACTTACCAGCTCCGCTTCTTCATCACAGACTCCCGGTCTTAAATGATGATTGCAGTGGAACGCATAAATATCGCAGTCTATATCAAAACAGTTTCGAAGTCCCTTGAGAATATGAAGAAGCGCTACGGAATCAGGACCTCCTGACAGGCCAACAACAATTATCCCGCAGTCAAAGAGCCCTTTTTCATTGGAGAATTCAAGGACCCTGTCTAAGATCTCAACTGTCTCTTCCTTTTTCAAAACTTAAAATCCGTCCGGGAAGCTGTCATTTGCCTGAGCAAAGAAATCATCGCCTTCAGGCGGTATATCATTGTTATCAGGCATAGGAGGTTCAGGAATCGGAGCCTCATCAGCAGTTACACTTTCAAAGTTATAATTCTGGGATGCGGCATCACCGTCAACAGTTCTTGTATATGCACTGCCGCCATCATCTTCCGGATCTCTTTCGCTGTGTTCAATGAACATTGTCTTTCTTGGGATCCACCAGACGGAATCCCTGCCGGTCTTTCCGTGACGGTTCTTGGACAGATAGATATAAGCCGGCTTTGCATCGTTGTTATCTTTGAAGTTAACATTCTGAGGTGCATCATCGCCTTCGGAAGAAGAAACCTCTTCATCCTTCTTCTTATAGTAATCCGGTCTGTCAACAAACATAACCGTATCGGCATCCTGCTCGATAGCACCTGAATCTCTCAAGTCCGAAAGCTGAGGTGTATGGTCATCTCTCTGGGCAGCACCTCTGGAAAGCTGAGAAAGCGCAATGAAAGGGATATTGAATTCCTTGGCAAGAAGCTTTAAGGATCTTGATATAGCAGTGACTTCTTCGTTACGGGATCTTCCGGTAGCAGAAGGCATAGTCATAAGCTGCAGGTAATCGATAATGACAAGCCTTGGAGCTTTCTTGGTATCCGCAAATAACTGAGTGAGTTTCGACTTCATGGTTACAGGATTGGTATCCGACGTATCATCAATGAAAATAGGAAACTCAGATAATTTTGCCAGTGCAATGTCAATCTGCTTCCTGTCGCCGTCACTCATCTTATGTGAATATATGATCTCGCTGACAGGCTTACTCATAGAAGAGGACATTAGTCTTGATGCGATCTCCTGTTTGCTCATTTCGAGCGAGAAAATAGCAACAGGATTCTGGTTAGCCGCAACATTTGCAGCCATATTAATCGCAAGCGCGGATTTACCCATACTCGGACGTGCGGCAAGGATATTTAATGATCCCGGTCTCAGCCCTCCGAGCATAGAATCAAGCTTCGGGAAACCGAGTTTGATCTTCCCCCCCGAGCCCTCATCTTTAAGTTCTGCCGTAATCTCACTCATAGTAAGCTTGAGAATATCAGGCATTCCCTCAAAGCCCTTAGATTCACCCGTACCCTTAAGGTGCGATATTTCATCTATGGCATAGTCAACGGCTTCTGAAGCTCGCATTTGACCATTCAATGTCTTTTTCTTAACTTCTTCAACCGTTTTGAGAAGTTTGATCCTGTCGCTTCTCTCTCTGATGGCATCAATATATGTGTTAAGGGCTGATTGAACGGCGGTCTTGTCACCTACACGGTAAACATAACGTCTGCCGCCGGCCTTTTCTGCAAGACCTCTGCGTTCAAGTTCGGCATATACGGTAATCCGGTCGATCTTGGCATTATCAAGGAACATGTCAATGATCACACCAAAGATAGTGCGGTTGCGCAGATCGGTGAAATCATCATCGGTAATCTTATTCTCTACTGCTTCGAGAATAGCTGTATCACGGCGCATACACAGTGCAAGAACTGCCATTTCGACTTCAACTTCGCCGGAATCGTCAGTTCCCTGGTCGATAAGATTATTCATGTAGTCAGGATTATCAACCATAAATTACAAGATCCTCTCAGGCTCCTGTTACAACTTCAACATTGATATCAGCCGATACCTGGGGATGAAGCTTGATTCTCGTCTTAAATAATCCGGTGTTCTTAATGGGGTTGGATATAACAACCTTCTTCTTATCCACATCGAAACCTTCCTTCTTGAGACTGTCGGAAATATCCTGGGCAGTAACAGCACCATAAAGTCTACCGTCCGCACCGCCTCTTGCGACTACGCGGATCACCTTGCCGTCAAGGATCTTCTTTGCTTCCTGGGCAGCAATAAGTGCTCTTCTCTCATGCTCGGCTTTAGCACCGGTCTGAAGCTTTACTTCGTTAAGATTGGCGGAAGTTACTTCCTTAGCAAGCCCCTTCTTAAAAAGAAAATTTCTTGCGTAGCCGTCGCTCACATTAACGACCTCATTGGCTTTGCCGACATTTTTAACATCAGAAAGAAGAATAACCTTCATAAATAAACCTCCGCTTATTGCCCTTTATATCGTTTTTACAAAACAATCGGGCTATCTCCTAAGAACATATTATATGCCCTGGAGGTGCCCGATTGTTATTACATTTTTTTAATTATAGCGTAGCAACTGTGATTTGTGTTAACCGCAGCTGCAGGTTGTCCCAAAAACGGATTACTGAACCGTGTAGGGCAAAATAGCAACCTGGCGTGCACGCTTAATAGCTGTAGTAAGCTCACGCTGATGGATTGCGCATGTGCCTGTCATTCTCTTGGGAAGGATCTTTCCGTTCTCGGAAATATACTTCTTGAGAGTAACATCATCCATAAAATCGATAGTCTCGACCTTATTAGCACAGAAGTTGCAAACCTTTCTGCGTGTTCTTCTCTGTCTCATTCCGCCGGCAAATTCTCTACCACCGGCTCTGGGTGCTCTGTTCTCTGCCATTTTGAGTGTTCTCCTTTAATTAAATCTCAAATGGAAGCTCACCGGACTGACCTTCATCAAAACCGCCTGATGTCGGTGCATCAATCTGCATATTAGGAGCAGTGGGTGCACTTGCAGCAACTGTATCTGCTGCCGGCGGGTTGAAAGACTGCGTAGGAGCTACAGGCTCCTGACGGTATGTGTCTCCGGATGCTGCACCGGAAGATTCTACGAATTCTGCCTCGTCGATAACGACTTCGGTAATGAACTTTTTCTGTCCGCTCTGATCATCGTAGCTTCTTGTCTGAATGCTTCCTACCAAGCCGATGCGGTTGCCCTTATGAAAATACTTCTGAATAAAGACTGCCGTCTGACGCCATGCAACACAGTTGATGAAATCTGCCTGTCTCTGGCCATTTGCATCCTTAAAGCGTCTGTCGACTGCTACTGTGAAGTTGCAAAACTGGGTCTGGTTGGATGTAAGCTTTACTTCCGGGTCCTTAGTAAGTCTTCCGACTAATTCTACTTTGTTCATTTACTGTTACCTTCCTGTCTGAAGTGATTACTCACCGACACGAACAATGAGATAACGGATTACACCAAATCTCGTAAGCGAGCTCACGTGTTCCGATTGCATCGAATGCATCAATCGTAGCACCTGATTCGATCTTAGCTTTAATTGTGTCAGTAAGAGAAGCAATTCCCTCTTCACCTGTAGCGGTGCTGAGGATTGTGATCAAACGATATTGGTTTGCCATGTCATTCACCTCCTTCTGGACTTTACGGTCCGGTCAAAAACCGGACAAGGATACCGCCCATATATAAGCGGCAGTGTGAAGAATACCATAGCAGCAACGCCAAAGTCAAGTATTTACTGTATCCGAAGGCTGTTCTCGCTGTTCATGCCCTGCCTGATTCTTACAAGGCTGATTCTAACAACCTGAAAATCAAAATTCTACCCTTTCAGAGCAGATTGAGACTTTGGATGGGCAATTGAGACCGGTCTCAGTTTTTTATTGTCCACAAAACCGAATCAGATCCTTGAAGCACCGGCATATTTCAGGATATACGGGAACAGTACTTCGAGCCATGCCTTAAGAGCTTTTGCTGTATGAAGATATGTCTCGTAATTCTCGCCTGTCGGGTCCGGAACAGAGATTGACATGACTCTTCCGGAAGAGTCCTTCATGACAAGTCCGTTGGAAGCGGCGAATGTCGAAAAAGAAAATACTTTATCTTTTATTTCAGGGAATGCCTTTGTTATGGCAAAAGCCTGTTCATCTCTTACCGTCAGGATAAGATCGTTGCAGTCATAGATCGCCGGATCTGCCCTTCTGGATTCCACATTATTCAATCCTCGGCCGGAGATCTCTTTTACGGCTTTATCCATTTGGGGATCGGCTCCCAATCCGTCCATTGCAGTAAGGCCTGCCGATTCACAGTAGAGCTCAAAGCCTGTATCAGCATAATCACCGGAAATATAAGGCTCGTTCTTTTCTATCATCTGTCTCATCAACACTTCGCAGCATGAAGAAAGTGATGTGTTGTTGTCATCAACAAATAATACAGATGCCGTAACGGTATCCTTAAACGCATCAATAGGAAGAGGTGTTCTTGCGGGCCTTGCGGGAGCAGGCATACCGGGTGTCAGTTCCTCCTTTTTGCCGGAAGCTTTGGAGAGTCTGTTCATATAAGCAACAGAAAGACCTTCTCCATTAAATCCCTGTGCAAGGATCACATCGACTTCCTGAACGTCCAGAAATCTCAATCCTTCAAACAGACCGTGAGATGCACAGGATACATCCGTTGTTTTTCCGTAGACACAAAACTCGGTATGCGCCGACAAAAGCTTGTCATTGAGTTTATCGTAAACTGTCTTTATCTCCGTTCCGCAGTATAGACCGATCCTTACAAAAGGATTTTTGGAAAGAAGTTCTCTTGATCTCAGGATAAAAGGTGAAGCGATATTTACCAGTTCCTTTGCTTCATCATCCGAAAGCTTCTTTAAATCCTCCAGAGTAAAACGGCTGTTCTCTATCTTGCCGTCAGTTCCAATTGCATCATCACCGGTGATCTTTGTACCCTCAGGCATATCGATGATCTCAACCTGAGCATAAGGAGCGTAATGACGGTACTTCATTCCCGGAGCTTTCGGTGTCTCTCCGCCGGTCAGAGCATCTGACATAACCGTATTCTTATTTTTCAATACAGAATCAATATCAGCTTTCGTAACTGCACCGGGTCTTAATATGACAGGATCTTTTCCTGTGCAGTCAACAACAGTTGATTCAAGACCATACTCGGAATCACCGCCGTCTATAACCGCATAAATATATCCGTCCATATCTTCAATGACCGATCTTGCACCCGTCGGTGAAGGTCTGCCCGAAAGATTTGCTGACGGGGCAGCAACCGGGACACCGCAGTATTTAAGGAACTTATTTGCTACCGGATGGGAAGGCATTCTGACACCCACCGTATCAAGACCTGCAGTGGTCTGAGCAGAAATGGAATCAGCTTTTTTCATTACTATCGTAATAGGTCCTGGCATAAAAGCATCTATCAGAGTCTGAGCCAGAGGCGTGATCTCGGATACGATATCTTTTATCTGGGACTTATCTCCGATATGACAGATAAGCGGATTATCTGCAGGTCTGCCTTTTGCCTCGAAAACTTTCCTGACCGCATCTCCGTTTCCGGCATCACATCCAAGACCATAAACAGTTTCCGTAGGGAATCCAATTACTTCGCCGTTTCTTAGATGCTCTGCAGCTTCTTTGATCGCCTTGTCGTCACCGGAATCAATTAATATAGTATTCTTATATCTTTTTTCACGTTCCATATCTGCACCTTAATTGCTGTTATCATTGCTGTTTGCATTATCGGCTGCCTGAGCAAGCGTTAATGCATCAACTATCTCATCAAGATCACCTGCAAGTATACTATCCAATTTGTAAAGCGTAAGTCCTATCCTGTGATCGGTTACTCTTCCCTGATGGTAATTGTAGGTTCTTATTCTTTCGGATCTGTCGCCCGTTCCCACCTGGGTTTTTCTCTCATCATTATGTCTGTCAACATCCGCCTGGTGAGCTATTGCCCACAAACGTGACTGAAGCACTTCCATCGCCTTTTCTTTATTCTGGATCTGCGATCTTTCATCCTGACATGTTACGACCATTCCTGTCGGAAGATGAGTGATCCTTATTGCAGATGAGGTTTTATTGATATGCTGTCCGCCTGCACCCGACGCTCTGAAGCGGTCGATCTTAAGATCATTCGGATTAATCTCAACATCCGTTGGTTCTGCTTTTGGAAGTACGGCTACGGTTGCCGTTGAGGTATGAACCCTGCCGCCTGATTCGGTCACAGGGACTCTCTGTACCCTATGGACTCCGCTCTCAAATTTCATTCTCGAATATACTCTCGGACCATCTATTTCAGCAACGATCTCCTTATATCCGCCAAGCTCCGTCGGACTTGCATCAACTATGCTTACATCAAACCCTTTAATCGCCGCGTATCCTTTATACATCTTGAAAAGATCTGCTGCGAAAAGTGCAGACTCTTCTCCTCCGGCACCGCCTCTGATCTCAAGGATTACAGATCTTGAATCTCTCGGGTCTCCGGGCGTCAGATAGATCATGAGTTCTTTCTCAAGCTCTGCAAGTCTGGACTTGGCATCGGCAAGTTCACTGTTAGCAAGACTGCGCATCTCATCGTCTCCGCCCAGATCACCACTCTCGAGAAGCTTTAAAATACCTTCTATCTCTTTTTCACACGCCTCATAATTCCTGATCGCTTCGACCTGAGGATTCATTGCGGCCAGTTCTTTTGAATATCTGGTATATTCTTCCGGACGCGAAGCAACAGCCGGATCACTTAATGTTCCGGTCAGTTCTTCATACTTTGCTTTAATTAATTCAGTCTTACTCTTATCTATAGCCATGGCTATTCAAAGTTATCATATAAGAATTAATATTTCCAATATTTAAGCTGCCCCGCAACGGAAGCAGCTTAAACATGATTACAAACAATAAATAACTATTATGTGGCAGGCGGTACCTGATTTAGCTGCGGAGCTGCAGGTGCAACAGGAGCCTGTGGGACCACAGGCTGAGCAGGAACAACATTAGTCAGGACCTCATACTCAAGCTTGTGTCTCAAAGGTTTCTGGCAACGGGGACAATAAACAAATCCATGCGGATACCATGCTCTGTGACCAAGATCGTACGTATGATAATCAAATTCGTAGTAACAGTACTCACATCTGCAGTGGAATGTCGGATTGTACTCTGTATATCCGGCTACCGGATTAGGATTGACCACACCGGAATTCTGAATCCAGGGTCTTGCCGGTTGAAAAGCCGGCTGCTGCGGCTGGACCGGAGCTACAGGTGCAACCGGTGTTCCGGCCTGTGCGTTGAAATTGTATCCGCATTTCATGCAAAAGTTAGCGGCATCAACAACCTGTGTTCCGCAGTGCGGACAGAACTTTCCCATACAATTCCTCCTCTTATTCCATAAATACATAAATATTATAAAACTACGCTTCTTAAATGGTCAAATCATCACAAAAAAGAAGTGACGGGTATATCACCTGTCACTTCAATATTCTATAATTACAATAAAATGGTGGATGATACAGGGCTCGAACCTGTGACCCCATGCACGTCAAGCATGTACTCTAGCCAGCTGAGCTAATCATCCTCATTTGAACTTTGAAAGTATACATTGTTTTATCGTCTTTGACAATCGGTTCTTTAAAGACACATTTACGCAGAAACTTATTAACAAAATGTAAACAGAATTGTTAACATTCAAACCTTAACGCTCTATCCAAAATCTTGTGATTTTATCAAAATCATCACTTTTTAAGATCGGAAAACCGCCGCAGTTCCCTTGAAAACAACGTATTTATAGCTATTTTGCATCACTTTGCACAAAGTCATACCTTTGCTATTGGTTATTCGCACAAATTAGGGAGAAAATATGAAAAATATGAACACATTGTGAACTATTCGTGATATATTTGTTTCGTAAGGGTAACTCATATTCCAGGGGAGGTAGCTTATGAGAAAGATTGGAAAGACACGCAGAGGATTTACTCTTGTCGAGATGGTACTTGTAATTGCAATCATAGTTATACTTGCAGGCGTTCTTATTGTTTCTGTCGGCAGATATCTGAATGCTGCAAATATGGCTCAGACTTCTGTATCACAGCACAACAGCCAGATTGAAGAAGTATATGGTGAATGTGCCGATGCAGCAAATCTTGGAGAATAATTAATCATTTAAAGAGAATTTTGAGCTCGTCTCAAGGGTGATCAGACATCAAAACCTCTTATCCATAAAAGTGAAGCACGCAAAAAACCTCCCTTTCCTTTGGGGAGGTTTTTTGTTGGTGTTGTTTATTATATTATTCGAGAGTGATATTTAAGACCTGGGGATTATGGTCACTGTTTGCAAATCCGAGATCATGTATCTCATAAGAATCAACTCTGATATTTGAAGAAAGAATAAAACCGTCAATGATGTAGTACTGCAGAGAAGACGGATCATTTCCTGCCAGAGGAGCATATATCGATCTGCATGACGGTACATCTGTATACATAAGGAACTGCCATTCATCCGTATAAGCATCAACATCCATCACACCTGGCTGCCATTGTTCTTCAAATACAGGATACTTGTTATCAATAAATGAGAATGTCTGATTGAAATCTCCGCCTGCGATAACATAATTACCCTTTGCTCTCTCATCATTCAGAATATCCATGAGCATCTTAGCCTGAGCCGTCTTTCCATCGCCGTCATCATAAGCTTCAAGATGGAAGTTAAGGATGACCAGTTCCTTACCGCCTTCTACAGGAATCCTTGTAACAAGAAGACATCTCTTAAGATTAAATGTCCTGACAGGCCAGTAAAAAGGACAAGGCAGCGAAACTCTTGTTGAAGTATTTGCCGGATATTTACTGTATGTCGCTACACCTGAATCGATCTTTCCCATCGGAGGTATCGGGATCGGGGCATAAGCAACTTTAAAATTATATGCAAAAGACATGTTGTTATAGCCCAGATTATCAAAATACTGTGTCTGATCAATGTGATAACTGCGGTCACTGTCCAGATCTATTTCCTGGAACAGCAACAGATCAGGATCCTGAGCCTTAACCTCAGTAACAAAGGCATCAAGGTTCTCTTTTACCCTTGTCTCATCTGCAGGATAGACCATCTTTCCGCCGTCCATGAAGAAATCAGCATTGTCACCTAAAGCTCCGAAACCGAGATTCCAGGCAAATACCTTCATCTGGTCTCCGGGCGCAAGCTGCTTCGGTTCACCGCCCAATGCTTCAACAGTAACCGGCTCAACAGCCTCAGGCTTATATTCAACTGCAGTAAGCCATATCAGCAAAGCACCCACAAAAACCAACAGGATGATCACTATAACAAGCAGTGTCTTTAATATTCCTTTAACTACTTTCATTCCACTCCTCCAGATTTTGTTTAAAACTAATGCCTATTATATACATAAATCTTTCAAGACCATGAATCTTCATCAGGCTTCAGATAATCAATCCCGTAATCGATCATATCCCTGACCTGTTGATTGGTATTTCTTCCGCCCTTCTTTCTGTTGCAGCGCCAACAGAGACATTGGAGATTATCAACATCATCACCTCTTCCGCCTTGTGCAACGGATCGTATATGATCAGCTTCCAATAAAAGATAGTCGCCAAGCCCCTCGCAATAACTGTCCAGAAAATCGCGTGAAATGCCGCATATCTGGCAGGTATAGTTGTCACGTTCAAAAACCTCGTTTTTATCTGACACTCTGATCCTTCTTCTCCGCGCTACCTCTCTTCTCATATCTTCATGTCTCATTATGTTGCGCTGCTGATGTTTAAACCTTAACGCCACCACGATCAGGATAAGCATCAGAACAGCAATAAAGATTATCAGTGCGGTTATAACAACTGACGGATCCGTTTTCAAAAGCTCATCGAAAAACAACATACCTCATCTCCCCTGTTTCGAGATTTAATTGAATTATATACATACAAAGCAATCTGTTTAACCAACAGATTTCAAGCCATATTCATATTGAGAATGAGATCATCTCTTGCTTCCGATCTTCTGATAATAATTTTCTTTCTCGAAATACATATTCTCATCAGAAGCTTTGAGCATATCATCTATAGATTTGCGGCCCAAACCCGCATAACAATAACCGACCGAACAGCTGTACTTTGTCTTATCCACTTCCTCGTGAATACGGGAACAGATCTTAGTTACCACATCTTCAGAACATCTGCGGCAAACAATAACGAATTCATCACCGCCGATTCTGTAAACACGATGCTTATTTTTGGCGACTTTGATAAAACAGTCTGCAAGAGTTGAAATAGCTTTATCACCTGCTAAATGACCTTCTTTATCATTGATAGTCTTAAGACCGTTCATGTCGATCGACACCAAAGCCGTTATGCTTTCAGGATCACTGTTGATATCAGCATAATAAGCCTGACGGTTAAGAAGGCCTGTAAGAGCATCCCGTTTTGTAAGTTGCAGGATCGAGAATACATAATATACAAACACACACACAGCGATAGTCTCGCAAAAGACCTTTGAATACTCGCTTCCGATAATGAAAGGAAGTATTACTCCGAAAGCAAAAGCGAATCCGAAAAATATAATCGGAACAAATTCTGTTTTCTGTTTAGCTCCACGCCTGATAAGAAGATATAAAAAATAAACGCTATATAAACCCACAAAAACATAAGGCAGCAGCCAAAGAGGTCCCCTTACAAGCCTGTTATTCTCATCAAGACTAAATACAATACCTGTAAATATTGATATCGCATCGATAATCGCAAGCACAATAGAAGGTATATAGACAAACCATCTCTGGCCCTTAACTATCGTAAAGATCAGCTGCGCAACAAGAACAGGTGTAGCTGTATATCTGATCGCAGTCAGAATAGTTCTGAGTTCCCTGTATTCACCGTGTCCTGATGACTTAAACTCAATATAAACGACAACTGAAAGGACAAACACTTCAAGGATCAGGGCATATAAACGTCTGATTGTCTTTTTATCCATAAAGACAGTCGAAATAAGCGAGATCGTAAATCCCAATAGAGTAAGTATCAATATCCAGTTTTCAGTTATATAACCTTGAGTGCTCATAGATGCTAATTACTCTTCAAATAATCTATACATATGAGTAATTATAACATGCCGGGCACCCGCTGTGCCCGGCCTTCTCTCTCCATTATCTATAGGCTAAATCCGTCAAATATAGAATCTTCTTCATTCAAATGTATTTCCACTTTCAGTTGTAATCAAGAACAGTGGTATATCTTATGCAGGTCAGATATCATCACTATAAGATAATCCGTATCCGCGTTCAAGGAAGCATTTATCTGTATTTATCTCATCTGTTGAACCATACCATGGAGACGGAAGCCTGCCCGTAAAGTCAGAACAGCCGCAGAGGACATCTGATACGCCCTTGCCTTCAGAACCGGGCAAATAACACATGACAACACTGTCCCAGCTGTCGTAATCCGTCTCATCCATTATGACATGCCTGCCTGCAACGATACATGTAACTGTGGGTTTTCCAAGCTCCTTAACTTCATCGATAGCTTTACGGTTATGCTTTCCAAAACCAGTCTGCCCGCAGAGCGCGAGATCTCCTGAATCACCATACCATTCAGCATAGGATTTCTCTCCGACACAAAGGATAACAACATCAGCCTCGCCTGCCTGTTCAGGATCCGTAATGACTTCGATTCCATAATCTGCGGCATATCTCTCAAAAGCTTCAAGTATCGTTGTAACGCCCTCGATATCCTTATTAGGGCTCATGTTCCATCCCATTGTCCAGCCGCCACACTGGTCACGGGCACTGTCAGCCAAAGGTCCCGTAATATAGACTTTAGTTCCTTCTTTAAGAGGCAGAACATCATTCTCATTCTTTAAGAGCACAAGACTCTTCTCGACCAGCTGCTCTGCTACTGCCCTGTATTCCACGGAACCTATTTCCTGCTGGGCTGTCTTTATATTCTCACAGAAAGGATCATCAAAAAGGCCGGCCTCCTTCTTTACTTTAATGATCCTTGTGACAGCATCATTGATCCTGTCTTCGCTTATCTTTCCGCTGCCCACCGCATCGACTATGGCCTTCTTCGCTTTATCGCATCTTGTACCTTCCATGAGCATATCAATGCCGGAGTTTATAGCCAAAGCGACCTTTTCATCATAGGTCGAGGGAGAGATATTCTCGATTGCGTAATAATCGCTTACGATAAAGCCCTCAAAACCCATCTCGTTCTTAAGCTTCCAGATATAGTCACTGTTCTCGTGCATTTTCAGACCATTTAGCGAACTGTAACTTACCATGATAGTCTGTACTCCTGCATCGATCTGGGCCTGATAGACCTTAAGGAGTGCATCGATCTCTTCTTGAGTAAGAACAGAATCTCCTCTGTCGATTAATCTGTAGTTCTGGCCGTCACTCTCGCCCGTCCCGAAAACAACATTGCCATCACCGAAGAAGTGCTTTGCGCATACGATGACACCTCCATCAATAAGTCCTCTGGTATAGGCTGTGGAAAGTCTTATTATGGTATCAAGGTCAGAACTGTAACACTCGTAGGTCCTTCCCCATCTGGGATCTACTGACTGGGCAACACACGGATAGAGATTCCAAAGCATATGGCACTGCTTTGCTTCATCAGCAGTAATAAGTCCTGCTTGATAAGCAAGTTCTTCATCATTGGCAGCACCCTGTCCGATGTTATGGGGGAAGTAAACTGCCCCGACACAATATCCGACTCCGTGAACATCGTCCTGAGCCAGAAGATATGGGATCCCCGATTCGGAATCTACGGCAGCATGCTGTAAACCGTCAACCAATTCACGCCATTCTTCTGCCGTCAGCATGGCTTCTTCACCATAAATACTTCCGTAACAGTTGCTCTTCATGCTCTCCTCATCAATAGAACCCACGACTGACTGTACCATTTGCGCAGCCTTCTGATCCAGAGTAAGGCATGACGTGATTTCTTCAGGGGTCATTGTGGCATACATCTGATACTTATAATCGTAGTCAATCACCGAAACTGTATTTTCTGTTCCGCATACCGAAAATCCAATATCATCAGCTGAAGATCCGGACGTATCAGCAGAACACCCGGCAGCAGTCACGATCATCGCTGTTGAAAGTATTGATGCTATTAATTTTTTCATAAACTATCTCCCATTACGACAAAACAAAACTAAGTTAAATCCGCGACTTATGCAAAGATCATTATTCACCCTGTATCCGTTCCCTGGATGCAGGGTGTTTTCTCTTTTAGCTCAGTATTCATATTATACGCTTTAGCTTCCCTTATAGCACTTTCTTCCCCCTAACACTATCTTTCTTTAGCCTGGCTAAGAAATAGACACAGCAGGCATGCCATGGCCTGCTGACCAAACATTTAATCCCTATCCCCCTAAGTCGCGGGTGGCAATCTAAGCGGTAGCGCGGAATGAGTAGAAGCGTGTAGCAATGGAGAGTTGGGAATTGGTGCTGTTCTAAACTCACAGAGTTTTGAATGGCACTGTTCTCAACTCGTAATGAACGGTCTTACTTGGCTAAAAAAGAAACGTCTCTTGTGACGACTGTGATGATGTGACGACAATTATGATATATATGAATGATTGTTTTTGTCGTCACCGGGCATCAAAAAGCCTCAGATTTTCACTGAGGCTTAGTCGGTTATATTCCTAATAAATATATCTGCCACCAGATCAAAACTCACTATGAAACTGCGGTGTATACCTCTATATGATTGCCCTCGGAATCGACAAATTCCGCAACCCAATTCTTACCGATCTGCATCAACGGAAAACATATCTCTTTGCCTTCAAGTTTTTCCTTCATCTTCTCGAGCGTATCAAAATGCAAACTCGGAAGACAGTTGCTGCCAAATATGTGCTTTTCATTTACAACCTTATAAGCA
>CADAKH010000007.1:91644-94166 GCA_902788505.1 Oscillospiraceae bacterium
ATACTTCTTGCTCAAAGAATTCTTCATAGAATTTAATTGCACGTTCCATATCATTAACGCATATATAAAGCGAATCGATTTTGCAAAACATTTATACTCAACCTGGTTTGCGTTGTGGGGTGACTATTATTTCGGGAGGCCTTGATCTTCCTGAAGTGTCTCGCGCTTTAATTCAAGAGCTGCAAGACTTAACGGGCGACTCTTGTCCTGAAGGAGCGATATGCTTCTTGAAGGAAGTTCATCCACAAGAGGAATAGGGAATATCTTTTTTCTTTCTATAGAAGGCATGGCCAGTTCCTTAGGTACGAATCCGAGTCCCATGCCGTGTTCGACGATAGGAAGGATCTGGTCGGTCGTTGTGACTTCGATCGATGGCTTAAGGATTATGTCGTCCTTGAGAAACAGTTCAGTAAGATATTGGAATGATGTTGAGTCGTGGCTTTGTGTGACGAGTGGATATGAAGAAATCTCCTGAAGAGTGTGTTTTCGAGTAGAAAGGGAGATATAAGGTTCACCGCCTATGATGATCTCCTGAAAGGATTTGACATGCGTTGCTTCGAGTGAATCGGAGACCTTGAGCGGTGACGAGATGACGGCCAGGTCGACAAGGCCCTGTTCGAGAGCATTTACGCCTTGCGGGGTAGAGTGGTTGAACACGCGGATCCTAATTCCGAGATGCTTGGTCTTGAAGCGCTGAAGGATAGGGAGCATGAGAACGTGAAGAGCGATCTCGCTTATGGAGACGGAGACACTTCCGTTTTCGAGGAGACGGTCTGAAGTTATCTCGTCTTCACCTTTTTCGATATGATGATAAGCTGATTCTATATGTGAAAAGAGCTTTGCTCCTTCAGGGGTTAAGGTTACGCCTTTCTTGGATCGGACGAAGAGTCTGCAGCCAAGTTCAGATTCCAGCGTGTTTATGACGCGTGTGATGTTAGGCTGGTTGTTATGAAGAAAACGCGCTGCCTGAGTGAAACTTCCGTGCTTTCCTACAAAGTAGAATATCTTGTAATAATCCCAGTTACTGTTCATGATCGACCTCATATGATTTTTGTATGACTGACATATGAAATATACTTTATACATATTACATTGCTTGCATTATAATCCAGTTAGAAATAAAAAAACAAGGAGGACTGCATATGGCACGATTCACATTACCTCGTGATATCTATCACGGCAAAGGCGCACTTGAGGCGTTGAAGAACTTCAAGGGAAAGAAGGCTATGATCTGCGTCGGAGGCGGATCCATGAAGCGCTTCGGATTCCTTGACAAGGCTGAGAGCTACCTTAAAGAGGCAGGCATGGAAGTTGAGATCTTTGACGGTATCGAGCCTGACCCGTCAGTTGAGACAGTCATGAAGGGTGCGCAGGCTATGCTTAAGTTCGAGCCTGACTGGATCGTTGCTATCGGAGGCGGTTCTCCTATTGATGCTGCTAAGGCAATGTGGATCAAGTATGAGTATCCAGATTGTACTTTCGAAGATATGTGCAAGGTATTCGGTATTCCTGAACTTCGTAAGAAGGCTCATTTCTGCGCTGTTTCCTCTACATCCGGAACAGCTACTGAGGTAACCGCTTTCTCCATCATTACTGACTATTCCAAGGGTATCAAGTATCCTATCGCTGACTTTGAGATCACACCTGATGTTGCTATCGTAGATCCTGAGCTTGCAGAGACAATGCCTAAGAAACTCGTTGCTCACACAGGTATGGATGCAATGACTCACGCAGTCGAGGCTTATGTTTCCACAGCCAACAGCGATTACACAGATCCACTCGCTATCCATGCTATCGAGATGATCATGAAAGATCTTGTTCCTTCCTTCAACGGCGATATGGAAGCAAGAGACAGAATGCATAACGCACAGTGCCTTGCAGGTATGGCTTTCTCCAATGCACTTCTCGGAATCGTTCACTCCATGGCTCATAAGACAGGTGCTGCTTTTGCTGATTACGGTGCACACATCATCCACGGTGCCGCAAACGCTATGTACCTTCCTAAGGTAATCGCATTTAATGCCAAGGATGAGACTGCAAAGAAGCGCTACGGCGTTATCGTTGACTACATGGGCATCGCTGACAAGAATGCTTCCGATGATGAGAAGGTCGCAGCACTCATCGCTTACCTGCGCAAGATGAACGATGACCTTAACATCCCTCACGGAATCGGCACATACGGTGCTGACAGCTATCCTGCTGAGAAGGGCTTCGTACCTGAGGAAGTATTCCTTGAAAGACTTCACGACATCGCTGTAAATGCTATCGCAGATGCATGTACGGGATCTAACCCTCGTCAGCCATCCGTTGAAGAGATGGAAAAACTCCTTAAATGTTGTTACTACGATACTGAAGTAGATTTCTGATCTGACTTCTGTAACTGAATAAACGGAAGAAAGGGGGCTGTCTCAAAACTAAATTGAGATGGCCCTTTAATTTTGCAAAAGAAAATGGGTCCCGAAGGGCCCATTTATTGTTAGAATATTTTTGTGAAAACCATTCTAAACTTACAGTCTGACTAT
>CADAKH010000008.1 GCA_902788505.1 Oscillospiraceae bacterium
CTCGAACCTGTGACCCTCTGCTTGTAAGGCAGATGCTCTCCCAGCTGAGCTAAGCTTCCGTTAGCCACACCTTTATTCAAAGCGCGAATGAATTATAAAACAAATACCGAAGTTCTGTCAACAACAAATTTCGAGTTTTGGAAAATTCCTTCAAAAGCCTTATCTTCTCGAGTAATACAGATATATGTAGGCGTCGCCTTCGCCCTCGATCGAGACGATATAGACAATGTTTTCGGATGTGTTCGGATTAAGCGGCACTCCCAGAACCCAAATAAAAGAATCCGTGCGCGGATCGGGCTTAAGTCCGACCTTAGTCAGAACATCCGCTTCATATTCCTTATACTGCGGATAATCAAACATTCTGCCCTCACCGCCATAGGTTTGAGCGATCTCAATGATGTAATTATCTGCTCGGCCGTCCTTTATCTTTATTTTTGCTTCATATGCAGCACGCATATAAAGGAAACCGGCCTTGTTCATCTTAACGACTTCAAGATTCTGGTCTTCACTTATAGGAAAATAATTCGTTCTGGACAGAAGCGCACTGTCCCTGTCATATATGAATCCTCCGATAAGAACTCCGACGAGAATTACCGTAATGACTACTAAAATAAGATCCTTCTTACTCTGCATACTAATTCACTCCATATAGTTTATTGCCGTTATCATAGGTTATTTGAGCTGCTTCATCAATAGTCACGCCCTTTATGGCTGCAAGCTTTTCGCATACATAGGCAACGTGACATGGTTCATTTATCAGTCCTCTGTTGGGTTCCGGTGTTAGATACGGGCTGTCAGTCTCAATGACTATCCTGTTCCACGGCGTATTAAGAGCCACATCAGGCGTCTTTTTATTGTTCTTAAAAGTCAGCGGTCCGTCAAAGCCAAGATAGAAACCCATCTTAATTAGCTCCTGAGAAGCCTCTAACGAGCACGAGCAGCAGTGGCATACTCCGGGAAGGCTTCTCAGTCTTCCCTCCTTGTAAAAACGTCTCAGGATATCAAGGCAGTCGCCTGTAGCATCCCTCTCGTGAAGTATGAACGGCACATCGTATTCTTTTGCGAGAATAAGCTGCCTCTCGAAAACTTCACGCTGAACGCTTCTCTCGGAAAGATCATAGTAATAATCAAGACCTATCTCACCTAATGCCCTGATCTTGTTTTCCGTGCGGTTTTCGAGACATTCCCTTAGATAATTTTCCGTAACATCCGTATAAGTCTTTGCCTCATGCGGATGAACGCCGCACGAAGAATACAGCTTCATGCCTTCAAAACCGTCGTACTTAACAGCCAGTTCTATAGCAAGTCTTGAAGTCTCTTCACTGTCAGCGGGAATAAGCATACTTGTAACACCGGAAGCCCTGCATCTTTGCAGGATATCTTCCACAGAGGTGTTACAGTCTGCATATTTTCTGTCATAGATATGCGCGTGAGTATCAAAGAACTCGGCGCTTCCGCTGTAATAGACGGGCTCTCTCACGGCTCGTTATGAAATATCAGAACCGGGCAATACAGTATCGTCGAATTCGACAACACGGTAGCCGTCACCGTACTTAACGGAGAGGATCATGCCGTTGCTCTCATATCCCATCATCTTTCTGGGCTCTAAATTAACGATCATCGCAAGTGTCTTGCCGATAAGATCTTCAGGCTTGTAGTACTTGGCAATACCCGAAAGGACCTGTCTCTCACCGAAACCGTCATCAACCTTGAACTTTAAGAGCTTATCTGACTTGGGTACTTTTTCACACTCGAGTACCTTTACGGCTCTCAGATCCAAAGCAGCGAAATTATCGAACTTTGTAAGCGGCTTCAAAGGCTCAAGATCTTTGCCCTTCTCTTCTTCAGCAGGGAAAAGCTTGTTAAGCTCATCGATCTCCTTATCGATATCGATTCTCGGGAAGAGAACATCACCCTTTTTTACTGTTACGTTAGCAGCAAGAGCATGTCTTACCTTTGTTGAATCCCATGTCGTATTGGAAGCATCAGCGCCGATCTGCTCATAGATCTTGGGTGATGTATGAGGCATTACGGGCTCTAAAAGGATTGCAACACGTCTGATGCAGTCAAGGAGATTGTAAAGAACTGCAGCAAGTCTCGGCTTAGCTGAATCGTCCTTGGCGAGCTTCCAGGGTTCGTTCTCGTCAATATACTTGTTTGCTCTTGCGATAACGCTAAAGATCTTAGCAAGACCTTCAGAGAAGCGCATCGTCTCAAAAGTCTCCGAAACAAAATCAGGAAGGGCATCAAGCTGCTCTAAAAGCTCGTTATCAGCATCTGTAAATTCCTTCTCTTCAGGAAGTGTGCCGTCAAAATACTTGATAGCCATTGCGACTGTTCTTGATACAAGGTTACCGAGATCGTTTGCAAGGTCTGAGTTGATCCTTGAGAACATCTGCTCATTTGAATAAGGGCAGTCAGAACCAAATACCATCTCTCTTAAGAGGTGATATCTCAGAGCATCAACGCCATATCTTTCGCAAAGTACGAAAGGATCTATTACGTTGCCCTTTGACTTACTCATCTTGCCGCCGTCAAATGTGATCCAGCCGTGACCATAGATTTTCTTAGGAAGTGGCTCGCCCAATGCCATAAGGAATGCAGGCCAGATAAGTGAGTGGAATCTTACGATCTCCTTAGCCATTACATGTGCATCAGCAGGCCAGTACTTCTCATAATCGTTGTAAGTATCATTCATGAAGCCCAGGAGCGAGATATAGTTTGTAAGTGCATCCATCCAGACATAAACGTAGTGACCTTCATCAATGGTAACGGGGATTCCCCACTTTACGCTCGTTCTGGATACGCAGAGATCCTGAAGACCGGGTTCAATGAAGTTATTGATCATCTCGTTAACTCTGGACTTGGGCTCGAGGAAATTCTTCTCGGGATCAAGGAGCAGTTCCTTAAGCCTGGGGCCGAATTCTGAAAGCTTGAAGAAGTAAGCTTCCTCTGAAGCCTCTGTTACTTCTCTTCCGCAGTCAGGGCACTTGCCGTCAACAAGCTGGCTCTCTGTCCAGAAAGACTCACAGGGTGTGCAATACTTGCCCCTGTACTCGCCCTTGTAGATATAGCCGTCATTGTAGAGCTTTTCGAACATGTTCTGTACGGTCTTGATATGGTAATCATCAGTAGTTCTGACGAATCTGTCATACTTGATTCCGAGTGTTGCCCAAAGCTTTTTGAAGTTAGCAACGATCCCGTCAACATAGGCCTTGGGAGTGATGCCCATTTCCTGAGCCTTCTTCTCGATCTTCTGGCCGTGCTCATCTGTACCTGTGGAGAACATTACATCATAGCCCTGCATTCGCTTCATTCTTGCGATTGCATCGCATGCAAGAGTCGAATAGCAGTGTCCGATATGCGGATTGCCCGACGGATAGTAGATCGGTGTCGTGATGTAGAATGTCTTTTTATCAGCCATGATGTTCCTCCTCGCGCGTATATTAATAAGTGCGCGTAACTAAATGATTATAGTTATTTAACCGCGAGTTTTCAAGAATAGGGCTGAATGCCCAACTTCCTGACACGCAAAATATGCCAAAATTCTCTTTTTTTCGCAAAATAGACTATAAAACCGCGAAAAAGTATACCAATTTCCTTGAAAAACAGAAAAATGGTATACCACAGTATTTCAAACAAAACCCAGTCTCAATTTTTGCCCAAAAGTCTCAAATACAGGCCCCTTTTTTCATTTTCAGTGAATTCATGCGCACAAACCGCAAACTACTTCATATGATGTTACTAAAGGAGGCAACTGAATATGCGGGATGCTATTAAAAGTCGAAAAGAACTGCTTTCCAGAACGATTGACAGACTTGCCGAAAAGATTGCCTCCCTGCCTGAAGGAAGCATTTTGGTTAAACACCATAATGGGACATCACATTTCATATATTACAAAGGCAATCAGAAAACCAAATACCTGAGCAAGAAAGACCAGAGTCTAATTAAAAGCCTGGTTCAGAAAAAGTATCTGAAGTTGGTCCAAAAAGCCGCAAAGCAAGAGACTGAAGCACTAAGCAAGACAATTAAACTCTATCCCAGGACAAGAATGGAAAATGTTTATGATGATCTTCCTTCAGAACTTAAGAAACACGCCATACCCATTGTTCCGGATGACGAACAGTATGCAGCTAAATGGCAGGCAGAGCCCTTCAAACCCAAACCTTTCAAAAAGGGTGCGCCTGAATACTATACGCTTAAGGGCGAACGCGTCAGGTCAAAATCTGAAGTCATAATAGCGGACAGACTATATGCCAAGGGAATTCCCTACAAATACGAATGCCCACTCAAGGTAGGAAAAGAAATCATTCACCCGGATTTCACTATTCTCAGGATAAGTGACCGTAAAGTACTCTACCATGAGCATTGCGGGAAAATGTCTGATCCTGAATACACCAAAGAAATACCCGAACGAGCTATCAAATATACGCGAAGCGGAATATTTCAAGGGGACAAGCTTTTCTACACCTTTGAGTCAGCAGAATGTCCTCTAGATGTGAAAGTCCTTGATGACTTCATCGAAAAGAACTACAGATAGGCCTGATATCTTTGATAAAAGGCGGGCTTAAACCCGCCTTGAACACAAATAAGCACCTGCAAGCATGCAGTCAAGGGTTCAAGCGCCAGCGTCCCTTGACGGCTAATTGCGCAGCAGGTGCTATAAACTCAGCTTTCAGATGCGATCTTATAAGCCTCTTTCTTGTTCATTCCCGTGTATTCCGATACAACAGAAGCAATATCCTTGGAAGACATGCCCTTCTCTTTCAGTAATGCAATTAGCTTTTCAGGGTCACCTGCAGCAGCAGCCGGTTTTTGTTCCTTGGGTTCAAGGCAGATGCAGAACTCTCCGCGCGGCTCGGTGCTCTTATAGTACTCAACCGCTTCAGAGACAGTCATTCTGAGGACTTCTTCGTACTTCTTTGTAAGTTCGCGGCAGATGGCAAGTTTATTTGCCCCGAACCCGTTCTCGTTAAGTTCGTCCAATAGTTTTCTTAAGCGGTGCGGAGCTTCATAAAGAACAATGGTCTCCCCTATTAAAGACAATGCGCCCAAACGGTCACGGCGCTTGGAACCTTCTGACGGCAGGAACCCTTCGAAGTGGAAATATCTTGTATCAAGTCCTGAAATGCTCAAAGCAGCTGTAACAGCTGACGGCCCCGGGATAACTGATACCTCAATACCATTTAAAGCAGCAAGTGATGCCAGATCTGCACCGGGATCGCTGATCGCGGGCATACCGGCATCGGACACTTCGGCGACATTGAGTCCCTGCTTCAAAAGATCCAGAATGCCGTTGCCGCTGGCAGCCTTGTTGTGCTCGTGGTAAGCGATCAGGCGCTTGCCGTTTATCCCCAGCTGTGAGAGCAGAATGCCCGTAACTCTTGTATCCTCGCACGCAATAACATCAACGCTCTTAAGCACTTCGCATGCTCTGGGCGACATATCATCAAGGTTTCCTATAGGTGTTCCGACTAGATAAAGCAATCTGAGTGTTCCTCCTCATATATTTGTGCCGCTCTTGAAGTCAGGGCCGAAGAGCCTTCCTCATTGATAAACAGAGGCGGCAGGACTTTAAATTCAGCGTTGGGTGACCCTTTCTTCCCTGCTATCAAGGCAAGGAAAGCATCTTTTGATGCATTTGCATGAACTGTTAAAAGACGCACGGGCGTGATCTTATATTTTGAATACAGCGTAAAGCATTCCGGCACCCGCTCGGGATTGATGCACATAACCGCAAAACCTCCGCTCGTCCTCGTCCTCAAAGACTGAACACGGATAAAATCCTCCAGTACTCCCTGTTCTGCAAAGCGCGCCGTTGCCTCATGCAATGATTTAACACTACCGTCTGTTACAGAGCCTTTGGTCCCGTCATAAAATGGCGGATTCATGAAGACCACATCATAAGCCTTATTCTTGATCTCAGCAGGAAGGTCGCGGAGATCACAGTTGAATGCGTTAATGCGGTCTTCCAGATGATTGAGCTTAATGTTTTCGCAAAAGACCTTATAAGCCAGAGGAACGAGTTCAACACCGTCGATGCTGGCATTTGTGCAGCGCGCAGATGCAAGAAGAGATACACCACCCGTGCCGCTGCCCAGTTCAAGCATCTCGCAAGGCTTTCCATGACGCACAAATGAAGCTGCAAACCACGCAAGAAGAACGCTTGCGGTATCAAGCTTGTAGCAGTCTTTATGCTGAAGGAGTTTTAATCCGTCACGTCCCAGATCTTCAGAGATGATCAGATCACCTTCAATATTCACAGCAGCAGGATCAGACAATTACGTCACACCATCCGTTATAAGATTTACGAGAAGATAATAACAGAAGTATTCCTATTTCTCTATTATGCATTAAGAAGCTTAAGATGCTGATACACGGGCGGCATGATGTTCCTTTTCTTTAAGCAGTGATCCCTTTAACGGTCCAAACCGCTTAAGCAAGTCATACTTAATCAGGCTGTATTCTTCGAGCTGCGCGTATATTTCTTTTTTTCTTTCAATAAGTTCTCTGGAATTCTTACCGCCTGCTATATGGATCTCACTCATGTTTGCAGCATTGAGTTCATTCTGACACTTCCTGATTTTCTGTTCATTACATGCATTCTTTTCGAGAACATCAGCAAGATCAGCCATAGTCACAAAAAACATTCTGTCTTCAGCTGCCGCGTGATCAACAGCTTCGCCGATCCTGTCTTTGAGTTTCTTATATACCGCTGGGAGAAAGGTATCAGACAAATCAATGTCATCAATGATCTTCCATTTTCCGACACAGAAGATCCTTCCGAGCAGAGCATCGAAATCATGGGGATCGACCATGAGCATATGGGAAAACCTTTGATCCGCCTCAGTATAATCATCTCTTTTTACGGCCTCTTTTGCCTTCCGGAGAGTATTATTGAAGAAAAGCGACATGCCGTAAGCCACGCCGCAAAACTTGCATTCAAAAAGGCCCTTCTCTTTATTGGGATGTAGCTGGCCGCCGCACTTTGCGCAAGTTACGGTCTTTGTAATGTTGATGAACGGATCGTTGGCAGAAGACTTCTTTTTCATCTTGGGAGGCATATAGCCTTTTGAAGCAGGATCCTCCTTTTTCAGAAGCTCTAACTCTTCAATGTATCTTTTTCTTATCTCAACAGCTTCTTCAGACAGGAAATCCTGTATTACGTGACCTGACGTAATATACTCTGAGGACTTGGGGATATTAAGAGCAGTTCTTACCTTATGACGGTGGATCAGGAAACCGGCCAATACTATCAGTGCAATTACTCCAAATGCGGTTAATGAAGCAGGAACAAGCCTTGTTATATTTAACCCGGTAGCTAATAAAAATACAAAAATAAGTACACCAAATATCATAGTCAAAACTATGCCTATATAGTTACCGGCATAATTCAGTCTTTCACGGCTTTTCTTCTCACCTTCAGCAGCTGCTCTGTACTTTTCCCTTGCTTCTTCTGATCTGTCAAGCGCGTCTGCTGTCTTGTCACGGAACTCTTTGCCAAGTTCCAGTAATTTTGTGAGTCTCTCGAAATATTGGATTTCAGAAGAGCCGTCCATAATCTTTCCGGCATCATCAGCTGCAATGACCGCTGCTTCCAGATCACAGTATCTGATGTTATCAGGCGAATCAATTGCCTCAAGCGAACTGATCCTGCCCTGAACAAGGACAATCCCTCGCAAAGCCTCAAAATCCTTAGGATTATTGGATAACAGCGTATCGTATTTTTCCTTTGCCGTTTCGTATCTCAATTCCTTAAGAGACTTGGCTGCCTGATTCAGCAATTCATCCCTATGGAAATCCGTGAAGTTGAATTCCTGTCCGCAGAAAGGGCACTCAAATATTTCCTGATCTTCATCGAAATTCAGGACTCCGCCGCAATTGGTACATGTATAGCTCTTAAGTAAAGCCACTTTTCCGCCTTTATCTTTTTAATCAGCCTGCAATTACTTGTTAAACCGCTTTAGCGCTTCCTGCATCTTTTTGTTCTCGGCGTTTTCTTCGAGGCGCATGAGGAACGCACTGACAGTGGCACATATAGTAAATGATACAATAAAGCCGATCCAGGCTGCCACATTATCCAGAGGGAACCAGCCGAACACAACGGCAAAAGCGGTTATTGCGATCAGTATCGTTGCAAAGAACAGGATATTTCTGACAATAAGCGCCAGGTTTTTAATAAGAATATCCGTAAGGAAAATATTCTGTGCAGCCGTAACGATCAGGACGAGCAGAAACAGTTCCAGCAAAGTGGCTGTTGACAAACCGGCAGAGCCCAAAGAGAACAATGTAGATACGCTTCCGGCCTCATTTCCGATGATCAGGTTGATGACTATGAAGATCATGATCATTACTCCGTATATCGAAAACATCTGTCCTATATAGTTAAAAACAGTCTTTTTATCGTCCATTATCTTAACCCCAGCTTCTTTCTAAGTTCATCAGAATACATGCGCGACACTACGATCTGCTCGCCGTTTTGCAAAGTTATCCTGATCTTGCGGTTAACGTCAGTCTTTAAGCTCTTTATCTTGCGCAGATTGACTATGCTGTTCTTACTGATCCTCAGGAAGTCACGCTCTATGAGTTCCTGTTCGATCTCATAGAGCTTTAATTCTGACTCGTAGTTTTCGGAATTCGTATAAACGAACGTCTTCCTGTCGACTGCTTCGATATAAAGGATCTTCTCAGTCTCAAGCAGATAAGTCTCGTTATCCTTACGGACAGCTATCTGCATGTCGATCATGCGCATCATCGCGACCATTCTCTCAATGTCGTTGTTCAGATGCGGTGCTCTTATGATGACCTCTGTGTCGTCATATTTGCCGTCAATGTCCAGATTGATCTTCATTATTCAAGTCCTTTTCTTTTGAAGGCTGCGAAGAAGAGCGAGAGTGCCAGAAGCGCATTTACTGCAACAACAAGCATGGTCTCAGTCTTTATCCCGTCAAAAGTCATATTGCCGAGAAGTTCACGGATCTGCTGCGTGTAAAAGATCCCGGCTATCTTTTCTATTTTATCATTGAACATTGCAAGCATAGGCATAAATGAAAATATGAGCATTACCGGTAGTGACAAAGATGTTGCGGCCATCTGGTTAGATGCGATGATACCGATGCACGCGCCGATCGCGATCGAGATTATAAATCCTGCTGCCATTACGCCGAGATAGAAAGGAATGTCTCCTGAAGAAAGCGTAGTTGCCATCACTCCCGCACCTGCCATGCAGATCGTCCAGACATAGATCCCGATTCCAGCAAGATATTCCCAGGCTTTTACATTCGCCATCGTAAGAACCCGCAGCGTATTCTTCTCCTTCTCTTCTGCAATGACCGATGCGACTGCCACGAGCGGCGCCATGCCCATATACATTACCGAGAAGAGTTTTGTAAAGAACAATTCAGGCATATCGGGAATGTTTATCGCATTTTCGAAAATTAGTGTCAGCACAGGAAACATCACAAACTGGATAAGTACGGTTTTGTTCTTCAATGTATCCTTTAGCTGCTTTTTGATTATCACACTGATGTTATGCATACCTGACCTCCTCATCTGACTCAAGTCTTCTGCCGGTAAGTTCGAGAAATACACTCTCCAAAGTCGGCTCTGATGAATGGATCGTCTCGATCCTGCCCTGAGACATAAGACTCATTATCTTTGCAGCCGATTCATCACAATGAGGAAGCTCAATGTCCTCACCCGACGTAAGATGGATATTTATCGTCTTCTGGTGGTTATATCTTCTGCAGAGTTCTTCCGGCGCGCCTCTGTCAACGATCTTTCCTTCATTAAGCAGCGCGACTTCATCACAAAGAACAGCTGCTTCTTCCATGTTGTGTGTCGTAAGGAATATAGTGCATCCGGAAGCTTTGCAGTCCGAGATCAGCTTATGGATGTATTTCATCGTCATAGGATCCAGGCCGCTCGTGGGTTCATCAAGAAACAATAACTTCGGAGAGATCATGAGGACCCTTGCAAGCTGGAGTCTTGCCCTCATGCCCTTGGATAATTTCATCGCAGGCTTTTTAGCGCTGTCGCCAAGTCCGACCTGTGTCAGAGTCGTCATTGCTTTTGACTTATCAATCTGATAGATATCTGCAAATATCCTGAGGTTATCGATGCATGACATACGCTCATAGACTCCGTGGTTATCCATCATGATACCAATCTGCTTTTTGTCGGCTCCGGTAAGTGTCCTGACATCTTTGCCGAGAACACTGACATCACCGCTGTCAAACGCTAACTGGTCAGTAAGGATCTTAATTAGTGTCGTCTTGCCTGCTCCGGAAGGTCCGAGCAGTCCGAAAATAGTACCCGGCTTTATATCGAGATCTATGCCGGAAAGGACCCGCCTCCCTGCAAAGCTCTTGCATATTCCATTTGATCTGATCATAACTAAACTCCTTTGAACTTTGTTGGCACAAAACTAACAAAGTCCAAAAGAGCATTCAATACATCATTACATGAGTTGCCGTTTGCATGTGCTAAGTTGCCAAAAAAGGCACTTTACTGCATATCCGATTCTCTTACGATCTTCCAACACATGATGCGTAACGATCATCTTATCGTTAACGGTAATGATACCTATAAGATTCTTACCGTATGATACTACAGGAGGAACAAATGCAATATCTGAAATCCTGAGATTGCCGAATTCTGTCCTTATATCGGACCTCATGAGATTAGTAATACTCAGATCTTTTTTCTTTACGTTCTGACCGTAATTCATTATGTCAGCAAATCTTGCCGTATCGCGTGTATGATATGCACCGACCGCCTCAAGACTTAACGTGTCGATAAGTGCCGGATCTATCTCTCCGATAAAATGAAGAACGCTGTACTTCACCCTGGGATCTGCAAGCTTTTTCTTCATCAGCTTATTAATCTTTACTGCATTTTTTCCAACGCTTAACTTACCGTTATATCTGTAACTGATGTGAATGCCGGTCGCAAAGTTTCCCATGCTGCGGTTAGCGGTTAATCTGCCGTCGACTGCAAATCCCACATCCGCTCTATAAGGCATGTCTTTTATCCATAAAGCAACCAGATAGGATGTAAGTGAACACCCCGCTTCTTTTGACTTCACAAGAAGATCCGTTAATGCATCTTTGGAATATTCTTCAACAACGGTTTTCGTCGTGTGATCCTTCCAGAAAACACGATACGCTTTATCCATGTCAGCATAATTAAATACCCGCCTCTGACGCGCCCAGCGTTTATTCCAAAGCTTTACAAACTGCCTGTAAAGATAAGGCAGTTTACTTTCTTTTGAAAGAGCCGATACGGGAAGGTTTTCAAACGCAACGTAACTAACATCTTCACCTGCAAGAAGTCTCATGAATGTCTCAATAAAATACAGAAGCGACTTACCGTCACCACCCAGGTGATGCATAAGAAAAACTATCCCGTCGGGCGATAAGAAACCTCTTATGTACTCCCCTTCTTCTATACGGAAGCGAAGGCCTTCATTTGCATTTATCAGTTCTTCAAAACCTAACGGAGATTCGCTAAAGCTGCTCAAGGGTCTTTCGCAGTCAACATAGAAAGCATCGCCATTTTCTTCAATGACAACTTTGGAATTTAAGATCTCATATGATGCGACTGCTTTATAAAATGCTTTTTCGAGCTCTTCGAAAAGCAATTTACCTTCAACACGTACGCGCATGGCAATAACCATGTTCACATCGAACAGGTTCTCGCGTTCTGTTTCTATCTTGTATCTCATATGTATTGTCTGATAGCTTTAACCCACATCTTCATTGCGATGCTGTGCGGTGTAACTTTACTTAAGAATCTCATGTATCTGAAATAGAATGAACAGACGGATACGTCTTTGCCCTTATGACAGTCCTTTAGCGCAACTTCAACCACTTTTGAAGCAGGTGTCATTCCGGGATACCTGATGTCTTTCCCGTCACGCTGTTTCGGAAGCATCTTAGTATCGACCCATCCGGGACAAACTGCCGTACATGTGATGCTCTCGTTCTCGACATTAAGGCTTCTCGTAAACGAGAGAAGATATGCTTTGCTCGCTGAATAGAGCGCAATGTATGGATTGGGCTGGAATGCAGAAGCTGATGCAACATTCAGTATATAGGAACCTTTAACCATATAAGGAATGCATGCCCTGCAGATCAGAGTTGCGGCCTTGTCATTGATGTCAAGCATGTCGCTGATCTCTTCCAAAGTAAAATCTGATACAGGCTTCATCCTTGCGACGCCTGCGTTATTTACCAGATACCTGATCTCAGGCTTCTCTGATTCTATTTTTTCACAGAAAGAAAATATGTCGTTCCTGTCAGAAAGATCGACCCTTACAGGAACGATCTTGTCACCGTATTTTTCCTTCAATGAAGTAAGTTTATTCTCACTTCTTCCGACAGCCCACACCTGATCTGTTTCAGAAAGAAGGCTCTTAACGAATTCTTCTCCGATATCACCCGTGGCACCCGTTACGATTGCGATCATGTCAGTCCTCCAAGAGGATCCTGGAAAGATCTTGGGAATTGATCATCGCGCAATCCGCGGTATAAAGACTCTTTACAGCATAAAGATAAACAACGCCCCAATAGAACTCTGATAACTTACGGGCATTGCCGGATACGACTGTTCCTTCTTTCTGGCCCTGCCTGATGATCTTTTCAGTTGTCTTATAGAAAGTCTGGTCAGCTTCGCCTTCGAGAAGTCTTTGTGTAAAAAGCGCGATGCCTGCAGCGAACATATCGTCCTTAAGATTCTTGATGACGTAATCAGACATCTTCTTAATCTTCTGGTCTGCAGGCAGAGGCAGTTTGGCAAGCATTGTAAGCTTGTCATTGCTTGCAATCTTATCTGATATTGCAAAGATCTCATCATAGAGTTCTTCTTTAGATTTGAAATAGATATAGATCGTGCCCTGTGCGATGCCGATATGCTTGGACAGATCACTTATCTTTGTACCGGCAAAACCGTTCCTTGCAAAATACAGAATTGATTTCCTGATAATGAGATTCCTGGTCTCTTCCCTTATTTCCTGACAGCGTTCCTGTGACTTTGGCATGACAACCTCTTTATGAATGAATTTTTATTCATCCATAAATTAGCACAGGGGAATCTCGCTGTCAACGTGGTATTGGAAAAACTTACATCTGATGCCTTACCGTCTTATACTCATCTCCGTCTTTATAGAACGGACATTCTTTTGTCTGACGCTGTGAAAACCTTATAACTTCATCTTCGTCAAGATCAAGATCACAGACAGCTTCACCGGTCTCTTCATCTATATATGCGTATTGACATGTTTCACAGCTTGCCATGATCAGTCCTCTGTTTACTCTTCGTTATCTCCGCGTATTCTTCCATCATATTATCATGTTCCGTCGGATGAGAAGTCTGCAACAACTTTTCTGACGACTTTTCCCGTGGAATCGAAAACCGGGCTGTAGGCGTGGAAAGTCTGTTACCTGAATTCACTGATAAAAACCTCCCCCATATTCATTTTTTAATTTAATAATAGTATCTTAAAGATTTTTCCTTATCAATGCATAACGCCATATAAAACAAAGAACTGTCCCCAAAAGAGACAGTTCCTTAGTTTGCTAATCGATTAATAACTTACGTTCTATCAGCCTTCAGTGATAGCGCCTGTAGGGCAAGCAGCTTCGCAAGCACCGCATGAAACACAAACATCAGCATCGATGTTGTACTGTGTATCACCCTGAGAAATAGCTCCAACAGGGCAACCATCTGCGCATGTTCCGCAAGAAACGCAAGCATCAGAAATTACATATGCCATAAAAAATCATTCCTCCTATTCATGTAGTGATTTGATTATTTCACAAAATCGCTATCTCAACAAGTAGCAAAATGAGTAAGCGACTTATGTCGTTTTATTAACCGTTATCACCTTCATCGTAAGCGCCGTTCATGTCAGGATAATCCTTGAATCCAGTATCACCGGAGTTCTTACGCTTAGCCATATCCTGATTGAGATCTTCGAGATCTGCCCATGAGAACTTCTCTATCTCAGTCTCGCTCTCTGAAACAAACTTAACGCTTAATGTCTCTTCGATGTAGTTAACATCCGTTACCTGACCCATTCCGTGCGGTGTCCTTACACGTGCACCCGGCTCGGGAAGTCTTCTGTGGGCATCGTCATATGCCTCCTTCTCGAACTGCAGGCAGCACATAAGTCTTCCACAGGCACCGTTGAGTTTGCCGGGATTAAGGGATAAGCCCTGTGATCTCGCAAGTTTTAAGTTGACAGGAGCAAATTTGTTAAGGAAACTGCAGCAGCAAAGCTCTCTGCCGCACATTCCGATACCGCCTACAAGCTTTGCCTGGTCTCTTGAACCGATCTGCCTTAATTCGATCCTAGTGCGGAAAGTATAAGCAAGGTCCTTTACGAGTTCCCTGAAATCGACTCTGCCGTCTGCCGTAAAGAAGAAAGTGAGTTTCTTCATGTCGAAAGTGTATTCGCAGTCAACAAGATTCATCTCGATATTGCGCGCTGCGATGAGTTCCTTGCACTTGAAAAAGGCATCCTTCTCTTTTGAACAGATATCGTAATACTTATCAAGTTCCTTTTCGCTTGCCATACGTTTAACAGAAGGCATCTTCTCCTGGGAATCTTCGGTGTACGGTTCCTGTGCGACAAATGCTATCTCCTCGCCTGTCTCGGTATCGATCATTACCGCATCACCGAGTTTGAGTGATAAGCCGTCACAACTGTATCTCAACGTTACGCCGGCGTCTCTTGTCCTTAAATTTACGATCTTCATTTCTTGAGCTCCTCATGTATCCGGAGAAGCATGGCGGAAGCTGAGGAATCAAAATTCGAATTGACATCCAGAGCCTTGATGAACTTATTCACCGCCTCACTGCATCTTCCGAGTTTAAGTGTTGTTATATGTTTATTTGCGGCAACGAAATTCTCGATTGCCTCTCTTTCATTCTCATTGTTGATCTTACGGCAGTCAGGATAGTTGATAAGCCTTGCCGCATCATCGAGGAATAAAAGGATCGAGGATGCGATTATCTTCGAATCGTCCTTAAATCCCGTCAGCACTTCGCAAAAGTCCTCAAGAACATCGATGTATGAACTTGCAGGCATTGCGATCATAATCTTGTTTATCTCATGTCTTATGCTTACACCGGAGTCCTCCATCGCAAGGCTTATGGCTTTGCCCGGAATCCTTCCGCTGTTATAGACTGCCGACTTGACCTTTGAATCTTCAAGATCGGGGCAGTTTGCTCTTACGATCTGCTCTAACTCCTCTTCACTGTATGGATCAAGCTTGATCTCAGTCACTCTGGACATAACAGTATCAAGGACCGTGTCGGTATTGGAACTTGTAAGGATAAAAACTACGTCTTTCTTAGGTTCTTCCAGAGATTTGAGAAGAGCATTCTGGCTCTCCACCCCCAGATAATCGAAGTCGATAATGAATGTCTTTGTTCTGGCGAACTGGGGTTTCAGATAAGACTCTGCTACAACGCTGTCCTTAATGAAATCCACCTTTACCATCTTGGTATCGGCAGGCTCATATACTCTTGTAACGTCAGGTGTCGTAAAGTTATCGAAATACTTGCAGTTGGAACATACTCCGCAGGCACCGTCAGGACCGCAGTCAGGACACATAAGCGCCTTTGCAAACTCTTCGGCTATAAGTCTTTTGCCGGTTCCTTCAGGACCTGTGAGCATATAAGCACCGCTGCCACGCCTTTTAGCTTCGGCAGCAAGTCTAATCTTAATCTGCTTCTGTCCTGTAATCTTTGAAAAGGCCATCAGATCTTCCCTTCGAGTGTTTGCTTTACCTCTTCGAATATCTCATCTATATTCTTCGTTGCATCGATCGTTACTATCCGTCCGCCGGATTTTTTAGCAAGTTCCAGATAACCCTTACGGACATCTTCCTGAAACTTTACTCCCGCAAGTTCGATCCTGTCGGAAGCTTCGCCTCTCTTGCCGCGCCTTGCCAGAGCTTCTTCAACTGTGATATCAAAAAAGAACGTGATATCAGGTTTAAGGCCGCCTGTTGCCGCCATATTAAGGCCCGCAACAAAGTCCATGCCCATACCTCTGGCCATTCCCTGATAAGCAGAAGAAGAATCAAAGAACCTGTCACAGATAACGATCCTGCCGTCATCTAATGCAGGTTTGATGACCTCTTCGGTGATCTGGGCTCTTGCTGCCTCGAATAAAAGCAGCTCGGTCCGGGGATTCATCTGGGTATTCTTCTTGTCCAAAAGGATCTCCCTGATGCGTTCGCCTATAACGGTTCCGCCGGGTTCCCTGACGAAGATAAAATCCCTGCCGTTATCCTTAAGGTAATCCTTAAGCAGCTCGCATTGCGTGCTCTTGCCGCACCCGTCAATGCCTTCAAAAGTAATGAATATCCCTCTCATCATCAGTTGAGATTAATATTCTTGAGAGATGCGATCTCAAGATATATTTCCTTGGTTATTCTTGCATTGTCACTTCTGATGTCATCGATGGTCTCTACCTTCTTGACATTCTTGGCAACTTCATCGCCGAACTCTCTTGGACGTTTGTTCTTCGGCTTGGGGGATCTGGAAGGATCGTACTGCTTCTTCTCATTACCCTGATTATTCTGTTCGCGTTTGAACTTGTTATTCCTGTCACGGCCGTTCTGCCTGTCGGAATTACGTTCGCGGTTTTTACCCTCAGTCTGGACCTCAGGGTTATTCTGCTTCTTATTGTCATTACCGCCCTGTCTCTGACCGTTATTTCTTCTTCTGTGGTTCTGGTTGCGGGATCTGGGTCTGCCGCCTTCCTGCTTTGAAGGATCAAATCTCTGGCGCCTGTTATCCCTGTTCTGTTCGTTGTTGCGGTTCTCTGACTGCTGAACCAGTGCGCCCGAATTATTCTCTGACATAAATTCCTCCATCTTCTCTTATGTGACGCTTAATTATAAACTCTGGTACCCGATAACTCAATTATTCTCTCTTCCGATATAGGGACACTTCTTTGTCATCAGGATGTTCTAAGTCCACATCTTTGATATCTCTGAGCGGCACCGTAACAAAAGATCTCAGATGCCATCTCGGATGAGGTATTGTCAGCTCAGGCTTCATTATCACCTCATCACCGTAAAAAATAATGTCGATATCGATCGTCCTGGGTCCCCAGTGGATATCCCTTGTCCTCAAAAGATCATTCTCTATAACATGGATCTTATCTAGCAGTTCAAAAGGCTCAATATCCGTGTAGAATCCGACACAGGTATTGAGGAAATACGGCTGGTCCTCAAGTCCTACCGGCTCTGTCTCATAGAGTGAGGCATATTTGAAGCCTTCGGTACCTGGAAGCTTTCTGAGAGCTTCTTCCGCTGCCGTGATATTGGCTTCCCTATCACCCAGATTGCTTCCGAGAGAAAGGATAACGAACTCTTTGCGGCGTCTTTCTATTGTTACCTTCATCGTTTCGAAAATGCCTTTCACCGGTGCTTCAGGCTTTGATACGGTAACAATGACCTTACCGATCTTTTTGTCAGCACTAAGAACCCCGTCAGAGATCTTCTGCGCAAGGCACTCAATAAGATTGCCGCAGTCTTCGTTAACTATCTGTTTCGTGATATCGTAGATCTTCGAATAATCAACGGTATCTTCCAATTCATCAGTGTAACAGCCCCTGATCCTGTCAACGAAAATATCAAGAGATACGACAAATATCTGGCCGTCAGCCTTTTCGAAATCGAAACAGCCGGTATGCCCTTCAAATTCCATGTTTGACAGAGTTATCTTATCCAATCCTAATATCCTCTCGAAAATCAAAGATTTGCAAATGCGTAGAACGAGCTGTCGAACAGATCAAGTATCTGTCTTGAAGCAGCGACGTTGTGAACTCTTACCATAGCAGCTCCTAAAGAAGCCGCAGTCATTGAAAGGCCAGCCGTAGCATAATCGAGCGATGCTTCAGTTGCCTGATCTCCGCCCGCGAAAACCCTTGCGTAACGTTTTCTGGATGCAGCATAAAGAACCGGATATTTGCCCTGAAGTCCCATGGACAACGTAGCTGCCGTAAGTTCGGCATCTTCTGCTCTGTTGGTGCCGAATCCGATTCCAGGATCTGTCATGATCATGTCGTCCGGAATGCCTGCCTTTTTTGCTATCTCAACGCTCTCTGTAAGTTCTTTTACGGCACGTCTGCTGATCGGCTCAAAAGCTATCGGGTTCTCACCGTTGGTTCTCTTGTTGAACATCAGGATGGCACCTGTGCCGTTATCTGCAACTAACCTGGCCATCTCAGGATCACCCATGAAACCCGTGATGTCGTTGATGATGTCGCATCCTGCGGTGATAGCCTCTTTCGCAGTCTGTGACTTAAAAGTATCGACTGAAAGCGGAATATCGAATCTGCTTCTGACTGCCTCAAGAACAGGGATGAGCCTTGCAAGCTCTTCTTCAGATGAGACCGGAACAGCGTTCGGACCTGTTGCTTCCGCGCCGAGATCGATACAGTCAGCGCCTTCCCTGATCATGAGCGCACACCTGTCAACGGCAGCATCAACGCTGTTGAATCTTCCGCCGTCTGAGAAAGAATCGGGAGTGACATTGAGAATACCCATTATGAGAGTTTTCTTTCCTATCTCAAGCCGGTGGTTGCCGCACCTGTAAATACCGCAATATCTTCCGTCAGTTGCTGCGTTCATATTCCTTTATCTCCTTTATACGGAGCGCTGTCTGTTGATCAGAGCGAGCGCTTCGTTTCTGGTCCTGATATCAGATCTGCATCCGCCGCGCATAGCAGATGTAACAGTCTTTGAACCGGGCTTTCTGATACCTCTCATCGTCATGCATAGGTGCTCTGCTTCAAGAACGACACATACGGATCTTGCATCAACTGCCTTTTCGATTGCATCGGCAATCTCAGACGTGAGCTTCTCCTGAAGCTGCGGCTTTCTTGAGAGCGTATCAACGATCCTTGCAACCTTTGAAAGGCCGAAGATCTTACCGTCCTTGGGGATGTATACAACATGAGCTTTTCCGTGGAAAGGAAGAAGGTGATGTTCACACATCGAATAGAACGGAATGTCACCAATCAGGATCATCTCGTCATTGCCTTCACCGTGGAAAGTCTTGATATCCTTGCTGATATCTCTGTGAAGTCCGGCAAAGACTTCCGCATACATTCTTGCAACTCTCTGGGGAGTCTCCTGAAGACCTTCTCTGTCAGGATCTTCGCCTATTGCCTCAAGGATCTCTCTTACCGCATGCTCGATCTTGGGAAGATCCATGTTCCGGCGGCTTTCCTCAGGTATAGAGTTATCATTATCATAATCGTACATTTATCTGTTCATCCCCTTCTCAAAGGTATTTCTTTCTGTATTCCATGGGTGTCATGCCCATCTGTTTTCTGAAAGCCACGTTAAATCTCTGCGGAGAAGAGAAACCTGACTGCAGAGAAATAGCGGATACCTTGATCTCGTTATTCTGAAGAAGTTTGCATGCCTTCTCGATCCTCTTCTTCATCAGGTAGTTCATCGGGCTTATTCCCGTATCGTCTCTGAAAGCACGTGTGAAATAACCCTGACTTAAGAAAACATAAGAAGCAGCTTCGGATACCGTGATCCCCTGATCGAAATTCTCATCCATATACTGCTTTGCGATAGCCACAAGTTCCTTTGCCTTGCCGTTCTTAACCCTGAGATTCTCTTCCCATTCGCCTCTGATGGCTCTTGAGAGGATGATCATGAGTTCAACGGTAAGTGTGTGGACCATGAGATCTTTTGCATAGCGGTTCTCGGCTTCCTCGATCACTATGCGCTCTGCAAGCTGGTTGATCTCCTTCTTCTCGTTGCCCTTGATAACAAAGAAAGGCTGTCTTGTTATGTCGTTATCTTCCGTGATACCGAGATCTGCGAACTTGAGAAAGCTTTCAAGGGAGATCTTGGCAAGCGAACCCGGGATAGATACGCTCGGGCCTGCGCTGTTGCTCTTTGTCTGAGCATTTTTGTTGGTCTTTCTTGACTCCTTTGTAAGTTCAAGATCTGATGTGTCATGAACAAAGCCGAAATAGAGATTGAGCATATCGGCTTTGCCGCTCTTTATCAGTATCTTGTGTCTTACCAGAGGTCTGATAACAACTACAGCGCCTTTGGTGAGCGTGACTGTCTCACTGCCCAGCACAAGGTCGATCTTGCCTTCTCTCAGATACAGAAGCTCATGAGAGTTGTGCATGCTGTCATCAGGAAGAGAATCCTTGGTATCGTAAGAATGCTCAAGGCCTTCAATTACGATTGGCACCGAACCTTCCGATAAAAAGACATCATCTTCGATTGCAGAAAGAAGCTTGTTGCTCATTTAGTTTGTCCTCTTTCAGATAAAATTGATCGCGTCGATATAGATCTCGCCGTTACGTTCTTTGTCCTCGATATAGATCCTCAGGCTGTTGAGTCTGATGGGTCCGTCTTCGGAATAATCAAGCGTTATCGTCTGCCATGTCAGCTGCTGCTTGATCTCGGCTTCACCGAAGTCCTCAACGATGAGTTTCTTTTTCTTCTGATCAGGATTGAAGATAGAAAGCTGGATCCTTGATCTTCCATAGATCTCGATCGGTGAGAAGAGCGAAGCATATTCAAGGCAGGGCTCAAATCCGTAAAGCGACTTGTCTGTCTCATAACGGATCCTGAGAGAAGCACTGCCGGTGAGCTTGTGGATATTATCCTGGGAGATGATTCCCTTGCCCTTGAAAGTTCTGTACATCTCGAGAGTCTCAAACTCGGAATCAGGTGTTCTCTTACCTACGAATTCAAGGCTGTCGCAATGCGTAAAGCTGAGATCGGGTGCAAAATATGCAGGATCCCTGTCGAATCTGAAAGGCAGGATCGGAAGATCCTCACCGTTCTTCAGAGTTGCATCATGCGGGAAAGGTGTGAAGCCGTAAGTGATGGACTGCGGCTCTTCAACATCATCTCTCCAGACCATAACGCACATTCCGTATAGGCTCTTTGCATGTGCCGGATAGAAGATCCTGTCTTCACCTGCTACGGCAAAGCCTGTGATCTCACCGGATGCATCATTGTAGTTAAGACCGGACCCCAGGTTGCTGAACTTGATGATCCTCTTGTTGCCTGCGATCTCGATATCATTCGGCTCAGGAGATGATTTGCTCATCTTCGGCGAGAAGTGTGTGCCCAAAGCGATGGTCGCAAGTCTCATGCCGAGAATAAAGCTGATAGTCTTATCCGGAAGCAGCATATCGTGCATGCTTACGATTCCGGAAGGCATGCTGAGCATCTTGGTAAATGCCGTGAAATTCTCGTTGAACTCAAGCACACTGTACGGATTGTCAAAATCGACATCATCCGGATGCATGGTTACGAAAAGGATCGAAGGCATGACTGAATCGTCATAGACTTCCTTGGGTTCGAATACTTCTGCAAGAGTCGTAAGAAGACCCATGAGGAAAAGATCGTATCTTTCGAAAAGGAGTTCACCCCTGTCAGGCGAGAAACAGAATCCTCTGACAGCGAGATTCTTCAAAGGCGCAAGCTTGGTCCTGTAAAGGATGGACATTCTGTACTTGAGCTTGATGAACTTCTTCTCATCGTCACGTGTGAGCTTGTCGTCATCCTTCTTGTCGGGAACCATATTGAAATCGAGCTGGCTCGCGGTTGAGAACGAGATATTCTCTTTATGTCCTTTTGCCGAATTAAGAGAACTGTCACCTGACGTCGGGAAGTCAATATCAAGCGGCTTGATATCGTCAGGATCCTGACCTTCAAGTCTCTTGATCTCATCCTGCATAGATATATCGATATCTCCGGATTCGATAGTCTCCTTGTACTCTTCCTTGAGTTCGACGGCCTTCTTCTTTTTCTCGTCGATCTTGAGAAGCTTCTTATAGCCTTCGTCATCAAGATAAAGGCCTGACTGGATAAGCACGTCCTTCAGTGCTTCTACCCTGTCTAATGCAAAAGGTGCGATCCAGTTAAGAATAGTCGAATCCTTGTAGGAAAGATCAACGATACCGACAGGATATGAAATCTGGTCACTCAGGCGGTATGCGAATGCAAATGCGGAAGATGAGACTTCCGAAAGCTTCTGTGTCTCAGTGACTTTGATCCACTCTTCATTCTTGTAGTATTTCTTCTCTTCTGCCGGATAAACTTCTTCGCCCTCTTCAAGACCTGATCTGACGGGTGAGAAGAATCTCAGATAGTTCATTACCTTGCGCTTCAAAGGTGCCTTTGTAGCATTAGCTTCCTTCATCGGGATCGATAGGAAGTCGGAACCTAAGAAGATCCAAACATCGCCGCATCTGATATCTGTCAGCGTAGTCTGATCCGTAAGGCACTTGAACGTGAATGTATAGGCATCGCCTGATGCCTTGTATGGCGGGATAACGAAACTGAACTTACCCTTAGCCGTTGTCGTAGCCTCACGGCTCAGGATGACACCGTAATCAGTATCCAGCTTACTGACCTTTCGGCCGTCTGTAGGGTCTTTGACTATTTCGAGCGTGACAGTAGCACTCGGTGCCGCAACGCCTTCGATCTTAAGTTCTACACCCTGCTGGAATACACATTTGCTCGTGAGCCAGCTGGGCAAAATAATCGGATTAATCTGCATCTTCTAAAACCTCATAAAAAGCGAAAATGACTCTATCCGAATATTATAACATTAAAAGAAAAATAAATAGAAATTTTGAACGCTTGCTGATCAGACGTCGGCAATAAGGACTTCAATACCTTTTGCACGGCATAATTCAACGATCTCAGGGGATGCTCCCGAATCCGTAACAAGATAATCGATCCTGTCGGCTGGAATGAAGGATGATGCTGAATCGGCACCGAGCTTAGTGGAGTCGATAAGCGCAACTATCTTTTTCGCGCGGTCGGCACAAAGTCTCTTGAGCTCAAGTTCAAAGAAATTATCACCTGAAAGGCCTGCATCCGCAGAAAAACCGTTTCCGGAAACGAAATAAAACTCTGCTGAAAGCCTGCCGATCATCTCCTTCGACGAAAGCCCTTCAATAGCACCTGAATGGGGTCTTAACATTCCGCCGAGAATAATGATCGACTTGAAATTGCTGTTGCGCTGAAGCTCCATAGCAGTATGGATACCGTTGGTGATGACCGTTACGTCCTTAACCTTCTTGAGATAAGGGATCATGTGAAAAGTTGTCGAACTCGCATCCATAAAAATGGAGTTGCCGCTTCCTACGAGCGTTGCAGCCTTAGCACCTATGGCATTCTTAAGATCCACATGTGTGACGGCTCTGACCATATAGTTCTCGCCGCTGTAGGAAGGCATCTTGTGAGGAAGCTTTATTCCGCCGTGAAATCTCACGATCGCGCCCTCACGCTCAAGTGCTCTGATATCAGTTCTGATGGTTGCGCCGGTAACGCCAAGCCTTGTAGAAAGGACGGTCGTATTGATCTCGCCCTCTTCTTCCAAAATATCCAGGATCTGTTTTCGTCTGTCAGGAATTATCATTCCAAGATATTATCAAGTGAAAATCAGTTAGTCAAATCCTTTTCACTTCAGGCTTACATTTGAAAGTGCTGATAGTCCTTCGGGCTCGACCAGCTCCCGCCCCAAGTCCATCCGTAATCGATGAAAAGTTCGTATGCCCTGTCGGATGTGGTTATCATGTGATCGCCGTCATATCTGTCGTAAACATAATCAGATGCATTGTCATGAGAATAGTGGGCATCACCGTCAGAATCGTATGTTACATAAGGATTCTGCTGCGGGTTGATGTCTATCGCCCTGCCAAGAGCATGCTTTGAAAGATTACCTGAACCTGTTGCAGTCCTGTAGCAGAAACACGAAGTGTTATTGGCTTCAATCGAATACCAGTCCGAATCATCGGGATCTCCTGACCAGTAGTCATCGATAAGGCGCATAGAATATATCTCGTATCCCTCTTCACAAAGGGTCTGGAATATATCCAGAACATCTGAAACGACAAGTTCATTTACTATCATTTCACCAACCTGGTAATCCCCGTCAAAATTGATATGAAGCATTTTGAGATATCTGAGATCACTCAGATCTATATTATCGTTATCGACAAAAGACTGTCCGTATATGCGGTCATATACGCTGTCGCCTTCTTCTATCTCCTCTGAAGTGAAATACTGTGAAAGATTATCTTCATCGATCTCATCCCTGTTCAAAACTGTTCCCGCACTGTATCCTCTGATACTAGTCAGCTTCTCGGGTTCAGGCTCAGGTGTCGGTGAAGGCTCTTCTGTCGGTGTGGGTTCAGGCGTAGTCTCTGTTGTTTCTTCAGTTGTCTCAGAAGTCTCGAGAGCCGTTGTCTCTGAAGTAACAGAAGTAGTACTTACAACATCCGTCATGCTTTCAAGTGAAATGTCAGTTGCTTCTGTCATTCCTGCCGACAACAGTTTATTCTCGTCACCGCTCCGCGAAAACTTAATGACAAAGATTATCGTTCCGCCTACAACTATGCACATTCCTGCAATAAGAAGTGCCGTGATAATATTTTCTCTGCGCTTTCGTTTCTCCGACAATTTTCTGCTCCTCAATGAAAATGAAGATTTCAAAACTTACCGCTCAATATTAACACACGTTTCCGATTTTGCTATTATCTGTCTCTCATTATGATATTTGTTGCCAAAGTGTTATAATGGTCGCCGATAAGCGCCTGTGGTGAAATTGGCAGACACGCCAGATTTAGGTTCTGGTGCCGTGAGGTGTGCAGGTTCAAGTCCTGTCAGGCGCACCAATTCAAATGAATAGAGGCTGTCCCATCAGAGACAGCCTCTATTTAATTTCAGTTAAAATCCCGATTACTTAACTGAGTCAACAATGTGCTTTCTCAGTGTCAGTACAGCACCTGCGAGGAGGACTGCTGATATCCCGAGGATAACATAATGGCTTACGGACTCACCTGATGCGGGAACAGAAGCAGCAGGCTTGATAGTAAATTTGGAAGTAACAGTTACATCGTTATCAAACAATACTGTAATCGTGTGCTCACCTGTAGAAAGAGTCTTAAGGAACTCAGGCATGATGGTAATGATTACACTTCCCTCTTCTGCCGTAATGAACTTGCTGTCAGTAAGTTCACCGTCAATATAGATCTTGCTTCCGGCACATTCAAAACTATAGAAAGTGTTATCGAAAGTCTTATCCTTGATACCGGCCTGAAGGATCCTGATTACGATTGAATCAGTACTGCCGGCAGTCCATACTGCGTCAGCACCTCCAATTACTTTATAAATATCGTAAAGTTCGAAACTTGCATAGAAAACAGGCCACAGCAATTCTTCAAATTCATCATAAGAAGGCATCTTACCAGCTTCAACCATTGCAGCAGCTGCATCAACTACTTTCTTAAGTTCATTGTACGTTTCTTCTTCTAAATCAGCACCATAATCTGAAAGCAATTGCTCGCCTGCTTCCAACGCCAATGAATACATGGCTTTTACTGCTTCATCAAGCTTTTTCTTAGCAGTAGTATCGAAACCAGCCTGCTCTTTTTCTGTTAAGATTTCATTGAATTCATATGCAGCATCGTAAACGTCATAATAATTTGCTATGGTGAGTTTATCTGCAGCAGGAAGAGCATTGATCTTGTCTGTAACTTCCTTAATGAGTTTGTCTCTTATCAAGCCAATGTATTTTTCTTCAGCTGCTGTCATATCATTAAAGTTAGTTACATATCTACTCTGATTTTCTGTCAATTCATTATATGCTTCTCTTGCAGCATGGATCCTGTCACGGCACTCATCAGAATCATCAACTTCACCGATTGCATCTATAAGATCAATTACCTCAGCCGCTTTGTTTTTATCAATCTGTTCCTCAACCTCAAGCAAATGGTTAATGTACATATCTTCTTTCTGTTCATCGGTTAACGCTTCATACGCTTCTCTGGCAGCCTCGATATCAGCTCTGTCTTCTTCAGTGACCTCATCAACACCGGGAAGGGCATCGATCATATCCTGAACAGCCTTCTGTTCGTCATCAAGAGTGCTGTGAGATGCAAACTCAAACGGATATTCATCAGAACCATTACCGTTTATCAGAATTAATCCATCCGTCTGGAAAGAGCATTTTGCTGACTCAAGCTCGATAAACTCTGTACCTCTGGTAAAGCCATAGTGACCAAAACCTTGCTCATCAACTTCTTTACTTACAACAAGCACATCGCTGTTATGAACATATATCTTCGTAGTGGAAGCAGTACGAATGGCAAGTTCTTGTGCAGTGATCGTAATCTCATCACCCTCTTGATAAATACCGTCGTACTCAAAGTCGTGGATCGATTTTGTTTCTACAGCAACCGATGTCATACCGATACCGATCAGGCATGAGATTGCAATGGTAAATGACAGCAGTACTTTGAGCACACTTTTTCCTGCAGTTTTCATAATAAAACCCCTTTCTTTTTTTAACGCTCATTGAGAATTTCCCATAATGTTTCATTATACATTAATATCGGAAATGTCAAAAAGAAATTATTTATTTTAATGCAACAAAACAATATTGAGGTGTCTCAGATCTCGGGTTTAGAAAGGTGGCATGCCGGAATCCATATACCCCCAGGGGGTATGCAGTTGCTTTCGAAACCGATATTTACCTACTAAATTACAAAAAATGGTTTTTAGTAGGTAATTTCTATCTGAATATCCGCTTGAATGACGCCTTATAGAACTCCTATACCCGTTAAGACTTCGAAAAACACGGCAAAATCAGCTTCAAACACCACATTCAACATTCAAAACGGGCTGATTATGGGTCATATACCCCCACCCCCTTACCTACCATATTCGAAAAATCGGATTTTAGTAGGTAAATTCGAATTTAAAGGGCTATTCAAATTAGGTAGAACATATTGGGCTGATCGTATTGGGCTACCCCTATTGGGACAGCCCCTTCTGTTTGAAGTTAACCCTTGAAGATCATATTGAATTAGACCCCTGAAGTCAGACAAACTCCAAGTGGTCACTTAAAACTTCAGGCGTTAAACTTATAGAGCGAAGCGTAAACACCATTCTTACGCATCAATTCATCGTGGGTTCCGCTCTCTTCGATGCCGTTCTCGGTAAGGACTAAGATCCTCTCGGCATTTCTAATAGTCGAAAGCCTGTGAGCAATAACGAGCGTAGTCCTGTTCTTTGCTAGTCTTTCAAGAGACTCTTTGACGATATTCTCACTCTCGTTATCGAGCGCGCTCGTAGCTTCATCGAAGATCAGTATCGGCGGGTTCTTAAGGAAGACTCTGGCAATGGATATGCGCTGTTTCTGTCCGCCGGAGAGCTTTACGCCGCGCTGGCCTATATCAGTTGCATAACCGTGAGGCAGAGACATAATGAAATCATGAGCATTGGCGAGCTTTGCCGCCTCGATGATCTCTTCTTCAGTCGCACCCGGTCTTCCGTAGCTGATGTTGTCGTAGATAGTACCGGCAAACATGTAAACATCCTGCTGAACGATTCCGATGTTGTCACGAAGGCTCTTCAGAGTAACATCCCTTATGTCTTTGCCGTCGATCTTAATAGATCCGTCAGTAACATCATAAAATCTCGGTATAAGGCTGCAAAGCGTTGTTTTGCCGCCGCCGGAAGATCCGACAAGAGCAACATATGAACCAGCGGGAACCTCCAGATTGATATGCCTTAAGACTCTGTGGGCACCGTCTTTGTATTTGAACGACACATCCTCGAATCTGATATCGCCCTTAACATCAGAGAGTTCAGCCGCGCCTTCCTTATTCTGGATATCAGGCACGATCCTGATCATCTCAACGAAACGCTCAAAACCCGTATATCCGTTCTGAAACTGTTCCGTGAAGTCTATAAGGGTCCTTACAGGTTCAGTAAAGACATTGATATAAAGAAGGAAAGCAACAAAGTCAGGTACCGCAACAAGTCCCCTGGTCATGAGAACGCCGCCTGCGACAATAACGATTATGTTGATAAGAAGCGTAAATGCCGTCATTCCGGAATGGAAGATCCCCATGTTTAGATAGCTTGCCTTTTTTGCTTTGAGGAAGCCGTCATTACCGATCTTAAACTTCTCATTCTCTATCGCTTCATTTGCAAAAGACTTAACAACTCTGATTCCGGAGAGATTATCTTCGATCTGCGTATTGATCTCTGCAATCTTTACTCTGTTCATCTTAAAAGCCTTGCGCATCCGCTTGTTGAGAATAAACGCGAAAACAAACATGAGCGGAAGCATTATAAATGCCGCCAGCGTAAGATAACCGCTTATTCCCGCAAGGATAACGAAGGCACCGATGATCTTTATAAGAGAGATGACTATATTCTCAGGTCCGTGATGCAGGAGTTCTGTTATCTCGAAAAGATCGTTCGTGATCCTGCTCATGAGCTGTCCCACCTTCTGATCATCGTAGAACGAGAAGGAAAGCTTCTGATAATGCGAGAAGATCTCGGCTCTCATGTCGTATTCCATCTTCGCACCCATGACATGACCGACATAACTTATATAGTAATTAGCAAAGAACTGGACTATGAGAAGCGCCAAAAGGATGCCGCCGATAATCAGGATCTTCCTCATACCCTCATCTGCAGTAAGATTCGGTATTTCTGATGTGATGCTTCTTACAGCGAGCGGTATAACAAGCGCGATTCCGGATGCAATGACCGCGAAAAACATATCCAGGAAGAATACTCCCAGATAGGGCTTGTAGTAGCTTAGCATCCTTTTAAGATTATCCCTCATATTTATCACCCCATTTCCTTCATAAAGGTCAGGCAGAAAAATATTATTATAATCATAGTGTGGTTTGTGCGCCATACATGATACTGCCTGAAATCCCAATTAAGACACCCGGAACATAAAAATTGCCGGAAAACTCATCCGGCCATGCTGATCACCAAAACAAAACAGATAATTATCTGTACTTCTTTTCGGGATGCAAATCGTAATATGCCTTCTTGTCGGCATACATTCTTTCATCGGCAACACGCATTGCGCTACGGTAAACATCAGCATCGAAGAATACTCCGCTCAGGATATTCGCAGCTTTCTTGAGTATCTTATCGCCTTCGTTATGGCCGCTTTCGTCGTTTACCCGCTTAAGACCGTTAAGGTCCGTAAATATAACGGAATAAGGATACCTGATCTCCGTCTTGCCTGACAGGATATCGCTTACATCATTATTCATGGCATTACGGTTTTTAACTCCGGTACGGATATTTCCGTATCTTCCGTCGGGCAGTTTATCGACCGACATAATACAGGTTTTACCTTATAATCAGAGAGCAGTTTTTCAAAATCCATGCCGGTATTACCCCATTAACTTGATAGGTACAAAATATCACACACATTTTCCATGTGTATAGCGAAACGGCAACCGTTAAACAATCTTTACAAAAACGATTATTTCTGGACATTGTTATACGATTCTGCCCAAAGTCAATTATAATTGACAACGATTTATTTCTTATTGTATATTTATTGAGGAATAAGAAAGTTAAAGGGGTAGTTATTATGGCTATTTGGGACAATCCTGTCGGCAACGCAGGTAGGTTTGGCGCATCCAAGATTAGGACATTCTCTGCAGATTCGGTCAAGTGCCCGAACTGCGCTTCAAATCTGGTTTTTGACCTTCAGCACGGTGCCTGTATATGCAGGAACTGCGGCGGTCTTTTCGATCCTGAGACTCTGGAGAAAGTCGGATCTTTCGGGCTTATAGATCCCGAGAAGAATTACGATGGCACGATCGAAGTCAGCAAGGAAGATGCCGACCGCATCGAGATCGTATGCAACTCATGCGGCGCCGAGATCGTAACCGATAAGAACACCGCATCGACATTCTGTGCATTCTGCGGCTCGCCCGCGCTTATCACAAGAAGACTTACCCGTGAGTTCAAACCGGATTACATCATTCCGTTTAAGATCGATAAAGAGAAAGCTATCAGCATTTTTGAGGAACACTGCGCAGGAATCTCACATCTTCCTAAGGATTTTAAATCTAAAAAAGTCCTGGCGAAGATGACCGGTCTTTATGTTCCTACCTGGATCATCTCAACGGAAGTAGAAGTCGATGTTGTCGGTCAGGGTAAAATGGGAAAGATGGTCGATTCCGTTTATTCCGAGAACTATAATTCTTCAAGTGGTAACTATGCCCAGCTTACTTATGGCAAAGTTAAGTTCAGACTCAAGGATGTTCCTTTTGACGGAGAGCTCAAAATCGCCAACAATCTGATGGCGGCAGCAGAACCGTTTGATTATTCGGAACTCGTAAGATTCAGACCTGAATATCTCCAGGGTTTCTTCGCAGAAAAATACGACGAACAGCCTCTTGATATGATGGACAGGATCTACAAGCGTTTAGACAGATATGCTTTGAAGGTATGCGATGAAGTAACTTTCGGATACGATGATTTTGTTCCGAACTCTGACAGCAGTTTTACAAGATATAACAATCAGGACATCAAGTACGCACTTCTTCCCTGCTGGTTCCTGAGCCTTGATTACAACGGTGATAACTATCAGTACATCGTTAACGGCCAAACAGGTAAAGTATCCGGCGAGTTCCCTTATGCCAAAGGCTGGGAAACGATCGAGCGCACCGGCAGAAAAGCCAGGATGGAAGCGATCAGCTGGAACACGAGTATCCGCGGACTGTTATATCTGACACCTGTTATCGTTCTGGGAATACTCCGTGTATTTGCATCTTTCAGCAGATCTTCGGCATTCATGATGTTCATCTTTAATCACCCTTTTGAGTTGCTTCTCCTGCTTCTTGCAGCAGGCGGCGGTGCATATGTTTGCGCAGAGATCCTTCCGAAAATTCTGCGCGGACGCGAAAAGCATGACCTGGATATGCTCTCGCAGTCAAGCAGCCACGAACTGGCACCTGAACAGGGCGTTGAGGCTTATTACGATTCTTCCTTCCCTATCACGGCTTACGAGACCACCAAAGACTTTATATCTCTTGAAACCGGCTGGAAATATGGCGAAGAAGAAAGATTCGACTTTAAGTCCGCAATGCCTGATGCTGATGAAACAGAGCTCGACGAGAATGCTACTGAATTCCAGAAACATGGCTTTGACAGAAAGATGATGCAATAAAAACTAAGAGGGCTGTCTCATTTGTTTTGAGACAGCCCTTATTCTTCAATTATATTAATAACCGGACTTGTATTGTGTAAGCAATGCTCTCCGCCTCTTCATATTACTCGTCATCCAATTTGAGAACACTCATGAAGGCTTCCTGCGGAACTTCGACAGAACCTACCTGTCTCATACGCTTCTTACCTTCCTTCTGCTTCTCGAGGAGCTTCTTCTTACGTGAGATATCACCGCCGTAACACTTGGAAGTAACGTCTTTGCGGTAAGCTTTGATCGTCTCTCTTGCAATTATCTTGCCTCCGATAGCAGCCTGTACGGGGATTTCGAACTGCTGCCTCGGGATGTTCTCCTTGAGCTTCTCGCACATTCTTCTTCCTCTGGCATAGGCCTTGTCCGTATGTACGATGAATGACAATGCATCGACGGGGTCTCCGTTAAGGAGGATATCGAGCTTAACGAGCTTGGATCTCTGGTATCCTGCAGGCTCGTAGTCAAGTGAAGCATAACCTCTCGTGCGTGATTTGAGCGCATCGAAAAAGTCATAGATTATCTCATTCAAAGGCATCTTGTAGTGAAGCATTACACGCTTTTCATCAAGATACTTCATGTCTGTATATTCACCGCGGCGCTCCTGGCAGAGTTCCATGATGTTTCCGACATATTCTTTAGGAAGCATTATCGTTGCCTTAACGATAGGCTCTTCCATGTAATCGATGGATGCCGGATCAGGCATGTTCGTAGGGTTGGAGCAATCAACGACAGAGCCGTCCGTAAGATAGATCTTATAGATAACGGAAGGTGCTGTGCTGATAAGATCGAGATTGAACTCTCTCTCAAGTCTTTCCTGGATTACTTCATAGTGCAGTAGTCCTAAGAATCCGCATCTGAAACCGAAGCCCAAAGCTGCTGATGTCTCTGCATCAAAGGAGAGCGCCGCATCGTTAAGCCTGAGTTTTTCTAGTGCATCCTTAAGGTCGCCGTATCTTGCACCGTCAACGGGATAGATTCCGCAGAATACCATCTGCTGGATACCCTTATATCCGATGAGCGGTTCTTCTGCAGGATTCTCTGCAAGCGTAACAGTATCGCCCGGCGCAGTATCTCTTACATTCTTGATCGAAGCACAGATATAGCCTACCTCTCCTGCCTTAAGGCTCTCGGTAGGAACAAGTTCGCCCGGATGGAACATACCTAATTCGGTTACGGTGAACTCTTTGCCGGAGTGCATCATCCTGATACGGTCGCCGGTCTTTACCGTGCCGTCCTTGACTCTTACGCTGACGATAACACCTTTGTATGAATCGTATTTGGAATCGAATACAAGAGCCTTTAAAGGCGCATTCTCGTCACCTTCAGGCGCCGGAAGATACTCGACAACCTTTTCGAGCACCTCATCGATATTGATATCGCTTTTCGCAGAGATAAGAGGCGCATAGGAAGCATCCAGACCGATATCGTCTTCTATCTCCTGACGGACCTCTTCAGGCCTTGCAGAAGGAAGATCGATCTTGTTGATAACGGGAAGGACTTCCAGATCTGCATCAACTGCAAGATAAACATTTGCGAGAGTCTGCGCTTCGACACCCTGGGAACTGTCAACGACAAGGATAGCTCCGTCGCACGCGGCAAGTGACCTTGAAACCTCATAGTTGAAGTCAACGTGGCCAGGAGTATCAATAAGGTTAAGCAGATATGTATTGCCGTCAGAAGCCTCGTAAGGTAGTCTTACGGCCTGTGATTTGATCGTGATTCCACGCTCACGCTCAATGTCCATGTTATCCAGGATCTGGTCCTGCATCTCACGCTTTTCCCTTACATGTGTATGCTCGATCAGACGGTCAGCCAAAGTAGACTTACCGTGGTCGATGTGCGCGATAATGCAGAAATTTCTTATGTACTTACGATAGTTGTCACTCATTGAAAATCTAATCCTTTTGTCAGAGTATCTTTACCTCATTGAGCGGGAACACTCTGATAACTGCGACAGCTTTGATCCTGTCTACAGTAAAAGGTCCGAGATTACGTGAATCGTTACTTACAGGTCTGTTATCACCCATGCAGAAGTATTCGTTATCAGCAAGAGTAATCTCATTGTTGCCCCTCTTTATTGCATCATCCATCATGGTAGTCTTTGTTCCTTCAGGAAGATAATTCTCCTGAAGCATATAGAACTCCGATGAATCGGCAGGCTTGATATATACGTTGCCGTCTTCGATCCTGATAGTCTCTCCCGGAAGAGCAATGATCCTCTTGATCAGGTACTCCTTCGAGTTATAACCTTCCATGTCCTTTCCGTCGAGAACAACTATGTCGCCTCTCTTATATGTATGGAAATAATTGGAAAGCTTCTGCGTAAAGATAACGTCGCCGGAAGATAATGTCGGTGACATCGAACTGCCGTAAACATTATCTTTCTGGACAAGGAATACCACAATGAATACTCCCGCAAGAATACCTATGCAGATAGTGCGAAGCCAGTCGAAGACTTCGTAAGCAGGACTTCCCTTTTCGAACTTCCTTGACTTACCTGAAACCTTCTTGTCAGAAAGATCCGTATCTTCCTTCAAAACCTCTTCAGCTGCCTTATTCTCGTCGTTGATCATTAATTATCTCCGCTTTCTTCATCAGTTGTTTCGGGCTTTGTGATACTGATATGCAATTCTTCAAGCTGCTTGTCTGTTACATATCCCGGAGCATCCATCATGATGTCCTGTGCATTCTTGTTCATCGGGAAAGGGATAACCTCACGGATAGTATCCTCTCCTGATAGGAGCATTACCATACGGTCAACGCCGGGAGCGATACCTGCATGCGGTGGAGCGCCGTAGCAGAATGCGTTATACATAGCCGGGAACTTCTTCTTAACGTCTTCCTCGCCAAGTCTTACAAGCTCAAATGCCTTGATCATGATTTCCGGATCGTGATTACGTACAGCACCTGAAGAGAGCTCGATTCCGTTAACTACGAGGTCGTACTGGTCTGCCATGATGGATAGAGGATCGATCTCACCTTTCTCAGCCTTGAGAAGAACATCAAGACCGCCAGAAGGCATTGAGAAAGGATTGTGGCAGAACTCCAATTCGCCTGACTCCTCACCGATCTCATACATCGGGAAATCAACGATCCAGCAGAATGCATACTGTTCCTTATCCATGTGGCCAGGAACTGCAGCGCCGAATGTCTTTACGAGAACGCCTGCCATCTTCTGTGCCTGGCCCTTAGTGCCTGCTGACAATACAACGAGTGTATCGGGCTTAAGGCCGAGCTTAGCGACAACTTCATCTTTCTTCGGAGCTACGAACTTGGAGATTCCTCCGACGATCTCGCCGTTCTCATCCATTCTGAACCAGTAGCCCTTGCTACCTGACTGGATCTCGCAGTCAGCCATTGTCTTATCGATGAACTTACGGCTCTCGTGGAAATCAGAGATAACGACTGCCTTGATCTCGCCTTCTGCGAAAGGTACGAACTCCTCTGTTCTCATGAGGTCTGTTACGTCTGTAACCGTAAGGTCGATACGGAGATCCGGCTTATCTGTACCGTACTTCTCCATTGCCTCAAGATAAGGAATGCGTACAAAAGGAGAACCTGATGCCCTGTTGTACTTACCATACTTTGCAAATACAGGAGGCAGTACGTCTTCAATGATCTCGAATACATCTTCCTGGCTTGCGAAAGCCATTTCCATATCGAGCTGGTAGAACTCACCCGGGCATCTGTCGCCTCTTGCATCTTCATCTCTGAAGCAGGGTGCGATCTGGAAATATCTGTCGATGCCAGAAACCATCAGGAGCTGCTTGAACTGCTGGGGTGCCTGGGGCAATGCATAGAACTTGCCGGGATGCTTTCTTGCAGGAACGAGATAGTCTCTTGCACCCTCAGGTGAAGAAACCGTAAGGATAGGTGTTGTGATCTCCATGAAGTTGTGGTCTATCATCGACTGTCTCAAGGCAGCGATAACGTTGCTTCTCAAAATGAGATTCTTCTTAACTTCAGGATTACGGATATCAAGATATCTGTACTTAAGTCTTGTAGCTTCATCAGCTTCACGGCTGTGGTTGATCTCGAAAGGAAGCTCGTTATAACGGCATCTGCCGAGTACTGTAACCTTCTCGGGTACTACTTCGATATCGCCTGTTGCCTGCTTATCGTTCTTGGAACTTCTTTCTCTTACCGTTCCCTCAACCTTGATCGTGGACTCCTTTGTGATAGCCTTGAATGTCTTCATCATCTCGGCTGTCTCGATAACGATCTGTGTTGTGCCGTAGAAATCGCGGATTACGACGAAGCCGAGCTCCGCACCGACTTCACGGAAATTCTCGAGCCATCCTGAAAGCATAACTTTCTTGCCCGCATCTCCGAGTCTTAATTCTCCACATGTATGTGTACGTGACTGCATTATATTACCTCCAGCAAATGCTTACTTTTTCTAATTATTTTCCAGTCATGAAATCAACAAGACCGTCAAGCTTAACAGGCGTTTCCGTACCGTCAGCCATGCACTTGACCTTTACTTCGCCTGAAGCAAGCTCATCGTCTCCGATGACAGCAAGGAAAGGAATTCCCTGCTTACCCGCATACTTCATCTGTGCCTTAAAAGACCTTCCTGCCATATCTGTCTCGCAGCCGATGTCAGCAAGTCTTAATGCATAGCAAAGCTTCAGTGCTTCGATTTTCGCTGCGTCAGACATGGAAGCGATGTAGATCCTCGTGTAAGAAGGTGCTTCCTTCAATACGCCCTGAGCCTCAGCTTCGAGAAGGAGTCTTTCAACGCCCATGGCGAAGCCGATACCGGGTGTGGATGTACCGCCGCAGTCTTCTACGAGACCGTCATATCTTCCACCGCCGCAGATAGTTCCCTGTGTACCGACGTTCTCAGATACGAACTCGAAAACCGTTCTTGTATAGTAATCCAAACCTCTTACGATATTCGGGTCGATAGTGTAAGAAATGCCGATCGCCTCAAGTCTTGTCTTGAGGGATTCGAAGTGAGCCTTGCAGTCATCGCAAAGGTGATCGATGAGTCTCGGCGCATTCTTGACGATGTCCTTGCCGCCGTCGACCTTGCAGTCGATCATTCTCAAAGGGTTCTTCTCGAATCTTGCCTGGCAGTCCTCACACATTGTTCCGACGTGAGGTCTGAAATAATCCTTCAAAAGTGTGTTGTATTCTTTGCGGCATGTGGGGCAGCCGATCGAATTGATGTGGAGCGCGATGTTCTTAAGTCCCATCTTCTTGAAGAAAACATCGACAACAGAAATGATCTCAGCATCGATATCAGGACCTGCCGAACCGAATGACTCGAGGCCGAACTGGTGGAACTCACGCATTCTGCCCTTCTGCATCTTCTCATAACGGAATGCCGTGATGTTGTAGAAAAGTCTTACCGGCGAAGGCAGGCTTGTCATGCCGTTCTCGATAAAGCTTCTTACCACACCTGCTGTACCTTCAGGTCTGAGAGTAATGCTTCTTCCGCCCTTGTCCTCAAAGGTATACATCTCTTTTGTAACAACATCGGTGGTATCACCGACACCTCTCTGGAACAGATCTGTCTGCTCGAATGTCGGGATCCTGATCTCTTCATAGCCGAAGGAATGGCATACATTAGCAAAAGTCTTCTCTGCAAGCTGCCAATTGTAGATCTCTGAAGGAAGAATGTCCCTCGTACCCTTCTGTGCCGCGTATCTCATCATAGTTCTCCTAGTCTAATAAATAACACGCGCTATTATAATATTAAAAAGGGCAATAAACAACCTGAAAGCAGGGGTTTGGACAATCTGCAACACGAACAGCCTTTGGGCAAGTGATTCGAGATGCAATTGTTTGCTCAAAAAAAGCCAACAATTGCATAAATCAGCCTTTTTGTGCAACTGTTGCCGTAAAAACCGGTCAACAATTGCACACGCGTCCCATTTTCGAAGCTTTACACCGCTTTGCTTTTTTCCCGTACACCACACACTAAAAGGCCGCCTCTATAAGAGACAGCCTCGCCATTGATCAGTTCTGATATTCGAAAATCATGGCTTTGGCATTGTGTCGCCGGATACCTTCTCGAGAACGACTGTATTTGAGATCAAGCCCATTTTGAGGTGAGCCTTAATATAGGTGAACCCATACAGTAGATCTGGATCATACCTTCTTCAGGAAGGTTTAAAGCATTGCCGCATAACATTGATTATTCCGAGAAAGATCAAATCTTCTTAGCTATATACGCCATCCAGTCGTTCTTGGACTGCTCGGCAATGATCTCCATTCCGGCAGCCTTCAAAGCCTCGATCACACGCTCTTTCTTGTTATTGATGATTCCGGAGCATACGAAGATTCCGTCATCTGCAAGATCTGCGGGAATATCAGTTGCGATCTCTGCGATAACGTCAGCTATTATGTTAGCTACAATAAGGTCATAAGGCGCATTCTTAACGCTCTTAAGCTCGCCTGTATAGCATTGAACATTGGAACACTCATTGATCGCGCAGTTCTCTTCAGCGACCTTTACTGCCAGAGAATCAATATCTACAGCATCTACGCTCTTTGCACCGAGCTTGCTTGCGATTATCGCAAGGATACCCGAACCGGTACCGAGATCAAGAACTGTGGTGTCAGGCTTGATCACACGGTCAAGGATCTCGGCGCACATTGAAGTCGTCTCGTGGGTACCCGTACCGAAAGCAGAACCGGGATCGAGGATAACCTTTATGGCATCCTTTTCGAGAGCAGCATCGCCTTCTTCGATCCAAGAAGGACAGATAACGATCCTGTCAGAGAGCTTGAACTCTTCATAGTACTTCTTCCAGTTGTTAGCCCAGTCTTCATCGTCAACATAGCGGAAGCCTTCAAAGCCCTTACCTACATCAAGGAATTCGCCTATGGAAGCGATCCTCTGCTTAATGAAGTCCATTGCTTCGTTTGTGGGCAGTTCCTTGTCGGTGATCGAACCGTATATCATGCCGACACCTTCAGGATTTGCGAACTCCTCGCTCTTGGCACCCATGCGGATAACGCCTTCATCGGTCTCTGCAAAATATGCCTTAATAACGACATCCTGGCCATAGCTCTCGATAGTGCCGTCATCGCAATAGCTTAACGGGTCGTTGTCTATGGTATTTCTGAACTCCTGGGGATCCTGTGATGCAATGCCGTCAGCACCGACCTGTGCAAGCATCTCACTGATCGCTTCAGCAGCTTCTTCAGTTGTTCTGATCGTTATTTCTGCCCATCTCATAGTCTTGTCCTCTTCAATAAAAATGCGGGAACCCGTATACAGAATTCCCGCGTTAATACATCAATCCGTTTTACTTAAAAAGATTCTTGATCTTCTGGAAGAACAGGCTTCTCTTTGCATAGTTGCGGTCAGTAAGAGAGTTGTTAAACTGGGTAAGCAACTGCTTCTGCTCGCGTGTAAGTCCTGTCGGAACCTCCAGAACAAATTTGACGACATGATCGCCTCTCATGTTCGGATTCGGGTTGTTCTTGTTCGGAATACCCTTGTTCCTGAGTGTGATCGTGTCACCCGGCTGAGTACCTTCTTTGAGATTGTACTTCTCCTTGCCGTGAATAGTCGGAACTTCGATCTCACCGCCCAAAGCCGCCTGTGCAAATGTTATCGGCACGTTGCAGTATGTTGTATTGCCGTTTCGTTCGAAAACATCATGCTTCTTGACCTTGAACTCGATATAAAGATCGCCGTAAGGACCGCCGTTGGTACCGGGCTCACCTTCGCCTCTTATCGGGAGAAGATCGCCTGTATCAACACCTGCGGGAATATTAACGGAAATATTCTTGACCGTCTTAAGCCTTCCCTTACCTCTGCACTGAGAACAGGGTGTCTTAATAACAGTACCCCTGCCGTTACATGTGGGGCATGCCTTGGTAACCATGGTCATACCGAAAAGCGTCTGTGTCTGCTGCTGTACTCTTCCGGCACCTCTACATGTAGGACATGTCTCAGGTGTTGTTCCGGGCTGTGCACCGGATCCGTTACATGACTTGCAGAGATCTTCTTTTGTCAGCTGGAAAGACTTGGTGCAGCCGAATGCCGCCTCCATGAATTCAAGCGCCATGTGATACTTAAGGTCAGCGCCCTTCTGCGGACCGGTACGTCTTCTGGAAGAACCTCCGAAGCCGCCGCCGAAGAATGAATTGAAGATATCTCCAAGGTCAACATCGTAGGCGCCGCCGCCGTATCCGCCGCCACCGCCGCCGAATCCGTTGGGATCGACACCTGCATGACCGAATCTGTCGTATTTAGCTTTCTTATCGGGGTCAGAAAGGATGGAATAAGCTTCGTTGACTTCCTTGAATTTAGCCTCAGCCTCCTTGTCACCAGGATGCAGATCCGGGTGATATTTCTTGGCCTGCTGTCTGAAAGCCTTCTTTATCTCATCATCGGAAGCACTTTTGGTGACTCCCAATACCTCATAATAATCTCTAGCCAAAGAGGAACCCCTCCGATCTTATTTCAGCGCTCTAATAAGCGCTGATTCATTAACATACATGTGTCCGGCACATCCATATCGGACATGCCGGACTATTGTATCAGATTTTGTTTTAATTAGAAGTCGCCGCCGGCATTCTTGAATCCGTCGCCGTCACCTGATGCATCAGGACCAGCGGACTCTGAACCGTAACCTGCGAAATCTTCTGCAGAAGGCTGACCCTGAGCGCCTGCAGCACCGGCTGCAGCTGCTGCATCGCCGCCTGCTGCCTGATAGATCTTCTCGCCGAGCTTCATGAGAGCCTGCTGGAGATCTTCAGTACCTTTCTTCATACCTTCTGTATCATCCTGAGCAATAGAAGCCTTGAGCTTCTCGATGCACTCGTTAACAGGAGCCTTGTCGGAATCAGAGATCTTGTCTCCTGCATCCTTCATTGTCTTCTCAGCCTGATAGCAAGCTGTCTCAGCCTGGTTCTTGACTTCGACCTTCTCCTTGTTTGCCTTATCCTCAGCTGCGTGCATCTCAGCTTCCTTAACAGCCTTCTGGATATCTTCCTCACTCATGTTGGAAGAAGACTGGATAGTGATCTTCTGCTCACGGCCTGTGCCCTTATCCTTAGCGCTTACGTTTACGATACCGTTAGCGTCGATATCGAATGTAACCTCGATCTGCGGAACACCACGGGGTGCGGGTGCGATACCGTCAAGGATGAAGTTGCCGAGTGTCTTATTGTAAGCAGCCATCTCACGCTCACCCTGAAGCACGTGAACTTCAACCTGTGTCTGTCCATCAGCAGCTGTGGAGAATACCTGGCTCTTCTTTGTAGGGATCGTTGTGTTTCGCTCGATCATCTTTGTGCATACACCGCCCATTGTCTCGATACCGAGTGAAAGAGGTGTAACGTCGAGGAGAAGGAGTCCCTTAACGTCGCCTGTGAGAACTGCTGCCTGGATAGCTGCACCGATAGCAACGCACTCGTCAGGGTTGATGCCCTTGAAAGGCTCTTTGCCGAAGTAGTTCTTAACTGCATCCTGAACTGCAGGGATTCTTGTTGAACCGCCTACGAGAAGGATCTTATCGATATCGGAAGGAGTGATGGAAGCATCGCTCATAGCACGCTTAACAGGATCCATTGTCTTCTGAACGAGATCAGCTGTGAGTTCATCGAACTTAGCTCTTGTAAGAGTGATATCAAGGTGCTTAGGACCTGTAGAATCAGCAGTGATGTAAGGGAGATTGATGTTGGAAGATGTAACGCCGGAAAGCTCGATCTTAGCCTTCTCTGCAGCTTCTCTCAATCTCTGCATAGCCATACGGTCGGATCTGAGGTCAACACCATCAGATGTCTTGAATGATTCAACGAGGTAGTCAACGATCTTGTTATCGAAGTCGTCACCGCCGAGTCTGTTGTTACCTGCTGTAGCAAGAACTTCGAAAACGCCGTCAGCGATATCAAGTACGGATACATCGAATGTACCGCCGCCCAAGTCGAAAACGAGAATCTTCTGATCTGATTCCTTATCGAGACCATAAGCAAGGGAAGCTGCCGTAGGCTCGTTGATGATTCTCAAAACTTCAAGACCTGCGATACGTCCTGCGTCCTTTGTAGCCTGACGCTGTGAGTCTGTGAAGTAAGCAGGAACAGTGATAACCGCCTGTGTTACGGGTGTTCCGAGATAAGCCTCAGCATCGCTCTTAAGCTTTGAGAGGATCATTGCGGAAATCTCCTGAGGTGTGTAGTTCTTATCGTCAATAGTTACCTTATAGTCAGAACCCATCTCTCTCTTGATGGACTGGATGGTACGGTCAGGGTTTGTAACTGCCTGTCTCTTAGCTACCTGTCCGATGAGTCTCTCGCCTGTCTTTGTAAAACCTACAACTGAAGGTGTTGTTCTGTTACCCTCGGGATTAGGGATAACTACTGTTTCAGAACCTTCCATAACTGCAACACATGAGTTTGTCGTACCAAGGTCAATACCAATTACTTTTGCCATTTTATTTTCCTCCTAAAGTCCTTTACGGACTTTCAAATTATCTATCTCTTTTATGCTTTCTTGCTGTCAAGGATCTTGTCTACGATGCCGTAATCAAGTGCTTCCTGAGCTGTCATCCAGTGGTCTCTGTCTGTATCCTTCATCAAGGTCTCAAGGTCCTTGCCGCAGTTGTCTGCGAGGATCTGGTTGAGTCTCACTCTTGTATCCTTGATGTGGTCAGCAGCGATAAGGATCTCTGTTGCCTGGCCCTGAGCGCCGCCCAAAGGCTGGTGGATCATGACTTCTGCGTTAGGAAGGATACATCTCTTACCCTTTGTACCTGCTGAGAGAAGTACTGAACCCATTGAAGCTGCCATGCCCATGCAGATCGTCTGGATGTCAGGCTTGATCAGACGCATTGTGTCGTAGATCATGAGACCGTCAGATACGGATCCTCCGGGGCTATTGATGTAGAACTGAATATCCTTATCGGGATCCTCTGCCTCGAGGAAGAGGAGCTGTGCCGTAATAAGGCTTGCTGTTACTGAGTTAACTTCTTCTGAAAGGATAACGATTCTTTCCTTTAGAAGTCTTGAATAAATGTCATAGGCACGCTCGCCGCGGCCTGTAGTCTCGATTACTGTAGGAACCAAGCTTGATCTGATTAAATCCATTGTCATTCTCCTTTAGCTTCAAATTGTTTTTACTTAGTTGGCTACCTGGACCTGAGCATGTCTGATGACTCTGTCCTTGTACTTATATCCCTTAGCGAAAACCATCGCTATCTCCTGCTCTCCCAGCTCTTCATCGTCGATGTGCATCATCGCATCGTGAAGATTTGGATCGAATTTTGTTCCGCGTTCTGCGGGTATTTCTTCAACACCGATCTTAGAAAGAGTATCCTGTGCCTGTCTTCCGACGAGCTCCATTCCCTGGATGACTTTATCAAGCGATGTCTCGTCAGCTTTCTTAGCACCTTCTGTTGCTCTGTCAAGATTATCGATAAGTGTTAAGAACTCTTTTGTTACGCTTGCGACAGCGTCTGCGTAAAGGTTGTCCTTTTCCTTCTGTGTACGTCTTCTGTAGTTGTCGTACTCTGCGTAAAGGCTCATGTATCTTGCTTCAAGTTCGCTTGACTGATCGTCGGCTTTCGCCTCTTCCTTTACCTCAGTTTTTTCTTCAGAAGGAGCTTCCTCTGCCTTTGCATTCTCTTTCTCGGAGCCTTCTGCCGAAGCCTTGTCGGAAGCTGCAGCATCTTCTACTGCGCTGCCCTCTGCTTCGTCCTTTACAGGCTCATCATCAGCCCCGAAAAATAACTCTTCATCTGCCATTTTTATCTTCCTTTCCCTTTTGTAATCTATGTTATGTATCAGGTAAATCTCTGCATCTCTTTGTTAAGCTTTTTCTTAACAAAATCTATCTGGGATATTACCTTCGAATAAAGCATTCTCTTAGGTCCAATGACTCCGATGTTGCCGGAGACTGAATCAGTAAGATTGTATGTAGCCGTAATGAAGCTGCAGTCATCAAGACCTTCAAGTGTTATCTCCTGTCCGATCCTGATCATGAAAGAATCATCAGCACTGTGCTCTCTGGCATTCTCCATCTCGTTTACGTATCCGGCGACCATGCCTGAATCGGAAAGCGTTCCAAGAAGATCTCTTGCACGTCCCAGAGAACTGAAGTCAGGGAGTTCCAAGATCCTGTGCTCACCGTCAAGATAGATATTGAGCTCGTCAGCCTGCTTGATGGCAGCATACGCTTCGTACAAAACTTGTTTGAGTAGAGGTTCGGGCACTTCAGTTCCCTTGCCTGCTGTCTCTACTGTAACGAGAGTGATCTCATCTAACGGCTTGCCTGTAAGGTTCTTCTCGATGGCGCCTGAGATCTTCATGATCTGCTCGTCACTTAAGAAATTAGGGATCCTTACAACCTTATCCTTAACAACGCCTGCTGAAAGCACCATAACCACAAGAGCTTTGCCGGGTTCGATCATTAAGATCTTGAGCTGCTTCAAAAAGCTCTTCTTAAGTCTCGGGCTCATAGCAAGGGATACAAATCCCGTTGTCTCCGAGAGCGTATGTGTAGCATTCTTTATGAGATCTGTTACCTCATCTACGCTTGAATCGATCCTCTTCTCGATCTCGAGCTGTTCCTTGGGAGACAGCTCCTCGATCGTCATGAGTGAATTGACGTATTCGCGGTAACCTTTATCTGAAGGAATACGACCGGCAGATGTGTGCGGCTTCTCGATAAGTCCGAGATGCTCTAATTCTGCCATGTCGTTACGGAGAGTAGCGGAGCTGACCTGGAAATTGTGACGCTCGATCAATGACTTCGAACCGACAGGCTCGTTAGTAGATACGTAGTCATCTACGATAGCATGCAGAACTTCTTTTTTACGGTTGTCTAAAAGCATTTCAAGTTTCTCCCTTCTCCGATTAGCACTCTATCCCTTCGAGTGCCAACAACAATATACTCTTAAAGTCAAAAATAGTCAAATGAATATTTGAGTGAAATCTGAGGTACTGCGAAAAGCCCTAATTCTGGGCATTTCACGGACATTTACCGCCCTGACATTTCTGACCTTATTCCAAAAATCCCACGTGATTCATTATAATACGAAGAATCTTAACCTAACCTTAAACCGGAGTTCTTGATGAGGGGAATCGTTTTCGACATAGATGACACGCTCTACTGTAGACAGGATATGCTCGTTCAGGCGGCAGAGAGCGTTATTGGAGTTAAAGTCAGAGACTGGCGTGAATTCATAAGCATTTTCTACGAGAAGAGCGACATCAACATGGCAGCGCTCGAATCAGGAGAGATCTCCACCAGGGACATAAACGGCTGGCGCTACAATGAGACATTCAGAATACTGGGTCTCCCCTTTAAGCCCGAAGACGGGTGCCTCTCGGCTGATGCATATCTTGAGCTTCAGAGCCACATGTTCTTAAGTGATGACATGAAGAAGGCATTGGACAGATTTGCTTCAGATCCTGAATTCAAGCTCGCGATACTTACAGCAGGCGAATCAAAGCACCAGTGGCACAAAGTAGACATGCTCGGCCTTGATAAATGGTTCGACCGCGCAAATATTCTCGTTACCGGCGACACGGGCTTCTCGAAGCCTGACATAAGATTATGCAGGATAATAGAAGACAATCTTGATCTTAAGCCCGGAGAACTTTGGATGATCGGTGACAATTACGACAAGGACATCACGGGAGCATTGGATTCAGGCTGGCATTCCATATGGATCAACAGAAGAAATCTTCCAAAGCCGGAAAGACTTCCCGACTATGAGGTCCTTACGGATAAAGAACTAACGGATCTTCTGCTTACGGATTTTTATAAGAATTAGGCTTTTACTGCAAAGAAATCAGCGAATTCCTTGGCATTATACTCGTAGAGCTCGTCGCCGAGTCTGTCGGCAACTTCAATTATCGTGCGTTCATACGTGCACTGTAGAGGAGATACTTTATCCGCGCTGCCGGTATTCATGCGGTTAGCACATCCGCAGGAATTCGTGCATCTGCTCTTAAGGTCACATTCCTTGCATGTCTCAGGAGTATTGCTCTTAGCTGCGATCTTAGCCATGCGTTCTTTATCGAGTCCCTCGAAAACATTACCCATGTAATACTCTTCGTCGTTTATAAAAGATGTGCACGGATAGATGTTGCCGTCGGGAGTTACAGAAAGCTGTCTTACGCCAAGATGGCAGTGCTCTGCAGGATTCTTACCGTTAACACACTCTCTTATCTTGTTGACAAGCGGAGTGACATAATGCTTTCTTCCTGCCTTGAATTCATCTCTTAAGAAATCAGCTACCTTATTGATCTCAACTTTATATACTTCAAGATCTTCGTCAGTCCATGAGACATTCTTGCCGTATGCCATGACAGTCGACACATCCCTGAAACCCAACGAAAGAAGATACTTTACGGAGTCGCATAAAACGCCGCATGCCTTGGGGTCGAGCGTCAGCATAGCCATAGTGTTCGGAAGATAGGACAGGATGAGTTTTGCCTTCTTCTCAAGAATTTCTGCAGTTGAACTTCCGTCAGGAAAACGTCTTGAAATGTCCTGACCTTTGCCGTCAAAAGAAAGTCCGATCTTCATGTTGACTGCCTTGGCTCTTTTTAAGAATTCCTCATCAATGAGAGTTCCGTTCGTGGTCATCTTGCAGGCGAAAGGAATGCCTGTCTCAGAAGTCTTCTTTTCGCAATAATCGAGAGCCTCATAGATGAGGTCTTTCTTTAACAGAGGCTCGCCTCCGAAAAAGCAAAAGCCCGCTTTGTTTCCTTTGGAATAAGCGAGGTCTATAGTCTTATATAATGTCTCCAAAGACATGTCCCGGGGAGTCTTTTCTCTAAGGCAGTAACTGCATGCCATGTTGCAGTTCTCTGTAAGATGGACCGTAAAATTCATGTCAGATCATTCCTCTGCTTCAGTTTCTTCAACCGCTTCGGTCTCAGCTGTCTGTGCAGCGCCTCCAAGCTGTACTTCGGTCTCGACAATATCCATACCGCCTGCAATCTGAGGTCCGCATGCAGTACCGAACAAAGCAGTTGCTCCAATAAGAGTTGCAATGCCGACAGCATACAAAGGCTTCTTATAATCATGTTTAGGATTTATCTTCATACTCTTCTCCCCCCTATTAAATAAATCAGATATGGATCAAGTCTCCGGCTCACATACTGTTTCACCGCCGGCAAGCTCAACATCTGTAGGATCTGTCTCAACAACTGCCACATCACCGTCAAGCTCAACATAACCGGGATCTATCGTCTCTTCACCCGCAAGCTCGATCTCTGGTTCTGAAGGCTTTGAGTCTCTGTTGCTCTTTGTTCTTCCGGCAGAATCTTTCGGACCGCAGGCCGTACCGAATAAAGCTGTTGCACCGATAAGAGTTACAACGCCGATAGCATATAAAGGTTTTTTATAATCGTGCTTAGGATCGATCTTCATTTTTATGTCTCCTTTAATCAATCATAACATCTTTGGTTTTTCACCGGAAATCCGGCACCTTTTAATCTATATACAGATAAGGAAAAAGAATTGTTGCATCGGATTTTATTTTTTTTATGGAAGTTACTTACCTGGAACCATTATATCCGACTCCATATGTGTCCGTGTAATAATCGATCCTTTTAGAAGCATTGAAAACGGGCTCATATATGTTCTTGTCAGGATCGATACCAACGAGTGAACATACTGCCCGGTTTGCTCTTACCGTAAGGTCTTTCTCGCGTTCTTTAGGCTTGAGATCCATATCGGGATATATCGGCTCACCCACATGAAGTGTGAAAACCGCGATCTGACGGAATATGTTTTTACGAATCCAGTTTGGTTCACGGTAAGAGAAGCCCAAAGGAATAACAGGCTTGTTGTTGCTTACGGCGATCATTGACGCGCCGCGCTTAAAAGGACGGATGGGCTGATAGTATTCCCACATTGAACCTTCAGCATAGATGTGAAGCCAGCCGTGATCTTCACAAAGAAGACCGCTGAGCGTTTTCAGAAATGCTTTCTGGCCGGCAACGTTTTTTTCAGGGATAGGAATACCTCCGACAAGACGTATCAGCGTACCGTTCTCACCGTTGATGTTTTTGTCCCATGCAAGAAGATTGGATCTATAAGGTCGTATGGCTTTCATCACGGCAAGATAATCCCACATGTGAACATGGTTACAGACCGAGATAATGCCGTCATCAAGAACGTCTTTATATTTCTTGATGTTTTCGCGGCCTTCGATCTTAAGGCCAAGACGTATCGTCGCAACCGGAAAAACAAACACATTTAGAATGATGCGGACCATCTTCTGCTTGAATCTGAACCAGCCTGACTTATCGATATAAGGATACGAGGAATCAAAAACATACCCGCGGTCCTTATGGATCTTCAGGTAATGTTTGTCTGTTATCTCTGTATACGGAAATCGGTTTGTCTTCGGATCAAACATAGTCACTCTTTCAGGTTCAGATCATAGTCTGTTTATAAAATTGATTATATCATTTGTTTCCGAAGTGCCCTAAAACAAACAACGGCAGATCACTCAAGCGTCTGATCTGCCGTTGAATTGAAGTTACTGCTGTCACGGAAGAGGGATAGCGATCTTTGGTCCTTTAATCAATTTCTGTTTGGCAATCTCTCTTGCCTCATCATATGTAATGGGATGGCCATTATAAAAATATTCATTGTCGCTGACAGGATGAGTGACGCAGGTAATGCCGATCGTTTCCCATGCTTTGCTCACTTTATCAGAACAGTCATTCCAGTTGAACGTAGCCTCAAAGCTGTTAAAATCTCCGTCCATAAGTCCATTCTTATGAAGAAATTCACTGTCATTTACGACCTCACCGATAACTCCGCCGCTTACGATTTCGAGATCTTTCATATCGAGATCTTTCATTTTTTTGTTTTTCATGTTGAAGCCTCCTTGTTTGATGTTTTTATGTTATAGCTTCATTATCACGGTCCGCGGAAAGCCGGACAATCAGTAATGTCCGGCCTTTTTGTCGGTTAAGCAACAAATACAGGGTTTACTGTTGCAGAACATAAAAAAGGACCCGGTTTGATCCGGGTCCCGAGTGTGTTTTTGTTGTGATCAGTTTAGAGATCGTAATACATCTCATACTCCATAGGTGTAGGCATCGAGATGTGACGGCCCAAGTCCTTTCTTCTGTTTGCGATCCAGAGATTTATAAGTTCGATCGGGAAAACGCCGCCTGCTGTAAGGAAGTCGTGATCCTTTTCGAGTGCTTTAAGAGCAGAACCCAGTGACTTGGGAAGACCCTTGATCTTTTTCTTGTCTTCTTCGGAAAGATTGAAAAGGTTAAAGTCATAAGGGCCATAGCCTTCAGCTTCGGGGTCGATCTTATTCTTAATACCGTCCAGACCTGCCATGAGGATTGCAGCATAGCAATAGTAAGGATTGCATGTGGCATCAGGATTTCGAAGTTCGAACCTTTTCTTGTCAGGAGTCTTGGCGTATGCGGGGATACGGATCACAGCGCTTCTGTTAGCGGTAGCATAACCGATCGTGACAGGCGCTTCAAAGCCAGGAAGAAGTCTCTTGTAAGAGTTGGTTGAAGGATTTGAGAATGCACAGATCGCAGAAACATGCTTTAAGACTCCGCCAATGAAATAAAGAGCAGTCTGTGACAGGCCCGAGTATCCGTTCTCATCGTAGAAAACAGGCTTTCCGTCCTTGAACATAAGCATGTGGACATGCATGCCTGAACCAGCTTCACCATAAACGGGCTTCGGCATGAATGTAGCGGTCTTTCCTTCTGCTACAGCCTCATTCTTGACGATGTACTTGGTAAGCATCGTCTTATCTGCCATCTCAGTCATGGTACCGAATTCAACTTCGATCTCCATCTGCGCGGAACCTACTTCGTGATGGTGATACTTGACCTTGATGCCCTGGTTCTCCATGAGCATTGCAACACGGCTTCTGAAGTCATAAGCGACATCCTGAGGAGGAGCGATATGGTATCCGCCCTGATGAGGAGTCTGGAAACCTAAACTTCCGATCTCGCCTGAATTCCAGAACGCTTCATCACCGTCAATGGTAAAGCCGGAACTGTTTGGTTTGTTGGCGAATGTGACCTCATCGAAAACATAGAACTCGAATTCAGGTCCCAAAAGGAACTGGTCAGCAACGCCCGTTTCCTTCATGTATTCTTCTGCTCGCTTACTGACGTTTCTGGGTTCCTGGTTAAAAGGAATGTTCCCGTCTTTTCCGATGATGCGTACGTCACCGATCATGGAGAGAGTCTTGATCTCGCAGAAATCATCGATAGCGGCACTTGAGAGATCAGGAATAAATACCATGTCACTCTTCTCGACGGGTGCAAAACCATAATTGCTGCCGTCAAAACCTATGCCTTCTGTCATGATAGATTCAGTGAATCTTTCTGCCGGGATCGTCAGATGATGCCATCTTCCGTTGAGATCTATCATCCTGAAATCGATCATCTTGATGTCATTCTCGTCGATGTAGATCCTCGCTTCCTCAAAGTTACTCAGCATATATTCCACCTCCGCAAAAGTAAGATAAGCGCTGACCTGAAGTAATATTGCACGTCCAGGTCAACGCTTAACTAATAAAATCATAGCACAGGGAATATCAAATAAAATTGTTAAAACTGGGGCAAAACGCCCTTTTTTCCATATCAAAAGGGACAATCTGCACAAGCGGGATAGTTATCTTTACTTCCTCTTGAAGACCATCTTCATACTGTCTTTGCCTTCGCCGACTGTATAAGTCATTTTATTGCCGTGGACCTCCGGCGATACCAAAACAAAATCTCCCAACATATTGAAATCATATGTATTGTCACCTGTCTGCTCCACAGTAAAAGTCATCGTTACCGGCTTTTTCATTAACGATGCTTCGCATGTATATTCAGCTGTAGTTCCGTTCACCACATACTGCTCGGATACTCCCAGATCCTTAAGTTCAGAAGAGGAAACCTTCGTTCCGTCACTCTCATATTCTTCAACGAGGACCCATGGAAGAGCTCAAAAGTTCACCGAAAATCAGTAAAATTAACGATTTTCGGCTTTTAGGCATATATCTCCTTGTGAATAGCGGTTATCAAGGTAAAATAGAAAAATCTTATATTTATTTTGGAGCGGCATATGAAGGTAGAATTCGGCTACGGCAAAGGCGTACAGACAGTAGATATCCCCGATAAGAATCTCGATCAGATCCTTGTAGCAAATGAGATCGAGCATGAAAGACGCGGCCCTGATGCCGTTGTTTATGCGCTCGAAAACCCTATCGGATCTCCCCGTCTCAAAGACCTTGTAAAACCGGGTCAGAAGATCTGCATCATCACAAGTGACATCTCAAGACCGATACCGAGTTTTGACGTAATCCCCTCCATACTTGATGAGCTCTATCTAGCCGGATGCAAAAAAGAAGATATCTTTGTCGTTTTCGCATTGGGCTCACACAGACCCCACACCGAAGAAGAAAAGAAAAAGCTTGTCGGCGAGCGTGTATACAGCGAAGTAAGATGCATCGATTCAGATCCTTCCGACTGCATTCATATGGGAGATACTTCAAGAGGAACTCCCGTTGATATTACAAGAAGCGTTGCAGAAGCTGATTTCAGGATCGGCGTAGGCAACATCGAGTTCCACTATTTTGCAGGTTACTCAGGCGGTGCCAAGGCCCTCATGCCCGGCGTATCAACACCTTCCGCCATCCAGGCAAACCACCGCATGATGATCGATGAGAAAGCATGCGCAGGCAATCTCAACGGCAACCCGATCAGAGCAGACATCGAAGAGTCAGAGACATTCTGCCATCTCTCGTTCATCGTTAATCCTATCCTTGACGAACATAAACACATCGTTTACTGCGTTGCAGGCGACGTTACAAAGGCTCACAGAGCAGGGTGCAGCTATCTCGATAAGATGTACAGAAAGCCGCTCAAGAGAAGAGCCGATATAGTATTGGTCTCTCAAGGAGGCGCGCCCAAGGATGCTAACCTTTATCAGACACAGAAAGCTTTGGACAACTCCAAGTATGCAGTAGCTGACGGCGGTACGATAATCGTTATCGGCGCTTGCAACGAAGGTTTGGGAAGTGCCAAGTTCGAGGAATGGCTCACTACTGCCAATACACCGGACGAACTCATCGAGAGAGTCGGAAGGGATTTCCAGCTGGGCGGACATAAAGCTGCAGCCATCGCAATGGTATTAAAGCATGCGAAGATCGTTCTCATCTCCGAGATGGATGACGACTTCGTAAGAAGCATCTTCCTTGAGCCCATGCATTCTGCACAGGAAGCATTCGATGAAGCATACGCAAGATATGGAGAAGACTGCTCTGTCATCTGCATGCCTTTTGGCGGTGCCACACTTCCGATGCCGCCTGTAGACTGAGAATTCACTAATTTATAACTAAATTCTTTTCAGGTTTAGTTATAAAATCCGTAATAGAGATATTTGAATAGGGGATAAATATGGATTGGGAAGCGTCGTTTCTTCTTTATATTCAGGAACACATAAGAACGGATTTTATGAATCCGTTCATGACTGCTCTGACTCATACAGGTGATTACGGTATATTTCTGATCGCGCTGGCAGTTCTTCTGCTCATCATCCCGAAGACCAGAAGGATCGGACTTATTGCAGGGATCAGCATTGCGATAGAAGCACTTCTAACCAATGTTTTCATAAAGAATGCCGTTGCAAGAACAAGACCTTACGAAGCCATTGACGGACTTGTAAACCTCATAGAAAAGCAGAAGGACTACTCCTTCCCTTCCGGACACAGCGGCGCGGCATTTGCAGTAATGGGAGCTATACTTGTAATAGCAATATTAGGACTTCCCGTAGCAGAAAAAACAGGTAAGATCACAAGATCAAAGATGAGCACTGCATATAAGATCGTTGCAGTCATAGCAATCATCTATGCAACAGCACTGGCGTTCTCAAGACTTTATGTAGGCGTTCACTATCCGACCGATGTTCTCGGAGGAATACTCCTGGGAATCGCAACTAGTTTTGCATCATATTTTATCTACCACGCAATACTCAAGGTCTATACTCAGAAAAAAGCAAATGCAAACTAAACAGGGCTTTCTCATTATGAGCAAGCCCTGTTCTGATTACTGGTTAAACTGTCTGCCTTTCTTCTTCCTTATCTTCTCATCATAAAGCAGTCTGTCAGCATTGTTCATCGCTTCGTAGATATCAACTTTACCGGCGATCTTGAACTTATAAATACCTGTACTCATCTCAATGGGATAAGGCTTTCCGACGATCTGATTGTGTCTCTTTGTTACCTTCTCGATCCTCTCTTTCATTGAATCGACATCACAGTCAGAACCTGTAACTGCCAGAGAAATGAATTCATCGCCTCCGATACGTCCTATGATATCCATGTCTCTGAATGATTCCTGAAGGACATGGGCGATAGTCTTAAGTGCAAAGTCTCCGTCATCGTGGCCATACTTGTCATTGATCGTTTTAAGATTATCCATATCGGCATAACAGATGATCGCAACCTTTCCCTGATTGGAAGGCTCTTCCAATTCACGCTCAGCGTTTGTGATGAATCCTCTTCTGTTATAAAGACCCGTGAGCTCGTCTTTCTGGGCGATCTCTTCAAGTTTTGTATTGTCTCTTATAAATCTCTCAAGAGACATCTGCAAAGACTGCTTGACCTTGTTCTGTTCTTCTATCATGAACAAAGATCTGAGAGTGACTGAGAGCTGCGATGCAGCAGATGACACGCTGTATGAGCTCGTAATATCAAGTTCGTTCACAAGAAGACCGTATATATCCGCGCCTACGAACAAAGGTGCAACGATCATAGTGCGGCGCCCGTCACCTTTAATGAATTCATTTTGGAAGATGCTCTCCGTGCGCAGGAGCTGCTTAGCTTCAGGCAAAGCTCTGAGGCCTTCATCATCAAGAACAGCTTTAAGCAGGATCGATGCCGGCGGCATCCAGTCAGATGTTCCGTAATTCTTGATATTACCCTGGAACAGATACAGCAATGATTTCTTAAATCCGATTCCTTTAAGGCTTCCCAAAAGCTGTTCATAAGGAATCTCTCTTTCGTTCTCGATCAGGAAGACTTCACCAACCTGACGGTTGATAACACCCTGCATCCTCTCATTCCTTCTTCTTGCAACATCTGCGGGAAGAGTACTCGAGAATGTCATGCGCCTGAAGTATTTTGAGAAAACATCATTTACGATTACACGGTCATGATCGTTAGTGAATAATCCAAGAGCCTTACTCTGCATCGCCTGAAAGGAATTGAAGCATTTCTCACGCGATGAAAGCAGGAAAAGATCTGTTCTTAAAAGCTCGTTAAAGCATTCATTCATAGCAGGTATCTTCGAAAACTTATCATCAGCTTTTAAGAAATCAACATAAGCCTCAACAAATCTGCCGAGACATTCTGATATCGGTTCATTATCAACAAAATCAGTGAAAAGATATTCCTCAAGGCCATTAAAGAAAGCGTTGCTGTCTTCTAAAACGCCTTCGAGTTTTATACGCCTGCAGATTGCGCTTATATCGAACTCATCACATCCGCAAGAGCTTCTCTGCACAAGGTGCGTATCAACGGTCATATCCCTTAATGCGGTTCCTTCCAGGTAATTTCCGGCATTAAGAACAGCTTTATAGGCCAGCGAAGCAGAGCTTGCTTCAACTGTGGTAAGAGGTGGCTCGAGCGAGATTGCAAAAGCATCATCATCAAAGCCTCCGATCAGAATATCCTTGCCCGGAACAAGTCCTCTTTTTCTAAGTGCTGTATAACCGCCGGCAGCCATGGAATCGTTGGCGAAAACGATTGCATCAAGATGATCGTTATTGTTTAAAAGCTCCTTGATCTGTTCTTCACAGTTCATCGAGAAGTCGCCATATACGACCTTATGCGCATCAAAAGGAATGCCGTTCTTCTTAATCACTTCTTTATATATGCCAAGTCTTTCAAGTGCATCCCGGTTGGTTACGGGACCTGATACAAAGCCGATATCTTTTGCGTTGTGCTTTTCGATAAAATGTGTCAAAAGCTCTGTCAGACCTGAACGGTTATTGAATGTAACCGACGGATAGCCTTCAAAATCAGAGAACAGGCAGACGACCGGAACATTCGGCATCTTTTTAAGAAATCTCTGCTGGGTTTCCAAATCAGCTCTCGAGCAGATCATTCCCTGAAGGATATAGATGATATCAACATTTCTTTCTGTCGGAAGGCTGAAGATAGAATTATACTGATACTCATATTTCTTATCCGCATATCTGCTGTCGGTCTTCCCGATATAGTGGCCTGGAAAGATAAACAGATTTGCATCAAGAGCTTTGGCTGCCTGTTCGGCGCCAATCGCTGCCTGATTGGTAAAGTAATTATCTATATCATCAACGATCAAACCTATATTGATCCTGCGGTCCATATAAAGATGCTCCCTTCAAAATAATCAGATGCCGCGTTCTTTTTTTCTTTCCATCTTGTCGGCATACATCCCGGAATCGGCTTCCGTGATCATATCTTCAATATTTATGCGGCTGTCAATCGTTCTTTCAGAGACACCGAGACTTGCATAAACTTTAAAAGGCTTGCCGGTCATAGCAGGGTCACTGTCTGCAGCTTCCTCTATCTCATTTCTGATCTTCCCTATCTCGCCTTCAAGATTCTTATCGCCGATGATCGCAAAAGCAAATTCATCACCGCCGTATCTGGCTGCAATACCGTTATCTCTTACATACTTCATGATCGCTCTTGCAAGAGTCTGGATAGCGATATCCCCGTTCTCATGTCCGTATGTATCGTTTATTGCCTTAAGCTTATCCATATCGATCGAGAACAGAGATAATATCCTGCCTGAATTGGAAGACTCATTAAGAAGTTTTTTAATAACTGCGAAAAATCCTCTTCTGTTGTACAGTCCTGTAAGGAAATCCTGCTCCGACAGCAGCTCGTTTGTACGGCTTGTTGATATGAGTTTGCGATTGTTGTTGACCGCATTTACGGCAGCGTTAATGAAGTGGCCGAACTCCTCAAATCTCTGCTCGGATCTCATAGTTACGGAATCATAACCGTTAATGACATAACCGAAAGACTCGGTATTGGATCTTATCTGTTTGAACAGAAGAACATTGATATTACTGCTTCTTGATAAGATGATGTCGTAATCCGGGATCGGATATATCATGCGGTAGAATTTCTGTGCAAAGGTGTACTTGTTCTCCCTGCCATGGAAAATGGCATGGCAGCATTCATCCAGTTCCGTTACACCGACAAAATAATACTGGCTGCGCCACATCCAGATGGAATTCTGAAGATTGTCGGCAGCTTCATCGAGATTATCGGATGAAGTCATACGCGAAACGAAACGGCCCATCTCAAGCATGTGTCTGAACGAATCCTGATTCTCTGCCGCGAGTTCATCAACGATCCGTGACCACGGGAATTCGGAACTCTTTCTGCATCCGCAGGACTGCATGAACATCGACCTGTAAGGAATAAAGAATGAATCTTCTTTTTTGTTTTTGATCTTATCCCATTCGCGTATCCTCGACAGGATGTTAGCTGAGATCTGCTCATAATCAAGTTCGCATGTGGTCAATACCGGATCGTTATACTGTCCCTGCCAGATGCCGTCAAAGCCTGTAACAATAACGTCTCCGGGAATGCTTATCTCATGTTTTCTGAGCGCATCGATTACACCTAAAGCCATGGAATCGTTAGCACAGATGATCGCATCGGGGAGTTCGTACTCACTGCTCTCCAAAAGCTCGTTCATAACATTGAACGCTGGTGCTTCCCAGAAATCACCGTAATAAATATGCGCTTCCGAAGGATCTATATCGTGTTCTTTAAGAACTCTCTTGAATATCATGATCCTCTCTTCCGAGAAGGGATTATCACGGAATCCGCCGAACATATCGAGCTTCTTTGCACCGTGAACCTCTATGACATGTTTTACAATAGTCTCGAATGCAGTACCGTATTCGAAATCAGCATTTATGCAGCCCTCAACAGGATGCTGGAAAGTAATTACCGGAATGTCCTTCTCATGTCCTATCCCGGCAAGTCTGTCGATTACATCTTTGGACTTGATCATCTCACCGAAAATAATGATCGCGGCAAGATCCATCCTCAAAAGAAGGTTTGCAAAATTCAGTTCAAGTTCAGTCTGGACCGGATCCGGATTATCAACGTTAAATGTAAAGCTTGAGACTATATAATCCCTGTTGATCTCTTCGGTCTGAAGAGCTCTTAAGAACAGACTGTAGTTATCCGAATCATCCCACACACCGCATACGGCAATGAGTTTGCGGGTCTCTTTTATTCCTTCCCTTCTTCTGAGAATGATATTTCTTATGTGGATAGAAGCCTTTGAGACAGCATTTATTGCAAAGATAATGGATGCGCTCTCATAATCTTTCGGCGCTTCGAATACCATACGGTGCTTCTGCCAGTTGCAGTCAAGCGAGATAACATACGGTTCGGTGATCTGTTCGCTATTCCCATCATCAGACTTGAAGATGCATCTGATAGAGCGAGCTTCGTCAGCTCTTCCCTCAAACGCGAATTCATAGAATTCGCCTTCCCTGAAAGTGAATCCGCCCTGCAAAAGTCTTGTCTCACCCGAGACACCTGATATATAAGACGGGGTGATGATGAGCTCGTCTTCCATAAAGCTCACATTTGTGCTCAGATCGCCTTCCGCAATATAAAAAGCATTATTCCTGTTAACTTTGCCGGAACCATCCGTATCGAGATCAAGGACTCTTGCAGGTCTCGTGACCTGTCTGTTATAGATAGGCTTCTGATAAAGTCTTACATAATCGATAAGGAGTTTTGAATCGTTATCTTCCGTTCCTGCCTCCGGACCTGACTTATCTTCAGGGAAAGCAACACCTATTACCAGGTGGAACGACTTGTTGAAAGGCGCCGGATAAGGCTCTTCTGTTTCACCGGTTCTTGAGAACCAGTATGAAGTCCTGTAATACTCTTTTCCGTCACATGAGAATATTATCTCATCCTGATCCCACTCACATGCAAATATATGGAAATCCTTTGCAAAGTCGGTATTTAGTCTGTGGAAATTACCTGAGCGCTGTGTATAAGGATAACCGAATGCAATACCGGAGAATGCCTCATCAGTCTTAGAACCGGAAACCTCGCAAACATTGATCTGACCGTGAAGCGGGAATTCCTTATATTCATCCTTTTCGCTGTCATAGCCTTCAGTGGGCATAAGCCTGATATAGCTTAAGGCTCCATTTGCTTTGGGGAATCTGACTCTGATTATCAGCTTGCCGTATGTGAAGTCCTTTTTGAAAAGCGTGGAGATGCGTCCGGAAAGATATCTCATCTCCCCGTTACTGTCAGTTGTTATCTTTGGACTTATGGAAATGCAGCCGTCTTTTATTCCAAGACATTTAAAGCCGCAGTATTCCTGACGCTCGCCTTTATACCATCCGGGCGCACGCGTTTCAGCGCTCCAGACTGATTCGTTGATAGCATTACTGTTAAACTCTTCGGACCAGACAATGTGGTATCCGTCCGGCAGCGAAACTTTGTCACTCATTTAAATAGATAAAACAACTGATCTTTAATCAGCAGCGAAAACATCCTCTGGGCTGTTATCGCGCGCCATAACGTACTTGTAACAATCGTCGGCACTGACTTCAAATGCCTTGAAGATATCCTTGACCGCATCATAGATTGCCTTGCATCTGATGATGTCGACAGTATCGTGAGCCTGTGAGAAAAGGCCGAAGATAAGCATGTCATACATCTTATAGAAGTCTACCTTGAAAGCATCAAATTCATTGATGGCTCTTAAGAACAATTCCTTATTCTCCGGAGAGTATGTGCGCAGGAGATTGAGAAGATGAGCTTCTTTCTTGCCGCATCCTGCTATCGCATTGACACTTGCCTTGATTCCCGGATTAACAGTCCTGGTGTTGTATCTTACGATCGTCATGGAAAGCTCGTCGATCATGTCAACACACTCTTCAATATGTCTTGCCATCTGGAAGATGCTCATTCTCTTCTCAGGATCCTGCTCTACTGCGTGAAGCCTGTCAGCAAAAGCGTGGAAAACATGATCGGCATCATCTTCCAGTTTATTGATACGTCTTGAGATCGCAACTCTGTCCTCGATCTTCTCGAGCATGCCCAAAAGCTCAACACATTCTTCGTTAAGAAGCTCAGACAGCTTCTGAGCCTGATCAAATAAAAACTCGCGATCTTCGTTGTTCATCAATCTATCCTCCAAGGGTATTCCCTTATAATTTACAGCTTATTATATCTTAACAAATATATTTTATTCAATAGAACACATTAGTCCGGAAAAGTGTATGAAAACAAAAAAATGCTGTCCCGTGATCCGTGAGACAGCATTTTGATTTTGTTTTGTATTCGTATCGGATTAAAGTGCGGAAACCTTAGTACCCATCTGCTCTGAGTCCTGATTCTCAACAACGAGATTAACAGACTTAGGTGTGCAAACGAATGTTGTCTTAACAGGTGTAGGTTCAACTCTTCCGCCCAATGCATAAACACCGCCGGAGATGTAGTCAACTACTCTCTGATTCTTATCAGTATTTGTGAGATTGCAGATAACGATGTGGCCTTCACGGATGTGATCACAAACGATCTGGCTTGTTCTGATGTCATAAGGTGTAAGCATTATGACTGTTGCGTTCTGCTGCATTACAGGTGTTGTAACTGCGGGTTCCTGAACGAAGGTGCGGGGTTCTTCAACGTAAGACTCCTCTGCGATAGGCTCCTGCTCGTATGCATCTTCTTCAATGTAGCCCTCTTCCTCACCGTAATAGTTTTCTTCCACATCATCTTCTACAGGTGTGAACATGCTTCCGAAGAAATTCTTAACGTTAAAAGTGCCCATTTGTTTTTTCCTCCTTAAAAATTCGCCCGACCAAGGACATTCATATAACATAATCGGATATTAACGAATTTTGATTTTCGCCTCAATAGTTTTGGGCGATATGACACAAGAAGGTAACTTAAAACGGGGTTTTATTACAAAATGTAACAAAAATTAACGTTTTTTGATTGAACAATGTTACACAGGCTTATATTCGGCCCTGTTTCCGAATATTGCCGTACCGATCCTGATATGCGTGGAACCCTCGTAAATAGCGCTCTTATAGTCCTGGCTCATACCCATCGACAGGACCTTCCAGCTTTCAAGACCCGTATAAGACTTAAGATCTTCGAATATTACTCTTGTCTTTGCGAAAACTTCCCTTGCCTGTCCCTCATATGTCTCAATAGGAGCCATTGTCATAAGACCGCAGATCTCAACAGAAGGCAGATCCATTATCTTATCTATGGCAGGTTTAAGTTCATGCGGCGCAAAGCCGTGCTTGCTCTCCTCACCTGATACATTTGCCTGCAACAGGATCCTCGAAATAACATTGTTACTTAATGACCTTTTCGATATCTCTTCTGCAAGTTCAACACTGTTTACAGAATGGATAAGATGAGTCTTTCCTATAATGTACTTTACTTTATTCTTTTGAAGAGTACCTATAAGATGCCAGTTAACATCAAGATCCAGACTTGAGAATCTCTCGACCTTGGGGACAAGTTCCTGCACCCTGTTCTCACCTAAGTCCTTAAGTCCTGATACGGCCGCAGCTTCCGCATATTCAACAGGGAAGACTTTTGTGACACCTATAAGGGTTACACTTCCCTTCGCTCTGCCTGAAGCAGCCTCTGCCTCTTCTATGGATCGTTTAACGGATAAGATATTATCTGAGATCTTCTTCTTTAAATCTTCAGTGTAATCGTATTCCATATCAGTCGACCTTATCTCCCGGCTTTACAGTCTTCGGGTTAGTAATGATTACAGTATTGAGATTCGGAACGGATGACTTGCCTACCTGGTCAATGATCGCAAACTCTCTGTCGTTATCGAGAACGATTACCCTGACTTCTTCCACGAAGCCCTGGTTGTTCGTATAGACAGATGCAATTCCGGAATAATCCGTTACAACGATCTTGTCGGCCGTCATGCCGAGTCCCGTAGCAGTATCGACAAAGGATGCCATATAGCCTTCGGTATAGAGCCTGTCGAGTCTCTTAAGATTTGCAAATTCGTTAGGTGTCGAGAAAGCTACGAGATAACCGCCGTCTGCAAGTGTTTCGGTGTAGATTACGGAGCATCCGCCGACAGAAGTATTCTGCTGCTCAACCGGATTACCCTCTTCATCTGTCTTGGCATTAGGAATTATCGTTACATTGAAGATAGCATCCTGGGCAAATGTGTCAGGACCGACGTTTGCACCCGGAGCAAGATATACGCAGAAAGCAGGATTGCCCTTAGGAGCATATGTGTCGTTTACAAGGCTCGATACGGAGACTCTCATACCGTCTGTCTCTGTGATAACGATCTCGATATCAACAGTTCTTAAATCGAGCAGTGCCTCCACACATCTTGAAGTCTCAAATGTAATAAGCATACCCGAAGAATCGCTCTCGCAGCGTACAACCCGGCAGTTGTCTATCGCAATACCTTCTGTACGGATATTGATGTCATGTACCGTACCGACAGCGAAGTCAGATACACCCGCATCATTCGAAGAAAGATAAACAGAAAGGTACTGGCTCTCGTTCTGGGCGATCCTTACTACAGGCGTATCTGCTTCAACAGTCAGGTCGGAAGAGATCGCGCCGACTGAATTGTTGATATATCCCTTAACTTCAGATGCTGGCATCGTAAGGAATGTTTCATAGTCAAGCAGTTCCTCATTGCCGTCAAGTCTGAAAGAGACGATGCCCGGTCTGTGAGCAGTTACGACGGAAGCATATTTCTCGACCTGAGCCTCATATACTGCTTCGTCATTTCTTAAGACAGCTATCCTCTCATCATCGAAATTGATCTTACTCATCTCGTCTTCACGCTCATCAAGGATAACGTTGACAGATGACGAGTAAGAAGACATATTGCTCAGATTACCGCCCATTGAATCGAATCTTACAGAGTCAAGGATCGCAGAAAGATTCTTGTTGTAGTTTCTGTAAATTACATCTGCTTCAATTACGCCGCCCGACAGGATGATCTCCTGCTGAACATCGGATATCTGTGACTGAACGTTTCTCAAGTCCTGTACGACAGACTTCATTTCTTCAGGAACAACGATAGCGAGCTCCTGTCCTTTTGCGACTCTGGAACCTTCTGTGATCTGTGTGACAAGCTCACCCGAATTGACACACGGAATAACATCCTCATCTCTTACGACAAGTGCTCTTGCACCGATCGTATGCTCAACAGAACCTGTAGTAACAAATGAGAAATTAGGTTTCTCTGCGATATAGTCATATAAGTGATGCACAACGAAAACGAGAACGAACAGAGCAGCTGCCACAGCTATAGCGCCCAGAAGGCCGTTTCTTATTGCACGGCCTTCCGCACTCTTCTGTGAAGGGTTCTTTCGCTTATACTCGTTCTTTTCGATCTTTTCCTGTTCCCTGATCTTGGCTTCCTCTTTGCGCTTAGCCTGCTCAAGGATCTTCTGCTGCTCTCTTGCTCTAGCCATCTCTCTGGCTTTTGCCTTTTCGGCAGGAGTCATCGGTCTCTTGGAAACAGGCTTGGAAGAAGGCCTGGTCCCGTGTCCGCGCTTAACAGGAACGGAATTCTTAGCTCCGCCCATCTTCTGAGCTTCTTTCTTAACATCACTCATCTGCGGAATGATGCTCTTACCGGAATCCGTGTCATTTAAAGGCTTGCCGGGAGCTTTGTGAACCTGGTTATTTCCATGCTTTACTGTGGGCCTGGCACCTGAAGACTGCTTTCTGCCCTGCTTAAATGAGCCGGACTTCTTGCCCATAGGCTTGCCTGAATGTGAAACAGGTCTGTTTCCTGACTTTTGAGCAGAGGAATTTCCGGGCTTTTTAACAGAGCCTGCCGGCTTTCCGGCGGGTTTCTTCCTGGCAGGTTCTCCCTGAGGCTGGTTGTACCACTGCTTACCGTCTGCCATATCCCTTTAGCTCCCTATCGCGAGCATGCAGGCAAGCTTAGCCTGCTCTTTTGCAAGGCTTCCCTGCATATATGCAATATATGGCGGTTTCATAGGACCGTCACAGGAAAGTTCCGTGGTCGCACCCTGAACGAATGCACCTGCGGCCATTATTACCTGATCATCGTAACCGGGCATATCCCACGGCACGGGTGTAACAAATGAATCAACGGGAGAGCAGGACTGAATAGCTGCGCAGAATCCTGACATCTTCTCGGGATCGCCGAATTCAACAGTCTGAACGATATCTCCTCTTTCTTCCGTTGAAGAAGGGCTTGTCTTATATCCTTCGCTGCCCAATATCTCAGCAGCAAACACTGCGCCTTTAAGGCACTCGCCAACACATGCGGGAGCGGTAAAAAGGCCTCTGGCGATCATGGAATTGGCACCCATAGTAGGACCTACCTCGCTTCCGAGACCTGGTGTCGTAAGATGCCTTGCGGCATTCTCGACAAGATCTGCTCTTCCTGCAATATAACCGCCTGTCTTAGCGATTCCGCCGCCCGGATTCTTTATGAGCGAACCGGCAATAACGTCAGCGCCGACTTCCAAAGGCTCTCTCTTTTCCGTGAATTCACCATAGCAGTTATCTACTGCCACGATTATATCTTCTCTTACAGAGTGAACGAGTTCGGCGATCTTCTTTATGTCTTCACAAAGCAGTGCTCTTCTTCCCGTATATCCTCTGGATTTCTGGATAAATACCATCTTTGTCTGGGGCTTGATAGCTGCCCAGATAGCATTGAGATCGGGCGTACCGTCGTCTTTAAGCTCAACTTCCTCATATTTAATGCCGTAAGACATAAGTGACATATCATTGTTCTCCGAAGAGAGTCCGATCGTAGCCATGAGCGTGTCATAAGGTCTTCCCGTAACCGAGAGCATGATATCTCCCGGTCTTAAAGCACCGTAGAGCATCGCGGAAATAGCCTGGGAACCGGTGCTGATCTGCCATCTTACATATGCCTTCTCGGCTTTGAATACCTTGGCAAAAATATTCTCGATCTTCTCACGGCCGACATCATCGTAGCCGTAGCCTGAGGTTGAACCCATATGAGTATCTGAGAATTTCTCGCTTCTGAAAGCATCAAGTACCTTGAGCTCATTGAAAGTCACAATATCGTCAATGCGTGCGTAAACATCTGCAAGCGCTTCTTCAGCCTTAACTGCGGCCTCGATCGCCTTATCGCTTACACCGTATTTTCTGTAATTTTCTATACTGTTCTTAGTTATGCTTTCCATAACTTTTGATTATAACATATTTAATTAAATATAAAGAGCCAGTCTGATGGCACCCGGATAGCATTCAAAAACGACCTTATGTCCGGAGAAGTCCTCTCCGTCGTAATTACCGTTAAGATCTCTTGTTCCGGTTGCCTCAACGGTCAGTTTTGTAGTAACAAAAGTGTCAGCTTCCTTATATCCTTCGTGTTTTCCGTTTTTGTACTTCAGGAGAAGGAAAAGAGACTTCGGAAGGTTTACAGCATCGATCGCGCAGCAGTTTATGAGACCGTCATCTATCAAGGCATGTGGGGCCGGGCAAAAACCGTCACCGTAGTAAGATGCATTACAGACTGCAAGCAGTGTGAAACTGCTCTTAACTGATTCAGAGGGCTTACCGTCTCCTCTTAAGGCCTTATATTTGAAATCGAACTTTCTGTTGCCGAAAATACATTCCAGAGCAGAACTCAGATATGCAGTACTCCTTATAAAGCTTGAATTCGGGTGAGCAAGAACCTTACCCTTTGCCCTGAGCTGAACTTCTGTATCAAGACCTATCGATGCGACATTGTTGCACCATGCAGAACTCGCGTCTATCCTGTTGCCGTCTGCATCAAAGGATGTGACCTTGATCAGATCCGTATTCTTGATCTTAAAACTGTCATTAAAGATCTCGCTGACACAGATCTCACAGTTGCTTCTGTGGTTTTCGTCCATTATGGACCTGGTGAAATCATTGCCGGTACCGAGCGGGATCACAGCCATAGGTGTCTTGGATTCGGCAAGTGAATTAGTGACTTCATGAATAGTTCCGTCACCGCCGCAGGCAATGACAAGAAGGTCGTCCTCTGTTGCCGCCTTTTTTGCAACCTCACTTGCATGTCCGGCGAACTCCGTGTAGACCACACTTGATTCACCTTCATGCTCTTCAGAACACCTGGAATATGCCGACTTAAAACGTGCCAGAGCTTTGGAATCCGCTCTGCTGTTTACGATAAATAACTTCTTCATGTACCTTCAGATCACTTCTGCGCCGAAAGCTTTACTACGACATCGATCATGTCATCCACGGTCTTGACTTCATCGAGAAGTTCATCGGGAAGACGGATGTTGTAAGTCTCCTCCACATCGATTACAAACTCATAGAGCTGCAGAGAATCAAAGGGCAGATCGGTATTGAACTGAAGTTCGGACGATATCTCCTCAGGAGACATCTCGAGCGTTTCGGACATGATCCTGATCACATCCTCTTTTACCTTCGCTCTCAGGTTGTCAGAGTCAGCCATCTTATTTTTTCTCCTTAGTGGTATCTTTAGCAACCTGCCTTGCGGTTGCTCTTACATTCTCACTGCTGTCGTACTTTCTAAGCTGCTGCTCAACATACTGGTCAACCTCGTTTACGAGATCAAGCAGATGCTGTCTGTCATCAGCATTGTATCCGGCAAGGATATGCTTAGCCAAAACCCTGTGAAACTTGCTGTTCATTCTGCAGGCAAGTTTACCTGTATGCGTAAGGCTTATCCTTACGATTCTTTTGTCACGCTTATCACGCTCTCTGTGAACATATCCCTTCTTAACAAGCCTGTCTATGGCAACAGTCAAAGTGCCTGTGGTAATACCCAGGTCTTCGGCGGTATTGGTCATTGTACGGGCATCATAGGGACCGATTGCGGTAAGAGTATGCATCTCAGCAATAGACAGATCCTTGAAATAACCTGCCTGAAGAGACTTCTCTTCTGTCAAAACAACATTTTCAAAGATCCTTACCAGGGCCTCTGACATCTGTTCTTCTTCGCTCTGCAAAACAATCTCTCCATTCAATTTGAATTACAAATTAATTATATCAAATTTTTAAGCGATTTTAGCAAGAGGTATCTTATGAACGAACGGCTTTCTTATCTTTGCTTACGAGAACTATTGCAAATGCCAGAACGAACAGCGATATTCCGCCCAGAATATATACCAGTCCGTCACCGGGTTCCATTGCCGCAAAAGCCTCACTTACATATGTTCCCATGAAATTAAACAGGATATGCGTAAATATCGTGATCTTCAGTGAACGGTACTTGTATCTGAGGAAACCAAGGAAAGCACCGATAACCGTAGCATATATGACCTGAACTACGATCATATGTATAGCTCCGAATAAAAGAGCAGTAATCAGGATTATATATACCGGCTTTATGCCCGACTTTTCCAGAAAACCGAAAACAACTCCTCTGAAACACAATTCTTCAAGAACAGGGCCCAAAATGATAGCATAGACGATGGTTACAATGGGATTGCTTACAAGTCCTGCCGTTTCGATCATCTCGGCATATGACTCCATAAAACTCGGAGCAATCTTTTCGGCAAGAGTCATTCCGGCAGTGATCACAAAGAACAGACCTGCGCCAATGCAAAGCGCTGCAGATATGGATTTAACTCCGAACACCTCACCAATTCTGACCTTCGGCTGCTTTTTGACAAAGCCTTTGTAATACCATATCCCGAAAACAACAAGACCGACTGCAACATATGCAAAATATGCAAAAGAGGAATACTTTTCATTGAAAATCTGCAGGAGCAGATCGTATATATCCATTGCGTTCGATGAATCATGTGCTTCTTTGGTCGCATCAACTACAGACAGGATCAGGAACGGGACCTGAGCCATAGTCTGGATCATCACAAGCACTGCGACCGGGACAAGTGAAAGGAAGATCATTCCTATCTTTCTGCCCGTTGATACAGTCTGCTCAGTTTTCTGTTCCTGAAATGTGTTATTCTCGCTCATACTTTTGCACCATTACCTGAACTTTACGATAGTAACGCCTGCGTCTCCTTCTCCCTGTGCTCCCGCACGGAAAGATTCGACTCTGTCATCTTTAATAAGGATATCTTGAACGCAGGACCTTAACGCTCCTGTGCCTTTGCCGTGAACTATCCTCGCTTCCTTTATTCCTGCAAGCACGCAGTCTTCCAGATACTTGCCAAGACTTGATTCGGCCTCTGCGGTCGTCATGCCTATCAGCATTATCTCTGAAGTCGTACTGGATGCACTGTTGAATCTGACCTTGGAAAGATCCTCAGCGCCGCTCTTTACCTGTCTTACCTTCGGTTTGGATGCAGCTTTGCCGTTCTTTGTCCTCATGAACTCGTCACGCTGCGCCTTGGTAGGCATCATGAGCTGACTCTTTTTTACGGCAATCTTCATGCTTCCGCACAGGATATTGACCGAACCGCTCTTTGAAAGATCTGATTCCGCAATACCTGTCTGTCCAAGAGAAGGAACATAGTAGCATTCTCCCTTGATGACTTCCTTAACAGGCTCGCCGCTCAATGCAACGGATTCAACTGCCTCATCATCTTCAACTTCAAGATCATTGATCCCGGCTCTGAGCTTTCTTCTGATCTTATCGAGTTCCTTCTCCCTCTGTGCCCTGTCCATATCCTTGGACCTGCGTCTCAATTCGCGGAGTTCGTCTCCGATATCCCTCTCCTGTTCCTGAAGAAGTCTCTTCTGCTCAGATCTCATGTCGTTTAAGATCTTCGTCTTCGACTGCTTGAGCTTGGCATTCTCTTCTTCAAGTCTGGTCTTCTCAGCCCTGAGTTCTATGTTGAGACGTTCGTTCTCATAAGCCAGAGTCTCGGCTCTCTTGGATTCTTCTTCAGCCTTTGCAAGAAGTGCCTCATAGTTGAGCTCATCTGAAGACATCCTTGTCTTAGCATTATCAAGGATATGCTTGGCAAGACCGAGTTTGCTCGAAATAACAAACGCGTTGGAAGATCCGGGTCTTCCCGTTATCAGCTTATATGTCGGTGCCAGAGTCTCAGTATCGAATTCACATGAAGCATTCATTACGCCATCCGTGATCTCGGCGTAACCTTTGAGTTCTCTGTAGTGTGTCGTCGCCATGACGATGCAGCCCTTCTTTCTGAGCTCTTCTATAATGGATAAAGCAAGTGCGGCACCTTCAGCGGGATCCGTACCTGAACCAAGCTCATCAAGAAGCACAAGTGATTTGCCCCGGATGTTCTTCAGGATGAATACGATATTTGACATATGCGCGGAGAATGTCGAAAGACTCTCTTCGATGCTCTGCTCGTCACCGATATCTGCCAGCACTCTCTCGAAAACACAGACCTCCGAACCGCTCTCTGCAGGAATAGGAAGTCCTGCCATCGTCATGAGGACAAGAAGTCCGCATGTCTTAAGCGATACCGTCTTACCACCTGTGTTAGGTCCTGTTACGACAAGAGAATCGTAATCGCTGCCGATATTGATATCCACAGGCACAACAGTCTCTTTGGAAATGAGAGGATGTCTTGCACCTTTAAGATCTATCCTTCCGTCCACATTGAGTTTCGGGCAGAAAGAGTTATTCTCCACACCATATTCAGCCTTCGCAAAGATATAGTCAAGCGAAGCTGCGATCTCCATGTTGTTCTCGAACAGCCTTTTTACCGCAACAACTTCATTCGTAAAACTCTTTAAGATACGCTGAATCTCCGCCTGTTCTGCAAAATTCAGTTCGGCGATCTTGTTATTTGCTTCAACCACGCTCATCGGCTCAATGAACAGAGTCTGACCGGATGAGGAGGCACCATGGACGATACCTTCGATCCTTCCGTTAAAATCCGCCTTTACGGGAATACAGTATCTGCCTTCCCTGAGCGTAACGATACTCTCCTGGAGCATATCAGCGTGGTTGGATATAACGCGGTCCAAGAGCGCTCTTATACCGCCGGCAATATTTTTACGTTCTCTTCTGATGGAAGATAATTCCCTGCTGGCTCTGTCGGATACCTCATCCTGACCCAGGATAGATGTCTCGATCTTTTCAAGGAGCTTATCGGAAGTCTCAAGCCTGTCGGCAAGTGCGCAGATATCAGGCTCTGTCTCGTCTACCATAGGAGAACCGGCAGATCTTGCTTTCGAAATTGCTTTTAAGATCTCACCTGAAGCCCTGAGAAAAGATGCGACTTCCAAAAGCTGTCCGCATGTGAGAGTGCCGTCCGCTTTCGCATATACGAGCGATTCTCTGAGATCTCTCATACCGCTCAAAGGCAGCATTCCGAATCTCATGATGTGGTCCATCGCCTGTCTTGTACATGAAAGTTCTTTGGTTACATAATCAGGATCACAGCAAGGCACCATGCTCTCACAGAGCTCACGGCCGTATGTTGTTCTTGCTTTGGAAACAACGGTTTCCCTGATCTTATTAAATTCAAGCGTATTCAAGACACGCCCGCGGATCTTCTTCCGCTCAAGGCTGTCTTCAAAGCTCAGATATTCATACATGGTCTAAGATTCCTGTCTTCTTGTAAAAGAACCCGGGAAATTAACCGAGTCTTTTTGCATTCGCGATAAGCTCAGGCGTAATTGTCTTAGTCATTGCAAGACCTTCTTCGATATCGATATCGGTGATCTCACCATGCTGTCTGACAACAAGCCTGTTATATCTCTTCTCCATAAGGCAGTCGATTGCCTTGATGCCCATAAGGCTGGCCATCGTTCTGTCTCTTAATGTCGGTGAACCGCCTCTCTGAAGGTGTCCAAGGATAGTGGGACGAGCTTCGATTCCCGTTGCATCTTCGATCTGCTTTGCGATCTCATCGGCATGGCATACACCCTCTGCAACGATAACGATGTAATGCTTCTTGCCTGTATTACGGCCGTCAAGGATAACTCTCAGGACGTCCCTGTTAAAATCATAAGGAACTTCAGGAATGAGAATGCTCTCGGCACCTGTTGCGATTCCTACGTTAAGCGCGATCCATCCGGCATTTCTTCCCATTACTTCTATAACGCTGCAGCGCTCGTGAGATGAAGCCGTATCTCTGAGCTTATCGATGCACTGCATTGCGGTATTCATAGCCGTATCGTAACCGATAGTATATTCAGTTGAAGCGATATCATTATCGATCGTTCCTGGGATACCGATGACCGGCATACCGATTCTTGCCAGTGCTCTTGCGCCCTTATAAGAACCGTCACCGCCGATTACGATAAGCGCATCGAGCTCATAAGCTTCCATCATGCGCGCGCCCTTAAGCACACCCTGATCAGTCATGAATGACTTGGATCTTGCTGTCATGAGGAAAGTACCGCCGCGCTGAAGGGTCTCGGATACACTTCTGCCGTCAAGCTTCATTATCTCGCCCTTCCAGAGACCGTGATAACCTCTTGTTACACCATACATCTCGAAGCCTGCATTAATTCCGGCTCTGACAACAGCTCTGATAGCCGCATTCATTCCGGGAGCATCGCCGCCGCTCGTAAGGACACCGACACGCTTAACAGGTTCAACCGTATCCTTATCTACAGTATCGTAATTTGTAGCCTTAAGACTGCTGATCTCAGGGAGATTACTCTCATCATAAAGAAGTCTGCCCATAAAATGCCTCCGAAACAAAAAAAGAATTGCTCTCTGAATTATACACTAATTGAAGGCAGTCCGTATTTTAAATAATTAATATATTTATGTTAACGGTGCCGTATTATACGTCATACTCAGACGAAAAACCGCCAACTTCAATAAATCTGCCTGTTTCGGGAATCTTGACGGTAAATACATTTATACCTTCGAGTTCGGGATTGGCGGTATCGATCCTTGTCTGGTAATACCCAAGTTCGTCATAGACCGCGCCGGTATCAGTTTTTACACCGTTAAAATTGACGCTCAGGTGCGAATCACTGATCTCACCGTCATTATCGAAGCTCATTCCCTCCCCAGGAAAAGAAATGCTTTTATAAGAAACTATATTACCGTCTATGCGGTCAAAGAAGATCTCCCACTCTATCTCAAGATCATGGTATTTCCTTGAATCCTCCGAAAACACTTCGCACAGGCTGTCAATATCCTTGTTCTTCAGATATTCGAATACCTGTTCCGCATCTTGTTTTGCAAGTTTCTTGGCACCAAAACGTTCCGAATTCATCGCATCAGAGAGCATATTGCAACCCGTGAATGCGAAAAGAACAGAAAAGATAAGTACTGTGCTGATAATTCCGGTTAAAAATCTTTTGCTCATGATCATTCTCCCATCTATCCCATGGAAGACAGTATACATCAAACCTGATCGAAGCAAAAATCTGTCAGTCTTCGAGCTTGATAGAGTCCATGACCTCACCGATGTTATCGTGGAATACAAGCGCTGCATTTCTGTCAGCCATTGTCTTATCCCTGTTGATAACGATCAGATATCTGCCGCTGAAATCATATGCAAGTGATGCAGCCGGCTGTACAGCAAGTGATGTTCCGCCTATGATCAAACAGTCTGCTCTGAATACAAGTCTCTTGGATTCTATCCATGCAGTTTGGGGAAGTCCCTCACCGTATAAAGTTACGTCAGGTCTTACCATGCCGCCGCATTTGGGGCACTTCGGTATCGGTCCTTCGGATTTGAAAATGAAATCAAACGGATACTTCTCATGACACTTCATGCAGTAATTGCGGTATGTTGTTCCGTGTATTTCCTGAACATTTTTGCTTCCTGCTCTCTGATGAAGTCCATCGATATTCTGCGTAATTATTCCGTCGAGTTTACCGGCCTTCTCCATCTCGGCAAGTTTATAGTGAGTCCTGTTCGGCTCTATTCCTGCCGTATCGAGCTTTTGTCTGTAGAACTCATAGAAGACATCCGGGTGATCGATAAGACAGTCAATACTCAAAAGATATTCAGGGCTGTATCTGTCAAACTTTACATCGTGCTGATTATAAAGTCCGTCCTTGCTCCTGAAATCAGGAATACCGCTCTCTGTCGAGACTCCGGCTCCTCCGAAAAAGACAATGTGATTGCAGGTTCTTATTATCCGGTTAAGTTCAGCAACTTTCTGTTCGTCCATAAACTGCCTCCTTTATAAGATCTCGATATTATCTGCTCCTACAAGTTCTGCCAATTTACCAAGCACCGCTTCCTCAGGTGAGATCCTGCATATATCATCAAGTCTGGTTATGCTCTTATCCGATTCGAAAAGGATCTCTACAGGCATATTACCATGAAAATATGCAAGGAAATTAAGAAGTCTTGCAAAACCCTTTGAATCAGGCTTGCCGGAATAACGGATCCTCATGACCTGCTCTCTGTTACACGTATCTCCCTGACCTTCCGGCTGCTGAACGGCAGGTGCGGGATTTGAAAGATTCGGTCTTTGCGCGGCTGCCGTGCGGATACCGTCTCTTTCTCTTAATGCAGTCTGGTACGCCCTGTCATTTCTTATCATGCTCAAAAGAGCAGGATCATCCGACAGTTCATAACAGCAGTCTGCAAACATAGACAATTCGCCGCCTTCTCTCATTTGTCTTCTGCCGATGAAAAGATAAGGCTTATTTTTCTCAACCATTCTGTTGTAAGTATCAAAGTTCTTTCCGAACAGCAACACTTCAAAAGAACCGCTCAGGTCTTCACAGCTGACAGTGCTCATCATGGTCTTCTTCTTCGTGTAACCGGTCTTTTTGTCCGTAACCATTCCGCACATTGCAACCTGTTTGTTGTCATCCAATGCATCTGTTCCTGAAAGAGCAATGATATCTGACGCTTCGGACATATCAAATGTGGCGATCTCAGATATAATCTTCGTGAAAGATCCCAGCGGATTACCTGAAAGATATATGCCCACCATTTCCTTCTCATATCCTAGCTTCTGACTGTCAGGATATTCCGCAATATCCGGAATATATACGGCAGGTCCTGAATCAGCAGCATCTCCGAAATCAAAGAGAGACAGCTGTCCTTCGATATTACGGCTGTCCTCGTGGGCGATCCTGTCGAGCTCAGTCTGAACACATGCTGTCATCTGGCTTCTTGTATATCCGAATGAATCCATACATGACGCAAGGATCAAAGCTTCAGCAACAGTCTTCTTAACTCCTGTTTTGGCAGCTCTTACCACAAAGTCTTCAAACGACTTGTATTCACCGTTCTTCTCTCTGTCATTCAGTATCTCAAGCACGGCACCTTCACCGACATTCTTGATGACAGAAAGACCGATCCTTATCTTGCGGTCACCCTCAGTCGTAAACCTCTCACGGCTCTTGTTGATATCAGGCGGCAGCACTTCAATTCCCATAGCTGAACAGCATGAGATGTAATAAGAAGCCTTTCCGAGATCACCTCTGAAAGAATTCAATGTTGCCGCCATAAATTCTGTCGGATAGTAATACTTGAAATAAGCTGTCCAGTATCCGACTACTGCATAACATGCAGCATGCGATTTATTGAATGCATAACCTGCAAAACCTGAAACATCATCGAAGATCTTGGCAGCGGTTTTTTCGGGCACACCACGCCTGATACAGCCATCGATCTGACGTCCCTTGTCATCCGTTCCGCCATACATGAACAGATTCCTGTAGTTCTCCATCATCGACTTTTTCTTTTTGCTCATCGCACGTCTGATGTTGTCAGACTGTCCCATGGAAAAACCAGCAAGATCTCTTACTATCTGCATGACCTGTTCCTGATAGATGGCGCAGCCGTATGTAACGTTGAGAATAGGCTCAAGCAACGGATGATCGTATGTGATATGCGAAGGATTTTTCTTGCAGTCAATATACTTAGGGATCTGATCCATAGGTCCCGGTCTGTAAAGCGAGATTCCGGCGATGATATCCTCAAGACTTTCAGGTTCAAGCTGCTTCATGAACGAAGTCATTCCGCGGCTTTCAAGCTGGAATATTCCGACTGTCTCGCCGCGCCCGATCATCTTAAACACTTCGGGGTCATCCAAAGGTATCCTGTCAAGATCGATATCCTTGCCGTAGTTATTATTAACAAGTTCTTTTACATCCTGCAAAACGGTAAGCGTCCTGAGTCCTAAAAAGTCGAACTTAAGCAGTCCGATGCTTTCAACATCAGTCTTGGCAAACTGGACAGCAACCGTGTCATCATTTACAGCCAAAGGAGCGATATCGGTAATGTCTTTACCTGATATGATTATTCCCGCCGCATGAGTTCCCGCATTTCTCGGAAGTCCTTCGACACGCATAGCCATATCAATGACCTTGCGCGAATCAGGATCCGTGTCATAAGCCTCTTTAAATTCGGTACTTATCTCAAGCGCCTGCTTCAAGGTCATTCCGACAGAAAACGGTATCATCTTTGTTAGCTTATTGCTCTGTGAGATCGGCATATTAAGAACTCTTGCTACATCCTTGACGGCCTGTCTTGCCGCAAGCGTACCGAAAGTGATTACATGTGCAACCCTGTTCTTTCCGTACTTCTCGGTAACATAGTCGATCGCGATCTGTCTTCTCTCATCGTTGAAATCAACGTCGAAGTCCGGCATAGAGACTCTCTCGGCATTAAGAAAACGTTCAAACACAAGACCGTATCTGATCGGATCGATATCGGTGATACCTACTGCATATGCAACAAGAGAACCCGCGCCTGAGCCTCTTCCCGGGCCTACAGTAACATCATGAGTCTTGGCATAATTAATGAAATCCCAGACTATGAGATAGTAATCGGTATAGCCCATGCTGTTTATGACCGACAGCTCATATTCGGCACGCTTCAGATAATCTTCTTCGCTTCCGGTGGGTGGTGTTACTTCAAACCTTTTCCTGAGGCCCTTGTATGTCAGATCTGACAGGTATTCCTCATGTGAACTGTAACCTTCAGGCACTTCATAAACCGGAAGATGGATAGTATCAAAGTCATATTCGGCATTGCACATATCGGCGATCTTACCTGTATTTTCGATCGCTTCAGCAAGTTCAGGGAAGAATCTTCTCATCTCCGTCTCTGACTTGACGTAGAACTCATTACAGGACATACGCATCCTGTTCTCGTCATCTATCCTTGCTGCAGTAGAGATGCAAAGGAGAATGTCCTGTGCCTCATAATCCTCCTTCATAAGATAGTGACAGTCATTAGTCGCAACAAGAGGTATTCCTGTCTCATTAGAAAGCTTAACCAGAGCAGCATTTACTTTGGCCTGCTCGGGTGTGGTATTGGCCCGGATCTCAAGATAGTAGTTGCCCCTGCCAAAGAGATTGTCATACCACATTGCAGTCTGTGCAGCCTTCTCCATTTCGCCGTTAAGAATATGCGAAGGAACTTTACCTGCGATACATGCGGAAAGACATATCAGACCTTCATGCCACTTCTCAAGGAGTTCCTCATCGATCCTGGGCCGCCTGTAAAAGCCTTCGGTAAATCCCGCTGAAACAAGTCTGTTCAGATTAGTAAGGCCATGATTATCCTTCGCCAAAAGAATAAGATGGTTATAGTACTTATCTTCCCTTCCGGGAACAGGATTCTTGTCAAATCTTGAACCGGGAGCAACATAGACTTCACAGCCTATGACAGGATGAATGCCGTTAGCCTTCATCTCCCTGTAGAATGAGACAGCACCGTACATAACGCCGTGATCCGTAATGGCGCATGAAGTCATACCCATATCCTTAAGTCTTGCGGCCAGATCCTTGATCTTTATCGCACCGTCAAGAAGACTGAATTCGGTATGCAGATGTAAATGACAAAAACCGCTCATTATCTCTTTCCCTTAAGTTCGATGATTATATCCCTGATCTCAGCTGCTCTCTCGAAATCAAGATCCTTTGCAGCCTTAGTCATCTCGACCGTAAGCTTATCGATAAGCTTGTTGTTCTCTTCTTCAGTACCGCCAGATACACCCTCATTAATAAGCTTGGCTGCATCGATTCCGCCGCCTTTGGACGACTTGCCCCTGCCTTTGCTTCCGGGCTCCCTGCTGCTCTCGGCAACAATATCAAACACATCTCTTACAGCCTTCTTGATAGTCTTCGGAGTAATGCCGTGTGTTTCGTTATATTCCTGCTGTATCTTCCTTCTTCTGTTCGTCTCGGATACCGCATTCATCATGGAATCGGTAACTTCATCTGCATATAGAACGACTCTTCCGTGATCATTTCTGGCGCATCTTCCGATAATCTGGATAAGTGACCTCTCAGATCTGAGGAAGCCTTCCTTATCGGCATCAAGTATCATGAGAAGCGATACTTCAGGAAGATCGATACCTTCTCTTAGGAGATTGATTCCTACGATTACATCAACTTCGTCATTACGGAGCTGATTTAAGATCTGCATACGTTCAACGGCCTTGATATCTGAATGAAGATATGTGACCCTGACATTCTCTTTTTTGAGGAAGTCAGTAAGGTCTTCTGCCATCCTCTTTGTAAGTGTCATTATGAGGCTCTTGTCACCTGTCTTCTTCTGTTCTTTGAGCATAGAAAGGATATCTTCGATCTGGCCTTCGACAGGACGGATGAATATCTCAGGTTCAAGAAGACCTGTAGGCCTGATCACCTGTTCAACTATCTGCTCGCTGTGTTCCTTCTCATAATCGGCAGGAGTTGCACTGACAAACACAGTCTGACCCATTCGTTCCTCAAACTCATTGAACTTCAAAGGCCTGTTGTCAAATGCAGACGGAAGTCTGAAGCCGTACTGAACAAGCATCTCCTTCCTCGATCTGTCGCCGTTATACATGGCGCCTACCTGTGGAATTGTCTGGTGTGACTCATCGATAAAGAGCAGGAAATCATCCGGGAAGAAGTCCATAAGCGTGCAGGGAGGTTCGCCCTCTTCTCTTCCCGCGATATGTCTGGAATAGTTCTCGATGCCTTTGCAGAAGCCGGTCTCTCTTAACATATCCATGTCGTAGCGGGTACGCTGTTCCAGTCTGTATGCCGCGATCATGTCGCCTGCTTCCCTTAACTCTTTGAGTCTTACCTCAAGTTCAGCTTCGATCCTGTCGATCGCCTTATTAAGCTTGGCCCTGCCGGTTGCATAGTGCGATGCCGGGAACAGTTCAATGTAATCCTTGGTAAACTCTGTCTTGCCGGTGATCGCATCTACATAACTGATCCGGTCTATCTCATCGCCGAAGAAACTGATCCTCGTGAGAGTATGCTCGGAATCAGGTGTCCAGATATCAATGATGTCACCCTTTACTCTGAAGGTACCTCTCTGGATATCGAAATCATTCCTTGAATACTGCATGTTGATGAGCTGGGACATAACGACATCCATAGGGATCTCAAGACCTGTCTCAAGCATGAGAGCAAGCGAAAGATAATCTTCCTTCTCGCCTATGCCGTATATGCAGGATACTGAAGCAACGATGATAACATCATCTCTTGTGAGCAAAGACTTGGTAGCCTCATGACGCATACGGTCGATCTCGTCGTTGATGGACGAGTCCTTCTCAATATATGTGTCGGTGGCGGCTATATATGCTTCAGGCTGATAGTAATCGTAGTATGAGATAAAGTATTCAACGGCATTCTCAGGAAACAGCTCCTTGAATTCGGCATAAAGCTGGCCTGCAAGAGTCTTATTGTGAGCAAGGACCAGGGTCGGTCTTTGGACTCTCTCGATAATATTGGCCATCGTGAAAGTCTTGCCTGAACCTGTGACACCCAAAAGTGTCTGCCCCTTCATGCCATCCTTAATACCCTGAACAAGGGAATCTATTGCCTGAGGCTGGTCACCTGACGGCTTGTAATCCGATACGAGCTTAAACATAAATACCTGATCCTAAAACACCTGAAAAAACCAATAAAATATTCTGTTTCAATTTTAGAACGTTTGTTCTTTATTTGCAATACACATGAGCGTCATTGGCCGCAAAACGGGATCTGTTCATACAATTCGAATACCCGTTCTTTCGAAGGCGGCATCGTACCTTCCGTTTCGGCAGCGGCAGTTGCCAGAGCCATGCACAGTCTGAATGTCTCATCAGAAGATTTTCCTTCGTCTGACGCATAGGCAAGACCTGCCGTCATGGCATCACCGCAGCCGGTCGTGCAGTTGACCTTAACCTCTATGGATTTAGAACGGAAACTGTTTTTTGAGGAATCGGCAAAGACCGCACCGTCCTTTCCCATAGAGATAAGACAGTTTGTTATTCCTTCGGATGTGAGTTCTAAAGCTTCCCGTAAAGCGCACTCTGGATCGTTCTCCATACCGAGTTCATCACATGTCGGCTTTACCGCGTAAGGCAATGCATCAATTCCTTTTTGGAGATACATGCCGGAACAGTCAAGGATAACCTTAACCCCTTCCACAGCCTTAAATCCTTTTATGAGATCGGCATATATTTCCGAAGGCGAGCCAAGCGGAGGTCTTCCGCAGATAACGACTATGTCACCTGATCTCAGGACTTCAAGGATAAGTGACATCAGTCTGTCAACTGAATCCCCGTCATAAAAAGGGCCTTCGGCATTGATATCGGTGGTAACCCCGTTCTCACCGGTTATCTTGATGTTGGTCCTTGTATTGCCTGACGGATAAGCAACACTCAATACCTTAAAGTCAGATTTAAGACTATCTAATAGTCTTTGGCCGTCTTCGCCGCAGATACCGACACAGACAACCGATTCTTTTCCCAGTACCTTGAGAGTCTTGGAAACATTGATTCCCTTGCCGCCGGGATCATTCCGCATACCATAAGACTTGTTGATACTTCCCGGCATAAGACCGTCTTTGACATGAAGGCTCACATCGATTGCGGGATTAAGTGTGACGGTGTAGATCATGGCTTTACGCCTTTCTTCTGAGACTCTTAAGATATTCCTTCTGTTCTGGTGTAATACGGTAGCTTTCAACCGCTTTCTGAATGGTCTTGTTATGAGTCCATTTATCGAGCTTATGCGTCTCTATGAAGGGAATCGTGCTCTCATACTGTTTTGCAAGTGCCGTTGCAAAATACCATGCGGTCATCATGTTGACGTAGTACTCATCAGATCGGATCTTTGCTACCTTCGTCAGATAGGAAGTCTTGAAATCCTCATCCAGAAAGTGTTCCATAAGCATTCCGACCGCAAATCGCTTAACGTATGTGTGATCGGACCTGATCCATTTTTCGACATAGTCCAGCAACAGACCTTTATTCTTCTTAAAGACCTTGGGAGACATCTGATCACATGTGGCCCAATTGTCAACATAGGGAAGAAAAACGTCAACAAGCTTAATACAGGATAGGGCATCTTTCATTCCGGAAAGGATAAATGCGTGAAGCTGGTTTTCTTCAAAGTACTTGTGCGGAAGCTCATCCAGGAATAAGGATATGTCATCTCTTTTGGAAAGCTCTTTTGCCAGATTCCTGAGAGCGGGAGTCCTGACACCTATTATCGAATCCGCATCCACCGTGGGAATCGTGGTTACCTGCATCTTGCGGTAACCGGTATCCTGTAGCTTCAATAATTCTTTGCGGATATCGTCGGTGATCATGGCGGTATCAGAACAAAAGATACATGATTATTGCTGTAGCTACACCCAAAAGACAGCCTGCGGCAACCTGAAGAGGCGTATGGCCCAAAAGTTCCTTGAGCTTCTCCTCATTTGGAAGATCCGCGCCTGTAACCTTCTCAAACATCTCTGCCATTACATTCAGGAGTTCTGCCTGCTTACCGGCCTGATATCTGACATTCATGGCATCGTGCATGACAACGATCGCAACGATCATCGCAATAGCGAAAACAGCCGTGTCAAAACCCTCATAAAGGCCCGTAGCCACGGCAACCGAAACAACGGTAGCAGAATGTCCGCTCGGCATTCCTCCGTCACCGAAAAGTCTTTCAAAACTGAATTTCTTTGTCAGGATAAGATTGCTGATGCATTTAAAGACCTGGGCCAAAAACCAGGATGCAACTCCTACGATCAGTATCTTATTCGTAATTATCTGAAGAAAAAAATCCATGCTGTCCCTTTCAATTCCAAAATCTAATTTATTTTACTCTATAAAAAGCAAAAAAAAAGACTTGCAAAGTCTCTATAAAGCAAAAAGATGCCGCAGGTCTTCCCTACGGCATCTCTACAAACAAACTCAAAACTTATATATTGTGGTCTCGTTCTTACGCTTTTGATGATACATTACCATTAAGGCACCACAAGGAAACATCTGTTAACAATATGTGAACAAAACCGTTAAATTTTGAAATCTCTTTCATAATGCATGCATTATTATGACAGCACTTTATGAGGAAAAGGCCACGGAAACATCAGTCAAATAATATCTTAGGGGTGTCTCATACAAAATGAGACACCCCTGTTAAATCTCCTGAATCTATGAGACTTCAATATCAGTCGTAGTAATCAAATTCAAGCTCACAGACCTTGACCGTGTCGCCTTCTTTGACTCCCATCTTCTTAAGTTCTTCGAAAACACCTTCATTCTCAAGTGTTCTCTGGAAAAAGTTGGTTGACTCGGTATCTTCAAAGTTTGTCGAGTTGAAGATCTTGTTGATCCACTTGCCAGTAACTTCAAAATTGCCGTCATCGTTAATGATGATCTCATATTTCTTGCCCTCGTCAAACGAGTAGACTCTCTCTCCGCCGTCAGCGATATCGTGAAGGACCGTGGGCGGAAGCTTGCTTACTGTCTCGGTGATCTTATCTGCAAGCTCGGTAATTCCGATCATGCCGGCAGCCGAGATGATATAGACATCTTCATATCCCATGGACTTAACTGTGTCAACGAACTTCTTTGCATCCTCTTCGGATACTCCGTCACACTTGTTTCCTACAACGATCTGAGGTCTTGAAGCAAGCTCAAGGCTGAACTCCTCAAGTTCGTTATTGATAGTCTTGAAATCTTCAATAGGGTCTCTTCCGTCAGCTGAAGACAGATCAACAACATGAACAAGAAGTCTTGTTCTCTCGATATGTCTTAAAAAGTCGTGACCTAAACCCGCGCCTTCATGAGCATTCTCGATGATTCCCGGAATATCTGCTATTACATATGAGAAATCGTCCTTGGTAACCACACCGAGGACAGGCTCAAGTGTGGTGAAGGGATAATCCGCGATCTTCGGCTTGGCTCTCGTAAGCACAGACAGCAGCGTTGATTTGCCCGCATTCGGGAATCCTACAAGGCCGCAATCGGCAATGAGCTTAAGCTCGATCGAAAGTTCTCTTTCTTCTCCGGGTGCGCCGGGTGTAGCAAACTGGGGAGCCTGTCTTACGGAATTGGCATAGTGCATATTTCCAAGACCGCCCTTGCCGCCTCTTGCTACCGTGATCTTCTGACCTTCTTCTGTAAGATCTGCAATGATCTCGCCTGTTGTAAGATCCTTTACGACAGTTCCGACGGGAACACCGATTATAAGGTCCTCACCGCGCTTGCCGTACATCTTCTTGCCCATTCCCTTGGCGCCGTTCTGAGCAACAAACTTGTGCTTGAATCTGAAGTTCTGAAGGCTCGTCAGATTCTTGGCAGCCTGAAGGATTACATTACCGCCGTCACCGCCGTCACCGCCGTCGGGACCGCCGTTGGTAATGTATTTCTCGGTATGGAAGCTCAATGCTCCGTTGCCGCCGTCACCGGCTTTAACATAAATCTTAGAGTGATCTATAAACATCTGATTCTCCCTGCAAAAACAAGAGCAGTCCAATCGCAATATTGCGACAGACTGCTCCTCTTGGTTTCTTCGTAATACCTGAAATCAGGCTACAGGATAAACACTAACCTGCTTCTTATCCTTGCCCATACGCTCATACTTGACCTTACCGTCAATCAAAGCGAAAAGTGTATCATCAGATCCGATTCCGACGTTTGTTCCGGGATGGATCTTTGTACCACGCTGTCTGACAAGAATATTGCCGGCCAGAACTGACTGTCCGTCACCTTTCTTCGCTCCTAATCTCTTGGACTGGGACTCACGGCCGTTCTTGGTGGAACCCATTCCCTTCTTA
>CADAKH010000009.1 GCA_902788505.1 Oscillospiraceae bacterium
CTTCCTCGTATTCATGGATATCCAGGGCATCGAGGACTTCTTCGGCGATATGGACTTCAAGGTTGCAGGTACTACAGAAGGTATCACATCCATCCAGGTCGATATCAAGGTTGAGGGTCTTACATTAGACATCATCAAGGCTGCTTTCGAGATGACACACAAGGGAAGACTCCAGATCATCAACGACATCATTCTTCCTTGCATCCCCGCACCCCGTGCAGAGCTCAACAAGTGGGCTCCCAGGATCATCTCCATGCAGGTGCCTGTTGACAAGATCAGAGAAGTCATCGGTTCAGGCGGAAAGGTCATCAACAAGATCATCGCTGACACAGGTGCTCAGATCAACATCAACGACGACGGTATGGTTTACATCTCAACACCTGATCTCGAAAAGGCTGAGAAGGCTAAGATGATCATCAACGGCATCGTTGCTGATCCTGAGGTTGGCACAGAGTACGACGGTACAGTTACAAGACTTATGGATTTCGGCGCATTCGTTGAGTTCCTCCCCGGTAAGGAAGGTCTTGTTCACATCTCCAAGATGGCTTGGAACAGAGTAGAGAAGGTTGAAGACGTTCTCCACGAAGGTGACAAGGTACACGTTAAGCTCATCGAGATCGATTCACAGGGAAGACTTAATCTCTCCATCCGTGACTGCTTACCCAAGCCGGAAGGTTATGTAGAGGAAGAGCCCAGAAGGAGAGAGGGCAGACCCAATCGTGAGAGAAGAGGCGGTTTTGCAGGCAGAAATGGCGGCAGAAAGAACTTCGAGAACGATGAGGCCGAGCAGGCTCCCGAGAATCCCAAGGGCAGAAGAAGAGAGTTCTAATTAAATCTTAATAGTTAAAAGGGGTGATACCATGGCAGAGAACAACGAGAACATTGAAGAGCAGATTGACGTAGTTACAGCGGCCAAGACCGAAGACGTAACCGACAAGAAATGTCCGAATTGCGGAGCAACTGTTGTTTACGACCCGGAGACTCTGTCCATGACTTGCCCGTTCTGCGGTTATTCCAGAACGCTTCCTAAGCCTGAGGATAACGGACAGGATGTTGAAGAACTTGATTTTGCTTCTGCCAAGAATCGTGAGAGTCTTGACTGGGGTAAGGCAAAGAAGTCATTGGTATGTAAGAACTGCGGTGCTGAGACCATCATGGATTCGGCTGATACAGCTCAGTGCTGCCCTTACTGCGGTTCAACACAGGTTATGCCTGTTGATGACGATGATTCTGTAGTAGCTCCCGGCGGTGTAGTTCCTTTCGAGATCACAAAGGAAAAGGCTGCACAGCTTTTCAAGGGCTGGATGAAGGGCAAGCTCTTTGCACCTAATGAAGCCAAGAAGAGCTGCGAAGCAAAGAACTTCAATGGTGTTTATCTTCCTTACTGGACATACGATTCACAGACAACATCTCCTTATGAGATCAGACTCGGATTTGATAAGAAGGATAAGGACGGTAACGTTACAACAACTTACAGAACATACAGAGGCATCTACGAGCGCTTCATCGACGATGAGACTGTTTATGCCAGCAAGAAGACAACGAACCGCTTCATCAAGGAAGCTTCAAAGTTCGACTTCTCGAAGCTCCGTAAGTATTCTCCTGAATTCATTGCAGGCTTTCTCGCTGAGCGTTACACAGTAGGACTTGATGAAGGATGGGATATCGCTAAGACTCAGATCAAGAAGACACTTAACAGTGAGATCTCCAGCATGGAGAAGAAGAAGCGTGGTGCTGACAGAGTTGACAAGCTCAACTTCAATACAGCTTATTCCAAGGTAACTTATAAGTATGTTCTCGCTCCTATCTGGATCGCTAACTTCAAGTTTAAGGAGAAGCTCTACAACATAGTTATTAACGGCCAGACAGGTCAGATCAAGGGCGAGGCTCCTGTATCTCCTATCAAGGTTGCAGTTGCTATCATTCTTGCTATCATCGCAATCATCGTTGTTTACGCTTTGCTCAACAACTGATTCGGAATTTAACCTATCAAACAGAAGACCATCTCACTTCTAATGTGGGATGGTTTTTTTGCGCATACATCAGCTAAAATCGAACAACTGAAATGATTAGGCAGGTTTTATGCGCTTAAAGAAAGAATTGCGCAAATAAAGCGTTCTGTTTTCTTAACGAAAACGCACTAAATCAGTTTTTCTCGCTACATTAACTTTCCATTGATGATAGGTCAATAAACGATTTTGTGCAATTCTGTTTTAAAATGTATAATAATATTCCAAACACTCTTTGACATTCTTGTATTCTAGATGATATTTGTTTAGGATTTCCGACATTTTTGCAGTTTTTTTATGCTAAAAGGGCAATATTTGTTGCTTTTGTGTGTCATACGGACATAAATGTGGCAAAAGACTTGAATTCTTAACAAATCGTTCATAAAATTAACCTATCAAATTCTCTATATATTTGGAGGCCCAATGTATAACTTTGCTAAAAGAGTAACATCGGCAGTAGTGGCAGGCGCAGTCGTTCTCGGAACACTTGCATTTTACCCGGGATGGAATAAGGGACTAGTATTTGCAGCTAGCCTTGGCGATTCGGGTTATACGACAACTGATGGTTATAATGCAGCATTCGATACTGTTGGAACAGTTAACTATAATACTGTACTCGGACGAGCTACAGCTTATGGTATCGTTGCAGATGTCTGGGAACAGAATAACCATTCTGAGACAAATTTCGCAGTAAATAAATTCGTTCATAAAGGATCTGCTGAAGGACATGTACTTGAACCGGATCTTGCCGGTACTGCACCTTTGTCTTTCCTGGTTGGTGATATTGATGGCAAGCTTGTTTTTGGACAAGCAACATATGAGCAGCAGAATGTAAAGTATGTTATCCATACTTCACAGGCATTAAAGAATGATTATGATCTTCATCAGAATGTTGACGGTTATTCAGATGCATACAAAGATGCAAAGATTTCAGTTCAGAACATAGAAGGAAAAGCATCTTTATCTGTTGATTCATTATATTCATCTGATTCCGTGACTAACATGATTACTCATGTTCAGACTGAATCTGATAATCTTGCAACTAAGAGTTCAACAATCGATATTATAAAATATGAAAAAGCACATCCACAAGATAAAAACAATTATGTATTGGATCTTGATGTTGATGATTATGACGGAAAGGTTGTTTATATAACCGTACCTTATAATTCAGTTCTCGGTGAAATCTTTAAGGATTCTGAAGGGCTTTCTAAGGCTTTGCACGTCAGGAAAAAGTCTGCCACTAATATTGTTTTTAATTTTACTGATGCTGAATGGACAACGGTTTGTGCTAAAGGACCGCTAGTTCATGTTACTGATAAAACTTTTAAATATGATGATCATTTTCAACCAGTTGTTTATAACAACGAAAAGTATATAGTTCCCGAAACTATATATAATGCAGACAATATTTATAACTATAAGAATAAAATTGTAGAAGAGGAGATTGTTGACAGAATAATATTCAATTTCCCTAATTCTAAAAACGTTAATGTATTTGAAAGTGGTGGAGCTTATCTTGCTCCAAGGGCTGAAAACAGTGAAGTTTTGTCAACCAGTTCCGGTTGGTTCGTAACAGGTGGCAGATTTGTAAACAATAAATGTGAATGGCATTTCCTTAATGGTGACAGAGCCAACAGTCTGTTCTTTTCAGGTCAAAAGAAATTCACTGAGTCATATACTAATCACAAAAGTGAATCTCCCGAAGTAGAATTGTATGACTATAGTGAAATTACTTACAATGATGGAGACTTTAATTTTACTCTTTATAATGCAGATTCAAGTTACAATCTCGGATCAGAAATAGAGACTACACCGGTTTCAGCTGCCGGAGATTTTTCCTTCAAACCATTGGATGGATTAGAACCTGGTCACACCTATTATTTTGTTATTAAGGAAACGGCTGATACAATTGCCGGAATAACAAACTCTGATGGTGAAATCGATATTCAGGTGGATGTATATGACAAAGGACAGGGCGAAGTCGGCTATAGGATTACTTCAAGAAAGTATCTTACTGCGGATGATAAGGCAAACGGAATATCATTTAGATCAAATGATTCCAGAGAGGCGCAAGAGTTAGATTTCTATTTTGGTTCAGTTTATAACCTTGTTACACCTGCAACAGTTGAGATCACAAAGAATATCGTATTTGAAGATGGTTTAGGTCTTAACGATCTTGATGACATCGAGTTCACAATCGAACCCGGAATCTTGATGACATCGAGTTCACAATCGAACCCGGAATCAAGACCGGAACTTCAACAGTAACGACATTGAAGCTCGATGTAGACAGCTATGCAGCAGCTGGCTGGACAAGAACAGGTGATGGAACATCAGCAAATCCTTACGTATATAAGTACACATTCAATGATGTAGGAAACGGATCGTATAAGATAACTGAGACAAACAACGGAATCCCGACAGCAACTCAGGACATCGACTGCACGACAACACCTGCATCAAAGACTGTAACTATCTCAGATACAGCAAGACGTGACAGTGCTGAATTTACGAACACATATTCAAAGAAAGATCACTAAAAATATCCAGGGTGTAACTGATACTACAGTTGTCGGCAAGCTTACATTTGAGATTTCATCTGATGTCGGTTATAGCGCAACCGTTACTTATCCTGATGATTTCAGTGGCAATACATGGAGTGATACAGTTCCTGTAGGTACATACACTGTTAAAGAAACAAATAAGGGCGGCACAAGTGAATATCTTATTGATACTTACAGCGTTAATAACAAAGGAATAGGTTCTGACGAAGATTCACTGCAGTTAGCAACCAATGGAACGGTTTCATTTGAGTTTACTAACGTTTATAAGGACAATTCTACTGCTGCAGAGAAAACGCTTGTTATCAACAAGGTTTTCGATGGTATTACTGTTTCTCAGGCATCAAGTTTTGGAGACGAAATTACATTTGTAATTACACAGACAAGCGGAACAGGATTTAATGGTGATCAGCCGTTGACTGTTTACTATTCTCAGTTCACTAACGGGACTTATCTGATATCAGGAGTTCCTGATGGAGAATATACAGTTGAGGAAACAACATTTGGAGGAACGTCTACATATCCTTATGTGGCGACTACGACTAACGGAACACAGGGTGCTACATCTGCAACTGTTGATTTTGCTAATATAACTGATAACAAAGCGGAATTTACATTTGTAAATGAGTATCAGGATAATTCTGCCGGTCCTCAGACACCCGGTTCATTGGTTATCTATAAGACTGTTGATGGTAATATTCCTTCAGGTGCAGATTCTGCAACTTACTATTTCGATGTAAAAGGTCCCAGCTATCCTAATGGCACAACAGTTTCTGTTGTTGCTGGCAGTTCAGCTTCGCTGGATAATCTCATTCCCGGTGATTACACAGTATCTGAGGATAGGGCATCTGCAAACTACCCTGATTACACTCTCAATGTAAGCGGTGAGAGTACTGTCGGTGTTTCGGCAGGTTCTGCAAGTGATTGCACTATAACAAACAGTTACACTAAGAACGGTGTAACACCCGGCCCCGGTCCGGGTCCTGGACCTGTACCGCCTTCAACAGGTTATATTTCATTCTCCAAGACTTTTGGCGGTGATGTAACTGAGGCAGAGGCAGCAGGATGCGGTCTGTACTTTGTAATCACGAATGAAGCAGGTGAGTATCTTGATCTTGACGGTAATATCTCTTCTGATGAAGTCCGTATTACGCTGAAGGATATGGATCACACAGACGGAACACTGGTATGGAGCAAGACCATCAATGATGTTCCTTTTGGTACTTACTATGTAACAGAGCACAATGAAGTTATCTATATCAATGGCGGTAAGGTTCCTTACACATTTGATAAGACCACATCTTTGACAACAGACCATACTTCTTTGGAGAAAGCCTCTCCGGATGGCACTTTTGTTCTCGAGAACTACTATACACATCCCGGATTTGATGTAACCATCTCCAAGGAAGACATTGCCGGTAAGGAGATTGCTCAGGCACAGCTCAAGTTCAAGAGCTTGGACGGCTACGATCTTTCAAAGGTTGTCGTAACACAGAACGGCGTTCCTGTTCAGTTCACGCTTTCTGAGAATAATACGGCTATCACATTCACTACGATCGAGGGTTATCCTTCAATCATTCAGGGCTTGTTCTCCGGCCGTTACGAACTCGAGGAAACAGTAACTCCTGAGGCTTACCTTACTGCTGAGAAGATCGTATTCGTACTCAACAATGACGGTACTATCACTGATGGCGAAGGAAAGATCTCTGCTTACGGTTCTCCTGTTGTCATGATCGACCAGGCAGATCCTTACTACGATACAGAGGTTATCTCAGCTAACCGTACTCCCAGTTCGCTTCCTGCAACCGGTGAGAAGACGAGCATATTTGCTATTGCAGGTACTATGCTCTTAGGCTTATTTGCTGCTATTGTTGCAGGTATCGGAGTTTACCGTAAGAAGAAGGACGGAATCTGATCTGTCCGGATTGGCTAGAACTGCAAAGGCTGTATCTACCTGATACAGCCTTTTATTTTGCGATTATTTGTGTAATTCTCACAGTACTGCTTTTAGCGCAATCTGATAGAATTAGTCTAAGCTAACTCAATTGCGTAATTGGAGTGAGTAACATGAATATAAAGATTATAATTGGTATCCTTATTCCGTTTGTTGGAACGTCGCTCGGTGCGGCGATGGTATTTTTCCTTAAGAATAATGTATCTCAGAAGCTTCAACGCGTACTGACCGGATTTGCGGCAGGCGTTATGGTCGCTGCATCTTTCTGGAGCCTTTTGGAGCCTGCCTTAGAGAGTTCTGAGGGTATGGGAAGGCTTTCTTTTATTCCTGCGGCAGTCGGATTCCTCATTGGTATAGGATTTTTGCTGCTGCTCGATGTAATCACTCCTCATATGCATATGAATAAAGAGGGTGAAGGACCGAAGTCCAGCCTCAAGAGAACAACAAAGCTTATCCTTGCGGTTACGCTTCATAACATACCTGAGGGAATGGCCGTAGGTGTTGTATATGCAAACATCATTGCCGGCAACAGTCTTGTAAGTATGGCAGGAGCTTTGGCACTGGCAATCGGTATTGCGATCCAGAATTTCCCGGAAGGTGCAATCGTATCGATGCCGTTAAGGGGTGAGGGAATGTCCAAATGGAAGACATTCTGGTACGGAGTCCTTTCCGGCGCCGTTGAACCTGTAGCTGCACTTATTACGATATTTGCTTTCAGTCTGGTATCTTCATTGCTTCCATATATGCTGGCTTTTGCTGCCGGAGCAATGATGTATGTTGTTGTGGAAGAACTGATCCCCGAGATGAGCGAAGGTGAGCATTCAAATATGGGAACGGTAGCGTTCAGTCTTGGATTTGTGCTCATGATGGTGCTGGATGTGGCACTGGGGTGATGAGCGATCAATGCAGGATTACTCGTTGAGATAACAAAAAAGGTTGCCTCTATGAGACAACCTTTTATTTGGTGCGGCCGACGAGACTTGAACTCGTATGAAGTTACTCACACGCCCCTCAAACGTGCGCGTCTGCCAGTTCCGCCACGGCCGCATTTATACCGCTTTGTTAGCAAGCTTTGTAATTATAAAGTTTGATGATTTTTGTGTCAAGGGTTATTTTCGAATTGTGTGATTATCTTTTTCAGTTCTTTCTCCGTTCATAGTAAAACATGAACTGCTGCATTATTCCGGCGGTGTCAGGATAGGGCGTACAGTCGAAGTGTCCGCCGTAATAATTGTCTTCTATTCTCTGGATCCAGACATCTACAGGAAATCTGCCTGTTCTTGCAAATGCAAAGAGCATTATGCAGTTTGCGACCTTGGTTCCTACACCGTACATGGATGTAAGAGCCTTGTATAGATCATCGTCTGAAAGTGAGGCAAGTGATTCGGGGTCGAGCATACCGGTCTTAAAACCTTCAGCTGCTCTTGCGATATAAGGCGCTCTGTAGCCGACACCAGTGTTCTCCAGTTCTGTGAACGGAAGCGAATTCAGTTCTTCAGGGGTAGGGAAGGCGTAGTATTCATAGAATAAAGGCTTTACGAACGGATCAGAAAGCTTTGGTGCCTTGATCTTCCTGCCGCAAAGATTTGAGATGCGCTCGACCGATGTCGTTATCGAAGGGATGGAACGTCTCTGGGATATTATGTAGCTTATCGTGGTCTCAAATATATCCTGTTTTAATATCCTGATGCCTTTTCCGAATCGGGCAGCCTCAATAAGATACTTATCGTTCTTATCTATGGATTTAACTATGGCTTCGTAATCCCGGCCCAGATCAAAATAGTTCTTCCAGATGTTATCGAATTCCTTCGAGCTGCAGGAAAAAGCAAATCTGTCTTTGCCTGTCTTTGCAACCTGAAGGTATCTGCCGAAGGCGACAAGTTCTATATGAGAGTCGTCAATGACCCTGATCCGGAAAGCCTGACCGGAATCGGCGACCTTTGCAAGGTCCAGGAATGGAATATCAGCGGTTACCATTTTTGTTATCGCCCAATTTGAAATAATTGTTGAGTGTGCAGACGATCGCACCGTTGTATAGCTTTACGCGCTTGTCAGGCTTGTGGCCTGTTGCTTCTTCGAAAGCGTTCTCAGGTGTGATTACGGAGAGTCTTAAGCCCTTTTTACAGAAACCTTCTTTTGTAAGGTAGGTGCGGTCGATCAGCTTATAGATCCTGGCAGCGTCTTCCGGTGTCATGAGACGTCCGCCGTAAGGAGGGTTCGTGATAACGAGCTGTCTGGGGAGTGAAGTGAGCTTCTCGAGATACTCGGGAGTCATCTTGGCTGCATCAGCCAGTCTGAACTTTGTGAGCTTTCCGACACCTGCAGCTTCCGCATTGCGCTTTGCAGATTCGACAGCCTTAGGGTCTATGTCAGAACCATAGAAGTAGCAGTCGTCCATTGGCTCTGTGTCTTCATTGTCCAAAGCTTCCTGAAGAGCTCTTCTGTACGGCTCTTTGCCGATGTATGGGAGATTTTCATATGCGAAATGACGGTCTCTTCCGGGTGCGATACCGCAAGCTGTCCTTGCTGCTTCGATAACGATAGTGCCTGAACCGCAGAAAGGATCAACCAGAGCTTCATTGCCATAAGGCCTGTATTTGGCATATGTGAGCATTCCGGATGCAAGAGTCTCTCTTATAGGTGCTTCATGAGTAAGGGGCCTGTAGCCGCGTTTGTGAAGCCCTGCTCCCGTCGTATCGATCATGAAGCGGCAGGAGTCGTTAACGATGCCGAACTGGATCTTAACTGTTCCCAATTCCTCGTTCTCGCTGATAAGAGTGCCGGCGGAAAGTCCTCTGGATACAGCCAGGCTCTCGGCGATTGCCTTTTTGGCAAGCTTTTGAAGAGCGGGAACACCGTAGAGCTTGGATTTTCTGGAAAAGCCATTTACGATAAATGCCCAGTTGGCGGGAATATAGTCCGACCACTTTATGGCACGGCATCCTTCAAAGAAGGCATTGAAATTCGTATCAGCATCATCTGAATTGCCGCAGTCAAATTCTCCGACATCGATAAATATACGTTCGGCATGCTTTACCCACATGTTTGCACGGGCAACATCAAAGAAGTCGCCGTCAAGTGTGACAACACCGTCATTGACAGTGATCTTTTCCTTGTCGTAGCCTCTTTCAAGGAGGTCGCCTTTAGTGGGTGATTCAAGCCCGAAGAGTGTAGTAATAACTATTTTCATAGAAAGAAGTATAACAAACTTCAATACATCTTGCTTAAGAAGAAATGTTATACAAAACTTGCTATTTTGAATTGATTATCAAAAACCCTTGTCAAGTAGCAATTTCGTTTTTTAGGTGTTTTTCTCTCGTGGACACCTGTTATCGAACAAAGGTTCAAAAAAACTCAAAACGCCTTAATTTGTTGACTCTCAAAGTTTTGCTAGCATCTTGTAATTGTTTTGTCAACAAATGGTAACAAATTGTCAAATCCAATATTTATCGGGGGTTTGGGCACTTTTAAATTTGAATTGATTGTTTTTGTAGTTATAAACAAAGTTATGCACATTATGAACATTTTTGTAGATTCATAAATTTGCATTTTCGAGCACTAAAAGGCAAATTTACCACTGATTATTTGTTATAATCTTGCGGTAAGAATAAAGATTAAGAGGAGAATCGTATGTCTGAACTCCATGACATTGCCAAGGTTGCCCGTGAGGCATCTTACATCATGGCTTCTTTGGGAAGCGACGTAAAGAATCAGGCTCTCTTGAATGTGGCATCAGCTCTCAAGGCTTCAAAAGATGAGATATTCGCCGCAAATAAGACCGATCTTGAAGAGGCACAGAAAGCTGACCTTGAGACTCCACTTATCAAAAGACTTAAGTTTAATGAAGATAAGCTCAATGATGTAGTATCAGGTATCGAAAGTCTGACAGGCCTTAATGACCCGGTCGGCAAGGTTACTTTGAGAACGACTTTAGACGACGGTCTTGAACTTACGCGTGTTACATGTCCTATTGGTGTAATCGGCGTAATCTTTGAGAGCAGACCTGATGCTTTGGTTCAGATCGCATCATTGTGCATAAAGAGCGGCAATGCCGTTTTCCTTAAGGGAGGTTCGGAAGCTATAAATACCAATAAAGCTCTGGCTTCTGTTATCAGCAAGGCAGGTGTTGAAGCAGGACTTCCTGAAGGCTGGCTTAATCTCCTGACAACACGTTCAGAGATCGCCGACATGTTAAAGCTCGACGAATATATCGACCTCATTATTCCGAGAGGTTCCAATTCCTTCGTTCAGTACATAATGCAGAATACCAATATCGCCGTATTGGGCCATGCTGACGGTGTATGCCACACATATATCGACAAAGATGCAGATCCCTCAAAGGCTATAAAGGTTGCCATTGATGCAAAGACACAGTATGTATCGGTATGCAATGCCACGGAGACATTCCTTGTAAACGAGGCGTTGAAGGACACTTTGCTGCCTGAACTCGTAAAGGCACTGAAAGATGCCGGAGTTGAGCTATTCGGTGACGATTATGTATCTGAGACTTTCGGTCTTGCCAAGGTCTCAGAGTGGCACCATGAGTATCTTGCCATGAAGTGTTCAGTCAAGATCGTAAAGGATGTTGACGAAGCTATCGCTCATATCAATCACTACGGTTCAGGCCATACTGACGCTATAATCACGGAGAATAGGGAGACAGCTGACCGTTTCATGACTATGGTTGACTCCGGAAGCGTTCTCGTTAACTGCTCCACAAGATTTGCTGACGGCTTCCGCTACGGATTCGGTGCTGAGGTTGGTATCGCGACGTCCAAGATCCACGCAAGAGGACCTGTCGGACTCGAAGGACTTGTATCCTACAAGTACCGTCTTGTAGGCAACGGCGATATCGTCGGACCTTACTGTGACGGAACTAAGAAGTTTAAGCATATTCATCATGAGATTTAATTAAGGAAAGAGGCATTAATATGGTTGTATCCATCGCATCAGATCACGCAGGCTATGAATTGAGACAGAAAGTCAGAAAGCACCTTGAGGAAAAGGGCTTTGAGGTCCTTGATGGCGGCGCTCCGAACGGAACTGACTCTTATTCTTATGTGGATGCCGGAATCAAGGTTGCAGAAGATGTAACGAGCGGCAAGGCTGAGAGAGGAATCGCGATCTGCGGTACCGGAATCGGTATTTCTCTTGTTTGCAATAAATATAAGGGCATCAGATGCGCTCTTTGCACCAACGAGTTTATGGCAAAGATGTCCAGACAGCATAACGATGCGCAGATCCTTGCTTTCGGTGAGCGTGTTGTAGGTCTGGGTGTTGCTCTCGGTATGGTTGATGCCTTCTTTGAAGAGGAATTTGCAGGCGGCAGACATGCTGTGCGCGTTGACGGAATCAGGGAAATCGAAGAACGTCACTTCAAGTAATTTAAAATATTATTTAATTTTCGCAATAATAGCGTAAAATGTCTGTAATAACAGGAAGGGAGCTGGTGGATCAAAAATGACGATTTTATCGTTTATTCTGGCCGGCACATGGTTTACGGAGTTCTGGTCAGCCTTTGTAGAACAGCTTACTGAAAGACTGTTTGGTCATAAGAATATCGGAGAAGAGATAAGCGAAGCCATTATGCAGGTGCAGATGAGCTTTTCTGCCGGCAATAAATCGCTCATCATTACCGATGCCATCATAGTAACCTGGATCGCTGTTGTTATTATGCTGATCATTGTCGCTGTTTTGCTGGGTAAACCTTCAAAGGACCATAAGCTCACCAAGGGTCAGACGATCCTTGTTTCCTTGACAGAGCTTGTTATCAGCACTGCCATGGGCTTCGGAATGAACCGTAAGCAGGCTGAAGAAGTTGCTCCGATGGTCATGACCTTTGGTCTTGTACTCGTCGCATGTAACTCAATCTCATATTTCCATCTCCCGCCTCCGGCAAAGAACATCGCATTCCCTGTAGGATGCGCTATTGTTGCGATCATTTATGTAATCGTTATGACGTTCAAGTTTATCGGCATTAAGGGATTCTGGATCTCACTTACACAGCCTATAGCTATCATGCTCCCGTTCAGGCTTTTGGACTATGTTATTAAGCCTTTGTCTCTTGCATTGAGACTTTTCGGTAACGTTTTCGCGGCATTCGTATTCATGGAGTTCTTATCTATCTCCTTACCGGTGATCGTACCTGGTATTGTAGGTCTCTGGTTCGACATCATCGATGGAGTTATCCAGGCTGTAGTATTTGCTTACCTGACAATGTCTTACATCGGTGAGAATCTTGAAACTTACAATGAGTACATAGAACACCCTGAAGAACATCAGAAAAAGAAGAAATCCAAGAAGAGCAAGAAATCTGAAGCTGTAGCAGCTTAATACGGAATTCAAACAGATAATATTATAGGAGGCCAAATATATGACTAACATTCTTATCGCAGCATTACCTATCATAGCTGCACTTGAGACTAAGGGAATCGCAGCAATTTCAGCAGCGATTGCTATCTCTTGTGGTGCTATCGGATCTACTGCAGCCATGGGTAAGGCGACAAGTTCAGCTCTTGAAGCAGGCGCAAGACAGCCTGAGATCATCTCAAAGCTTCAGACACTGCTCCTTATCGCTATCGTATTCATGGAGTCAATCGGAATCTATGCACTCGTTGTCGCATTCCTTTTGATCTTTACAGTAGGCTGATCAGAAAGATTTCCGAGAGTTAATGGAGCTAAACAGTATGTCATATTTACCGGAGCTGTTATTTGAGGCAGGAGAGTCCAATCTCTTTTCGCCCGATCAGTTTGCAGGATACGCTGTAACTGCCGTTATCACGATATTCAATATCTTATTGGTATTCGTGGTTTTCAGACTGTTCGCGTATAAGAAGATCCTTAAGCTTATTCATTCACGCCAGGAAGCGCTTGACGCGGAGCTCGATGCCGCTAAAAAGGCCAGGGAAGAAGCACAGGCAATCGTTGATTCTTCCAAAGAGACTATTGATGACGCAAAGCGAAAAGGCTCTGCGATCATGGAAGAAGCAAAGGCCAATGCCGAGAAGCAGAGCAAGGCTGTTATCGATCAGGCAAACGAAGAGGCTCAGCAGATCATCGAGAGAGCTGAAGAAGATGCTGCAAGAATGAAGCATAACGCCTTCGAGACAATGAAGGACGATATTGCAGACCTGTCAGTTCAGATTGCAGGCCACATCATAGGCGATGCAATCTCAAAAGAAGAACTTCAGAAATCTGCTTCCAAGCACACTGAAGAGATCCTCAACCAAGAGGTAGCAAAGAGTGAGTAATAACGCAGCTGACAATATGGAAAACAAGCAGCCCAATAAGGGAAGGCTCAAAGGACCTTCTCTCCGTATTGAGACTGCAGGTGATATCCCTGAGGAAAAGCTTGTCAGGGTAGCTGCCAAGTTTGCCGAAGTAAACGAGATCGAAGAGTACCGTCTCTCAATTGAACAGAGAGATGATCTCATCGGCGGTTTCATTGTTTACTATCAGGGAAGCCGTTACGACTATTCAATCAAGGGACAGCTCAGCAGAGTCGGTTCCTTCATCAAGCGTACAAGATCTTTCGATGCTTTGGATGAAGACAGCGAAGCATCCAGAAAGGCTCTTTCCAAGGAAGAATTCCCTGTTACCAAGATCAAAGAAGATCTTGAGAAGGCTTTAGAGCAGTTCCCGGAATCCCATAATCTCAGTATCGATAATATTGAGCTTACCGAGCTTACGGATTCACAGCTCGATAAGCGTGTACAGGATGCCTTTCTTTTCCAGGAACATAAAGACGAGATCGGTAAGGTCGCCTCAATTTCAGACGGTGTAGCATCTGTTACAGGCCTTCGTAACTGTATGCTCAACGAGCTTATCTATTTCGCATCCGGAGCTACCGGTATTGCCATGAACCTTGAAAAGACCAAGGTCGGCGTAGTTCTCCTTACAGGTGAAGATACCGTTGTAGAGAGCATGAGCTGTAAGCGTACCATGACCACATGTTCCGTTCCTGTCGGTATGGGACTTTTGGGAAGAGTAGTAGATGCCCTGGGCCATCCTATCGACGGCAAGGGTGTCATCAGATATACGGAAGAGCGTCCTGTCGAGTCGCCCGCTCCTTTGATCATTGAAAGAGCACCAGTCGATACTCCGCTTTTCACGGGTATCACTGCCATCGATGCCCTTACTCCTATCGGAAGAGGACAGAGAGAGCTCATCATTGGTGACCGTCAGACAGGTAAGACATCCATCGCTCTTGATGCGATCATCAACCAGAAGAATGAGAATGTCATCTGCGTCTATGTCTCAATAGGCCAGAAGATGTCCAATATTGTTTCCACAGCCGGCCTTCTCGAAAAGCACGGCGCTATGGACTATACGGTTATAGTTGCTGCTTCAGCTTCAGATTCAGCAGCAATGCAGTATATCGCTCCGTTCTCGGCCTGTGCTATCGCCGAGAAGTTCATGTACGATTACCATAAGGATGTGCTCATCGTTTACGATGACTTATCCAAGCATGCTCAGGCATACAGAGCAATTTCACTGCTCCTTCGAAGACCTCCGGGAAGAGAAGCTTATCCGGGTGATGTTTTCTATCTGCATTCAAGATTATTGGAGAGAGCTGCCAAACTGTCTGACGAGTTGGGCGGAGGTTCTATTACTGCACTCCCGATCGTAGAGACACAGGGTAACGACATCTCGGCTTATATTCCGACCAATGTAATTTCCATTACAGACGGTCAGATCTATCTTTCACCTGAATTGTTCTTCTCGGGCCAGAGACCTGCCGTCAACGTCGGTCTTTCTGTATCCCGTGTAGGCGGTGCCGCACAGACAAAGGCTGTTAAGAAGGTTGCCGGACCTTTGAGAATCTCTCTGGCCCAGGCACGTGAGATGGCTTCTTTCTCGCAGTTCGGTTCGGATCTTGATGAGAATACCCAGCTCCAGATCAAGAGAGGTACGGTCCTTAACGAAGTATTGAAGCAGGAGAGATTTGCTCCGCATACAATGGCTTCCGAAGTCATTGTCCTGTATTGTGCAACGACTGATAAGTTTAATTTCCTTGCCACAGAGGATATTACGGAATTCTATATGGATCTTTTGAGCAGTATCAAGATCCACCATCCGAATATCTTCGAAGAGATCACAGACGGTAAGGAAATAAACGACGAGATCAAGTCCGAGATCGATTCGGCATATGAGGAGTTCAAGGTGGAATTCCTTGCCGAACACGAGGAGTACGCTGAGGAAGACTGATCTTATGGAGAGCTTTTCCGCAATCAAGAAAAGAATGAAGAGCGTCAATGACATTAGTCAGATGACTAATGCCATGCAACTTGTTTCGAGCGCAAAAATGCGCCGTTCCCAGCTTCTTCATGAATCGATGTATCCGTTTTTCCTTTTCTGCGTTGAGAGTATGCAGGAGATGATCAGAAACAACGAGCATCTCGATAATCCGTTCTTTGTCCTTGATCAGAAAAACGAAGGTGATACCTGGAAGATTGGATACTATGTTCTTTCGGGTGACCAGGGTCTTGCCGGTGCTTACAACAATAACATGGTAAAGATCACAGAAGAGCACATAAGACAGAAGGTCATGGAAAATACCCAGAAGAATATGTCTACGACTTTCGAGCTCAACGTATTCGGACGTCTTGCCAGAGAAAAGCTTGAAAGACTTGGATATAACGTCAATTCAGACTTCTCGTTCCCGATCTCAGAGCCGACTTACTACGATGCAAGACAGGTTAGTGCCATCATGAGGCACCGTTTCCTGAAAGATGATTTCGACCTGGTATATCTTCTTTATACGCGTATGGAGTCTTCGGTAAAAATGGAACCTGTTGCATTGAGACTTCTCCCTGTAGATACGAAGTCTATTTCAATGATCCTGCCTAAAGACCTGAACGATGCCGGTATGGCTATGCAGAAGGGTGACGATCTTGAATACTTCCCGGATTCTGATGCGGTATTCAATTACCTTATCGATTCTTATACTAATGCAATGGTTTACGGCGCTATGGTGGATGCTTTCGCAAGTGAGCAGACAGCTAGACTTACTGCAATGGAGAATGCTACCGATAACGCAGAAGAAATGATGAAAAAGCTTGAGCTCATGAGCAACCGTGCCCGTCAGGCAAAGATCACGACGGAGCTGACCGAGATCGTCAACGGTGCGCAGCAGGCTGATAAGATGTGAGGATAAAGATATGGCATACGGCAAAGTAGTACAGATTATAGGACCTGTCGTTGACTGCGAATTTGCAAAAGGCGAGATTCCGAAGATCAACGAAGCTATAAGGATCATGAGAGCTGTTCCCACAGTATCTACAGATGAAGAAGTTCTTCCCGCAGAGCAGGAACTCGTAAAGAGCGATAACGATGTCTATGTCGAAGTACTCCAGCAAAGAGGAAGCGGTATCGTAAGATGCGTATCTTTTAATGCAACAGAAGGCCTTAAGAGAGGCCTTGTATGTGAGTCTCTCGGATCTTCAATCAAAGTTCCCGTAGGTGAGAAAATAACCGGACGTCTTTTCGATGCCATCGGTCACCCGATCGATAATCAGGGCGATGTACAAAGTGATGCCATGTGGCCTATCCACAGACATGCGCCTTCATTTACCGATCAGTATCCTGCAGAGACAATGCTCGAGACAGGTATCAAGGTTATTGACCTTCTCGTGCCTTTCTCAAGAGGCGGTAAGATCGGTCTGTTCGGAGGTGCCGGTGTAGGTAAGACTGTCCTTATCCTCGAGCTTATCCGTAACATTGCAAGTGAGCATGGCGGTTATTCTGTATTTACCGGTGTCGGCGAGCGTTCACGTGAGGGTAATGACCTCTGGAACGAGATGAAGGCTTCCGGCGTTCTTGATAAGACGATAATGGTATTCGGTCAGATGAATGAGACTTCGGGTGCAAGAATGAGAGCTCCTCTTACAGGTCTTACGATGGCTGAATATCTTAGAGATGAAAAGCATAAGGATGTATTGTTGTTCATTGATAACATCTACAGATTCGTTCAGGCAGGTTCGGAAGTTTCCGCTCTCCTGGGACGTATTCCTTCAGCCGTAGGTTATCAGCCGACGCTTTCCGGAGAAGTAGGTGAACTTCAGGAAAGAATCACATCCACACGTAACGGTTCGATCACCTCGATCCAGGCCGTTTACGTTCCTGCAGACGATATTACGGACCCTGCACCTGCGACGACATTTGCGCATCTCGACGCAAACATCGTTCTTTCACGTGCGGTAGTTGAGCTCGGTATCTATCCGGCTGTCGATCCGCTTGAATCTTCTTCAAGAGTTCTTACTGAAGAAGTAGTAGGAGCCGAACACTATCACGTTGCACGTAAAGTCCAGGAGATGCTCCAGCGCTATAAGGAACTCCAGGACATCATCGCGATCCTCGGTATGGAGGAGCTTTCCGAGAAAGACAGGATCATGGTATCCCGTGCCCGTAAAGTTCAGAGATATCTGTCACAGCCTTTCTTCGTGACTGCTGATTCTACAGGTTTCGCACCGAGATATGTTCCTGTCGAAGAGACCGTAAAGGCATTCGGCGAACTTATCTCCGGTTCATTGGATCACATCCCTGAACAGTGCTTCTTCATGAAGGGCGGTCTCGATGACATCATCAAGGCATATAAGGAAACAACGCCTTAATTAACGACATATGGCTGAACACGCAACTCACAAGATCAACCTTCTTATCATTACCCCTTATGAAGATTTCTTCGAGGGTATGGTTGACAGTGTCAGGATTCCGACAAGTGACGGCGAGTTCGGTTTTATGGCCGGTCATTCGCCTTTTGTAGCAGCTTTGGAACCCGGAGCTTGTGTTCTTACAACAGGCGGTGAGACAAAATACTGCATGCTCTCTGAAGGTTATTGTGAGATCAACGGTATGCTCGCACTTATTGTCTGCAACTCAGCTGAGTGGCCTGAAGACATTAGGCTCAGAAGAATAATCAACGCTTACAAAGCTGCGATCGAAGAGATAAAGACCCATCAGGACAAGAACGGCAGACCGGTATTTTCTGAAGACAGTGTTGCAAAAGGAAAGCGTGCTCTTGCAAGAATGCGTTTTATCGAGCGTTACGGTACTGACCAGCAGAGAGAAAGACTTGCCGACTATAAAAAGAGCGATTTCCCTGACGGAAAGATTCCGAGACTTCAGTAATTGCAAGGAAACCGAGCCAAAAGAAAAAGGCTCTAGGCCCTCCGCTATCCAGCAGTGGGTCGAGCCTTATCTTATCTAGATAATATCACTTGGAAATGAAAAATCAATGTTATTTTTTGTAAGATAGAAGAGTACAATCTTTTCTTATTATGTATAGTTTTTTTAGCTGGGAATTTAACTTAAATTCCAGTTCAAGTTTATGAATGCTTTTTGCTTCAGCCAACTTAGTATTTCTTAGGTCAAATATGATATTTTGAGATTGCTTAATTGCTTTGCGTATATTGTTTTCTATAGTTCTTTTGCTTTCACCTATAGGACATTTGATTTCCCATTCAATACCATCCATTATAATGTCAGGAGTATGTTGTTTTGGTATTGCACTTGGATGTATAAAAACTATATTTTTACCTAAATTAGCGAAATATTTGGCTGTTTCAAATTCAGCTTTTTCCGGTGGTGAGTTTAGTTGAGATATATCTATTGTCCCAATCGTATTCATGTACTAGCAGCTGAATCTGAATTCAAGTTCTCCAAATGTTATCTTTTGTCCTGATTTGATCTCATAAGTTTTTCCGTTATCAACCGGAGAGTCTTCAATATATGTTTTGCCTGTGCCCTTGGAAGGCACTAAATAGAATGATCCTTCTTTTTGTTTTATTACTGCATGAAGAGGAGCTATCTCCGGTCTGTCCAGTACGATGTCAGACAGGAAACAGTCTGAACCGATATATGTTTCGTCAAGATAGATCGAGTATTTTGAATTAACCCCTTTGCTGTCTGAGATAAGAGATAAATACCCGGAAACAATCGGATTGAAATGTTTTGCTTCTGATGAAATGCTGTCAGGCTTTTGAAAAGATCCTGAGACAGTCCGTTCATTTTCCCGTTCTGAGGAATTGTTCTTAATTGCGTCTGTATTGCCTGAAAAAAGGATCGAGCTTCGCTGTCTGGATTTTTCTTCCGATTTGGCTTTTCTGTTGTTATCCTCCATCTTCTTTTGTTTGAGAAATGTCATTGCAAGTATCAGTGCGGAAAGAAAAGAGAACAGAAAGCAGGGAAGAAGCATTCCTTTGATCAGAAGAGCAAAAGAAAGGAACGATGAAAAAACTGATACGATAAGATCCTTTTCCGATTTAGTCAGGTCTTTTATTCCGTGCGGAAACTTTCTTCTGTATTTATTTGCATCAGGTACCGCAGGGTCTGAAGGCGGCATATTACCATCTGATTCTCTGATGATGTCAGCGATCTTAAGGAACATATTCTCGTTGTTTTCCCTTACGCTGAATACCAGGGCATTTGCCTCGTCTTCTGTGATGATGCTCTTGAAGAAATTACAGTTAAGGAGTTTTTCAAATCTATCCGCATCAATTGAAGACAGGCATAATTCATCAGGCCTGCTCTTAAGCGGAAGACAGCATATCTTTATGGTAATTCCTTCCGGATCGGTAAAGATCATTTCAGGATCCAATACGATACATGAAGGCGATACGAGATTATCCAGAAGCTTTATAAAGGAATAAAAAAGGTCCCCTGCGGTTTTTCTTCTCAGGCTGATGCTCTTGAGGTCTTTCCTGCGTATGAATCTGTTTTTGTCCGGAGATAATACGGAAAACTCCGGGTCTGATATCTGAACATATCCTGAGAATTCAAAGTAACACATAATACCTGATCCAACAGTATCTATGTTGGGAGCAAGATAGAAGTCTGCTTTGTTTCCGGCAATTACCTCTTCGGCGTAAGTGCATAATCTATCCGGATCTTCAAGCTTCTCGATCGCGTAATATCCGTAGGGTCCCTTTTTTATCTGCATATCTTTGTTCCTTTAGTAAGCAACTCAAAAACTGAATAATATAATCTGTCAGAAAGCAGAAGCTATCTTGGAATCGTCAAAACAGAAATCCATGACTTTTTCTCCGTACTCCGTAAGTCCCGCTCTGAATAAAAGGGCGAGTGCGACGAGGACGGCGATGATGATAACTATCTCAACGGTTCCCATGCCTTTCCTGTTTTTCCGTTTTGTTGTTTTTCTCATTGTCGTTTCCTCCTTTATATGCCGAGAGAGATAATTGCGGGTGTCATTGCGACCATAAGGACACTTATAAAATCAAGTGTCATTGGTATGATCATTCCCAAAGCTTCGCGTTCCTGTCTTTTGCGTGATGCGTTCCTGCAAAGGTTCCAGCAGGCCTGGGACTGAAGGTTCAGCATATTCAGCACTTCAGAAGAACCAAGCCTGCCATACCTTGCGATAAGGAGAAGCGCTGCCTGTGCTTCGGGTATCTGTATCCTTAAAGAAAATTTCTCTACTGCATCTGAAGCCGGAATCCCGCTGAGGATCATGGCTCTCAGATTCTTTATCTCAAGAGACAGACTCCTGTTCTCCTCAAAAGCTTTCGAACAGATGGTAATTGCTTTCGGGAGCTGCATTCCTGATTCGAGAAGTGTCGATATCAGGCACAGAAACAGCGGTATGTCACTCATGAGATCCTCTCTTTTGCGCTCGACGTCTGTTTTGATCTCACATCCGCCCAGTAATACAATTGCGGCCGTAAATACGAGCGAAAAGAGAGGATTCTTGTGTAGAGTGATGAGGATCGCCGTTGCTATTAGGCAAGAGACAGATCCAGTGATCAGCTGTTTTTTGAGATACTGTTCGTAGGTGTAATCGGGATTGACCGAAAGTTCATTGAAAAGCTCGTGACGGGCAGTTATAAAACTTGCAGGGAAGATCTTCCTGACAAGTTTTGTCAGAGGAGTTCCGGGCATTTTCCCTCCCGGACTGATGCTGACAGCAAGTTCTGATTTATAAGCTTTTCTTCCTTGTTCATGAGACATGTATTTAAGAAGCATTGCACAGGCTATAGTGCATATGCCGAATGCAGCGGCAAGGATGAAAGATCCGGTTCTGGTATTCCTTGCCATATCAAGATATTCATGACTCATATAGTTGAGTGCAAATGTAACTCCGAAAGGCATGGCGCATAGGATCGCGGCTTCGGCATTCTTGCCTGCATTTGATGCAGCGATCTCTCCCTGTACGGCATTCAGTTCCGAGAGCATCTGACAGGAACTTCTTAATATCGATAAACTGTTGTTGCCGATCTCACCTGATATAGCAAGAGCATGAAAAACAGGTACAGTCTCAGGGAACCCTATCTGCTGCGCAAAAGTATTAAGTGAGTCCTCAAGACTTACATGGAGCTTTAAGTTGTTCTCGAGATTGATCAGAGGCTTTAAGAGCATGGAACGTTTTCCGAATGTTTTCTCGATAACTGGTCTTATAAGAAGCAGTGATTTTTCTATCGAGTAACCGCCCGATACACTTGTGCAGAGGACCTGAAGCAGTACGAGAAGCTGGGTCCTCATATGCCTGTAGTTATTTGAATAGATCTTCTTCATGGCTTCTTTCCAAGGAAAGATGCTGAGTAAAATTGCAAGTATCAGCCTTATGAATTCCGGGCCTATAAACAGTCCTGATGCAAAATAAACGACAGCGACAAACATGGGGTATACCCAGATATTCTTTGCAAGGAAAACAGGGAAGGAGTGACTCTTTTTATGCTCGGTATGCCATAGCGTTCCTGATGTCTTCAATGTCTGCGATACGTTCAAGTCCGTCACCTCCTTTATTCTTATATAGTGTCTTAAGTCTGTATTCGTGATCTGCGGGCGGCATGACTTCGCAGATCTCATCTATATATCTTTTGCCTTCACGGCTTCTCATGATGTGGATCACGATATTAATTCCCATTGATACCTGGGTTAAGATCGCATCGTAAGGAAGGCTTGAACCTGACATTATCATGGCGGTGAGCCTTTCCATCATTTCAAAGCAAGAGTTGCTGTGGCCCGTGCTCATCGAACCGGGATGTCCGCTCGTAAGGCAGGACAGGAGATCAGAGCTTTCTTTGCCTCTTACTTCACCGACGATTATCCTGTCCGGGCGCATTCTCAGAGATGCTCTGATCATCATTCCTATATTCACTTCACCGGTTCCGTCAGGTCCGGGAAGCCTTGCCTCCATGCGCACAAGATTCTCGATGCCCTGCAGATTGAGTTCGGCCGAATCCTCGATCGTAACAATGCGCTCGTCCTTTGGAATGAAGTTGCTTAGACAGTTCAGGAAAGTCGTTTTACCTGAACCTGTGCCGCCGCAAATGAATATGGTCCTTTTATTGCGAACGCACTCTGCCAGAAACCTGGCAGCTTCCTCGCTTATGAATTCCTGTCTTATAAGCGTAACGATGTCGTGAGTGATGCCTGTGAACTTTCTGATAGTGACAGTCGTCTCCCGGGATATCGGAGGAAGCACCGCGTTAGCTCTTGAACCGTCAGGAAGTCTTAAGTCTGCTATAGGATTTGCTTCGTTAAGAGGTCTGTTCTGGTTTGCGAAAAAGCAGGATATACATGTCTTAAGAGATTCCTCGTCTCTGAAAGTAAGATCTGATCTGTAAAGTCTTCCGCCTCTTTCATAGAAGATCTTATAAGGACCGTTGACCATTATCTCTGTTATTGAAGGATCTTCCATCAGAGGTTCGATCACATCCAGACGCCTTAAGGAATTGAATACAGATTTCGCCATCTCGCGCTTCTGATCAAGATTCATCCTGAAAGATGTGTTCTCTGAAATGACGTCGGAAATTATCTCCCTGAGTTTTTCATCGGAAGGATCAGTCTCACCGGAAATCGCATTAAGAACGCAGTAAGTAATCTGCTCTTTGATTTCTTCTGTATTTGTCCTGACAGGTGTCATACAGCCATACCTCTATCAGTGAATGAATCATCTGCGTTTCCTTTAGTTGTGAAGTCTTCCTCATAACAGACAGATACACATTCTTTGCCGAGGACCTTAGTCAGTTGTGATATAAGGTCTTTGGCTCCGATATCCTCTCCGGCATTTCTGGCAGGGAGAAGGATGTACACCCTGTCGCATCCTGAAAGCAGGTCCGGAAGATCTTTTGTCCTGAAGCCTTCGATAACTGAGATCACATTGACAAATCTTATGTTTGAATGTGCAAGGTCAGATGCAAGATGCATAAGGGTTAAAGACCGCTCTATGCCAAGATCGTAAACGTCATCGTTATTCTTGCAGCTGCCGGGAGTGAGAAATCCCGAATCATCCATATTGCAGTATTTAAGGATATCTTCAGGAACAAATCGCCTGGATCTGCAGTCCTGAAGAAGAGCCGTCATGTTTGAACCTGATGACCTGTTCCACAAGGATCTTAGTCTTGTCGTGAAATCAAGCCTGATATTAAAGTCGGCTCCTTTCAGCTCATTTTCAAGATCTGATACGAACCTGTCTCTTACATCAGAGTAGACGAACGGAATGACGGCGGTGTGTGTTCCTGTGGCCGGTTGGTTGATAATGGGTGCGTCTTCTGAGGGTAAAAGAAGTTGTATAAGTCTGGAACAGTCTATTATTCCGCCGTCATCCGTTAGCCTTAAAGCTGAGGCCTGCAAATGAGAAATGTCTTCTTCTTTTATGTTTGAGGGATCGTAGATGACACGTTCATATTCGCTGAATATGTCTTCTGAATCCTGATCTTTCAGATAAGGGTTAACAATATATGCATCCGGGTAGAATTCACCCAGCCTTCTTTTGAGAAGTGAATAAATGTAGCAGTCGGTCTCATATATCCTGATGGTAAATGCCATAGTGTGTACCCTCACTTCCGTTTGTTGATCTTAAACGGATTGTAAGACCAAACAGCTTGGAAAAAACCGACAAATACCGACAAAAACCGACAAGGCAAAGGTTTAAAAACTGAGCTTTTAGGGGGGTAATAGATAAATTAATATTATTAACAAATCGGCCTTCACGAATCATTTTCGAAAACTTTTTCGTGACTTAATGGTCAAATACAAAAAGAGCGATTGACAAAGAAGAGTCGTATAAGTAAAATCAAGCCACAACAATTTAAGTTCATTGCTTATCAAGAGTGACTCGAGGGACCGGCCCGTTATAAGAGTCCGGCAACCGCGGAAAGCAGCGGTGCCAATTCCGGCAGGGAAACCTGAAAGATGAGGATCGTTTATATAAAGCGTCGGCCTTCTCCTTTCGGGGGAAGGTTTTTCTTTTACCAGGCATTGAACGGAAAGGAAAGAAAATGAGAAACAAAAAAGGAAACTGGCTGTTCACTTCTGAATCAGTTACTGAGGGACATCCCGACAAGATCTGTGACCAGATCTCAGACAGCGTGCTTGACGCTATCCTGGAGCAGGATCCAACGGCACGTGTTGCATGCGAGACTTGCACTACAACTGGAATGGTGCTCGTTATGGGTGAGATATCAACATCCGCTTATGTTGACATTCCTTCTATCGTCAGGAATACAGTAAAGGAGATCGGTTATAACTCAAGCGAGATGGGTTTTGACAGCCATTCATGCGCTGTACTCACTTCGATCGATGAGCAGTCTCCTGATATTGCAATGGGTGTTAACGAGTCATACGAGGCACGTCACGGCGGCGAGAAGGAACTCGACACCGGTGCCGGCGACCAGGGTATGATGTTCGGTTATGCCAATGATGACACACCCGAGCTTATGCCTATGCCTATCTCACTTGCACACAAGCTTACGATCAAGCTTACGGAAGTACGCAAGAACGGTGCTGATTTCTTAAGACCTGACGGCAAGTCACAGGTTACGGTCGAGTATGAGAATGACAAGGTTAAGAGGATCGATGCCGTTGTTATCTCAACACAGCACAGTGCAGATGTAACTCTTGAGTATCTTGAAGAATTCATCAAAGAGAATGTTATCAAGGCAGTTATTCCTGCTGATCTTATGGATGAGAATACTAAGATCTACATCAATCCTACAGGCAGATTCGTCGTAGGCGGACCTCAGGGTGACTCAGGTCTTACGGGAAGAAAGATCATTGTTGATACTTACGGCGGATTCGCACGTCACGGCGGCGGATGCTTCTCCGGTAAGGATCCTACGAAGGTTGACCGTTCCGCATGCTATATGATGCGTTATATCGCAAAGAACATTGTCGCATCAGGCCTTGCTTCCGAGTGTGAGGTTCAGGTAGCTTACGCGATAGGTGTTGCTAAGCCGGTATCTGTAATGGTGGATACTTTCGGTACAGGCAAGATCGAAGACAGCAAGATCACCGAGATCGTTGACAAGGTCTTTGACTTAAGACCTGCTGCCATCATCAGAGATCTTGATCTCAGAAGACCTATCTATGCGAAAACAGCAAGTTACGGCCACTTCGGAAGAACTGATATCGATCTTCCCTGGGAGAAGACAGATAAGGCTGAAGAGATAAAGAAACTCGCAGGAATCTGAAAACCCGATAATAGGACATTTTAGTCTTAAACGCCCGGTTAAAGTCTCATCTTTGACCGGGCTTATTGTTTTGCACGATTTTTATTGTTAGCATTTTGAGAAGATTACGAAAAGAAGAGAAGACATGGGAAAAGAGCCGAAAGACAATAAGAGATTTACATTGTCGGTCGATGATATCGGCAGTGATATTGAAGATGCAAAGGTTACGTGCATCAAGGTCTTCTGCCCGAGGAAGGCCAATAATTTCGTGTCTTTTCTCTGTGACGGAAGATTTACCGTGGCCGGCAAATCCAAAGTCGATGTTGTCGAGGGAGGAACCTACATTATCTCGGGTAAGGTTACCGAATGGAACAACAGACCCCAGGTCACATTAAAGAATATAAGTGTTGACGAAGAAGCAGGCGATACGCTTCTTATTGCATCTTTTCTGGCTGATAACATCACGGGACTGGGTAAGACCACCTCTGAAGCTCTGGCAGAAAGATTCGGCAGGGATATCCTGAAGGTAATGACTGAGACTCCGGAACTCGCATCTTCTGAAGTAAGCGGCCTTTCGCAGGCCAGAGCTATGGCTATCTGCGATCAGCTGACACAGGAATACGAGTTCTTTGACCAGGGCCTTGAAGCCAAGCTGATGGGCTTTTCGCAGGCTCAGATCAAGATACTTAAGAATCTCGACAGACTTGACTGTGAGGATATAAGGAAGACTCCTTATTCTCTCATGGGACACGGTATTGCAGGCTTTGAACTTCTGGACAGGATCGCTTTGGGTGAGGGTGTATCAAATGTAGCACCCGAGAGAATCGCTGCTGCACTTTATCAGGCCTGTATGTATCTTCATGAGGACTCCAAGTCTACGGCGCTCATGCCGCAGGATGTGAGAAAGAGAGCGCTTGAATATGTGAATACACACGAGCCCAAGATCACATCCGAAGAGTTCTCGAAAGTGTTCAGGGAAGGTTGTGCGCTTGCGATAGAAGACAAGAAGATTGCCGTCTATAAATATGATTCCGGCAAATGTGCCGTATGTGATGTGGAAGATCCTGATGCAAGATTTGCCACTATGAGCTATTTCGCATCGGACCTTGCGATCGAAAGACGCATCAATCAGATGCTTAAGACAAAGACAGTTCCGCCGCCGAGAGACGAGAGCGACAGGATAATGACGGAAGTCGCATCAGATCTCGGTATAATTCCGGACACCTCACAGCTTGATGCTCTTTATCTTTGTATGTACAGCCCGATCAGTGTTATTACGGGTGGTCCCGGCACAGGCAAGACTACGATAATGGGTGTTCTCGGAGAATACTTCAGAAGAAGTAAGATCTCCTGTGTATTTGCCGCGCCGACCGGAAGAGCTGCCAAGAAGCTTTCCGAAGCGTGCGGAAGCGAAGCATCCACTATTCACAGACTTCTCGGTGTAAGAAGGACTATCAATACGGATGATGACGAACTCCTTCCTGATGACAGGGCGGGACAGTATAACAGCCTTCTTTTTGCGCACGGGAAAGATAACCCGATCATATGCAGGGTCATAGTTATAGATGAGATGTCGATGGTCGATACAATGCTGTTCAGACATCTCCTTGATGCTACTGATAAAGGCACGTCGATAATATTAGTCGGAGACCCTGACCAGCTTCCGTCTGTCGGATGCGGAGATGTCTTAAGAGATCTGCTGTCCTGCAAGTCCATCCCTGCAATAAGACTTGATGCTCTGCACAGACAATCAGATGACGGCACTATCGCTTCGAATGCAAATCTTATCTTAAACGGCGAAGAGCCGAAAGGCATCGGAAGTGACTTTGAGATCATCAGCTGCAAGAGTGAAGAAGAGGCTCAGGAGACGATAGCAAGACTTGTTATAGAGCATAAGGATGAAGACCTGATATGTCTTACTCCAACCAAGAATGAGAATGTTGCTTTGGGTACGGTTCAGCTCAATAAACTGATACAGGCATTGGAAGTTAAAGACGATCTAAAAGTTCTGAAAAGAGGACAAAGCCTCGTCCTTCATGTAGGTGATAAGGTAATGCAGAATAAGAACGATTATTCGACAGAGTGGATCGATCCCGTGACAGGCGAAGTCCTTCAGGGAATATTCAACGGCGAACTCGGAGTAATAAGTGACATAGATCCCCTGAAAGAAAGCATTACAATTACCTTTGATGAAGGAAAAACAGCCGAGTATAAGGGCAAGCTCCTGGATAACATCGACCTTGCTTATGCAGTAACTGTCCATAAGTCACAGGGCTGTGAGTTCGACCGGGTAATAATTGCTCTCGGCAAGATGAATGCGCTTTTATATAAACGCAGTCTGCTCTACACGGCTGTCACCAGAGGCAGGATGAACGTTACAATTGTCGAATGTGAAGGCGTACTTGGAAAGTTCCTGAGGGCACCCAAAGGCGAAGTAAGGGAGACGTGTCTTAAAGATCTTCTGAGAACCGTCGATTACCGCAGAGATAACTTATGAGGATGATCCGCGGTAATGATGTCAGAATAATCATTTCCCAAGCGGTAAGAGAAACAATTACAGGGGCGGTGGATCTTATCCTTCCGTTCAGATGTGCGATTTGCGGCAAAGTGTCTGATACAGAGGACAGATCCGGAGGATACTGCAGATTATATAAAGAACTCTACGGAACATTTCCTAAGCTGCATCTGTGCGGAAAGTGCCTGTCGTCCCTTAGCAGCCGTGAAGAGACCGAAAGATGGCATTACTGCCTTTCGAATCCTGTAGAGAATGACCCGCATCCGGAGCTTCCGCTATATCTTCCTTTTCCATACAAAGGAATAGTCGAACGGGCAATGCCGAGAATAAAGTTCGGAAGACAGATTGAACTTGCCAGGTTCTTCGGCTCGGTTTTGGGGACATTATTGTGCGGGGAAGATTTGAAGGCGGACCTTATAGTTCCTGTTCCTCTTTCTTCCGAAAGATTTGAGGAAAGAGGATTCAACCAGGCATCAGAGATCGCATATCCGGTCTCAAAGCTTTGCAATATTCCTTTTGCTGATGATTGTCTGATAAGACTGAAGGATACGGCAAGACAGTCTGAGACGAAGGAAAACTACGAAAGAGCCGCCAATGTTTCCGGCGCATTCGGAGTAAGCGGCAGTTGGGATGTCACCGGTATTACAGTAATAGTGGCTGATGATGTTGCAACAACCGGGTCCACACTTCATGAAGCAGCATTAGCCCTTTATAAGGCGGGTGCTTCTAAAGTCTTATGTATAGCTTTTGCGGGTAACAGGCAGGATAAGTACTGATATTCCTATGTCAGACTGCGCCGGCCATTCTCAAAATGGCTGATACGCAAATGTAGATAAAATCGATAATGACTGCGGCTGTAACAAGTGTGAGCCATACCTTCTTAACGCTGAACTTCCTGTTTTTGCGGAGTTCATCGTGGAGCGGGGTCGTGATGCTCTTGAAAAGAATGATCTTCTTCTTTGTAAGTCTTCCCACCGTGATCTTGATTATCGAGATTCCGCCGTCACAAAGGAAGGGGAGACCGACGATAAAGTACAGGAGCGGGATCCTGCAGTAGATCAGGAAAAAAGCGATAAAGAATCCCAAAGCTCTTGAGCCTGCATCGCCCATCAGCATTTTCGAAGGGTTGAAGTTGAATACAAGATATGCAAGAAGTGCAGGGACAAAGATAACTGTAAGAAGGATCGCGTTATCGTCAAATAAAGATTTTGCAAGGTAAGCCATAACGAATGTGGCGATAACGGAAACGATCGAAAGCGAGCCTGACAGACCGTCTATTCCGTCTGTTGCATTTGTTGCATTAATCGAAACAACGAAAAGGATCACTGCGAGGATATAGAAAAGAACAGGGTGGAGATCAAAGTATGTTCCCGTAATTGCTATATAAACGCGTGTTCCGAAGAAATGAACGCAGATAAATGCACCGATCAGGGAGACAACGAAGTCAAGCGCACCCTTGATATATTCGTTCCAGGCATTCTTGGATCTGTCATCAAGCCAGCCTGTTACCATCTCGGCCAGGACGGCAAGAAGTCCGAAGCCCAATCCGGCAACAACGTTGCCGCTCTCGAAAATACCTTTGTCAGAGCTTACCGGATTGACCAAAAAGCATAAAACGGCTGAGATCACAAGGAAAACGAGCACAAAATAAAAACCTACACCGGTCGGTTTGCCGATGTTTACTTCCGATCCCTGTGCGTATTTACGGCCACGGTCGTGACCCAATATGATCTTCTCTCCCGGAAGGAGTTTGAGAAGTATAAGTGTAATGGCAAAGGCCGCGATACAGCCGATAGCCATTTTGTAGACCAAAATCATCTGAATTTACCCTCGCTCATAAGGTTTCTTCGCCAAAAGCATTATACAGTATGCCTATATAGATAAAAATTATTAAATAGTTCAATAAATGGGCTTAATTTGCTCGTCAGTATTGGGTAAATATGTTAACATATTCATTCGTAATAAGGAGAAAAACCATGGATTACAAAGATTTAATAGCTTCTAATTTAAGTAGTTGTACAGGCCTTGAAAAGGCTCAGATAGAGGGACTCATCGAGATCCCGCCGAAGCTCGAGCTCGGTGATTTCGCATTTCCGTGCTTCGTTCTTGCGAAGACTCTTCACAAGGCTCCGCCCATGATCGCAAATGAGCTCAAGGATTCGCCTGAACTCGTAAAAGGTTTTGACGGTGCTGTCACAGTTGATTCGGCAGGTCCTTATATCAATTTCAGGATCGACAGAGGCATTCTCGCCAAAACAGTCGTATCTGAGATCATCTCTGAGGGCGATCAGTACGGCAACCGGAATATCGGTGAGAGCAAGAATGTCATTATCGAGTTCTCATCTCCTAATATTGCAAAGCCTTTCCATGTAGGTCATGCTTTCACGACTATCCTGGGTAATTCCCTTTCAAATATCTATTCAAGACTCGGTTATAACGTAATCAGGTTCAATCACCTTGGCGACTACGGCACACAGTTCGGCAAGCTCATTACCGCTTACAGACTCTGGGGTGACGAGAAGGCCATGGAGGAGAACCCTATAGATGAACTTACCAGGATTTATGTTAAGTTCCACGATGAGTGCAAGGTAAGCCCTGAGGCAGAGAAGGAACTCGAAGATTCGGCAAGAGATAACTTCAGAAAGCTCGAAGAAGGCGAAGAAGAGGAAGTAGCTCTCTGGAAGCGCTTCAGAGATTTGAGCCTTGAGGTTTTCGAGAAGACATATAAGAGAATGGGCATCAAGTTCGATAACTACAACGGTGAGTCCTTCTATTCATCAAGGATCCCGGGTGTCGTTAAGATGCTTGAAGATAAGGGTCTTTTGGAAGAGAGCGAAGGCGCCAAGGTCGTAAAACTCGATGACGAAGGTCTTCCTCCGTGCCTTGTAGTTAAGAGCGACGGAACCACTATCTATGCTTCGAGAGATCTTGCCGCAGTCCTTTACAGACACGAGAAATACAATTTCTACAAGAATATCTATGTCGTAGGACTTCCGCAGCAACTCCACTTCAAGCAGGTCTTCGCTGTGCTCAAGAAGGCCGGCTATGACTTTGCTGACGACTGCGTACATGTCGGCTTCGGTCTTTTGAAGTTCAAGCCTAAGAAGGATGAGAACGGTAATGAGATTGCAGAAGCATTCTCAACACGTGCCGGCAATATCATCAAGCTCGATGACTTCCTTGATAAGGCAACAGAGAAGACAGCTGAGATCATCAGAAAGAACAGTGAACTCAGAGGCGGCGACATGACCGACGAGCAGATCGCTGAAGTATCCGAAGTTGTCGGCCTTGGTGCAGTTACATACACATATCTCAAGGCCGGAAGAGAGAAGGACATCTTCTTCGACTGGGATGACATGCTCGATTTCGAGGGCGATACAGCGCCTTACCTCATCTACACATATGCAAGGATCAAGTCCATCTTGAGAAAGGCAGAAGACCAGGGCTTTACAGGCAACATTGATGCCGCCGACAAGCTCACTGCTGAAGATGAGTATGCTGTTATCAGAAGCCTTGCAGACTTCAAGGATGCGGTAGTTAAGGCTGCTGAGAGCTATGAGCCTTTCATGATCTCACGTCAGATCGCGCTCATCGCAAGAAATTTCAACCGTTTCTACAATAACTCGAGAATACTTAATGCGGATTCCGAAGAGATCAGAGATGCAAGACTCAAGCTCTGCGAGGCTGTTGCTGACTGCCTCAAGTCAGGACTTGATATGCTCGGAATCGGCGTAGTCGAGAAGATGTAAGAATTAGAAAGGTGATCTAATGGAGAATACAGCGAACAGCTCGGTACCGGATTTTAAGGAACTTAACTATACAAGACCGGACCTTGATAAGTTCACGGAGACCGTAAGAAACGTAAGACTCAGGCTCATGACCGCCAAGACCATCGAGGCAGCCGATGAGGCTCTGGGTGAGTACGAGATCGCCATCAGTTCATTTGATACGCAGTATGCTCTTTGTCAGATCCTTCATGATCTCGACACGTCAAACGAGTACTATAACACCGAGATGGAGTTTTTCGATGAGGCCGGCGCAAGAGTCCAGGAACTCTCGTCAGCCGTCCTGTCGGGACTTCTGACATGTCCATGTGCCGACAGTCTTAAGGCCAAGTACGGTCCCATGATCTTCCGCAAGGCCAAGAACCAGAGGGAGATAATCTCCAGCGAAGTAATCGACGATCTTACTGAGGAATCAAAGCTCGAGAACGAGTATTCCCAGAAGCAGTCCGAGGCAGAGATCCCTCTTGGCAAGAAGACTCTTAACTTAAGCCTTATCCAGCCTTATCTCCAGTCTACTGACAGGAAGGTAAGACGTGACGCTCACATCGCTCTGGACAAGTACTACATGTCCAGAAAAGAAGAGTACGACAGGATCTACGATGAGCTCGTAAAGACGAGAACTACCGCAGCACAGAAGCTCGGATACAACAACTTTACGGAACTCGGATATAAGCGCATGGAGCGCTACGATTACAACAGGGAAGATGTTGCCAAGTTCAGGGAGAACATCAAGAGATATATCGTGCCGCTCACGACACAGATAAGAAAGCTCCAGCAGGAAAGATTAGGCGTCGACAAGCTCATGTTCCATGACCTTCCGTGCCTTTTCTCGGAGGGTAATCCTACACCTGTAGTAAGCAAGGATACATACGAAGAGGCAGCAGGCAAGTTCTTCAGGAACATGTTCGGCGCTACGCCCAGTTTCTTTGATATTCTTTCCGATCACGGATATACGGATCTTTTGTCACGTCCCGTAAAGTCTACGGGCGGTTACTGCATGTATCTTGAAGATTACTGCATTCCTTTCATCTTCATGAACGGCAACGGTACGTTTGACGATGTCGCAACTGTCGTACATGAGGGAGGACACGCTTATGCTGCTCTTGCAGGTGCTGAGTCATCTCCTTTCGTAGAGTGCCTCTCACCGACGCTTGAGACATGCGAGATCCACTCCACATCTATGGAATACATGTCATATCCTTTCATGGATATCTTCTACGGCAAGCAGGCTGACCAGTACTGCGAACTCCACATGACCGACGGACTTCTGTTCCTTCCTTACGGATGCATGGTCGACGAGTTCCAGCACATTGTTTACGACAATCCCAACATGACGCCTGATGAGCGCCACGAGATCTGGAAGATGCTCGAACAGACATATCAGCCTTTTATAAACTACGATGAGAACGATACGCCTTTCCACGCAATGGGCGGCGCGTGGATGAAGAAAGATCACATCTTCACGACACCGTTCTATTACATTGACTATTGTCTTTCTCAGATATGCGCTCTTGAGCTCTGGGATGAGTCCAGAGCCGACCTTAAGGACGCTCTCGAAAAGTACAACACACTCTGCCAGCTCGGCGGAAGCGATACATTCCTGAACCTTATCAAGCGTGCAGGTATCGAATCCCCGTTCAATGTTGATGTAATCAAGCGCCTGGCATACAAGTGCGCTGATTTCCTTAATCTGTGAGGATAAGATGCAGCTTCCTGACAGTTTTGTAAATGAGATGAACGACTTCTTCACGCGTCACAATGAAGTGCCGCGTGATGGTTTTTATGAGAGCTTTGATAAGGTCCCGCTAAAAGGCGTCAGGTTCTCGCGCTCGAAAATATCCTGCAGCGTGCAGGAAAAAGAATTCCTGGTCGACATGAACGAGGCGATAAAGCCTGTTTTATGGTGCAGCGGCGGTTACTATGTTAACAACGAACCAGGCGGAAGAGATCCTCTCTATCACGCAGGTGTTTACTATCCGCAGGAGCCTTCTGCAATGCTGCCCGCACAGGTAATGGCTGCAAAACCTGGCGAGATAGTCCTGGATCTTTGTGCAGCACCAGGCGGCAAAGCGTGCAGACTTGGCGAAGATATGCACGGCAAGGGAATCCTTGTCGCAAATGAGATAAGCTTCGAGCGTTCCAAGGCATTGCTCAGGAACATCGAACGCTCCGGTATCGAAGGACTCGTTATCCTTAATGAGACTCCTGAAAATATTGCAGCAAGACTTCCTTTGTTCTTCGATAAGATCCTCATCGATGCGCCATGCTCCGGCGAGGGAATGTTCAGAAGAGATAAGAATGCATGTAGGAGCTACATGAATTACGGCCCCAAGGTCTGTGTCCCGCTGCAGGAATCCATTCTTGAAGCGGCAGACAAGTGCCTTAAAGAAGGCGGTTCCATCGTATATTCAACATGTACTTTCTGCGTCGATGAAGACGAGAACCAGATAAAGAGATTTATTGATCGTCACCCCGAATACCATGTAAAAGCGCACCCTGAAATAAAGGGTGTCACCCACGCCGGCGAAGGTTCTATCCTGCCCGGATCAATGAGGATCTGGCCACATATGTCTGAAGGTGACGGACACTTCTGCGTTCATATCGTAAAGGGTGAGGAGAAAGATCTTAAGTCAGCTGATGAAATCCTGATAAAAGAGACTGTCGGTACCAAGGATAAGAGTGCTGAAGCCGCATTATCCGTGCTTGATGAAGTGCTCTCAGATAAAGGCAGGGAAGAGCTTTTACAGGGGCGCTTTATAAGCCATGGAACAGGTCTTTTCAAGATGACTTTCGATGAGAAACTATTTAAAGGACTTAAGGTCGTTAAGACCGGACTTTATGTTGGCGATATCAAGCCTTTGAAGTCGGGGAAAAAGGTTTTCGAGCCGTCGAACAGCATAGCTCTCGCTCTCTCAAAAGACGCGATAAAGAAAGACTCTTATCTGGGCCTTCGAAGAGACGATGACAGACTTACAAAGTATCTTCGCGGCGAGACTATATCAGTATCAAGTGAAGACGGACTTAAATCATCCGGCACGATAATCGTGGGCATCGGAGATTTCCCGCTGGGCTTTGCAAAGATCAACGGCCAGACCGCGAAAAATATGTATCCCAAGGCATGGAGGCTTATATGACAAAAGAATTCAAACTCATTCTTGCAACTTCGAACAAGGACAAGGCAAGAGAGATCGCAGAGATATTAAGTGACACCCCCTTCGTCGTTACGACCATGAAGGAAGAAGGATATGATCCCGATATCGTGGAAGACGGCAAGACATTCGAAGAGAATGCCCTCATTAAGGCCAGGACAGTACACGCTCTTGCCGAAGGCGCTTATGTCATGGCTGACGATTCGGGACTTTGCATCGATGCATTGGACGGCGCTCCGGGCATCTATTCGGCACGTTTCTGCGGTGAGGATTCAACATATCCCGAGAAGTTTGCTAAGATCTTCGAGATGCTTAAGGACGTTCCCGAAGAGAAGAGAACAGCCAAATTCGTTTGCAGCATTGCAGTCGTAAGACCTGACGGCTCTGAATTCACGGTAAGAGGAGAGGTGCGCGGAGTTCTTCATGAGAAACCCATGGGCGATGGTGGATTCGGCTATGATCCTATTTTCTATGTTCCGGAATTCGGCATGACGACTGCACAAATGACAAAGGAACAGAAGAATTCCATAAGCCACAGAGGCAAGGCCTCAAGGGCTATGGCTGAGAAGCTTAAGGCTGAATTGGCGTAAGTTTTTAGGAACCGGTAAACTGTATTTGTGTCTTAAAATACGGCAAAGAGTACGGCATAGCCGTATTATCTGCCGTATTTTTGAGTCGAAATTTTCGAAAAATCAGGCATAAAGTACGGCATAGCCGTATCAGTTGCCGTATTTTTGAGTGGAATGTTAAAGTATAGCATCCGATATGGTTCAAGTAATTTTGCTTTTTATTATTTACATTGAAAAGCCATACCAATCGTGTTAATATTTTCAGGCGCGTACAAATGTCCGTCACTGAAAGTATAGTTGCAGCGCGAAAACTTGACAGAAAGGCCTTGATTTATGCATCAGGAAAACCCCGAATACTTCCTTGTAGATAAAAGAGTTTTGCCCGAAGTCTTCATTAAGGTTATGGAGGTTAAGCAGCGCCTTAACACCGGTGAATCCATGTCTGTTAATGAGGCTGTACGTAAGACCGGTCTTTCAAGAAGTGCTTACTATAAGTACAAGGACTCCGTTCTGCCGTTCTATGAGGCGGCTAGCGGCAAGAAGGTTACGCTCCTTCTCTCTGTTGAGAATTTCCAGGGCATCTTATCTGAGATAATAAGGACTATCGCAGAATCCCGCGCAAATATTCTTACTATCAATCAGAATATTCCGATCAACGGTCTGGCTGATATCTCGATCTCTATTGAGACCGTATCGATGTACGGAACTGTTGACGACATAATCAATGATATATCCAAGCTTGCAGGCGTGCGTAAGTGCATGATCCTCAGCAGGGAATAATGAAAGGCAAGGACTAAACAATGGCAATCAATGTTGCGATCATGGGTTTCGGTACGGTTGGTTCAGGCGTAGCCGAGACGTTGGATGTAAATAAGGAGATCATCGCCAAGCGTGTCGGCGAAGAGATCAACGTAAAGTACATACTTGATATCAGGGATTTCCCTGAGAGCAGATTCGCTGATCTCGTAACTCATAATGCAGATGAGGTCTTCGACAGCGACATCCTGATCGCAGTTGAGACAATAGGCGGTGCAAGGATCGCTTATGAATACACCAAACGTGCACTTTCTTTGGGAATCAGCGTTGTAACTTCCAATAAGGAACTTGTTTCAACTCATGGTCCCGAACTTTTGCAGATCGCAAAAGAGAATAACTGCTGCTATCTTTTCGAGGCAGCCGTAGGCGGCGGAATTCCGATCATCAGACCTCTTTATCAGTGTCTTGCTGCAAACAAGATCACAAAGATCGCGGGTATCGTAAACGGAACGACAAACTACATTCTCTCCCAGATGAAGAACGAGGGAATCGATTTTGAGACGGCATTAAAGCAGGCTCAGGATAACGGTTTTGCAGAGGCAAATCCTTCAGCTGATATTGACGGCATCGATGCTCAGAGAAAGATCTCCATCCTCTCAACGATCGCAAATGACGGTGATTATATCGCACCTGACAAGATCTCTGCCGAGGGCATCTCGAAAATCACAACAGACGACATGAAGTTTGCCGATTCCATCGGCTGCGACATCAAGCTCATCGCTCTTTATGAGTCAGGTGAAGATCTGCCTGTAGTTTTTGTTGCTCCCGCTTTGGTCGATAAGAGCAATCTTCTTTACAATGTAAACGGCGTTTTCAACGCAATCATGGTTGACGGCAACTCATTGGGCCAGGCTATGTTCTACGGTCAGGGCGCAGGCACGCTTCCTACAGCTTCTGCTGTATGCGGAGATGTTCTTGAAGCTGCTTTGGGCAATCCTGCCGAAGCAAGAGCATGGACGGCAGAGAGCGTTAATATCACACCTTACGAAGAGATCAGTGCAGACATCGTTATCAGGGCTGATGTTCCCGCTAAGGTACTTAATGCTGCAGAAGGATATGATGTAGAAGTTCTCTCTGACGAGGCTATCCTTGTTAAGGGCATTAAGCATAAGGACATCGAAGCACTTGTAAATGCATCTGAGGCCAAGTCCTGGATGCACTATCTGAAATAAGTTAAACGGAATTCGGAGGAATATTTAAATGAAGGTACTCGTAGTAGGCGGCGGCGGAAGAGAGCATGTTATCTGCTGGAAACTCAAGCAGGATCCCAGAGTAACGGATCTTTACTGCGCTCCCGGTAACGGCGGTATCGCTTCGATTGCTACATGCGTTGATATTAAGGCTACAGATATTGAAGGCATGGTCGATTATGCCAAGAAAGAGCAGTTCGATCTTGTTTTCGTTGCACCCGACGATCCGCTTGCAATGGGTATGGTCGATAAGATGGAAGAAGCAGGCCTCAGAGCATTCGGCCCCAAGGCAAATGCAGCGATCATCGAAGGTTCAAAGGCATTCTCCAAGCAGCTCATGAAGAAGTATTCGATCCCTACTGCCAAGTATGAGATCTTCGAAGATGAAAAGGCAGCTCTCGATTATCTTGAGACACAGCCTATGCCTATCGTTATCAAGTGTGACGGCCTTGCATTAGGTAAGGGTGTTATCATTGCCCAGAACCTTGATGAGGCTAAGCAGGCCGTAAAGGACATGATGGAAGACAAGAAGTTTGGCAATGCGGGTTCCACGATCGTCATCGAGGAATGCATGACAGGTCCCGAGCTCACTGTTCTTGCTTTCTCTGACGGCAACACATGCGTTCCTATGGTTTCTTCCAGAGACCACAAGAGAGCATACGATCACGACGAAGGCCTTAACACAGGTGGCATGGGAGCCGTTACACCCGGTGCTGACATGACTGATGAGCTTAAGGCACGTATTCAGAACGAGATAATCACACCTACTGTTGAGGCACTCAAGAAAGAGGGAAGACCGTTCAAAGGTGTTATCTACTTCGGACTCATGCTTACACCAGAAGGACCGAAGGTAGTAGAGTATAACGCACGTTTCGGAGATCCTGAGGCACAGGCAGTACTGCCTCTCCTCGAGAACAGTCTCCTTGATATTGTCGATGCTGTTATCGACGGCAAGCTCGACCAGATCGACTTCAAGTGGAAGAATAAGTGCTCATGCGTTGTTGTCATGGCTTCCGGCGGATATCCGCAGAGCTATGCAAAGGGTTACGAGATAACAGGCATCGATACCTGCGGCAAGATCGTTTTCCAGGCAGGCACAGCACTTAAGGACGGCAAGCTCGTTACCAGTGGCGGAAGAGTTCTCTGCGTTTACGATGAGGCAGATACACTTGATGAGGCTATCGACGGTGCATATGAAGGCGTTGCTAAGATCTCATTCAAGGATATGCATTTCCGTCACGATATCGGAAGGACACTCGGATAATAAATGAAGATCGGTATTTACGGCGGTTCATTCGATCCCGTTCATAACGGTCATATAGCCATGATCAAATCCGCTTTGAAGAGCGGATTTATCGATTGTGTGATAATAATCCCTTCCGTAAGGAATTCTTTTAAGCTTTACTCGAATAAGCTTCCTCCGCCGTACCGTTACTACATGATGAAGGAAACGGTTGAAGGCTTAGGGCTTAAGAACTGCTATGTCAGCGATGTCGAGTATGGTATCGAAGGTGTAAGCTACACTGCTGTCGTTCTCGCTAAGCTCACTTCTGATGAATACATAAGGGATTTCCTAATATCAAATGATGTTAAGCGCAAGAAGGCGGAAGAACACCATGAATTCTTCTGGATAATGGGTTCTGATACACTGGGCTCTTTTGAGGCCTGGTACAAACCCGGTGAGATCCTGAATTATGCAAGTCTTCTTGCTGCCGCAAGGCCAGGTGATGACACCGATGTCGAAAAGGCAAAAGCTTCGATAGTAAAGAATCTCGGAGGCAGGGTTGAGATATTCAGGCTCAACGGCGTTGAGTGTTCTTCATCAGAAATAACCGGAAGCGGTGACTTCACCGAGGTCCCTGAACCGGCATTGAAATTCATCAGGAAGCATGCTCTTTATACGGAGAACACAAAGCTTGAAGGTGTTTCAGATGAGGCGCGGAAAAGCTTTTTCGAATATGCCGTATGGATGTACGGATATCTCGGAGGCAAGAGACTTCTTCACACACTCAATGTCGGATATCTTTCCGCACACCTGGCAGATGTTTTCGGTTGCGATAAGAATAAGGCACTGATTGCAGGCGCTCTGCACGACTGCGCAAAGGAACTTCCGATAGAAGAGCAGACGGAGCTCGCAAAGAGGTATTCTGGTGATCTTTTCACCGAGAAGAAGCTCCTTCATTCACCGGCAGGTGCGGCATTTGCCATGGAGCAGCTCGGAATAGAGGACAGGGAGATCCTTGATGCCATCTGCTATCACACGACAGGCAGAGGTGATATGAGCGTCCTTGAAAAGATCATCTATCTGGCTGACAAGATAGAGCCGTCCAGAGATTATACGGACCTGACACCGATCAGGGCTGCGGCCGAGAAAGACTTGGACAGTGCCATGCGTATGACCGCTTCATCTGTAAGGGACAAGTTCGTGTCGCAGGGCAGGGATATCCATCCTATGACAGTCCTCATGATGAAAGAACTAGGAATGTAACACGTTGTGCTATACTTGAAATACTAATAAACCCAAGGAGATATTTATGGACAGCAAAGAATTAGCCGCTAAGATAACAGAGATACTTGATTCCAAGAAGGGTATCGACATTGAGACGATCGATCTGACGGGCAAGACCGTTCTTGCTGATTACTTCGTTCTTGCAAGCGGTAATTCAACTACACAGATCAAGTCATTGGCTGATGAGGTTGAGTTTGTCCTGAAGAAGGATTTCGATATTGTTCCCGACCATATCGAAGGCCGTTCCGGTGACAAGTGGATCCTTCTTGATTACAAGGATGTCGTTGTTCACGTTATGGGAAGAGAAGAGCGCGAGAACTATAACATCGAGAAGTTCTGGGAAACAAAGCGCAGAGAAGGCGAATCTTAATATCATCCGCTTCTAGTAGATTATTTAAAAGTAATGTCCGGAACCGGCAGGGAAACCCCTTGTCGGTTTTGTCGTATTTTGTCGGAAAAAACCGACAAAGAATGATGCTATGCTCTTTCTATGTTGAAGAAGAGCACTGTAAAAAAGATAAAGGGTCTCATATATCCGGCGGCATTCATCCTGATAATCGTTCTGAGTGTCGTCTATAAGCTTGTTCTGAAAGGTAACGGGGATCTGACCGTGACTGCCTTTAAGAGCGGGAAAACGGCGGAAGTAACCGGAGCAGAATTTGAAGAAAGATCAGCCTCGGAGCAGGAAGTGACTACTTGTGATTCTGAGCAGGCTTCAGTAACAACTGAGACGACAGATCTTATCAGTATCTATATCTGCGGAGAAGTAACAAATCCGGGCATCTACGAAGCACCGAAAGGCGTTATCCTGAATGACATCATCGAAGATGCAGGAGGGTTTACTGAAGATGCATCGGTAAATAACATCAATCTTGTTTATCAGATCACATGCAACATGTCTGTCTATATTCCTTCCAGATCTGAGATCGAAGGAGGATTTACGGGAGGAGACATAATAAGGCAGGACGGGGTGTATGTCTGGGGCAATAATTCAGGGGGCGGAACAGATAACGGCAGCACAGGCACGCTTATGGTCAACATTAATACGGCTTCCGTAGAGGAGCTCAGGTCCCTTCCGGGGATAGGCGAAGTGACGGCACAGGCGATAGCTGATTACAGGAAAAACACGCCTTTCACTGCGATAGAGGACATAAAGAACGTGACAGGGATAGGGGACTCAAAGTACAACAGGATAAAAGACTATATCTGTGTCTGATCAGGTGTAGCCGTAGAGCCCTCTTACGCTGACTTCGCCGCTTCTGAGGTCTGAAACCGAACCGTCATCGAATCTGACTTTCAATGAGAAGTCATCGTTGATCTCAACCGCTGTTCCGGTACGGCCCTGACCATTCTCTGCCATCTGCGGGAATGCCGTTATCCTGCTTCCTGTTGTGATGTTGAGTTCACGGTAACGGTTCAGGTAGTAGCTGTCGTCAGGCCAGCCCGAAGCAAGCTTATCCATTGACTTTATGATCTCAGCAGCAAGAGTGGAGCGGATGAATGTCTTTCCGCCGTTTTCTATTGAAATTGAAGTTGCGATCTGAGAGATCTCTTCAGGAAATCCAGATTCGTTGACATTGATCCCGATACCGATGATACATGTATCTATGAGTCCGCTCTCGCCCTCAACCGTGACTTCTGTCAGGATGCCGCAGATCTTTTTCCTGTTCATAAGAAGGTCATTGACCCATTTGATCTGTGAATCAAGTCCGTAAGCATTTTTTATAGCATCAGCAACTGCTACGGCAGTCCAACTCGTGAGGTCGGATATCTTGTCAAATCCTGAATCGGGCTTAAGAAGGTAAGACAGGTAGATGCCTACGCCTGACGGGGAAGAGAAGCTCCTTCCGCGTCTGCCTTTTCCACCGGACTGATGATCTGAGATGACCACTGATCCTGACGGGACCCCTTTGGATGCCATATCTTTCAGAACATTGTTTGTTGAATCGACAGTCTCGAAAACATGGACATTTCCGCTCCTGCTGTCAGGAAGGAGAGCAGCAATAGAGCCTTTGGAGAGAATATCCGGATTGTTTGTGAGGAGATAACCTTTGTTGGTGGATGAGGTGATCTCGTACCCGTCTTCTCTTAAGGCCTTAACTGCTGTGTTTACCGCTGTGCGTGAGACATTGAGCTTCTGGCTGATCGCTTCGCCTGAGATATAGCCGTTTTCCCTTGAAATAAGCTTCAGCACATCGTCTTTAAGCATTCTGATTCCTTTCTGTTTAGCGTTTCAGGCATGTAAACATCAATATTATTTATTTAGAAAAATAATAACACTTTCATGGCATTGTGCGGTAGAATATTAACGGGTAAGTGCATTTTACTATTTTGCGATAGGGTAAACATGGGTACATATTCGATTGTTTTGGCAGTAGTAATGCTGCTTAGCATGTTGTCGACTTTCGCACTCGTTCTGTTTTCGAGGCGAGGCACTAATACGCTTGAGATTCTGATTTCCGTCTGCGTTATGATCAGTAACGCCGGATATTTTATGCTTTCATGTTCCAGGAACCTGCAGGAGGCCGTTCTGGCCAATGCGCTGACTTATGTGGGAGGAGTATTCCTTCCGCTCCTTATCGTCTATATCCTGATCGACTATTCGGATTCAAAAGTGCCGACATGGTTCTCGTTTGTCATCATGATCCTAAACATCATAGTATTTATATCCACTCTGCTTACAGACAGGATCCCGCTGTACTATGCAAGTCTTAAGTTTATCCCCGGTGATCCGTCAGTTCTTATAAAGGAACCGGGTTCCATCTATTACATCAGATACATTATCCTGGCCGTTGAAGTCGGTCTTGCGGCTTTCTTCACGATCCTTACATATCTTGGTAAGAGAAGCGCATCCTTCAGGCTCATGATGACTTATGCCGGATCTCTGTTCGGCGTGCTCCTGGTCTATCTTGCGAGAAACATCTTTGATATGAAGTATGATCTTATCCCGTTCTTCTATCTGATCTGCACTCTGATGCTTGACTATGTTGTCGCAAGATCAACTATCTACAACGTTAATCTGAGCGTCCAGGAGAAGATAGATGAGCTCAGTACATTCGGTTATATCGTTTTCGACAAGAAGTTCAGATATGTCGGAAGCAACCCCGTATCACAGAAGTTTTTCCCTGAGATCAAGGAAGCCAGGATCGACTCAAAGATCATTGCCAAGGACTATGCCTTGAAGGATCTTCTTAAGTGGGTCATAAGCAATGCCAACGAATCCACTGATGAAAAGAATACTCAGACCAAGTTCAAGAGAGACATAGTTATCAACGACAGAAACCCGAGCGAGAGAAGACATCTTGAGATCGAGATGAGCTTTATCCATTTTGGTTTCCAGAACCATGTAACGGGCTACCTTGTTGAGATCATCGATACAACTGAGCAGTACAACATGATCAAGTCGATGAGCTACAAGGGTGAGTCACTCAAGCGTGAGGTTGAGCGTCAGACCAAGAGAGCTAAGTCGATGCAGATGTCTACCATCCTCGGAATGGCGGCCATGATCGAATCCCGAGACAACTCAACGGGCGGTCACATCAACAGAACATCCGAGTGCGTCGCACTTTTCGTTAACCATCTCCGTCAGCTCGATGATTACAACATGAGTGAGAGTTACTGGGATGCTGTAATCAATGCTGCTCCTCTCCACGATCTCGGTAAGATAACAGTTGATGATGCTATCCTCAGAAAGCCTACGGGACTTACCGATGAGGAATATGAGCAGATGAAGGGACATGCTGCCAACGGCGCAAAGATCATGAGCAAGGTGTTGGAAGACGTTGACGATAAGGAATTCGTAAGTGTCGCCACAAATGTTGCCCACTATCACCATGAGAAATATAACGGCACAGGCTATCCGGACAGGTTAAGAGGTGAGAATATTCCGTTCGAAGCCAGGATAATGGCTCTTGCTGATGTATTTGACGCTCTTGCAAGCCGCAGATACTATAAGGAACGTATGTCCTATGATGAGGCATTTGAGATCATCAGACAGGAATTGGGACACCACTTCGATCCGCATCTCGGACGTATATTTATCTCGCTGAAAGATGAGATCATCCGTCTTTACGAGTCTTTCGAGAATACCGACTACGCAAGATAAATCAGACTTCTTCGTCGATAATGTTTTTAACCCACTTATACTTCCGGTAGTGAATTATAACTGCCGGAATTTTTATTATCTCATCGAGATTCAGGATGAAGTAAACCACCATCGGCGGCAAGTCTAATTTGAATGCGGCTATGTATCCGAGAGGAACGATAAATGCCCACATCGTCAGTGTATCGCAGATAAAACCAAACTTGGTATCTCCGCCTGCTGAGAAGATTCCACCAATGAGGATCGAATTAATGGATCTTCCGAGAATATAGTAGCTGCACATCAGGAGCATTATCAAAAGGTAATGCTCGGCTTTTTCCGATAAGTTCACGAACTTGATGACCAGAGGAGAAGATGCTGCAGCGACAATGCCGAGGATGATTCCCGATATGACGCCGATCTTGAAAAGCTTATCTCCATATAGCTTGGCTTTATCAAGCCTGTTTGCACCAAGTTCATTGCCGATAACGATGACGCTTCCGCTTGCGATAGCATAGCAAAGACACGATACAAGATCTTTTATGATCGTAGCTATGCTGTTTGCCATGGCAACATCTTCTTCGAGACGACCTAAGATTACCGTGATCATTGCAAAGCCGAAGCCCCAGAGAAGCTGGTTCAAAGTGTAGGGAAGGGTGTACTTTGAAAACCTCTTCCTGAGATCAAGATCCACACGGAAAATGTTTTTGAATCTCAACCTGAATTTGGTCAGTTTGAGATTGAATATCAGGCAGATGATAAAGCCGGTGCCGTTGGATATCGATGTTGCGAGAGCCGCACCGGATATACCCATCTCAGGCGCACCGAAAAGGCCGAAGATGAATACTGCATTTAAGAATATGTTGAGAAATACGATAACGATACTTGCGATCGTACACTGCTTTACAAAGCCGACATTTTTCAGAAGTGTCTCATAGATCATGGCAAGAGTCATGAATACATATGAAAAGGAAGCATATCTCAGATAAGGAACGGCACCTGTAATAAAGACTTCTTTATCAGTGAATACTCCTATAACACCTTCAGGTATTATCATCGTGCATGAGAAGAAGATGATCATTATCGGCAGTGAAAGCGAGAACATGTATCCGAATATCTTCTCTATCGATTCAGTATCGCCTTTGCCCCAATATTGTGCAGCAAGGATAGATCCTCCTGCAGTTATCGAATAAATGAAAAGAGATAACACGAAAGGAACCTGTGCAGAAAGCGAGACAGACGTCATGGCTTCCGGTGAAAGGAAGAGCAGCATGACTGCATCTGATATCGGTACGAGTGCAAAAACAAGGTTTTGCAGAGTCATCGGCAATATCAGAGATATCAGCTTTTTTCTAAATGATGTGTCATTTACCTGTTCCATGTTGCGAATTATATATTAAGTCCCAAGAAAATTAACGGCAGGAGGGCATTTTAACCCGAAAGATTAAGAAAATCAAATGAATACCACATACAGATACGCTTGAAAATAAAGTCGAAATAAGTAAAAATTGGGCTTGTGTAAATATCTATAAAATATAGTTGCTGGATTTAGGGGGATATTTTTATGCAGCAGGTAACTAATCAGCAAAAACTAAAGCCGTGGATGGGTTTTGTCCTTTTCGCAGTCGTAATGATCGTATTCCGCTTCGCCGGTGCACCTTTGCAGGTTATGTGGGGCTTGCCGGGACTTGTCGCAACAGAACTCGAATTCCTGGTTCTCGCAATTGTCTATGCGCTGGTATTCAGGATTCCTGTTAAGGAGATGTTCCCGATCAGGAAGTTCTCTGCCAGGGATTTCTTCGGTTCTGTCTGTCTCGGATTTGGCGGAGTTCTCTTCGGGCTTATAAGTGTTGCTTTGGTTGGCATTATCTATCCGAAGTCTCTTGAGGGCGGGGATGTACAGGCTATCCAGAGTTATATTGGAGGCGGTGTAGGATACCTGATAATGATCTTTGCTATGGCAATACTTCCCGCAGTATGCGAGGAAGCCATACACAGGGGCGCGATAATCGCAAACTTCAGAGCGATAAAGAAGGATTGGGTCATTGTACTGATAATGGGTCTGTTCTTCGGCATTTTTCATCTCTCGACATTGAGATTTATCAACACGGCGATCATGGGCGCATGCCTTACTTATATTGTTGTAAAGAAGAATAATCTGATCCTTTCAATGATCACGCATTTCCTTATCAACTTTGTATCTTCTACTATGAGTTTCTTGTCGACTTTTTCTATGAAACAGTCAGGCGCACTGCCGGAAAATGCTCCCGCTGTACAGATGACTGCCGCTACGATGAAAGCTGCGCTGGGATTATATCTTTGGATCGGCATAGCAGCACCGTTCCTTATCGTAATAGGACTAATGCTCCTGAATCCTGAATCACATAAGAAGATCAGATTCCTTTTTGCGGGGATCACAGCAGCAGTTATGTTTGCCGGCGGTATGGCCGTAAATATAAGTAACACAAACGGCAGGCAGGTTGCCCAGTCAAACTTCAGTTATCAGGTTATGGCAGAAAATACTGAATCTTTGCCTGTCACATTCAACGTTGAAGAGGAAGGCTATTATACGGTCAGTGTGGTTGCCGTGAATGCCAAGGGTGAGTACTTTATCAGGATCGAAAAGGATGACGGCGAATTCATTTCGAGAGTTGATTTTTCGCAGGGTGCCATCCTCACATCTTCGCAGCAGCTTGATCTTGAACCCGGATCTTATAATATCTTTATCATTAACGGCAATGGTTCAATAGGCGAGCATCCGACCTTCTCGGTACAGGTCAACAGAAGCTGATCTTACGTTTTAATTTGCAGTGCGCTGCAATCTGTTGACGGAATATATCCGATGCCTGATTTTGACGAATAACGGAAGATACGGCAAGCATTAACTGAAATAAAAAACAAAGCCCCCTTTATTTTGGAGAGAAGGAGGGGGCTTTGTTATTTTCAGGAAAGATAACGCTCAGACTCGTTGAACGTATTCCCATAAAAAAGTCCATGAGAAGATCAGAAGATAAAAATCATTTGACCTTGTCACCGACTTCTAATATGATTTTATCGACACTGTGTTGAAATTTCAATGAGCAGTTAATCTGTATGTGTTGCGAAATCGACACATATAAAAAATCTGTTGATAAATCTGAGGCGATTATGGCTGATTCAAGAAGAACACAAATGACAAAGTCTCTTTTGCAGACTTCATTAATAGAGCTCATGCAGGAGAAGCCTTTTCATAAGATCACTATTAAGGAGATCTGCGACAGGGCTGACCTTAACCGTACGACGTTTTATCTGCATTACACAGACCAGACAGAACTTTTAAATGACGTTATCACCCAATTGGAAAACGAACTGTCCCAGTATATCTATATGTCCGATGAAAACGGCATGGGTTACAAGATACAAAAATATCTGGAATACGTAAAGGGAAATGCGAAAGTATACCGTACGCTTATGAGAAGTGATGATGAGGGCGGTGCAAGAACGAGAATAATCACTGACATAATAAGAGATAACAAAGAGGACCTTCCTATGTTCGGCGATGTCAAAAAGAGCCGTTATATCTACAAATTTATCATTGAAGGAATTGTGAGTGTTGTTCTCTACTGGATTGATAATGATTTTGATCTCAGTACTGAAACGGTTGCCGATCTTATTTTGAAAATAGTCTCATTCTCTCAGGAAAAATCGGAATCAATGGTTTAATATAGTACAAAGATTAAGGGGGATAAGGATCAAATCATGGCAAGAGGCAGTCATCACGGAGGAGGATTTCATTCCGGCGGATTTCACAGTTCGGGCGGATTTCACAGTTCCGGAGGATTTCACAGTTCCGGCGGATATCACGGTTCGGGCGGACATTATTCAGGTGGTAGCTCCGGTGGCGGCTCCGGTGGCGGCGGAAGTCCTGAAGAATTCTTTGCCATGATCTTTTTACGCGGAATAACTTTTGTAATCGTATTCCTTTTTTGGGGGTTTAGTGAGGACGGTCTCCCCGGCTATAACATATGGAATGTTCTGATCTTTGTTGCCTCTTTTGTGGTTTTGGCTTTTGCCATGAAAGATTCCTACAGATATGAAGCTCTTAAATATGCCAAGAACAACTGCATGTTAAAAGACAGTTCCATTTGGAAAAAATACAATTATATGGAACCGTCCGGAACAGTAAGTGACAACCGTACCTGGGCTTCGGTTAAAGGGAATTACTATAACATTGCTTTCTATGATAAAGAGTTCGGTGAGGAGAACTTTAAGAAAGTCCGTGAGACTATGAACAGGACGCCTAAGATCCTGTGGGTAGGAAAGAGCTTTTTCATTGCTCCGGTAATTATCAGTTTCCTTATAACTGTTATCTACTATGAAGCAGTTATCCCGTTTTTCGAGAATGCGGTAATGACAGATGAAGCCTTTGCTTTTATCGATGCAGCGACATTTTATTTCACATCGGTATTTGCACTTCTGACTGCGATTGCCTGTCACGTTGTTTTCGGCATAAGAGACAGAATACTGCATGAGTGTGCATTAAGGATAATCGAAGATAATGTTGCTTCGGTCAAGCGTGAAGAGACTGAAGAATTCATCAAAGAGAAAACCATCAGCAAGTGGTATCACACTTATTGTCCCAACTGCGGTGCCAAAGCTTCTTCAGCATTAAAGACATGTCCGTTTTGCGGTACTTCTTTGGAAGTTACATCTTTTGACGGTGCTTCTGCCGGCTCATTCCGCCGGATTAAGGAGAAGGCGGAATCCGACAGTTGATCTTCTTGCTGCAAAATGGGCTTGTACCTGTTTTGTATCTGTTTTGCTCGATTTAGATACAATACACAGCACAAAAGCCTTTGTGTGCTCATTTTTGTATCTGAAGTCCCTTCAATTGAGCACAAAACAGATACAGTGAATAATCACACTTTAAAACTGTAATTATGTCTGCCTCCGGAAAACAGAAACTGCCTCACATAATGAGACAGTTCCAGTTTTAAAGAGAGTGAAAGGATCAGGTGTTCTTCTTTCGTTTAAGTGATAAAAGGAGGCAGCTGATCACAGGTGCTGCAAACATTGCAAGATAAACGAGTGTGATCCATGGCTGATAATCGATGTAGAATTCCTTGAATGTAAGGCTCCACGGATGCGGTACCAATACCCATCCGACAAGGTCAATAACGATGCTGATTCCTGACCACAAAGCGCCTGTTACCATTGCTTTTTTCAGTGTGGGTTCTTTAACTTTTCTCAAGTAGAGCAGACCGAATACCGTAAACAGAATGATGTTATATAAAGGATGCCAGGGCTTTGTCATCTCATATCCCTGACCAAGGCCCGGACCTTCCGCCATCGAACTCATGTGCAGTACCAGAATGTTGAAGATCGTATGTGCGATACCTACGGAAGTAACTACAACGTAACTGATCCAATACCATATAAGAGACATTACGATATCTTTGCCGGAACCGAATTCTCTTAACGTCTTTTTGCTCATAACTTTTCTCCTTGTGTGAACTGATTGTTTGTTATGACCAGATTCTAATAAAGCGCTGTCTTAAAACCTTTGTATAAGCCTTATATGTTTCTTAAATAACTCTTAAGTCTGTAACGTCAAATTAGCGGTATACTTAAACAAATCTGACGGGTTTCCGAAAAGAACTGCCGGAAGCATTAAAGGGGGGAAATCAAATGAAGGCACTTATTATTAACTGCAGTCCTGTAAGAACAGGTGCAACAGCCGAAATAGTAAATATAGTAAACACAGAACTACAGTCGCGATACGATACCGAATGCATCTGTATCGATGACTATAAGTTTGATTTCTGCAGAGGATGCAGAGCATGCCATAAGACTGCAAGTTGCGTAATGAGTGATGCTCAGATAATAAGAGACATAATGAGTGAATTTGATAACGCCGACATCATCGTATCGGTTGCGCCTTCATATTGGGCAGATATTCCCGGACAGTTCAAATCCTTTATCGACAGAGTTACTCCGTGGTGCAATACACACGAACCTCATGCAACTATCAGGCCAGGGAAGAAGGGTTATGCTATTGCTCTCCGTACCGGACCTAATATGCCCGAGTGTGAGAGACTGATCGGCAGTATAGAGCACTTCTACGGTCATCTTGAAATAGAATGTGCCGGCCATCTCGGTCTGACATCTGTCGAGTACAAAGAAAATGTTGAACCCAGAAAACAGGAGATAGTAAGTTTTTGCAAAAACATGTAAACATGGAAAACGACTGAATTGAAAGCCTTCGGTTTACCTTCAGCCGAAGATCGACATCATGACCGAAAAGCTCAAGGACGCTGAGGCCTTGGACTATTTGAGAAGGGCAGGACGGATACTTTATCCTATTTGAATAATCATGATAAGACAAGAAAACGGCCGGACTTTCATCCGGCCGTTTATTGTTGGGGCACATCTATACCTTTGCCCACCTGTTAATGGTGGAGATGAGGAGAATCGAACTCCTGTCCGAAACCTCTTCCTCCGGGACAATCTCCGGGTGCAGTCAGTATTTGAATTATTCCAATTCCCGCGTCATCTGCTGACAGATTGCGGTTCCTGTAGCTTCATGAAATATTAAAGTCGCAGATCGGCGCAAAGCTTAGCCGGGAGGACTGCCTGCTTAACCTCTCTCAGGCGAGGTCTTCGGTGTACGTACACCCGGGTGAGAAGATACATCCGGGGACGGTAGCCTTAGGCTGCTACGAGCTCTGTGTCGTTTGCAATTACTTGCAGTTTCCCGTTTTTTAAGGAGGCACAACGAGAATCCTCCACCCGCTTTCCCGACCTCAGAAGCCCCGTCGAAACCGGTACATCCCCAGATCTGAAAGAAATTGCTCCGGTCACGACACAAGTGACCGAAGCAATATAGCTTAGCGTGATTATACAATCTCTTTTAAGAAATTCAAGTCTCGTCGTCGAAGTTAAGATCCTTGGTAACATCGTACGGTTCGAAACTCTGGCTGATGATGTCCTGTGTTTCCTTGAGCTCTTTTGCATCAGCTTCATCATCGGAAATATAAGGTTCGGGTTCTTCGGTCTTCTCCGCATAACCTGTGTTGTAAGGATCCAGTCCGTCGTACTTTTTGTAAGGATTATTGATTACTTCAAGACCGCAGTAATAGCACTTTGAAGTGAAGAGCTTGTTCTCCATTTTCTGAAGGCCCTTTCCGCAATTGGGACATGTGGTTACATTCCTGTAGTCTTTTCTGGTTTTAAGGAGAGAGGCATCAGTCAATGCTTTATCAAATTCTTCATTGGTTGCACCTTTTTCTTTGAGCAGGAGCCAAAAAGCATGAAGGATGCATGACTGCTTTTCAACCATGCGCTTGAGTTCTTCGACTTCTTTAAGAGACTGATATTCGTTTTTGATCTCAGTTTCCTTCGGATCGCCCTTTAAGCTGTTGAGAAGCTGGTCGGCTTCACCGGCACTTCTAAGCTTAGCCATGTCTTTCATTATCATGGGATCGATGTCTTGCATTACAATTACCTCCTCGAAAAATAATGTTTGCTTCAATAACCCTAATATATCAAACTTTTTGTATTTTCTATTGAGTAATGGAAAATTATTCTCCAAGAAATTCTGAAACCGCTACGGCGACTTTATAAGGAGTATCTTTCTGATTTAAAAGTGCATCGTCATCACTGTTGGAAAGATAGCCGACTACAAGCTGATATGACTTTACGGAATCAGCGTGATTAAGACCTGTATACATGTTGGACTGAACGACACCCAATGATTCAGAGCCGATGGCTTCTGCAACAGTTTCAGCCAGATCTTCTCCGTCTGAATCGATGCTGGAAGAGTATTCTCCGGTGGAAGGAACATAGACTTTGACACCGCTGATATCACTGTCAGGTGCGCTGTCTGCATGGATCCTGATGAAGTAATCCGCATCGTTATCGACTGCGATCTGTGCTCTTTCGATGTTGGAGATATTAACGTCGTTTTCCGTTCTTGTAAGGATGACTTCGGCACCGCATCCTTCAAGATAGGACTTGAGTACCATTGCATACTCTAATGTGAGCTCGTATTCTTTCGCGCCGCTGTTAACGCCTACGGCACCTGAAGATGCACGTTCCTTTTCGGCAGATGTGCCGGGAATGGCTTCCTCAAGTTCAGTGTCAGGTTCCATCTGATGACCGGGATCGATAACGATCACAAGACCTGAAAGATCCGGATGGTCATCTGCAAGCGGAACTGGTGTGGGAGTGGGTGTTGCCGGAGGAGGCGTGGGAGTGTCGGTAGGGAAGTGCTTAACATCAGAACCTTCGATAATGCTTCCTTCAGCATCTGTGACGGTCGTTTCTTCCGGCATTCCGAGCATCTCATTAAACTTGTTGTCGAGTTTCTGCTTATTGAAAACATATATGAAATAGCACATGCCAACTATGACCAATGCTATAAGGAAACCGAGAATAATACTCAGGGATGCGTTTTTGGGTCCGGAAGGCTTTTTCTCTTCCACATAATATTTCTTTATATAGTCTGATATAAAAGCTTCTCTTTTCGCGGGGGGCATAGCCTGAAGACGCTTATAGAGAAGCTTCTTTTTGTCTTCGGGAAGCTTAGAGATAAGTTGCTTGAACTTGGAAATATCGTCTTGCTGCGGCATAAGTTCCTCCGTACCTGATAATATCATTCTTTATTAAATGAACAAAATAAAGTTTTAGGCCTTTTCGGGAGCCAACAGAATTACTCTAAATTTAGTATTGAACAATAAACAGTAGTGTGCTATAAATGATAGTGACGGCGGGGCGCTATGGAATAGGGGGCGCCCCAAAGCCCGTCAAATCGGAATGAAAGGGGTATTGCCAATGAATAGCCAGATCAAGAAGGGCATTCTCGATTTGTGCGTGCTGGCTCTGCTCGAGAAAGGTGACAGTTACGGTTACGATCTCGCAGGCAGCCTTGCGCGCAAAGTCGAAGTAGCAGACGGCACTGTGTATCCGATACTGCGTAAGCTTGCTTCTGAAGGCGTGGTATCAACTTACCTGCAGGAATCTCAGAACGGGCCGCCGCGCAAGTACTATCACCTCACGGATGCAGGGCGCAAAAAACTTAACAGCGACCGTGAAGAGTGGATTAAGTTCTGCGGGGAAGTAAATGGAATACTTAAGCAGGAGACTGGAGGAAAAGCCGATGAATAAAACAGAATATCTTGCTAAGCTCACCAATGAATTGGGGCAGATGCCCTATGGTGATGTAAAGGACATCATCGGATCTATTGAAGAGCATTTTGAAGAGGGTATTGTTGAAGGCAGAAGCGAAGAAGAGATTGCAGCAAGCCTTGGCGATCCCAAAGAATTGGCCGCAGAGTTTAAGGATGGCGCTAAATTCAAGCAGATAATGAAGAAGCGCAAGATGTCCGATAACTTTAAGGGACCGGACGGAAGAGGAAGGATCTTCGTAATCATATTCAATGCGTTCGTAGGAATCGAGTGCTGGTTTATCCTTCTTTGCGCTATCATCGCTGCATTCATGTGCCTTGCAGGTGACGCGGCTTTCATAGGACTTATAATCGCAGGACTTATCACAGGTGTACTTACCGAATTCATAGTACCTTTCATTTTCCTGATCCTTACTTTGATCTGTGTTGCGGTTTTCCTTGTGGTACTGCTTATCCTCGGAATCAAGTACTATGCAAAGGGACTCAAGTCCTACATCAGATGGAATAAGCACGTTTGGAATTACGGACTCGGGGAGGACTGATATATGGAAAAGAAAGATATTAAATTACTGATCACCGGTGCCATAGCTCTTTTCCTTGCTTGCTTTTCGGCAATCGTTACAATAGTTCTTTTCGCAGTTAAGCTTGGCGGCAAGGCTATGGAGTATGATTGGAAGGGTACTTTCGGTCAGGTAACCGAACAGGTCCAGGACCTGGGAGACTAATTAAATAATTTTCGTTAAGTTTTTGGGATAGGGGTAGATGTGAGGCTGTCTTGGTATAATGAGACAGCCTCAACATTTAAACGGAGATAATCTATGGACAGAGACAATGAATTGGAATCAAGGATCGACGAGATCCTTAAGGCGGAGAAGGAGAATAAGATCCCACGCATGACAAAACGCGATTACATAATCGCTGCGGTCATAACAGTAATTTCCCTTTTAGGGATTATAGGAGGTTTCCTCTTATGAGCCGCAAACATGATGTCAACAAAGAAATCGAAAATGAGGTTTACTGCGGAACATTACCCGTTCTCCCCAAAGAGCGGAAATACGGATTCATGGATGCACTCCTTGTGTTATCGGGATATTGCATCGCCACATGGAGTTACACTCAGGGATCGTATCTTGCAACATTAGTAGGTTTCAAACAGCTCCTGATCGGAGCATTTCTCGCAGCAATTTTCATGCTGATGATATATCAGCTTCCGGTAATCCTTTCGGTAAGATACGGTATCGATATATGGATCTGGCTTAGAAGCGTTTTCGGGCCCAAAGGAAATAAGATCGTTACGATAATAATCATTCTTGTAAATTTCCCGTGGTATGCAGTGTGTTGCGAACTGTTCGCAGATTCCATGGAGAACCTTCTGGAGCTGTTCGGAATACATCTGTTTAACGGGGCTCATCTTGTATTAAGTCTTTCCTGTGTTGTTATAGGAACTGTAATCGCACTTAGAGGTGTAAGTACGATCACATGGACAACGAGAATACTTGTTCCGCTCCTTCTCCTTGTAGGTGTGGCAGTAGTCGTTGTCGGATTTACATCGGTTCCTATGGATGTCATCTGGAATTATCAGCCTCAGCTCGCGGGCGATGCAGATAAAACAGTTAATTATGTGCTTACAATAGAAGCAAACTTCGCATTCGTTATTACGCTTGTCGGAGGCATGGCCGAAGTACCGCGTCTTTGTAAATCCGAAAAGTCAGGTTACTATGCAGGCGTTCTCGGTCAGGGTGCTGCCGGTTCTTTCTTCGTAGTAGTCGGAGCGGTTATGGCTATCGCCATGCAGTATGTAACAGGTAAGATGGTTGATGATCCTACGCTCATGATGGCAACATTGTCAGCCCCGATACTTGGCCTTTCCTCGCTGCTCCTCGTTGCTTTCGCGAATATCGGAACTCAGGCTGTCGGATCTTATATCTACGGAGTAATGCTCAAGTCGACATTCAAGAAGTCATCTTACAAATTGCTCGTTCTTGTCCTGGGCATTTATGTAGCTTTGCTCTGCGTATGGGGTAAGATAACAGAATATTTCGGAAGCTTTCTTACGATCGGTGCCTGCGTTTACGCGCCTTTGGCAGCATTGCTGTTCGTTGATTTCTTCCTCATCAGGAAACAGAAACTCGACCTTAAGAGTGCTTATGAGCTTCCCGGCCATAATGCCTATCAGTATTCCAAAGGATTCAATATCGTCGGTATTATCTGTCTTGCTTTAGGATTCGGATTCACGCTTCTTATCTACGATCCTATTCAGGGAATAATCCATAACAAGATACTCTTCATGCTGACACCGACTTTTGCATCGTTCATCTTCACGGGAGTTCTATATCTGCTCCTGAGCAGGATACCCGGTATCCGCCGCTACATAAGAAGAGATACACATGCAAGCCCGGACAAGCGCCCTTTTGACAGGGCGAAGACACCGCCAAGACAGAATCTTTTTATGCTTCCTATACTGTGGCTTATCTGCAAGATCACCGTATCTCCATATAAGCTTAAGATCGACAAACACAATATGGAAGGCATCAAGCCGCCGTTCCTTGTATACGGATCACATAACTCATTTATGGATTTCTATGTTACGCCTCTGGCTTTAAAGCCTTACCGTGCGAACTACATTTCCGAACTTGAGGGATTTGAGGCATTCGGTGAATGGATCTACCGTCAGATCGGCTGCCTTGGCACAAGGAAGTTCATTAACGATCAGTATTTGATAAAGAACATAAGAAAAGTTATAGAGCGCGGCGATGTCATGGTCATATATCCGGAAGCAAGATATGCGAATGTCGGTACCAACTCACATCTGACACCGTCAATTGCCAAACTTGCAAAGATCCTGAAGGTTCCTGTGGTAACGATCAATATGCAGGGCAATTATCTTCAGCAGCCTATTTGGAATCTTAAGGAACGCAAAGGCGCAAGACTTCATGCCGACCTCAAATGTGTCGTAACTAAAGACGAAATAGATAAGCTTTCCGTAGATGAGATCCTTTCCCGCATTTTCAAAGAACTTACTTATGACGAATACAAGTATCAGCTCGACAACAATATCGTGATCGATGACGAGTGGAGAGCAGAAGGTCTGCATTATCCCTTGTACCGCTGCAGAAAGTGCGGCAGGGATTTTGCAATGACCACATCAGGCAGTAAGATCGCATGTAAATACTGCGGCGACTCTTACAATATGGATGAACTCGGCCGTCTGCATTCTCCATCAGGTGAGACGATCCATATTCCGGACTGGTATGAGTGGCAGAGAGGCTTTGTCCATGAAGAAGTCAGGGAAGGAAAATATAAGCTTGATATCCCCGTAAGGATATGGGCTCTGCCAAACAGCGTTAACTTCGTTGACTGCGGTGAGGGAAGACTGATTCACGACAACAGCGGGTTCTCACTTGAGTTCGATAACTACAGGACGGAAAAGCATGAGACTTTGAAATTTTCTGCTAAGTCGATGGTATCTCTTCACACCGAATACGATTACAGAGGAAAATACGGTCCCTGCATCACGCTTTCTACTTACGATGATACTTTCTTTATCTACCCGACAGACGAGAGCCGTGATGTCTTTAACCCTACCAAGATCCAGTTTGCAACTGAATTCTTAGGCGGACTTTATAAGTAGGGAAGTCTTTAACAGCATTTACAAACTAAAACACCGCTAAAAACTTGAAATGTTGGTTTTTAGCGGTATTTTTTGGGGTCAGGGATGTACCTTGATACCGTCAACACATTGTAAAATCGGGTTTTTGACGGTCTGAACAGACTATTTGTGCAAAAAAACTACCGTCAGAATCCCTGAAATGAAGATTCTGACGGTATTTAGTTCAATTTAGATCAATTTAAACCTAAGTTTTACTTGGCTTCGAAATTTGTCTCAGGATCCCAGTAGAGATCTTCGTGCTTGTGCATCCATGCTGACAGAGCTTCTGTCATCTTATGGGCATCATTGTCGTAATCTTCACCATGCATAGGTTCGCCGACATAGATCCTGATCTTACGGCGGTGGAAGCCGTTAAGCGGATGAGGCTTCTTTGAAGTTCTGGGCCAGATCTGATAAGCACCGGCAATATAAACAGGGACCATGGGAACGCCGGCCTTGATAGCAAGATAAGCAGCGCCGTCCTTCATCTCGGCAAGTTTACCTGTGTGAGATCTTGTTCCTTCAGGGAATACGAAGCAGATATTACCTTTCTCAACTTCCTTCTTGGCTTTGATGAGTCCTCTTACAGGGTTGCCGTAACGGTCAACAGCGATACCTCTGCCTACTCTCATGATGAGACGGCCGAGCTTGCCGTGATTAGTCTCAAGGTCGGAAGCTGCAAGGCAGCACATCCATTTGAAGTGTCCCTTAGGGAGATAGTCGATGATAAGGACTCCGTCCGGATAACTCTGGTGGTTTGAAGCAACTACATAAGGGTTGTCCTTGGGGAAGTTCTCTCTGCCGATACATTTCATATCGCAGAGAATATGTGTCAGGAGAAGGAAGCCGTTTTTTGCGACTACATCCCAGAAACCTCGTTTGGTGGGATACTTCTCATCAAGATGCTTATGGTGATCGGCACGGGACATCTTTGTTTCGGATTCTGAAGCCTGATTCTCGTCCGGTTTGATTACTTTTTCTTCTTCAGACATAAATACTCCTGAATAGTTTCTGACATAAATACGCAACTAATATAACTCAAAAATGGTATTTTAGCGAATTATTGTAATTTTCTTCCCAAGTATGATATATTTTTTTAGTTCGGTTGCTTTTTGATTTTCACAAAGCAACCGCCGATGGAGGTAATAGTATGAATCCTGTACAGGGTACCCCTGTTTATACAGCTGAGAAGTTTACGGACTTAAGAGATCTTGTCGTTCGTACATGTGCCAAGTACTCTGAACTCGATGCTTTTATTTTCAGACGTTCACCTAAGCTCTCAGAGATCCATAGAAGCTTTTATGAATATGGAAATGATATAAAAGGTCTGGCAACCTATCTTCTTAACAGTGAATATGCCGGTGAGAGACTTGCCGTTGTAGGCGAAAATGCTTACGAGTGGTTTGTCTCATATAATGCGATCCTGTCTTCCGGTGCCGTTGGTGTCCCTTTGGACAGAGCACTTCCTGAAGATGAGCTTATCCAGCTCCTTGTAAGATCCAGATCACGCCTTATCTTCTACCATCACAGACATCACAAGATGATGCTGTCCATTGCAGAGAAGATCAAAAAGGGTGAACTTGATATTCCTTTGAACAAGTTTGTTATATTTTATAAGGACGGACTTACCGGAAAGACCAAGGATGATACATGGCCTGAGGATGACGACCGCTTTGTCGACATCTATGACCTTATCAAGCAGGGCAATGTTTATGTTGAAGCCGGCGATAACAAGTTCATGGATACTCCAATCGATGTCAATGAAGCAAAGATAATCCTCTTTACTTCTGGTACGACATCAATGAGTAAGGGTGTTTTGCTCTCTCATAACAATATCGTTTCAAATGTTTATTCGATATCACAGACACTTGATGTAAGAAAAGGAGACAGAGCGTTTTCTATCCTTCCTTTGCATCATACATTTGAGAATACTTGCGATTTCTTTATTCTCTCATGCGGTGCATGTATCTGCATGTGCGACGGACTGAGATATATCGTCAAGAATATGGAAGAGTGGAAGCCGGATGTATGTATATCCGTACCTCTCCTTTTCGAGAATATCTACGAGAAGATCGAAGACGGTATCAAGGCATCAGGCAAGGAGCGCATTATCGCTATCGCAAGACCTGTCACAAGATTCCTCAGAAAGTGCGGAATCGATGTCAGACGTAATGTCTTCAAGGATATCCTTGATAAGCTCGGCGGTAATTTCCGTATGATCGTCATCGGCGGTGCCGGAATCGACAAGAAGTATATTGATGCATTTACAGACTTCGGTCTCCAGTTCTTTATGGGTTACGGCCTTACAGAGACATCTCCGGTTATTTCCGTTAATACGGAAGTCTGTGATGTTCACGGTTCTGTAGGACGTCCTATGGCGGGTATCACTGTTGCCATTGATGCTGAGGGCACAGGCCCCAAGGCGATAGGTGAGATCCTTACAAAATCTGACTGTGTCATGCTCGGCTATTACGAGAATGAGGAAGCCACAAAAGATGCCATCGATGAGGAAGGCTGGTTCCATACAGGAGACATGGGTTATATCGATAAGACAGGTTCAATCCATATTACAGGCCGAGTTAAGTCCATGATCGTTCTTACAAACGGTAAGAAGGCTTTCCCGGAAGAGATCGAAGCTGTCCTTACAGAGATCAAGGGTGTTTCGGAGGCATTTGTCTGGGGCAACAAGAATGAACGTGAGGCTATTGATATCTGTGCCAAGCTCCTCATCAACCGTAAGACTATCGGTGCTGAATTGGGCCTTACGACAGAAGCTGACGACGGCCAGATCGAGACATATCTCAACGACAAGATCCATGAGGCTAACCACAAGATGCCTCAGTATAAGATAGTACGTAACTATGTCTTCTCCGAAGAGGACATGATCAAGACGACGACTCTCAAGATCAAGCGTCCCAAGGAGCAGGAACATATCGAATCACGCCTTGCCGAACTTGGCCATACAATGTATGACGTTAACGGCAAGAACTTCGATAAGTTGATCAAGGCTAATCCCTAAAGGATCTTTATGTCCTCTTTCCGCAAGATAATTCTCGGCAACCGGGAAGTCGGAATCGAATTCGAAAAGAAAAGGATCAGGAACATAAATGTCCGTGTAAGGCGCGACGGTACTTTATATTGCTCGCTTCCGTACTTTGCAAAGATCGAAGAGGCGGAAGCGTTTATCATCTCCAAACAGGACTATCTTCTGAAGTCTATCGACAGCATGTTAAAAGAGGAGAAGACAAAGAGTCTTTCCAGAAGATATGTTGACGGAGAGGTTTTCGAGGTGCTTGGGAAACCTTATGTCCTGAAAGTTGTCCCGGCATTGAAGAATACATGCCGTGCTGAAGACGGCATTATCACTTTGGAAGTGACGGATACTGCCGATTACAGAACGAAATACATGACTTATGAGAAATGGAGACGGCGCGCAATAAAAAGTCTCATAATTGACCTTTGCAATGAGATGTATCCCTGGTTTGAACGAAGGGGCGTTCCTATGCCGAAGAAGATCACACTTGGTGAATATAAGTCATTCTGGGGTGAATGCTTCGCGAAAAGGGGAGAGCTCAAGTTCAGTTACCGTCTTTTCGAAAAAGACAGGGAGCTCATAAGATATGTGGTGGCTCATGAGTTTGCCCATTTCATTGAACCAAATCACTCAAGCCGATTCTGGAAAGTCGTGGAAGAGATCATTCCTGATTACAAGGAACTCCGTAAAAGACTGAATTCCAAATAAATAGTCCGCCTAATTGAGTTCTAAATAAGTTATAATTATTTGATAAAAGCCTTTTAGGGAGGAGTCACTTATGGGAGAACTCAATAGTGATAGAAGCAAAGTCAAATTTGACTTGTGGGAGCGCAAACTCCTTGATCTGAGTACACGCAATTCACTTCTTAATCTTAGGATAAAAGGCTCAAGCATTCCGGTATTTGTTCCGGACTGCGCTAATATCGAAGACCTTATTGCCCAGGAAAAGAATTTCCAGATAATCTCCAGAGGCGAAGATGACGAGCCTGAAGAAGATACGGCAGAAGAGACGACAGAAGATACGGCAGAAGAGACTTTCGAGGTTCCTGATGCAGATGAGCCTGCAAAAGATCCTGTTAAAGAAAGCAAGAAGATCAAGGGTGTCCCTGCAAAGGATTATTCCATTGAAGATCTTGCCGACATTACTGAATTTAAAGAGTTTATCGATAAGAAGTATGAGAAGGGCGTGCTCGTTTCGTCCCTTACAAATTCCGTTCTTGACAAGAATATCAAGACTTTATACAGAGGTGCCAAGACTTCAATGGAAGAGAACGGCGCCAACACTTTGTTCCTCGCATGCGGATTCCTTAAGTGGTTTGAGAAAGACAGAAAAGAACCGTGCTATGCGCCGATACTTCTTATTCCTGTGGAGCTTATCAAAAAGTTCGGTATCAAGTACACGATGAGAAGAAGAGACGATGATGTTCAGTTCAACGTTACAGTCTCCGAAAAACTCAGACAGGACTTTAAGATCGAGTTTGATTCATTCAGCAAGACTCTTCCGCTTGATGAAAACGGTGTTAATGTAAATGAGGTTTTCGACAAAGTTGAAGAAGCCGTAAGTTCTCTTAAGGGATGGAGTGTCGTCAGATCCTGCGTGCTCGGACTTTTCTCGTTCTCGCAGTTCGTCATGTGGAATGACATGCACAGCCACAGAGACCAGATAGCTCAGAACAAGATCGTAAAAAGCCTTATAAACGGTCAGCTCGAGTGGGATTACGAAGATCTTTCAGCCAATACAAAAGTGCCCGAAGAGGATGTTTTCCTTCCTATCGTTGCAGATGCATCCCAGCTTGCTGCGATCAAGAAAGCCGGTGAAGGTGCAAGTTTCGTCCTTCACGGTCCTCCGGGAACAGGCAAATCCCAGACGATCACATCTATAATCGCGAACTGCCTTGCCAATGGCAAGAAGGTTCTTTTTGCAGCCGAGAAAAAGGCTGCTCTCGACGTCGTTTACAACAGACTCGAGAAGATCGGCATCGCGCCATTCTGCCTTGAGCTGCATTCAAATAAAGTCCGCAAGAGTTATGTTCTTGACCAGCTCAAGACCGCAAGCGAAGTAAAAGCCAACATAAAGGTTGACGGTGATTACGATAAAGCTCTTGAAGATATCGCGGCAAAGAGAAGAGAGCTCGACAGGTACGTCAATGAGCTTCACACCAAGCGCGGCTGCGGTCTGTCGCTCTATGAACTTATCAATGTGTATGCCGCAAATCAGATTGCTGCAAATTGCGGTGTTTTCGATGAAGGCTTCATAAACGAACTGACACCTGACAGGCTGAAGGAGACAGAGACCGCATTGGGTGAACTCGTGGCTTCATCGGGCAAGCTCGAAGGCAAACTTCCCTTCGTAAAGTCTTCTGAGTACTCCCAGGAGATAAAGAACAGGCTTCCTTCACTTGTTGAGAACTTCGTAAAAGCATACGATGAATTTGTTTTAAGTATCGATAACTTCGAAAAGCTTATTGCTTCGAATAATTGCCGCGCTGCCGGCGGGATCAATACGGTAGGAAGGATCGCAGGACTTAATGCGTGCGGAATTGCAATCCTCAAACTTAAGAACCTCAATATGCCTAAGGGGCTTATATGCTGTAATGATACGGAGAGTGCATATCTTTCACTCCGCGACATGATCGCGAGCTGCAAGGATGCTCTTGCCAAGAGAGATACACTGCTTGCTTCATGGCAGCCTGGATTCTTAGATCTTGACGTTGCTGCGCTGTTAAGTGAGCTCATGACCGCCAAAGCAAAGAATGTTCTTATGCGCGGCATGGCTGAAGGCAATGTCTATAAAAAGGTCAAGGCGTATGATCTTAAGGGTAACCGCAAGGATTCTCTGGAACAGGATTTCAAACTTCTTTCCGACTATAAGAATTCCGTTCAGAACAGCCTTGCATTTATCACCGCCGCAAGAGGATATCTCGGTGAGCTTTATAATCCGGGCACGGCTTTCCCGGGCTTTGATGTGGCAGCATTGGAAGCTCTCAACGAGAATGCGCATACAGCTTTTAATGAATTTGCGGCTTTCGATCCTACGGGCTCACTCAGAAAACTTATCGGCAGCGGAGACCAGACCGTTATCGATATTACCAATACATTTAACATCAAGGTTTCTGGTTATAAGAATGCTTACGATGAGCTTCTTGCGACATACGGTCTTGATTCAGGTGCATTTGAACCTTCAGATGCTTTGCTTGAATCCAAGAAACAGATGGCAGAGACTCTTAAGAATGACAGTGAATTCTTAAGAGACCGTATGCAGTTCAATCTCATGGCTTCAAAATGCGGTCAGTACAAGGTCAATAATCTTGTTAAAGCATATGACAGCGGCACCGTTGACGGTGACGGCATCATAGGTTCATTCCGTAAAGGATACAGTTCGATGCTGATCTCCTTGATCATCGATAACTCCGATGTATTAAGGACTTTCAGCGGACTTGTTTTCGAGAAGAAGATAACAGAGCTTTCCAGGGTAAACGACGAATTCGAGAAGCTCACAAGACAGGAGATCTACCTGAGGATTGCAAAGAATCTTCCTGACTTAAGCAAGGATGCCAACGTCTCTTCGGCATTGGGAATCTTACAGCATGCGATCAAGTCGGGCGGAAGAGGAGTATCTATCAGAACTTTATTTACACAGATAGGAGATCTTATTCTGAAGCTCTGTCCCTGCGTTCTTATGAGTCCTCTTTCATGTGCGCAGTACCTTGATCCTGACAAGTGCGGAATGTTTGACGTGGTTGTTTTCGACGAGGCAAGCCAGCTTCCGACATGTAAGGCGATCGGTGTTATCGCAAGAGGTAAGGAAGCCGTAATCGTCGGTGATCCCAAGCAGATGCCGCCTACGTCTTTCTTCACTGAACAGGTAAGCGATGAGGACGATTATGAGACAGAAGATCTTGAGAGTATTCTCGATGACTGCCTTGCTATAAGCATGCCTCAGATGTTCCTTGCCTGGCATTACAGAAGCCGTCACGAGAGCCTTATCACATTCTCAAATAAGTCGTTCTATGACGGCCGGCTTTATACTTTCCCGTCGCCTGATGACAGACTCTCAAAGGTAACTATGGTTGACTGCGGCGGCACTTTCGATTCCGGCAAGACCAGAACAAATAAGGCTGAAGCTCAGGCCGTAATAGATGAGATTATTATGCGCGCTCACGATCCGGTACTTTCAAAGTACAGCGTAGGTGTCGTAACTTTCAATATTCAGCAGCAGTCTCTTATCGAAGACCTCCTGGATGAAGCTGCAAGCAAGGATCCCGAACTCGAGAAATGGGCATTCGGATCTGATGAACCTGTATTTATCAAGAATCTCGAAAATGTCCAGGGTGATGAACGTGACGTGATCCTTTTCTCTGTCGGATACGGTAAGGATGAGACAGGCAAGCTCATTATGAACTTCGGTCCTCTCAACAGAGACGGCGGCTGGAGAAGACTTAATGTTGCGGTTACAAGATCAAGGATCGAGATGAAGGTTTTCTCTTCTATCTCTGCAGAGGAACTTAGGATCAACGATACGGCATCTGAAGGTGTTAAGTCATTCAAGAGATTCCTTCAGTATGCGGGCGGAAGCACCGTATGGGATCAGGATATCGCTTCAACGGGCAGTTCTTCCGATAATTCAGGCACGCCTATCATCGACAGGAATGCCGCTTTCACGGGTATCGCAGATGATATCTGCGCAAGATTCAAGGCAATCGGCTATGACACAGATAAGGGTGTCGGCAAGTCCGGATTCAAGATCGATATCGGTGTAGTCTCACCTGATAAGGAAGGTGCATACTGCCTTGGTATTTTGCTCGATGGTCCTGTCTACGCTGCTTCCGGAACGACCACATCCAGAGAAGTTTCACAGATATCGATGCTCAAGGGCTTTGGCTGGAACATCGTAAGGATCTGGTCTCTCGAATGGTGGGAGAATCCTGACAGCGTATTCGAAAAGCTTGTTGCCCTGATCGAAGATTCAAAGAAGGAACCGGAAGAACCTGCTGCAGAAGAGACTCCCGCAGAGGAAGTCCCGGAACAGTCAACAGAGACATCTGATGAAGGTGAGGTAACAACTGAAGATACAGAGAACGGACCTCAGATAACTATCTATGGCGCATCAGAAGGCGGGGATACGGAAGATAATACTTCAGCCCCCGAAGATCAGGCTCAAAAAAAAACGACTGATGTAGAGACAGTATCTGACGGTGATCCCGCTGTTGTATATAAGGCCGCAGAACTTATGCCGAAGACAATGACTTCATCCGAGTTCTGTGATGCGAGAAATACAAAGAGCCTTCAGGATCAGGTAATTGCCATCGTGGAACAGGAATCGCCTGTAAGCTCTGATGTGCTTGCCAAGGAATTAATAACAATGGCGGGAATCAGCAAGATGACACCTAAGCTCCGCGAGCGCTGTGCTTATCTTGTCAGAAGTATCGAGAAAAGTGTTAAGCTTCAATATACTTCGCAAAAGCTCGATCTTGCTTCAGATGATGACGATTCGGAAGTCATATTCCTTTGGAAAGACGGGACTGAGATCGGCAAGGTCATGGACTTCTACAGAGTGCCTGCTGAAGGTGAGAAGCCCAGAAAGGCTGCTGATATCCCCGTGCAGGAGGCTGCATGTGCAGCAAGATATCTTGCTGTTTCACAGTATGGCATGCCTTACGAAAGCCTGATCACAGAGACATGCAAGGCGTTGGGCTTTTCGAGAGCGCCGGAAGATTCCGATAACTACAAACTCGGGAAAAGAGCGGTTGATTACTGTATCAGACAGGAACTTCTCGTCCTGGATGACGACGGTTTCGTAAAAATGGTATAATTTGCGGCATGAGTGAAGAAGAGAACAACTTAAATCTTAATAACGTTTTTAAGACTCCTCTGTATGAGAGGCCGGGAAGACTTGATCCCGACCGTAATGTTCCGATTACGAGACAGGACAGAGTCGATGTTAATATTCACTACGACAGTGAGCAGAAAACGTTTGTGAAAGATTCGGATTCTGCCGAGTTTACCGAGCAGTCCGTAAATGCTATGGATCCTTTCGAGGATTCTGCTCTTCTGAGCGGCGATATCAAGCCGAAGGTTGTCGGTATCAGGACCGGAGCTCCGAAATATGAGAGCAAGATCTTCGTACCTGAGATCGATACGGGTGTTGCCGGCCGTAAGATCAGGACTCCTGTTATAAATGAACCCGAGCAACCTGTCTATGTCGCAGAAGAAGACGCTGCTGCTTCATCAGATTTCATCGCTGATGCCATGAGCGGCGTTGAGACGGCTGAGAAAGTCCAGGCCAGGACTTCATCTTCATCTGCAAATGAGCCAAGTGTTACCAGGCTTAAGATGTATGCATTGCTCTTAGGCGTTGTAGTTGTTCTTGAGATCGCCGGAATCGCGGTTCTGGCAGTGATTTAAGCAATCAAGTTATATCTTAAAAAAGAAGAGGTTGCCTCGTTATGAGACAACCTCTGTTTTTCATAAGTTTTGAAAGCTTATTTCTTCTTTTTCTTTTCAGTCTTCAAAGGCTCATCTGTTATCGTTGAGTCCTTGGCCTGAGCTGCCTTCTGATTGCTCTCGAAAACATAGTCTTTGCCGGGAAGGACTGCGTTAAGGATGATGCCTACGAGTGAACCTACTGCAAGACCGGAGAGTGAGATAACGACTAAAGGCTCTGTTGTAGTGACTGTTTCTTTAACGGAATCGCCTGCCTTAACCATTAAGTCTGCAGGAATATTTACGCTTCCGTCAGCTTCTACATAATATTTGTTGCCGTCAACTTCATAGTATTCAACATTCTGCTGAACTTCCTTGGTGCCGACAGGGATCTTGATAGCCTGAGCTGCACTGTACTGAATACCGATCGAGAGAACGAGGATGATGGCTGCGATTATGACGTTTCTTGCCTTGCCGAAGTCGATCTTGTTCTCAACTACGTTTCTTACACCGACTGCAGAGATCATGCCGTAGAGTACAAGGGAGATACCGCCTACAACAGGTGTAGGGATAGCAGAGATGCAAGCTGCGAGCTTAGGTGAGATTGAGAAGCAGATAGCGAAAACGGCTGCAAGTCTTATTACGAAAGGATCGTAAACTTTGGAAAGAGTAAGAACGCCTGTGTTCTCGCCGTATGTTGTATTGGCGGGAGCGCCGAAAAGTGATGCCAGTGTTGTGGCAAGACCGTCTCCCATGAGTGTTCTGTGGAGTCCGGGATCCTTGATGAAGTTCTCGCCGACTGTTGAAGAGATAGCGGAGATGTCACCGATATGCTCAACGATAGTAGCAAGAGAGATAGGAACGATGGTGATGATAGCTGTGATGAGAAGGCTTGTATTGAGATTGCCGCCTGTGAAGATGTTGAAAACGGTATCCTCATACTTGATAGGCAATCCGATCCATGCTGCATTCTTGATATTCTCGATGCTTGCAACTGAGAAGAGCTGGAAGTTTGAATTGCCTGCAATCGTATAGTAATCGCCTGATACCTGTCCGGTAGCAAGTGTAAGGATGATGCAGAGTGCGCATGCTCCGACTACACCTAAGAGGATAGGAATGATCTTGATCATGCCTTTGCCCCAGATATTGCAGATTACGATGATGAGGATCGCAACAACTGCGACGAGCCAGTTTGTTGAACAGCTGTTGATAGCTGTAGCTGAAAGGCAGAGACCGATTGCAATGATGATAGGGCCTGTTACGATAGGCGGGAAGAACTTCATTACACGGTTAACGCCGAATGCCTTGATAAGTCCTGCGAGAATGAGATAAACAAGACCTGCAAGCGCAACACCGAAGCATGCATAGGGCAGGAGCTCTCTTTCACCGTGAGGAGCGATAGCAAAATAACCTGCGAGGAAAGCGAAAGATGAACCTAAGAATGCAGGAACCTTTCTCTTGGAAATAAGATGGAAAAGGATAGTTCCCAATCCTGCGAAAAGAAGTGTGGCTGAAACTGACAGACCGGTGAGGATAGGGACGAGGACGGTTGATCCGAACATAGCGAACATGTGTTGGAAACCAAGCACGATAACACGGCCGGCACCCAGTGATTTCGCGTCGTAGACAGCTCCATCCTGAAGACTGGATTTACTCATAACAAGCCCTCCGTTGTATTTGAAATTTAATTAATAATAGCACTCTTATGTAAAATTCAAGCAACCATTTTGACATTTGGCTGTAATATTTATCACTTTAATGAAGCTGTGTTTATTGACTTAATATTTCATTCATCTAAAATATTCAAGAGATTGTTCTAAGCCGATTCTCTATATGAAAAAGGAGACGAATATGCAGTACAAGGATTTTAAGAACGTACAGGTAATGGACCATCCGCTCATCAAGCACAAGATCTCACTTTTGAGAAAAGTGGAGACGGGTACATACGAGTTCAGACATCTTGTAGAAGAGATCGCAATGCTTGAAGGTTATGAGGCATTACGGAATCTTCCTTTGAAGGATGTTGAAGTCCAGACCCCACTTGAGAAGACAATGACTCCCATGATCGACGGTAAGAAGCTCGCTATCGTTCCTATTCTCCGTGCAGGTCTCGGAATGGTTCCCGGTGTTGAAGCTCTTGTTCCTCTTGCAAAGGTCGGCCATATCGGTCTTTACAGAGATCCCGAGACTCATGAACCTCACGATTACTACTGCAAGCTTCCCGATCCCATCGATCAGCGTCTCATCGTTGTAGTTGACCCTATGCTCGCTACAGGCGGTTCAGCAGTTGATGCGGTTAATTCAATTAAGGCTCACGGCGGAAAGCAGATTAAGTTCATGTGCATCATAGCAGCTCCCGTAGGTATCGAAAGACTTGCAAAGGCTCATCCTGACATTGATATCTATGTAGGCAATGTCGACAGGGAACTGAATGAAAATGCGTATATTCTCCCCGGTTTGGGAGATGCGGGTGACCGTATTTTCGGCACTAAATAAATCATTAAAACCATTGGAGGAAAGTGTTTTATGGTTATGAAGAAGGTTGTGGCTTCTGTTCTGGCAGTAGCTACTATGGCACTTGCTTTTGCAGGTTGCGGCAAGAAGGACACCAAGAAGTTTGTCGTAGGTTTCGATCAGGAATTCCCGCCTATGGGATTCGTTGCTGATGACGGTTCTTATGTAGGTTTCGACCTTGATCTCGCGCAGGAGTGCGCAAAGCGTATGGGACGTGAATTCGTTGCTCAGCCTATCGCCTGGGATTCAAAGGACCAGGAGCTTAAGTCAGGCAACATCGACTGCATCTGGAACGGCTTTACTATCAGCGGCAGAGAAGACGGATATACATGGTCTGAGCCTTACATGGTCAACGATCAGGTAGTAGTTGTTAAGAACGATTCCGGCATCACATCTCTTGCTGATCTTGCAGGCCTTAAGGTTGCAGTTCAGAAGGATTCATCCGGTCTTGCTGCACTGAACGACAATCCGGCTCTCACAGATACATTCGGTGAACTTGTTGAGATCGATTCTTATCTTCAGGCAATGATGGAACTTGAGATGGGCAGTGTAGATGCAATCGTTATGGATGAGATCGTTGCCCGTTATGAGATCCAGACATCAGGCAAGCCTTTCACTGTTCTCGATGAGGCAGTAGCTTCCGAGGAATACGGTGTTGGTTTCCTTCTCGGAAATACAGCACTCCGTGATGAAGTTCAGAAGACTCTTGAAGATATGGCTGCTGACGGCACAATGAAGCAGATCTCCGAGAAGTGGTTCGGCTCTGACGTTACGATCATCGGCAAGTAATATAAGTGCTTAAATGACTTTCAAAAGCTGTTCCGGGTATTTCCGGAGCAGCTTTTTATTATGGTAAAGCAAGTTTTCCGTATATTTGTTATAATCTGTTCGTTATGGGTTCATTACAGTCGACATTTATTCAGTTAGCTCAGGGCTTTAAGTTTACTTTCGGGATCTTCTTCTTCACGTTGATCTTCTCGATTCCTTTGGGTCTGCTTGTTTCAAGGGGAAGGATGTCAAAGATAAAGATCGTGTCTTTGATATTCCGGCTTTACATCTCGATCCTGAGAGGCACGCCTTTGATGCTTCAGCTCCTGCTTGTCTATTTCGGACCCTACTATATCTTCGGCGTGAACCTTGGAAGTATCCAGCTCGGACCGTTCAATTACAGGTTCATTGCAACGATCATTGCATTCTCACTTAACTACGCCGCTTATTTTGCAGAGATCTTCAGAGGCGGAATCCAGTCGATGCCCAAAGGTCAGTATGAAGCTGCAACGGTTCTGGGCTTCTCGAAAATGCAGACTTACTTCAAGATCATTCTCCCTCAGGTCGTAAAGCGTGTACTTCCGTCTGTTTCCAACGAGATCATTACGCTCGTAAAAGACACTTCTCTTGCACAGGTCCTTTCCGTTACCGAGATGTTCACCAAAGCATCAGCAGCGGCATCTGCGCAGGTATCCGTAATGCCGTTTATCGTCGCAGGCGCTTTCTACTATGCAATGAACCTGATCGTAGAGACGATACTGAACCGCGTGGAAAAATCCATGTCTTACTATTCGTGATGAGGTTATCCTAATGTCTGATTCAAATAAAGATGCAGTTCTTGAGATAAAAGACATATTCAAGTCCTTCGGTGACCTTGAGGTCCTTAAGGGAATAAACCTGGAGGTTAAAAGAGGTGAGGTCGTTGCCGTTATCGGTCCTTCGGGCGGCGGCAAATCCACGCTCCTGCGTTGTGCGACCACACTCGAAAAGGTCGACTTCGGAAAGATCGTTATAGGCGGAGATGTCCTTTGCGAAGACATAGACGGCCATTGCAGATACTGCGATAAGAAGCTCGAAAAGCAGATCCGCTCAAAGTTCGGTCTCGTATTCCAGAACTTCAATCTCTTCCCGCACTTCTCAGTTAGAAGAAATATCACCGAAGCTCTTATTCACGTTCATAAAAAGTCCAAGGCCGAAGCAGACATAATCTGCGATGAACTTCTTTTGAAGATGGACCTTGTCGAAAAGGCTGACGCATATCCGTGCAACCTTTCCGGCGGACAGCAGCAGCGTGTATCTATCGCAAGAGCTCTGGCTACAAACCCTGAGATCATTTTCTTTGACGAGCCTACATCCGCATTGGATCCCGAGCTCACAAAAGGCGTTCTTACCGTAATCAGAGAGCTTGCAGAAGAGAAGATGACAATGGTAATCGTAACTCACGAGATGAGTTTTGCGCGTGATGTTGCAGACAGGATCATCTTTATGGACGGCGGTGTCATCGTAGAAGAAGGTCCCGCATATGAGCTTGTTTCAAATCCTAAGCAGGAGAGAACGAAAGCGTTCTTAGCAGGATATTAAGGGCGCAATTTATTCACGGATTTCAAACAGTATTTGCCTTACGGCAAAGAACTCATTCGTTAGAAGAATAAACTGCTTTGCTTTTCTATGATTAGAAAGGGGATTAGCAAATGATTGACTTCGATGAAATTATTGACAGAAATACCCCGGAAGATATTAAGTATGAACGGATTGAAGGCATCGATGACCTTATCCCGATGTGGGTTGCTGACATGGATTTCAGGTGCCCTTTGGAAGTAAGGCAGAGCCTTACGGAAGTTGCCCAAAGGGGCGTATTCGGTTATTCGGAAGCGGATGAATCTTACGATAAGGCGCTTACCGGCTGGTATAAGAGAAGATACGGTTGGGATGTTGATCCCCGGACTGTTATAAAGCTTCCGGGTGTTGTCCTCGGTATCTCGGATTCGATTATGGCTCTCACAAAAGAGAACGACAGCATCCTCATCTTTGAACCGCTCTATGGTCCTATCGGAAGAGCCGTAACAGGAAGCGGAAGAAATCTTGTCGTATCGGATCTTGTTATGAAGGGTTCCCGTTATGAGATCGATTTAGATGACTTTGAGAAAAAGGTCCGCGAAAATAATGTGAAGATGCTGATATTCTGCAATCCGCATAATCCTGCAGGCCGGGTATGGACCAGGGATGAACTCTTAAAGGTAGGCGATATCTGTCTTAGAAATCATATGGTGATCGTCTGTGATGAGATCCATGCAGACTTTGTTTACAGCGGACATAAGCATATTCCGTTTGCATCTTTGTCGGAAGAATTGAAGAAGATAACTGTTACATGCACTTCGGCCACCAAGTCATTCAACATAGCAGGCATCCAGGCTGCTAATATCGTCATTGCCGATGATTCAATGCGCAGGGCAGTGGATAAGTATGCTTTTACGACTGGCGCATTCGGACTTAATATCATGGGCCTTGTTGCAACCAGGGCCGCCTATACATACGGCGACAGGTGGATGGATGAACTTATCTCCTATCTTGAAGGCAACACAGAACTGGTTAAGTCACGTCTTAAAGGCACAAAGCTTAAAGTGACTGATATCGAAGGAACATACCTTATGTGGATAGATGCATCTGCAATGGGTCTTGAAGATCCTTCAGGATTCTTCATTGATAAGGCTCACATTAAGTTCTCTGAAGGCAAGTTCTTCTCGAAAAAGGCAGGTCAGTTTATCCGGATGAATGTTGCCTGCCCAAGAAGCGTTGTAAATGAAGCATTGGACAGAATGCTTGCTGTACCCGGGATCAGATAAAGCTCTTGACCTAAAATCGAACTTGCAGTACGATAATCGTACTGGTAGTTCGAAAAACGAACTGATAGTTCGATTTTAGGGAGGCAGACTTATGCCAAAAAAGAGAAGATTTATCGAATTTAATAACGAACTGTTCCTGATCTGCGGAGAAGAGATTTTCGAGAAGAAAGGCTTTGAGGCAGCATCAGTAGACGATATTGTTAAGTGCGCCGATAAGAGCAAGTCAACATTCTATGTTTATTTCAAGAGCAAAGAGGAACTCTGGGACAGCATTGTCTGCAAGTACATGGAGTTGCTCCTTGAGTCCGCTAAGAAAGCTGCAGAGAGTACGGGCAGTTTTGAAGAAAGATACTATGCCCTGTGTTTTGATATAGCTTCGAAGTTTGAGCAGCACCCGGTGTTTTACAAAGCGACACTCGGAAAGATCTCAATGGATATGGAGAAGGATATCTATAAGAAGATCTACGATGTCGGTGAACAGACAAACGAAGCAATCGCAGATTTTATCAGAAGCGGCATCAGTGAAGGCACTGTCAGAAAAGATATCGATATCTATCCGGCCGTCATCATGATGTGGTCTTCTATCTCCGGGATAATCTCGATGGCTACCGATAAGGAAGAGTATCTGAAATTAAGATTCAAAATGAGTAAGGACGAATATCTGAAAAAAGCATTCAAGATGCTTCTGGAGGGTGTTAAATGAACGCTGTCTATCTGAGCGGTACCGGCAATACAAAGCATGTAACTGAATTGCTTTTCAAAGAGATCGGAGCAAAAGGCATATCTGTACCGATAGAATCTCCAGGTGTTGATGAAGCGCTGAAAGACGATGAACTGATACTGGCTTATCCGACACAGTTTTCGAATATCCCGTATCTTGTAAGAGACTTCATAAACAACCATGCGGATATCTGGCAGGGTAAGAAGGTCTTCCTTATAACAACGATGGGCCTTTTCGCAGGTGACGGGACAGGGTGCGCTGCAAGGCTCCTGAAAAAGTACGGAGCCGTAATAACAGGCGGCCTTCAGATCGTTATGCCTGATTCCATAGGTGACTGCAAAGCGCTGAAAAAGACCCGTGAACAGAATAGAGCTGTCATAGTCAAAGCAGACCAAAGGATTACCGAAGCCGCAAAGCAGATGAGGGAAGGCAATTACCCGAAAGAAGGCCTGTCCTTTGCAGCTCATCTTGCCGGATTATTCGGCCAGAGACTGTGGTTTTATAACAAGACGACCGGCTATACCGGTAAGCTTAAGATCGATCCTTCAAAATGTATTGGGTGCGGACTCTGCGCGAAAAACTGTCCGACTCAGAATATCAGTATCGAAGACGGAAAGGCGGTTGCTTCCGCCGGCTGCACCATGTGCTACAGATGCGTGGACTATTGCCCTAAGCAGGCGATAACCTTACTCGGCAAAACACTTCACGAACAGCCGACATTTGAGAAGAACGCAAAGCGACAATAGCCGGTAAAGGAGGTTTTTGCCGTAATCTTAAAAATATTGAGGAAATCGGCAAAACTCCGGTCCGTTTTTGCCGATATTCGTCTATTTTTAAATAGTTACGACAAAACTAAGTGCCAAATTGCCGAAACCGCTATTGTTCACCTGTAAAATCGGCAATTCTTCATTGTCTTTTGCCGAAAACAATGCGTTTTCTATGGTTTCCGAAAAAACGGGATAACGAACCGATAATCGGATACCTCTTTGACAGCATGGAAAAAGGAAACCGCCCCATACATGAAGTGAATCGGCTTCATAATGGGGCGGTCTTGATAATAAACGTTTTCAGCAACAGGTATTATTCAGGTTTAAGCTTGCAATCAGTATTGTTCAGGGTTGTAGCCAATCTTAGGTATTATTCAGGTCTGTAGCTGTCCTTCAAGGAAACTGCTCTGTTGAATACGAGATGATCCGGTGTTGAATCTTTGCAGTCGGCGCAGAAGTAACCTGTTCTTAAGAACTGGTATCTGTCTGCGGGCTTTGTGTCCTTCAGGAATGCTTCAAGCTTAGCGCCCTTAACGATCTCCAAAGAGTTGGGGTTGATGAAATCAAGATAGTTGCAGTCAGCAAGATCGGGCTGCTCTGTAGTAAAGAGCCTGTCGTAAAGTCTGATCTCTCCGTCAACGCAGTTGTTGGCATCTACCCAGTGGATTGTTGACTTGATCTTTCTGCCGTCCAAGGTGTTGCCGCCTCTTGAATCAGGATCGTATGTGCAGTGAACTGCGGTTACGTTTCCTTCTGCATCGTGGTCGCATGAAACACACTTAACGACATAAGCGGACTTAAGACGCACCTCGTTGCCGGGGAAGAGTCTGAAATACTTGGGAGCAGGAACTTCCATGAAGTCTTCGGATTCGATCCAGAGCTCTCTTGAGAAGGATACCTTACGTGTGCCGGCATTCTCATCCTTGGGATTGTTCTCGACATCGAACTCTTCGGAAGCACCTTCGGGATAGTTGTCTATGATGAGCTTGACGGGCTTTAAGACAGCCATTGCTCTCTGAGCGTGATCGTTAAGATCTTCTCTCAGACAATATTCAAGGAATGCATAGTCAACAACGGAGTTGACCTTTGCGACACCATTTCTGGCACTGAAGTTGTGGATGGATGCAGGTGTGTAGCCGCGTCTTCTGAGACCGCAGAGTGTAGGCATTCTGGGATCATCCCAGCCGTCAACGATGCCTGCTTCGATCATTGCACGGAGTTTTCTCTTTGAAAGAACGGTGTGTGTGATGCCGAGACGGGCGAATTCAATCTGACGGGGCTTGCACTCAACTGAGATATTGTTTACGACCCAGTCGTACAAAGGTCTGTGTGACTCGAATTCCAGAGAGCAGAGTGAATGTGTGATGCCTTCAAGAGCGTCTTCGATCGGGTGAGCGAAGTCGTACATAGGATAGATGCACCATTCGGTTCCTGTTCTGTGGTGAGGCAGATGATTGATCCTGTAGATAACAGGGTCTCTCATGTTGAAGTTGCCTGATGCGAGATCGATCTTGGCACGGAGAGTCATCTTACCGTCTTCAAATTCACCGGCTCTCATTCTCTTGAAAAGATCAAGGCTCTCTTCGATAGGTCTGTCACGGTAAGGGGAGACAGCGGGTGTCTTTGTGTCGCCTCTCATGTCGTGCATCTGGTCGGGGGTAAGCTCGCAAACGTAAGCCAGACCCTTGTTGATGAGTTCGATCGCGAATTCGTACATCTTCTCGAAGTATTCGGAAGCATAGAAGAATCTGTCATCCCAATCGTGACCTAACCAATGGATGTCTTCCTTGATTGCCTCAACGAATTCCTCGTCTTCCTTTGTAGGATTGGTGTCATCCATTCTGAGATTGCAAAGACCGTTATAGGCTTCTGCTGTGCCGAAGTCGATCTCTAATGCCTTTGCGTGTCCGATGTGAAGGTAACCGTTGGGTTCAGGAGGGAAACGGGTATGGATCTTCTTACCGTAAACTCTTCCGCCTTCCTTAAGTTCCTCGTCGATTATCTGTTCGATAAAATTCTTGCTGTCTGCCATATTCCACCTAGCTCCAATCAAAGTCTTGAATAAGCGTATTTAATTCTTCTGAGTGATTCGTCTTTGCCTAAGAGAAGCATTACTTCAGCGCATCCGCCGGGGGTGACTGCAACTCCTGCAGCAGCGATCCTTACGGGCCACATAACAACGGAGTTCTTTACTTCAAGGCTCTCAGCCAAAGTCTTCATTGCTTCCGTGATGGCATCTCTGTCCCAGTCGAGATCTTCGAGGACGGGGATAGCCTTTTCGAGCATCTCTTTGGAAGATTCGAGAGTTGATTTGCTCTTTTTGTGCTCGAAAAGTGCGAGATCGAAATCACCGTATTCCTTGATGAAAGAGAGTTTCTCAGTAATCTCCGTGAACTTTGCGATCCTGGGCTTTAAGAGCTCGGCGAGAAGTTCATAGCAGGAAGGATCGACACCGGCCTCATCGTAGTAAGGCTTTGCGTGTGTGAGGAACTCCTCGTCGGACATAGCCTTGATGTGTTCCTGGTTGACCCATGAGAGTTTGTCGTAATCGAAAACCGCAGGGGACTTGGAAATACCGTTGATATCGAATGCTTCGATAAGCTCGGGGAGAGAGAAGATCTCTCTTGTATCCTTGGGAGCCCAGCCGAGAAGCGCAATGTAGTTGATGATCGCTTCGGGCAGATATCCCTCATTTACAAGATCCATAAATCCTGTTGAGCCGTGACGCTTGGAAAGCTTGGAGATAACCTCGTTACCTTCCTCATCAACGGACTTGCCCATTATGAGCGGAAGGTGAATGTATGTAGGGATCTCCCAGCCGAAAGCCTCATAGAGAAGATTGTATTTCGGTGTGGATGAGAGATACTCGCTTCCTCTTACAACATGAGTGATGCCCATTGTGTGGTCATCGATAACGTTGGCGAAGTTGTAAGTGGGGAATCCGTCTGTCTTGATGAGGACCTGATCGTCAAGATCTTCGTTGGGAAACGTGATATCTCCGTAAACGAGATCGTGATAGGAAGTAGAACCTGTAAGAGGCATCTTCTGCCTGATGACATAGGGCATACCGGCATCAAGGTTCTTCTGGATCTCTTCGGGTGACAAGTCTCTGCAGTGGCGATCGTAGCCTGTTCCTTCAGGAGCATTCTCTTTAAGAGCTTCGAGTCTCTCCTTGGTGCAGAAGCATCTGTAAGCTTTGCCTTCCTCAACGAGCTTCTCGGCATAAGGCTTATACATTGAAAGCCTTTCGCTCTGAACATAGGGTCCGAACTCGCCGCCGATATCAGGACCTTCGTCATGTTCGAGTCCTGCAAGCTTCAATGTGTCGTATATTACCTGAGTTGCACCCTCGACATAGCGCTCGCGGTCAGTGTCTTCAATCCTGAGTACAAAAGTGCCGCCTTCGTGCTTCGCTGTAAGATACTCATAAAGAGCTGTGCGAAGATTGCCGACATGCATAAAGCCCGTAGGGCTGGGTGCGAATCTCGTTCTTATTTTCATACGTAACCTCTATTAAATAATTTACCTGAGCGTTTATTTTATCACTTTTGTGTTAATATACAAATTGACTTTGCGAGCGAAAGGAGCCTTAAAAGCTTGGACAGACTTGATTGTAACCGCAGCTACGATTGCTTTACGGGAAGCGGCATTGCAGAAGAATTCATCGCAGGATTCATTCTCGAGCAGTATGATAACAAAGATCTTTCAGGTCAGGAGATCAAGGCTGCCATCATATCTGACAGACAGGTAAGCGGATATTACTACAACGCTTTCGAAAAGCAGTTCGTCTTAAGGGATATCAGGACGAGTCTCATCACTATCGATGAAGGTGAGCAGAACAAGAATCTTTCGCAGGTCAATTATGTCATCAAGGAACTTGCTGATGCCGGACTTAACAGCAATGACTGGATCATTGCATTAGGCGGCGGTGCAGTGCTTGATATTGCCTCATTTGCGGCATCACTTTTCACGGGAGGATCACGTTATATCGCGGTTCCTACGACATTGTCTTCAATGGCAGAGACATGCTGTGCCGACAAGGCATTCCTTAATTCAGGAAGCCGTAAAAACACATCATCTGTCGGCATTTCACAGACCGCTGTGTTTATCGATCCGAAATACCTTTCGACAGTTCCAAAAAAGTTTGTTCCGAACGGCTATGCTCAGATAATAAGATACGCGCTCCTGGCTGATTTCGGGCTTTTGACTGAGCTTATAACTCTATCTGAATCAAGCCTTTCGGATATAAGAGTATTCCTTAACCGTGTGTATGCTGCAAGAGCTGCTATCGACAGGAAGAATCCGGCACTGCTCACACTCGGTGATGAATTGTCACACGCAATAGAAGGCTACTTCAGATTTATGAATTATTCAGAAGGTGAAGCTCTGGCTCTCAGCCTTTTCGCGACCATGCCGGATAAGGCAAGGACAGCGCTTTCTGCTATCTACTTCAAGCTCGGTCTGCCGACCGAATTAAAAGGCGTCAGTTTTAATGCGATCATGAATTCTTTAAAAGAATCCTATAAGAAGGGTGCTTCGTCGGATAAACCGATCGTCTGTTATGAAGAGAAGGACGGTAAGGGAAGCTGGGCCATAAAAGATCCTTCTGCCGTTGAGACTCTGGCAATTTTGGAAGAACGTTTGAAAAAGATAACGGCTCCTTCTTCGCCGATTGCCACAAAAGATGAAGAAGATTAGGGTATAATTACGCAGGTTATGAAAAGTGATTTGTTGAAAAAGATTATTTCTGTTGCGGCATGTGTCACGGTATTGGCACAGCCTGTTTTTCTTGCTTCTTGCAAGAAGAATAAAGGCGATCAAAAGCCCGCTGATTATGGCTCATACGGCTCTGACATCGCAAGGGAGATCGCAACTAAATTCCCTGACAGAAGTGCATATTCCTCTGGTGAGAGCCAGACAGGTGCTTATATTGAAGAGAAGATAAAAGAACTCGGCTATACGCCTGAAGTTCAGACATTTTCAGGTTCAGGCGGATCGTCTGCAAATTACATCGTTAAGGTTCCCGGAACAGGTTTTTATTGTGCCAAAGATGACGGCACATTCGAACTTGAACACAGAGTAGCCATAATCGGTGCGCATTATGATGCTGATCTTCTTCCCGAATACGGCGGATATGAGGCTGCCGAAGAGGATGAAGATGAAGAAGATTACGATGATGAAGATTATGATGACGAAGATTACGATGAGGACTATGATGATGATGAAGAAGAGGACTCCGAACCTGTTTCGGGCTTTGACGGAATCTCGGATAATGCTTCCGGTACTGCATGTGTCCTGACGGCTCTTAAAGCATTCAAGGATTATCAGAATGTCGGTTTCGATGTCTGGTTCGTTTTCTTTGGTGCGGGAACGGATAATTTCACCGGAGCTGAAGCATTCTATCAGTCTCTTTCATACGATGAACAGCACAGCATAGATGTTATGTACAATGTCGAGAGCCTTTATGCAGGCGATAAAGTCTATGCTTCCTCAGGATATAAATCACTTATCTCGAGCAGAAGATATGAGATGAGAAGAAAGCTCTATCAGGCATACGATGTATGCTTTGCCAATACGCTTTATACTAACTACGGTTTTGATCTTTATTACAATGAATCCGGGGTCAAAGTCGATCTGGATGATGACGGCGTAAACGATACATTCAAGGAGATGCCGAAGACCGTATCTGACTTTAAGGTTTTCGATGACAGAATGATCCCTATCGTGTATTTCGAGAGTTATGAGTATAACTTCACCTATTACGATCAGATGAAAGAGACCAAGAATCTTAGTCTTCAGGAGTTCGACGGCAATATCAGACAAACACCAGCCGACTGCCTTGCAGTTCTTGATCCTGTTCTGGTTGAAGAAGACTATGACAGAAACGGCGACGGTGAGATCGACTGCAGCGGCGACAGACTCCAGATTAGGATCAACTGTATTGCATTTATCATCTGCGAATCACTGCTCAAGGGTTCTGATAAGGGTATGACTCCTGCTGAGTACGAAGTCTACAGAACTGAGCAGACCCGTGTGACATACGGTTCGCAGGAGACGACCCAGCCTTCGGTCTGATAATTGTCATTCAAAAATACCGACTTTAAAGTAATTGATTTTCTGACCTTATGTTATAATTAATAAGATAAGCGTGAGGGAAGAAGGACCGATTGATGTCCAATACATCTATAATCAGCCAGATATTCGAGTTTTTGGGCGAGCTTTTTAACAGCCTTGATAAGGGCACGCTCTTTTTCGGCAGCGTATGGGACTTCATACGTTATGCAATCGATATCGCGCTCGTAACATTCCTTTTCTATACGCTGCTTATGTTTATCAGACAGACCAGAGCATGGCAGCTCATTAAGGGTATAGTACTTATCCTTGTTTTCGTTGCATTCTGCGGAATCGTCGGACTCGACATGGTCGGATTCCTGTTTAACAGACTTCTTTATGTAGTCGCTATCCTGTTCGTGGTCCTTTTCCAGCCTGAACTAAGAAGAGCGCTTGAGACTGTTGGTCTCCGTACTTCCAATGCTGCCAATCCTTTCAGACACAGCGAGTCACTCATGACGGATGATGAACTTAACTCATTCATCAAGGAGATCAGTTCTGCCTGCAAGGAAATGTCCAGAACTTACACCGGTGCACTTATCCTTATCGAGAGGCACACAAGACTTGATGAGCTTTTGTCACAGGAAAACGTAGTCACATTTGATTCTGAAGTTACAAGTTCTGTTTTACAGAGCATTTTCTATAAAGGATCACCTATGCATGACGGCGGTCTTCTCATAAGAGACGGAAGGATCATTGCCGCAAGATGCCATGTTCCGCTTTCGGTTACGATGCATTCATTAGAGCGTGCCGGAACCCGTCACAGAGCTGCGGTCGGCGCAAGCGAAATGGGTGATACTGTTGCAGTTGTAGTATCAGAGGAGAGAGGAAAGACTTCTATTGCAGTTAACGGAAGACTTTTCGAGATGAGATCCACAAGGGAACTCGAAGCAAATCTTTCATATCTCCTGGGTGTAAAGGAATTCGGCAGAGAGCAGAAGACCATCATCGGAAGGATCCTCGATAAGTTCCACGGCAAAAAGGATACATCCGATAACGAGATATTAAGTCCTGATGAAGTCGGAAAGGTATCAAAGAGCAAGGCAGCTGCTGCGGAAAATGTGGTTGTAGCTTCAACACAGGTTGAGATTGCAGGCGAAGCTTCTGTTCCTATTACGATTAAGACAAAAGATGCAGATCAGACATCCAATTCCAAGAGAGTCGGCACCCCGACGAGGATAGTATTCCTTGTTGTCTCAATATTCATGTCGCTCTTCCTGTGGATGTACATTCAGGTCAATACCAACCCTGTTGTTTCCAGAAGCATTACGGTTCCGATCAGCCAGTATCAGAATCTTCCCGACAATGCTGAGGTCTCATACCCGATCAAGTCTGTTGATCTTGAGATCGTAGGACGTGCAGGAACTATCAATAAGCTGACAGCTGATGATATCGTTGCTTCCATCGATTATTCCGAGATCACTGAAGGCGATACCGGAGTTGTCGAGCTTCCTATAACGATTACAGGTGCGGAGGGCAATATCTACTTCCGTGTCGAAAGGCAGATTCCTGAGACAATATCCGTAACGGTATACTCGTCCAATTGATTCTATTGCCCGCAGTAACACACCAAAGGGCAGAAAGGATATATTTATGTTAGAAACAAAAGACCTTATTGATTTGACACATACCCTTGCCGCTCCTATTCTGGAAGACAAGAAGTACCCCTGGGAAGCACTTCCTCTTATCAAGGATTTTATCCTCGCATTAGGTCCCACACTTGATCCTGAAGTATATGAGAACAAAGGAGAGGAAATCTGGATCGCAAAAAGCGCAAAGGTTTTCGATTCCGCATATATTGCAGGTCCCTGCATTATCGGACCTGAGACTGAAGTGCGTCAGTGTGCTTTCATCAGAGGCAGCGCTCTTATCGGAAGCAAGTGCGTTATCGGTAATTCAACAGAGCTCAAGAATGTAATCATCAGCGACAATGTTCAGGTTCCGCATTACAACTATGTAGGCGATTCCATTCTCGGTTTCAAGTCACATCTCGGTGCCGGCGCCATCACTTCAAATGTTAAGTCTGATAAGACTCTCGTTTGTGTTAAGAACGGTGATGAAGTTATCGAGACAGGCCTTAAGAAGTTTGCCGCAATCGTAGGCGATAATGTTGAAGTGGGATGCCAGAGCGTTCTTAATCCCGGTACTGTTATCGGAAGAGGTTCAAGAGTTTATCCGCTTTCAAGAGTAAGAGGCGTAATCCCTGAGAAGCATATCTTCAAGGATGCTGATCACATCGTAGCTATTGAAGAGTAAGATACTTGCAAAAAGATGATCCGAAAGTCTGAACTTGCCGCATAGGTTCAAGTTCAGACTTTTTTTGAACTGACCATTGCATCAGAACAAGCTGATCTTTCATGCACAAAAACCTGCTAACCAAAATCAAGAGCTTGTTGGCAGTTTTCTGTTTTGAAATAACTGGGCATAGCAAACAGACCGGAGTCAAATCCGGTTTTTGTTTT
>CADAKH010000010.1 GCA_902788505.1 Oscillospiraceae bacterium
GGTTTGGCACAGTGGTTCCGACGAAAGTGGCGCAACAATTGCCGATTTTGGTGGCGCAAGAATTAGCGCCGAGCTGGCGCTACAGAAGCGCCGTATTCACTCTTAGGCAAAAGAGATAGCTTATCAGCAACTAACGACGCCATATATTCGCCTACCGCAGGACATGCCGTAAGACCGGGCGATTCAATACCGACACAATCAAAGAATCCGGGACAGTCAGACACTTCTTCAAGAATGAATTCACCGCCGTCTTCATGAGCACGTAGCCCTGAAAAGCCTGTAATAACTTGCTTTACGGGAATGCCTTTAACATTTTTTGCTGAACCTTCAATAACTTTGGCAAGACCATCTGCTGTAACAGGTGCCTCATCCCTGTTATCGGTATCGACTGCCGTTGGACCGATCAGGATATTACCGTGTGCAGTCGGTGTAACAAGGATACCCTTACCCAATGAAGTAGGCTGAGGGAATATAACATGATTGACAAGGCCTTCACAGGAACGGTCAAGCAGCATATAATCACCGCTTCTCGGTGTGATGTGATATTTAACCGAAGATACAAGATTGTGTATCTCATCAGCATGACATCCGGCAGCATTTACCACAACAGATGCATTATATTCCGAAGAACCGGTAATTACTTTAAACCCGGACGGAAGAGCTTCAACACCGGTAACGGCAGTATCAAATATGAATTCGACACCGTTCTGACAGGCACACTCTGCAAGTGCAATATTCAGTCTGAAAGGACATATGATTCCGGCCGTCGGTGCATATAAAGCACAAACTGCATCATCGGAAATATTAGGCTCCAATTCACGGAGTTCAGGTGCCTCCAGGATCCTGAGACCCGGAACACCATTTGCATTACCGCGATCATACAGTTCTTCAATTCCGCCGCGAAGAGATAAGTCAGTGCAGACAACAAGAGAACCGATCTGTTTAAAAGGAATATCGAGTTCTTTGACAAGAGATATCATCATCTCATTGCCACGTACATTCATCCAGGCTTTTAAAGATCCGGGCTTAGCATCATACCCAGCGTGAACAATGCCGCTGTTGGCTTTTGATGTCCCGCAGCAGACATCCTCATCCTTATCTAGTACAAGAACCTTACAGGCATACCGTGAAAGTTCACGGGCAATTGCACACCCTGTGACTCCGGCTCCGATTATGATTATGTCATAAGAATCACCCATGATATCACCTCATAGCGATTCGATAGATTCTGACAGAAAATTACTTATTAAGGCCTTTTTCCAACGCAGGATTAATGATGTTATCGATAATGAAATCAGCAGTCTTATCGATCTCATCAAAATGAACTGTTTTTGGAAGATCGACACCGAATACATTCTTTACTTTTGAGAGCAGATGATCAGTATAGATCAGACAGCCGTCTCTGATATCCTCGACACCGTCAAGAGCAAGTGACTGCTTATTCTTGGTTATCATCTCATCTAATGCAAAAACACTGTCATCAATATAGCAGGTCAGCTCAGCTGAAGTTCCGTCAACAATTACGGGAAAACCGCCGATATTACCGAATACTCCGGGTGAAAAGAACTTAACCTTGGTATTCTCACGGATAGCAGTAAGAACAGACGAGATGATATCGAAATTGGAAGAAGCATTCATCATGTTGCGCTTAGAATCAGTCGGCATGGAGATAACACACTTCTTCAAAAGGGCATCCTGATCCATCTCAATAGTCTCACCCTTGTAAGATACCTTAATAAGCTGGACCAAACCTTCATTCTGGCCTTCCTTACTAATAACAACATCATGGAAATGAGCAGTAGCTATATCTATATCGATATTCCAGTAATCAGAGATACCCTTCTCATTAGCAACAGCAAACTTTAGTCTGGGAACCAGGTGATTAAGATTGCCTGAACCGAAGTCAGGATAATGCTTGCCGGCACTCTTAAGCCATGGGATAGTACCGTCAGAATATGAAGTATTGATCACTATACCCTTGCATCCGGCTTTGTCATAAGCAAGCATGATATTTCTGATATATTTGATCGAAAGCGGTGTCCAGATACCGTAAGCACGGATATTCTTCCAGGAAATAGAACCATACTTAAGTCCTGAATAAACACGGCTTGTATTAACAATAAAGTCAGGCTGGTGTTTAGCTAAAGAAGCAGCAATAGAATCAATATCTTCAAGATCAACATTTCCGTCAACAGTAACAACAGATCTGTTCTGATGTCTTATAAGGGCCGCAACACGGGCTATATTAACATCGCACTGAAGTTTATCGGCATTCCTTCCGGCTACAATGATCTCAAGCTTCTCATCACCTGTTGATAAGAGATAACTCAAAAGATAATTTCCGACGCTTCCAAGGCCGATTATCATGACCTTGATCTTGCCTTCACTGTCATGCTTCTTAACTAAACTGAGCTTTTCTTCCAACATAAATACAAAGCCTTTCTATTACATACCGGCCAAAATAAAATCATTAACGGTATTGCAATTGATCCAAGTTTCCATCTCAATTATATCAATATTTGTCTTATTTCCAGCCAAATTTTGGAAATATTCGTTGATCAGAACGAGATTGGTACCTTCGTGGATCTTCGGATCATTATCCCTTATGATCTTGTCCAAAAGCTTTATATCATTGAATTTCCAGATCTGTCCGGAATTATAAATTGCTGTAAAAGGCTCATTTATAGCAAGCTGTCCGTGAGCAGTATCGTAGATATAATGCGGAACATTATCCAGATCGTAATAAAGTGCGACAGCCTTATTAGCTCTGATAGCTTCCCTGTTGATCGTAATAACACTCGAATCAGCGTCAGCAACTGCTTTAAAGCTATCATCATCAACAAAAAGGTCGCCTTCGGCAAATAAGAGCTCATCAAAATCAGGACCGAACTTATCCAGAGCCGCTTTCACACCGAGATAAAGGCTCCAGCCGGAACCGAATTTTGCATATTCCTCATTATTGACCAGTATTACCTTATTCTTGAACTCATCAGGCAAAACAGTATTAATATAAGATTCAAGCTCATCGATCAGGAATCCGCCTACGACAACATAATAGTCGTAAGATGAAGCCTGGGTAAGCATATGATAAAGCAGTGTCTTTTTAGGATCTTCCCTGTTAAAAATGCATTTAACAGTAGGCTTTCCTACACTTTCGGAAAATCTTGTAGCAGATCCAGCTACTGTCGTCAGAAATACTTTCATGCGTTCTTCCTGTAATCTACTATCATGTCTATGCCTTCGGATAACGTGATCTTAGGCGCCCAACCGGTTCTGGTCCTGAGTTTTTCAGTAGATAACACTCTTCTTTCAGGATCGGATTCCCTGTGACCTTCAAAAATGATCTCAGGATCATCTATACCGAGCTTTGAAGCGATCAGAGCTACAAGATCCAGGATAGAGATCTCCTCTTCTGTTGCAACGTTATAAACTGTGCCGTCCAAAGCATCCTCATGCTCCAGAAGATGTAAAACTGCAGCACAGCTATCAATATTATGAAGGAAAGTCCTTTTATTGATCTTTGAGTTATCGAGCAATACGACCTTACCGTCATTTAAAAGGCTGTTAACGATATGGGGCAGAATGTGCTTGGCAAATCTTTCGTTCTTGCTGTAAACGTTGGCAAAGCGGAGTGAAGCACCACGGATCTTTCCGTTATCAACAGCATCCTTCATGAAGAATTCCGTAAGAAGTTTGCCGCATGCATAAGATGTTCTCTGGCTGTGCTCAGCGTTGGACATCAGGAGATAATCAGATTCTTTAACTCCGCCCTCCTTAAAAGACTGCATAGAATAGACTTCAGATGTTGAACAATTGATATATGCATCAGCCCCAACAGAGATTGCCTGATCCAGGAAAGCCTTCATACCGAGCAGATTCGTATCAAATGTTGTATTTACATGATAGAAATACTCTGTATGAACAACTGCAGCACAGTTGATATAAAAGACCTTGTCAAAATTGACCTTATCCTTAATGACCTTATACTCGATCTCAGCCATCTGGGCTGAATTGTTGATATCATACTGAAAGAACTCGAATCTGGGATCATCAATAACATCTTCAACAGTATCAATAGATGAGCAGAAGAAATTATCAAAGCCAATTACACTGCCTTTATTGCTGTTTAAGATCTGCCTTACCAATTCATTGCCGGTCATTCCGGTAACACCGCTAATTACATAAAGATTATTCATAAGATCACACTCCATTCGTTAATCTGTCTTTGTAAAACTTATCTACATCATCTGTAAAAAGGCTCTGTTCATAGGAAACGTCATAAGAAACACCTATCAGTGAAACAGTTCCTCTGGTATCAAGCAAAGCATACTGAGCATTCGGATTATGGTTCCTTGGCTGCCCTACACTTCCTGGATTAATAAATACAACTTTCTTCTTATTGCGGTACTCCGGATTATCGCACTCATAAAACCTGTCAAAGACATGCGTATAATGACTGTGACCTGATAAAACAAAGTCATAAGACTCATATCCCGCAAAATCACCATCTGTTCCATTTCCGCAATAAGGGTAAATAGATTTCCAATAATTATCACGAAGGCTTCCATGAACTGCGAGAAATCTCTTGCTGTCAACTGTAAATTCCTTCTTCCCTGATTTTCCGTCAATAGAATTAAGATATTCGATCGATTCAGCACTTAGCCTGGACTTCGTGAATTTGGCGGACTCAACGCCTCGAGAAGATGAGAATCTAGAATAATCCTCATTCAATATCGCATTCTCATGATTGCCCCAGATATTACAGATAACCGGGATATCAATTCCTTTAACAATCGATATAGCCTCATTGGAACGCATACCGTAATCAATCAGATCACCCAATAAAACAACAGCATCAGGCTTTCGGTTGATCCTGATATCTGAAAGAACACTCTCTAATGCGGAACAATTTCCGTGAATGTCAGATAGAACAGCAATTAGCATAATTAACAGTTATTATAATATAAAATAAGAAAAATCAATCAAAAAAAAATATAGTCCCCACAACTGAAGCGAGGACTTAAACAAGCTAAATAACTATTAATATCAGAAACACCTTTGTTTACGGGATTTCTTACATTCTTCTATATTGCCGCACCTGTAACAAAGCTCGTTATCACACATTCCGTCCTTCTCATAGTAAGACAGGATATTATCAATTGTTGTCTGAGCTATGTTATTTAAAGCATCTTCCGTAAGGAAAGCCTGATGAGACGTAACGATAACATTAGGCATGGATATGAGTCTTGCCAAAAGTTCATCGTTCAGGATATGACCGGATCTGTCTTCAAAGAATATATCAGCCTCTTCCTCATATACATCAAGGCATGCAGCACCGACCTTACGAGCCTTGATACCTTCAAGCAGTGCTTCGGCATCAATTAGTGCTCCTCTTGAAGTGTTAAGGATTATTACACCTTTCTTCATGAGAGCAATAGAATCGCTGTTAACAAGATGCCTTGTCTCATCAGTTAACGGACAATGAAGCGAAATAATATCGCTGGAACGCATCAGTTCTTCCAAAGAAACATAATTAAGACCGCTGTTTTCATCCGGGAACTTGTCGTAGGCTAAAACATTCATGCCGAAACCTTTGCAGATATCAATGAAGATCCTGCCGATCTTACCGGTACCTACTACACCAACAGTCTTGCCGTGAAGATCAAAACCAGTAAGTCCATTAAGAGAGAAATTGAATTCTCTTGTTCTGTTATAAGCCTTATGTATACGGCGAACTGATGTAAGAAGCAAAGCCATGGCATGCTCAGCAACCGCATAGGGCGAATATGCAGGAACATGAGAGACATGGATCTTACCGTAGCAATGCTTAACATCAACATTGTTATAGCCTGCGCAGCGGAGTGCGATCATCTTAATGCCATACGAATAGAGCTTGTCAATTACTGCAGCATTAACAGTATCATTAACAAAAACGCAGACTACATCAGAGTCTTTAGCAAGATCTACCGTGTCTTCAGTCAGTTTAGTCTCAAAGAACTTAAACTCGATTTCTTTAAGCTGACCATAACTTTCAAAAGAAGGCTTATCGTAAGCTTTACAATCAAAAAAAGCGACTTTTATCATACAAATTCCACCTGTAATTCAGTTAACAAGATTATACACCTTCCGCGCTGCCGCTTGGAGTGCCGACCGTGACATAAAAAAGACGTGACTTTTAAGTCACGTCCGGAAAACGAATCAATTATTTAAGAAAACCTTTCTCTGTTTTATATAGAATATAACACCAAGAACTGACCACACAACGAGCATGATATAACTTTCAGGTCCAAAATGAACACCGCTTAGACCGGGAATTGGAATAAGCTGCAATATCATGAATACAACTGAAAATAAAACACCTGTACTTGCCATTATCTTTAAGAATGGTGTTCCGTCATTATCTCGTTTTACTGTTACCAATGTAGAGGCGGCTGTAAAGAAATAACCGATACTTGCACCAATTGCACTCATATCAACAAACCAACCTAAAGCCTCACGGCCAAGGATAGGTCCGGACAAAGAGACAATGATGCAGAATATCACGGCATTCTTAGGTGTTCCATACTTTGGATCAACTTTACCAAACCACTCAGGAAGATATCCGTCACGGGCCATCGAATACATCAGTCTTGAAGATGCTAAATAGAACCCCATAATACCGGATAAAACAGCGCAGGATACGCCAAGTCCGACCAGCACCTTTCCGAAAGTTCCCAATAGTTCCTCTGCAGCAACAAGTACAACCCACTCACCTGCCATAACACGCTCAGGCCAATTCGCCAAAGCGGCAGCAGCAACAGTATTATTGCTGGTATATACAAAGCAACCAAACACTATTGAAATAATCATTATGAACGATACTTTCTTGAAACTGAAATTGAACTCTTCGGAAGCCTGAGGAATCGCATCAAAACCAACATAAGCCCATGGTGCTATTGCAAAAGTTGCGAGTATTGCCCCCATGATACCGCCGGCACCAGAATGTGTATACTTACCAATATCAGCCATGGTAGCACTGTCAGCAACAGCAGCTGCTTTATCAAATCCCCATACAGGCTGCATATTTATTCCCTTTGCCTTGCTGGAAACCAAAGCTGCAATGAATAAAGTAAATACACATATTACGAGTAACAGTGAAAGCACAGTCTGAACAAATCCGGCCTTCTTAACTCCAATGATGTTTAGCCAACCAAAAAGAATAAGAATTGCCATTGCAAGAAGCATCTCACCCATATAGATATCAAAACCGGCAATAGAATAATGGAAACCGAATTTCAGGAAATCTCTGCTGCCATCAAGTCCATCAACTATAAGTCCTATCGCAGTACTATTCATCGGTACATTAGTCAGATATGCAACAACAAGAAACCACCCGCAAACAAACGCCATGTTCTTTCCAAAACACATCTTGGCAAAAGTAAACTCTCCGCCTGCTTTAGGATACTTTGGGACCATATAGGCATATGAAAATGCGATAATGATCATGACCCAAGCGCCAAGCACCATTGCAATAGCAGTACCGGCAACTCCAGACGTAGGTAAGAATTTCTTACCGGGATTAATAAAGCTTCCCCACCCTATTACGCATCCGAATGCAATTGCCCAAACATGCATTGGAGAAAGTGAACGTTGTAAACTTGTATTGGAATCAGATGATTTTGAAGCCATTAAAATATTACATCCTATCTGATGATCAGAATTCTATCTCTATAATACCCAAAAACTGAATTAATGTATGATATGACCAAATTAAAAAGCGTTGGTACTTAAAGTAACAAACGCGATGTAATTAATACTTTATCTTTCCTTCAGCTACCGCTTTAAGATGCTCGCCGTATGGACTCTTACCATATGACTTTGCTGATTCCATCAGTCTTTCCTTATCAATGAAACCATTAATATATGCAATCTCTTCAGGGGCACTGATAGTTATTCCCTGCCTTGTCTGTATCATCTCAATAAACTCAGCAGCCTGTAACAAACTCTGCATAGTTCCAGTATCTAACCATGCAAAACCACGGCTTAATAATTGTACATCAAGCAAACCATCATCAAGATACATTTCATTCAAAGTAGTGATCTCTAATTCACCACGAGCAGACGGCTTCACCTGATTTGCTCTGTCACTAACACCGGCAGGATAAACATATAAACCTGTAACAGCATAATTACTCTTAGGTTCAGCAGGTTTCTCTTCAATAGATATAGCGTGTCCTTCTTCGTCAAATTCAACTACACCGAATCTTTCAGGATCTGGTACATAATACCCAAAAACAGTTGCTCTACCATTCTCTTCAGCATTTTTAACGGCAGCTTTAAGAATAGTTCTGAATCCCATTCCATAGAAGATGTTATCACCAAGTACCATAGCGCCGGCTTCACCATTCAAGAATTCCTCACCAAGAATAAAAGCCTGAGCAAGTCCGTCCGGTGAAGGTTGTATTTTATATGAAAGGCTGATACCAAACTGACTGCCATCACCTAAAAGAGCCTCAAATCTGGGAGTATCTTCTGGAGTACTTATAATCAGAATATCTCTTATCCCAGCTAACATAAGCGTAGATAAAGGATAGTAGATCATAGGTTTATCGTAAACAGGTAACAGTTGTTTAGATGTAACCTTAGTTAACGGATAAAGTCTAGTTCCAGAACCACCGGCTAATACAATACCTTTCATTTACAACTCCTTATAACCACTTAGCAGCCCATGAGAAATCCTGATCTATAAAGGACTCATGCTTCTCATCTTTCTCACTTGTCTTATAATCACAATCAAGTTTAGGCCATTCAACAGCGATTGTAGGATCATTCCACGGAATACCGCCTTCACTTGTAGGATCATAAACATCTGTACATTTATATACAAATTCAGCAGTATCTGAAAGGACAAGGAATCCGTGAGCAAAACCTTCAGGAATATAGAACATATTCTTCTTCTCAGAACTAAGGATTACTCCTTCCCACTGTCCATACGTAGCAGAACCGGGTCTCACATCAACAGCTACATCATAAACTTCGCCATGAGTTACTCTTACGAGCTTGCCTTGTGTATGTTCCTTCTGAAAATGCAATCCGCGAAGAACACCCTTAGTGCTAGAACTCTCATTATCCTGAACAAATTCCTTATCGATTCCGGCAGCAGCATAATCAGTTTTCTTAAATGTTTCCATGAAATAACCACGGCTATCACCGAAAACCTGAGGTTGAATCACTATAACTCCTGGCAGTTTAGTTTTCTCAAAAGAAAAAGCCATAAAAATCCTCGCTATCTACCAATCAATTGAAATAAATATTATTAAATGTATAATAAATATACCGCTTGTGGATTATTTAATCCACTTATTATGATTTAGGCATCTTAAATAATAAGATGCCTTTTATATTTTATTTAATGAATTAATTTTCTTATAAATCTGCTTCCATAAGATATCTTCTAACTGCATCTTTCCAATCAGGCAATGGTTTAAATCCGAATTCAACAAGCTTTGATTTATCAAGTCTTGAATTAAACGGTCTGGCTGCCTTTGAAAGACCATATTCTTCAGTAGAAACGGGTATAACTTTTGTATCAAGACCATATTGCTTATAGAACTCTACACAGAAATCATACCATGATATATATCCGCCTTCATTAGTAGCGTGATAGTAGCCGTATTTATCGGTCTCAACCATATCAACTAAAAGACGTGATAAATCCAATGTATATGTCGGTGTTCCAATCTGATCGTTTACTACACGAACTGTATCATGAGTCTTACCAACATTTATCATTGTCTTAATAAAATTCTTACCATTAAGTCCAAATACCCATGCTATACGAACTATAAAGTATTTCTCTAATAAGGATGATACAGCAAGCTCACCATCAAGTTTACTCTGTCCATAAACATTCAGAGGCGCATAACACTTGTCATCCGGTTCCCAGGGCCGATCTCCTTTACCGTCAAAGACATAATCTGTTGAAAGGTAAAGCATTTTTGCATCAACAGATTTTGCAGCCTCAGCTATATATTGTGTGCCTAAAGCATTGATTGAATGAACCTTAGCTTTATTGTCTTCGTCTTCAGCAGCATCTACAGCAGTCCATGCTGCACAATGAATAATAACATCCGGCTTTATCTCTTCAATAACAGTAAATACAGCATCTCTATCAGTTATATCAAGCTGAACATATGGTGCTGATGTAACTGCGCTTCCATCAGCTACGCCGGAATAAACAGCCTGAATATCTGATCCTACTGCTTCATATCCTCTAGCAATAGCATCATTAACTACATCATGACCAAGTTGGCCACATACACCTGATACAAATAATCTCATCAAAACTCACCAATTAAATTAAGATTTGTTCTTCTGAATTATGGATTCTCGTATCTGGGTACTACTAGTACTTTGGGTATAAGGGAAATAGACAATTTCAACTCCTTTATCTTTAAAGAATTCCTCATAACGATTGAAACGCTCTGTTCCTTTATAATCAGAACCAACAAACAATTTATTGTAATGCCAAATATTCCATACATCAGAATCTTCTCTGCAAGAATCTATAACTCTATCTACATATCTACAAGATGCAACAATAGCTTTACGTTCCTCAAGTGGAATAAATGTTTCTTTACCTTTCCATGCTCCAGAATTATGTACACCTACAATCAAATAATCACACTGCTCTTTAGCTCGACGTAAAAGATTTAAATGTCCAATGTGAAATAGATCAAAAGTACCAGAAAGATATCCAATCTTTACTCTTTGATTATTATCAAGTCTACCGCTATTCTTTTTGTATTCATAACTATGAATACCATATTCATGAGGATCATTATGATATCGATCTAAAACTTCTTTAAATACTTCATTATACTGAGGAATAAAAAGAGTTTCACGAGCAAATACACGAACAATAATCTCATCGGCTAAAGGACCGGTAACAGAAAGATCGTTCTTTCCGCCATAAAATTTTGATCCCTTAAATGACGATGGACTGACGTCAAGAATACGGTTGTTAGAACCATAAGCTTCAAGTTCAATATTTACGGACTCAACAAACCGTACTACTCCAGCTTTAGCAGCAGCATAAACTGAAGCGCTGGGAGATGACATCCAACCAGCAATACTACCAATTACGCCAGAATAAAAACATTCATCATTTAGAATTCTCTGATAAAAAATCCTAAAAATTTTTATAGTCGAAACTGTATCAACAGTTAACATGTTTTCAATTTCAGCAATATGATGAAATTGAAAATCTGCAATTCTTCCAAAACCTGCAGTAATCATTAAGAATTCAATATCAGAATCATTAGCTAATGCATTAAACAGATCTTCATTAAACTCTAATAAATTACAATAATTGTAATGAAATTTACCTTCATCCAAAACGCCGTCTTCAGGAGATGCAATATCACAAATTTCAACAAAATATCCACGATCAATGAGCGTTTTTCCTATTGCAAGACCAAGACCATTGCTACCTCCAACAATTAAACCTTTTTTCACGAACATACCTCCTAAAAATGCATAAAATTAGTTTTATACTTTTGGAAAATGCTTATTAATTTTATTTGAAATAAATTTACACTCTTTAGTTGTAAAGAAACTTATAAATCTCCCCAAAGTATTCTTATATATATAGCTCAAACCAATACCTATTAGGAACTTAATAATTGCATAAACAATAATAAATAACACACACACAGACATTGAATCACTCCACCTATCCGAAACCCAATCGTAAAGATAATTATCTGTATAATAACGAAGCAATTGATTGCCAGTAATAATATATATAAATAAAGATAAGCTAGAAATCCTATTTATAATTTCAGAATTAATACGGATTTGCGATGCTAAAAGCATTAATCCATAAGCAATAGCTAAAATGAACGGATTGAAAAAACGATTCCAATAGCTCATTTTTTCTCCTATAGAATTATAATAAACACCTATGTAATTGAAAACAACAGCTCCAAATAGCCACCCCAAAACACCAATCAATAAAACAATTAGGCCATACTTCTTAATTGATTTTTCAGACTTTTTTAATAGAAAACGCTTAGTAAACCAAGTAAATGAATGAATCAATAAAAACATTATAAGATCATTAAAATACAATCCGCCTAAAACAAAAGCAATTAAATCCAAAATAATAATAATACAAGCGGGAAGTTTAGGATTAATGGAAACACCTTTCAACCCTCGATTGATGATACCATGTAAACAATAATACAAAACATAACAGGTTATATACCACAATGTAGAAAACAAAAAAGGGAAAATTTGTTTTATAGCAGTCTTTATAGAAATATCATATATAAACCACATAAAACCCAAAAAAAGCAAAGATATTAATTGATTATCGGCAATCATTTGCTTCAATTTCTGAAGATTAACACTATCGTTGTCGACCAAAAACCAAGTGGAAGCAACCATAAATATCGCATTGCCAATGCTTCCCATCTCTCTAAATATAATTATCAAAAAAAGCCATGGATTATCAGTAGCATAATGATACTCAACACGTTCAGTAGGAACTGAATGACAAAAAACAATACAAATAATTGCAAATATCTTCATCAATTCAAAAGAAGAATTTCTTTTTATGGTTGTCATAAAGTATTACTCTCCATGTTTAATTAAAGCTTATATTTATTTTTAAAATATTCATAAGTCTTTTCACAAGAATCAAAATGATAATTGTCTATCATCATTTTGCTAACATCTCTGCGTTTATTTGAATAATCCAGATTATCAATATCAAGCAAACCGGAAATGAAATCATCAAAAGAGTAATACTTTATACCAGGTGTTATCTCATCATAATCGAAATATAATTCTCTATGTAAAATATAATTATCATAATCATAAGGAATAAAAATAATCTCTTTATCTAAAGGAAGATAATCAAAATATATCGAAGAATAATCAGTAACTAAATGAGTAGTGTGTACAAGAAACGGATAAATATCGACATCATTGCTAATCTGAATAATATTGTTATATTCACTAATCATAGAACGCTTTGTTAACGGATGAAGTTTCAAAAAGAAAACACCATTAATATCTTTAAGAACTTGACTCAATGCATCAAAATCGATATCAGCTTTAACAAAATAATCAGGATCATCATCTCTAAATGTTGGCATATAAAGAAACACTTTATCATAAGCATTTGCAATGTTTATGTATGTTAATAAATCAGGAGAATACTTTTGACAGAATTCGATACTCTCTTTTTGATTTAATCTCAAAATATCCATTCTTGGATAACCAAAATCCAACAATTGATCGCGCTTAACAGCAAAAGCTCTAACTAAGATTTTTTCAGAAAGATACTTTGATGTTGAAAAAACATATTCAATCCCCCCCTTATTCATAAAATCTATATATATATTATGTTTCTCTTCTGGTTTGTCGACAACATCGTATCTTATTTTTTTTAGTGGAGTTCCATGCCAAAAATCGAGTTGAACAGAACCACGTTGTAATGTCTTATTTATCTGGTCAGTACCATAGTGATGGAACGAGAATTTTGCTCGTAAAACTAACCATAATCCTTTAAAACTTGGGAACTTGATAACAGGCAAGCCCATTTTCTTTAACATCATTATTTCTTTTTCAGAAGACGAAAGCCAATATACTCTCTCATTAGTATAATTCACCAAATACAAAAAGAAATATTTAGAATTATCAAAAAAAGCCGGTGGCGTTTTTCCATATTCCCAAGATGCAATTTTACCAGTAATCCAAATATGCTTATTTCTTGGAATAAGGCGATTTATTAGAGATAATAAATTCAATAATATTTTTCTAATCATGCAATTTCCTTTTTGAAGGTTTTATAAATTATCATCTTTGCCAAATGATCTTTCGAAAGCAAAAGTTCAGTAAAATATATAAAACAACAAACAATAATAAAAACAAACATCCAAATTGTGTTGTTATCTATAAGATTATGAAAAAGCACATATAAAACTATAAAAGGTATGCAAAAACCAATATATTTAAATAGACTCTTTGTTAATAGATTAATCCTTATTAATCTACATGTGAGAATATATCTTGAAACAACAGAAACAATAACACTCAATAACGAAGCCCAAGCAGCACCATTTATACCCCATAATGGAATAAAAATAAAGTTTAAAACAATATTTGAAACAGCTACAATTGCAGAACTATACAAAAGCCACCGATCTTTCTTAAATACAAGAATAGTTTTAGAACCAAGCATATCGCCAATTGGCCCTAACAAGATTATAGCCGACATAATTCGAGATACTCCAATTGCATCAATAAATTCTTCACCGGCAAAAACAGGTATCAATCTAGGCGATACTAAAAACATACCAATTGCCATTGGCACACCTAATAAAAGAATCAAATCATAGTTTAGTTTCAAATTCTTTTTATATTCATCTAATGAAGATTCTGCAGAAATATTGATTTTAGGAAATAATACAACACCAATAGTTTCCACAACTGGTTGAACCATCAGAATAAACTTAACTCCAGCCGAATATATTCCAACACTAGCATATATCAACATAAAACCAATCATAAGCTTATCAAGATTAGAAGAAATCCCATTAACTAATCTAAAAGAAAACAATGTAAACATTGATTTAAAGTGTTTTTTAAAATTCAAATATCGTTTTCTTATTCTTAATCTAGCGTATTTTTTTCTGCAATACATCAGAGCAGAAAATTTAGTGCCCATCTCAGTAACACATAGAATACCCATATAAATCTGATAATCTTCTGGTTTCTTAATTAAAACAAAAACAGCTATCAAAGAAAGAATTCTAATAATTAGATTTCTAATAGTAGTAAATAAATAATCATCAAAAGACTGCAATAACCAATCCAGTGAAAGGAAATTTGTTAGAATGACAATTGAATATATAGAGAATACTATTAAATTCTCCCTGTAATTTTTGACTATGAATACACCACAAAAATATAAAAGAGTGCTAATAACTGAAAACATAAGATTAAGATTGAAAATTTCATTACTTACTTTTTCAACCTTTGCACTGTCTTCTCTTACTTTTGATACTTCTCTAATAGCGTAAGATGCAATTCCAAAATTCGCAATATGAATAAAATAATATCCATAAGATTGAGCGAAATTAATAATTCCTAAATTTGATGTGCCTAATACTCTACATACATAAGGAAAAGTAATAATAGGAAAAAGCAGCATCATAATAGTATTAGATGCACTTAAGACAAAATTCTTAACATATTTATTCATTTTATTTAAACTTTGAATCCTTAACTAAATGTCTGTGAACACGCTTTATATTATCTGAGATAATATCCGAATATAAACGTTTTAATAAATTGTTCTTATACTCATCAGTAAGATCATAACGATCCAAATCTGGCACATAATCCAAAGTGGGATCATAATGAAAAAAATCGACATTAGGATTATCATCAATACATCTAGGATCTTCTATTTTTTCAATATTACCAATACGTCTAACAAAATCAATAATAGAATACCCCATACAAACGCCATCATTAATTCTAAAATCACCATCATACTCTGATTTATTATTGGCAAAGCAATAAATCTTCTTCATATAATCCATCGACAAATAGCAATCATCATTAAGTATATTAAGAGCTTCTCTACTAATTTTGAAAAAGCCTAAAGAATAATAGTAATATTTATCGTGTGATAACAATGCGATTTTCTTATTTGAATCAAATACTTTTTTAAAATTTGCTGGTTTAACAGATTCATCAGCATTAAGAAATATGTAATCATCTTGTCCTAACTGAAGAGCAGTCCTATATGAATAGATAGCCGGCTCAGCATATCGAGTGTTTACTAATACCTTTATATCAGGATATTTATCATTTATATATTCTTTAACTTTATCAGCCTTATACCCCGCGACTATATATATATCTTTATCCTCACAAAATTGTCGTGCTAATTCAATTGGTCTATTAATCTGAATAGAACCAAGATAATGATATAAACATTTGGGTTTGTCAAAGAATAATGGAAAGTTTCTGCTACTATCACCAGCAGCAAGAATTATTATTTTCATTTTGTTTTTCTCCTTAATAACCTATATAAAGAAATGTATTGAATTGAGAATTTGTATTTAATCTTTTGCTTAAAAGTTAAAAGATTATAATCAAGCAGATTATTTACACGTTTCAACTCTGATATAACATAATTATAGAAATCTACATTACTACAAAATTTTCCGTAACTAATCAATGCATTACAATATTCCTTCTTTGAAAAGAAAGATAATTCGTGATTAATATCATTAAAGGCTTCTACTAAAAACAATCTATAATCTAATTCATTTTTAATATAATTATCTGTAAATTTAGAGTTTGTAATGCTACCTTCTCTCTGAAGGTAATAAAATAGTATTTCCTTACATGTAGATATTTTCTTGCAATTTGAATATATAATCGGAAACACATAAGCATCTTCATGTATCTTTCCAATCGGGAATTCAATACCATCAAAAACAGATTTCTTATAAATCTTAAAACAAGCAGACAAATATATAGATCTATATTCTGCAAAATACTGATAAACAGCTTCATCACTTGTAATTATTGCATCTTTTAATCTATAACTACTTTCGTTATCTTTCTTAATATGATCGTTCTCATAAAAGTACTCAGCACTTCCAACAGAAATATCCACTTCATTATCAATGAATTTTTCCATTAAGGTGCTAATTGCTTCTTCAGATAAAAAGTCGTCACCATCTAGAAATAGTAAATAATCGCCTGTCATCTTGGACAAACCATAATTTCGAGCCGATGAAAGTCCACCATTATTTTTTCTATATAAAACAACTCTTTCATCAACATTAGTATATTTTTCTACAATTTTATATGAATCGTCAATAGAACCATCATCAACAACAATAATTTCAATATTACTATATGTCTGCTCAACAACAGATTTCAAACAACGATCTAAATAACTCTCAACATTATAAACCGGAATAATAATAGACACTTTTGAATTAATCATAACTAATCCTGAATCTTAATACTTTATTACCAAATTTATTATTTGATAAATTATAACGAATTGCCTCAACAACAACTATACCAAAAGGATTCATAACTAAATTATAAATACCATTATTAAACATAGCATTAAAGAATACCATTATCCAAATCAATAAAGCAAATCTATCACCTTTATATAAACAATATTTAATAATGTAGCATCCAACAATTAATGCAAATATGGTGAAAAGAATGCCTTCTCCAACAAACATGTGCATATATTCAGAATCAAGATACTGATAGAAATCAATAGTATTGTTTTCAAATGTAGTACCCAATAATCGAATTCCATAAATATTGGACATTTCAACACCAAGATTAATTCTTCCATTAACCAACACATCTAATTTTTTAACTAAACTGATGTTTCTCGAATACAAGAAAAGTAATATTGCCGTCAAAATTGCAAAAAGCCATGGAATATAAACAATTGCATCTTTAACTTGATGTAGAAATTTCTTGTTTTTCACTGCATTAAACATAACAATAAAAATGAAATTAATAAAAGTTCCCATAATTGTTTGACTGACTGCAAAAACCAAGAAAGTAGCTAAAGACCAAATGAGATTATCTATAAAAGTTATTCTGGCCCCCTTAATATAAAAATACATAAATAACAATGGAGTAAACATCATAGTTAATTGTCCAGCATAATTAAAACCCAAAGGGAGTCTTGAAAAGCTTATTCCATATTTATTCATAACAACCAATTCATTAGGAATAATATGCAAGATTGCCATTGCAATAACAAATATATACATAACTAAAGAAATTGCGAAAACATCTCTAAAAAAAACTCTTTTAAATCTATCTTCATACAACAGAGACAGTAACACTACAACAAAAAGTGCTTTTCTATCATTAACAAAAGCCATAAAAGATAAATATATTACACATATCACTATGAAAAACAATACTCTTTTAGTAACGTTTCTGTAATACATCGACTTTATAAGCCACAATAACAATCCAGAAAAATAAGCAAAGGTTTTAAGTATTGAACAGAGTTGAGCTACATCTGAAAACCCCATAAAAGTAGTATATTCCAAATACTTCGGAATAAAATACAGCATAAAAGGAATAATAAACAATACGTAATTTCGTTCTCTTTTAATAATCATAGAATATACAAATAATTATTATAATAGTTTAGGTTTATCTAATTCAGATTTAATATGTTTATTATAGTTAATAAATGAAGCTCTCAAATTGAAAGAATTATCTATACATCTTTTACCGCTGATAGAAATATCTTCTCCCAAAGCGCTATTATTCAATAAACTAATAATCGCTTCTGCATACTCATCTGCAGTATCACAATTAATATAATCTTTACCACTTACAGCCGGTATTCCTTCAATACCAATATCATTTGTAATAACCGGAACTCCAGAAGCCATAGCTTCTATTACTTTGACTTTAACTCCAGCGCCTAAAAGCAATGGAGCAACCATGCATAAACACGATGAAAACACAGAATCGAGGTCTTCAACATAACCTAAAACCTCAACATTTGCTCCTGATTTGTTAATCAATTCCTGATTAGGTTTATTACCTATAACCAAAAAATTAACATCATGATCACTCAAAAGAGGCAGAACATTATCAATAAACCATAAAGCACTGATATAGTTTTCATATCTACTCATATCTCCGAAGAAAACAACGGTATTTGTTGGAGTTGTTCTATAATTAGCACGAACACTGTACTTCGGAACTAACCAATCAAGATCACAATTAACTTTCTCATTCTTTAATAAATCTAAATCTTTAGTGTTATGTGTGAATACAAGATCACATTTGTTTAAATACGATAATTCATTCTTTTTTATCGACTTGTATCTTTCCTTTTTTATAAAATGCTTAATAGGATTCTTTTCTGCTTCAGAATTCCTAAAGTATCCTAAAAACATAACATCGTGCTCAGATGCAACAAGTTTAGCGTATGGGAAAAGCTTCTTTACGTATTTTATTAGTGGAAGCATCTGTCCCCATTCAAATATAACAACATCTGGCTTATAAACAGATTTAGATAATTTAATTAATTTTTTTCGGTATTCTAAATATGTTGCATATAACAAAGTATTGCCAAAACGAGATTTGAAGTTGATTTTTGTTGGAATACTTATAGCAATATCCAATAACCTTCTGATTCCCTTAGATTTATATATATAAATATTCGTTCCATTACTTTCTATTGTCTTTTCCAGATCGATTTCGTTATCTAACACTTTGCAAATAAGAGTTATCTCCCAATCACCAGTTTTAATCATATTATTATAATAATACTGAAAAGTTTGCCCACCAGCATGAGGTGATTTAGGAATAGGAGCACACATTGAAATCCAAAGTAATTTTTTCATGATTAACCTTTATTGCTTAATTCTTTATTAGCATTTCCAAATCAGTTACTAAAAAACACAACAAAATCTGTAGGCAATTAAAATGGCGATAGTTCTTTAAATAATACTTATGGCTTGTATTGTGAATCTTAATAATTTCTTTCTTTTTAAGAACACTTGTAACAGTTTTAGAATGATTATGAATTATACTAACACCACACGCACACGCTGCCTTATATCCTTTATCGATTATTTTTTCTGCCAAAATCAGTTCTTCGTAATACAAAAAAGTGTTTTCATCTAAATAATCAACAGAATTAATCTTATCAAGATCCAAGATCATACAACAACCTTGCGGACGCCATATATAACCATAACCATTAACTACATCTAATTTCCTACCGCGCTTTTTATAAAACAAATAACCAAATGTAAAATCCCAAAAAGTCATGCGTTTTGAATAACGATTGAACATGTATCCTGTAGGAGAATAAACATCTGGATTTACAACAGCAATATCAGAATCACAATTAAAGACTCTTAGCATCTCATTAAGAACTTGATTATCTTTTATTATAATGTCATTATTCAATATCCAACCATACTTATAACCATTCTTATAAGCATATCTGAGGCCAACATTATTACCACTTGCATAACCTTTATTTTCACCTGTTTCAATAAATACATAATTTCCAATTTCTTTTTTTCTCAACTCTCGTTCTGATTCATTAGGAGAAGCATTATCAACGATAATAATTTGTTCCCAATTCAATGAGAACAAATCATGAACCATCTGTGCTTCAACAAGCGTATCCTGCCAAGATTTATAGTTAAGAATAATTACAGCAACCTGTTCTACCATTGTGATTATTACTTCCTATATTTCCAAATTAATTTAATAATCTTAATATCATCAACAAAATATCTCTTAAACAATCTCTTTGGTTCTTGTGTAAAACGGTATAACCATTCAAGTCCATGATCGGCCATCCACTTGGGCGCCCTATTAACATTACCTGCTAAAAAATCAACTGTTGCACCTGCACATACAGACACATATGCATTATAAGAATGGTAATTCTCATATATCCACTTTTCCTGTTTAGGACAACCAAAACAAGCAATAACAATATCCGGATGAACTTCACTGATCATATTATTAATCCGCTGAAGTTCATCTGTATCTTTCTCAAAACCAAACGGGGGTGCATATGTGCCAACAATACGGATTCCAGGAAGTTCTTTCTCCAAATTAGTTTTTGCTTGTTCAGCAATGCCGTCTTTACCGCCTATAATGTAAATACTGTATCCTTTTTTCTGAGCTACCTTGCAGAGCTCAGGCACCATATCAGAACCACTTATCTTTTCTTTAACCGGATGTTTATGCCATTTAGCGATCCATATCAAAGGTTTACCATCAACTAAGGTTAAATCTGCCTCATCAGTAATCTTCTTAAGATACTCATCATCCTCAATTTTCATTACAACATCAACATTAATTGCAACGACATAAGACTTTTTCTTTTCATCAACTAAACGACAGATTTCTTGGAGAGTCTCTGACATGCTGACGTTATTTACATATGTGTTTAAAAGTTGTTGTTTCTTACTCATAATAAAAAGTTATTTATGGAAAAAGATGTATATCTTCTTTAATCTGTAAAAAAATAATCCATAAAATCTGTATGTCTTCCATGACTTCAAAATCGATCGCGCTAATAATCTAATTCTTCTGCTACAACCAGTAATATATTCTTCATTTTCAGAAATATATTTTTGTATGTGTTCGAATTCGACTGAGTGAAAATCATCTATCATTTGTTCACATGCCTTAGTGTTCCAAAAAATAAAATTACCTCGAATTGCAGGAACACATTGTGGCGCGTAGATCTCTGCCCAATCATTTAATCTGTTTAATCCCTCTAAACATCCCATATATCTTGAAATAGGTGCTTTTTTAGAAAAACTAACAGCAACATACCTATAATGATAAAAAGGCACATCAATACAAACCGCTTTATTAGTTTTTAACATTAACTCATAACAAAAAAACAAGTCATCACAAATAGGAATATCGCCTCTAAATCTTAGGTTACCAATAATATCCTTCCTGATTATTTTGTTCCAAACAAAGCCTTGTAAACCTTTACTTATTCCATCCAAACAATTCCCAGTACCATTGAAAACTTTGGAATTGTAAGTTAATGAATAATCCGTTTTAATGTGAATATCACCATATTCAGTTTTATACCCACAAGCAACTACATCAGCATTATTAGATATTAATGATTTCATCATTATTTCATATGCTTGAGGATCAAGTAAATCATCAGCATCGACGAAAGCAACATAATCGCCATTACAATTATCAAAACCTGTATTTCTTGCAGAATGAACTCCACCATTACGCTTATGAATTACATGGACATTTGAATACTCTGATGCAAAATAATCACAGATTTGAGGAGAATCATCTTTTGAACCATCATTTACAAGTATTATTTCTATATCCTTATAGGTTTGTGATAATAAAGAGTTAACACAATCACTTAGGTATCTAGAAGCATTATAAACAGGAACAATAATTGAAAGCATTATATATCTCTCCTGTAAAATGAATGAATAGTGTAAGTATAAGAATCAGGCAATCCTATATCAAAAGACTTTCCATCAGGTACAAAAGCAATCAAACCATTCTTCTTCCTTACATTATCCAAAGCTGAAGTTAAACCATATTCATTTCCTTCAGTAGGATTACCAGATATTTCTCTATCAAGCTCATTAAAGACTTCTGATGTTAAAATATACTGTCCGAATGTTGCATAATACTTATCACTTCCACTCTTGTCTTTTACACCTAAGTACTCTTTGGCATAATCATCTGTCGGTTTTTCTACCATGCTATCAACTGTCATTAATTTCTCATTATCATTATTCCAAACACCATGAACAATTCCATAATGAACAACTTGATTCAAAGGTATTTCATTTACACTTACTATCGTCTTACCAGTTTCTTTAAATGCTTCTATAATCTGTTTAGAACAGGAAATATCGGAATTAGTCTTATACAAGAAGTCACCCAAAAGAAGAAGGACTGGTTCATTTTCTGTGAAACTTTTAGCAAGCCATACAGCATGACCAAAGCCAAGTCTTTCCCGTTGAAAAACAAAACTTATATGATTTCTCATCTCAAGGATTTTATCTTCATAATCTCTTTTTTCTTGAGGCAATTTGCTTCTATTCTCTTCAGAAAGAGGTGAAAAGAATTTATCAAATTCAGACTTATCCTCTTCGCCTATTATTAAACAAACATCTTCAATACCTGAAGAAAAAAGCATCTCAAGCATTATCAACAAAGCCGGTTTAAGCAATCCATCATTATCAAGAATGGGAAGAAAGCATTTTTTAATCGTTTTAGTTGCAGGAAAAACTCTAGTTCCAAAGCCAGCTAAAGGGATAATTGCTTTCTTAACATTCTGTCCAGGTTTTAATGTCAAAGTAAATGACGGCATACCTCTCTTCTCTAATAAATAATTCTGAAGCTCTAAAGCTTCATCCTCTCCTTTAGCAAGAAACTGGACAGTACCATCACCCTGTGAACCTACACCTTTTGCTCCATAAATCAAGCTCATGATTTCAGGATCATTAAGTACAGAATGTAATACAGGTGCCTTTAACTCAGAGCTTGCTGGAGCAACCTTTAAATCGAAGTTCTTTTGTGCTTCTATCATCAATGCTCCCAAGGCTTGGGCATTGCCATCTTCAAGATAATTAATTGCTCTATTAACAATTTCTATATTATCAATACCAAGAGCTTCTTGAATTCTTATATCATTTTCATCTTTAGCAAAAGGATAAGCAGCATTAAGATCACTCAGTATTTTTATTGTGTCTTTAGATGACATAAGATTAGCAATAACCCAATTAAAAGTTCCTCCAACTTTTAATTCTCTGGAATCAATTTCGACGCCATCAAATTCAACTATAACGGGTTTAATCCCGTAAGCACATGCTTGATCTAATCGACCGCAACGTGATGGTGTTCTCTGTTCACCACGAAATGCAGCCTGCATCTCACCCTTAATGTTCATCTTGAGATCGTATAATTGATTAAATGCTCTAGCAACTAAAACACAAATAGCTGCAGAAGATGACAATCCACTTTTTAATGGCAGATCTCTTTTTTGTATTGTTATCTCTACACCACCGACTAGATAATTATCGTTTATATACGAAGCAACACCCGCAACGTAAGAATAATATCCACCCTGTTGTGCTATATCTAACAATTTCTGCGAATCCATCTCACATTCCCAATAATCATCATCAGGCATTTCAGGACTTGATCTCATTATGAAGCGATCAGATACTTTAGCTGATGCGTATATACCTTGTTCTGTCCCGGAAACAATGGCAGCACCTTTAACAATACTTGAGTTAACAGTACGGTACATTCCAGCCCAATCAGAGTGTTCTCCAAATAAACACAATCTTCCCGGGACAAATAGATTTATGGATTTCTCTGACATAGATTATTCCTCTTTAGGATCAAAAGTCTCAGGACTGTAATGAATTACTCTAGTACCACCCTCTTCAAATCTGAAAGGTACATACATAAGATCACTCATAGCATTTAGAACTGCTTCCTTTTTCTCAGGCTGAACATAAAATACTATGAATCCGCCACCGCCTGCACCAAGCAATTTACCGCCAAGAGCACCTGCAGCAATACCTTTTTCATAAAGAGAATCAATTGAGTTTGTTGTAATGGCTCCACCGGTTTGTCTCTTTAATCTCCAGGTTTTATCAAGTAAACGTCCAAATTCATCAAGATCTGAATGTTTATCTTCAAGTATAGCTTCTGCATCATCAACAAGAGCATACATCTGCTTTAACTGATTGATCTTTTCATCATAACCGGCTTGATTTGCCTTCTGCATATCAGAACTAAATCTGGTAAACCCGGTAAAAAACATAAGTAAATTGTCATTCAACTGCTTCTTGCGATCCGGGTGAATAATAATAGGCGTTACATCATAAGTTCCATCTTTATTGAAATCGATCCTATTCATACCGCCAAATGCAGCAGCGATCTGATCTTGCCAGCCTCCGGCTTCCTGACACATCTCACGCTCAAGATATATAGCTTCGTCAGCTAATTTTTTCTTGTCAGCATATTTACCTTTAAGAGCATAAAAAGCATTAAGCATACCGACAGCAAAAGAGGAAGAAGTACCAAGACCTGAACGTGCAGGAAGATCTGCTTCATATGTTAATCTAATCTCATACATATCAAGCAACTTCATTGCATTCCTTATTGCCGGGTGCTGAATATCATCTGTATTGGTAACACGCTCCGTTTTACTATAAGAAAGCTCAGTTGAATACTCAAAGAACCTGGGCAAATGACGTACATTAACATAGCAATACTTATCAAAAGTAGTACTAAGAACGGATCCACCAAATTCACGGAAGAAACTTTCCATATCCGTTCCGCCACCAAAAAAAGACATTCTAAAAGGTGTTTTAGTAATGATCATTAAGCTTCTCCTTCTCCAAAAAAGCAATCTTCTAACATCATACAAAGACAATGATAAACAGGAAGATGTAATTCTTGAATCTTATAGGTTTCTTCCTCAGGAACTTTAATTGCTACATCTGCAACCCTTGCCAGCTCTCCACCATTTTTTCCGGTAAGTCCAATTACCTTAATACTAAGAGCTCGAGCAACAACTGTAGCACTCAATACATTCTTACTGTTACCGCTTGTGCTTATACCTAGGAACACATCCCCTTCTCTTCCGAAACCATATAACTGCTGAGCAAATACTCCAAGCCCATCAACATCATTGATATAAGCAGTAGAAAGCGCTTCGTGAGCAACAAGAGGAATTGCCATAAGACCTCTTTCAAGATTATGGGCTAATTCCAATCCTCTAACAGAATCAACACCAATCAGCTTATCTGCAAACTCTTTATTCACAGGTCTGGCTATCATGAACCTCTTCATTAGTTCTCCTGCAATATGTTCTGAATCAGCTGCAGAACCGCCATTTCCTGCGATTAATAACTTTTTATCGTTTTTATATGCTTCCTCTAAAACTTCATACGCACAGATAATATCATTTCGGCATTCAAGAAGTATGGGATATCTATTTATAAGATTATCAACATGTTTTACTAATCTCTGTTCCATAAAGTTCTGCCTCATGCTAAGTTAAAAATCTTATCTACTGCATCATATAAGGTATTTGCAGTGATATCTTGATTATAGTTTTCAGCACCAATTAATGCTGTACGACAACCGGCATTTAAACCGGCAAGAATATCATTCTCGCCATCTCCGATCATCCAAGAGTTATTCAAATCGACATTGAATTCTTTGGCAGCCTGAACTAACATACCAGGCTTGGGTTTACGGCAATCACAGTCAAATTTTAGTTCAGGGATCTCCCCTTCATAACCTTTATGAGGATGGTGAGGACAATAATATAATGAATCGATATAAGCGCCTTCTTTTCCAAGAAGAGTCTCAAGCTTATTGTGAATCAAAGTTAATTCATTAATTGTAACTTCACCTCTGGCGATAACAGGCTGATTAGTGACAATAATACAAAGATATCCGGAATCATTGATTCTCTTGATAGCTTCTGCAACACCATTAATCAATTCAAAATCGTCAATATTTCTTAAAAAACCTTTATAAACATTTATAGTTCCATCTCTATCAAGAAATATGGCCCTTTGCTTATTAGAAAGATTCTTTGCTTCGACTAATCCGGAAGCAAAATCTCTACAGACTTGTTCATACCTTTCCGGTGTACCCATGTCTTTTACATATTCCGGTGAATCATATGCAAACATCTTATGAGATCCACACAGTGGCTTTAATATCTGTCTGTCGAGATCAACTTTAACAACTTTACCTTCAATTTCTTTTCCAACTAAATCAGCATCAATACCACAAGAATCCAAAACTGTAGGATCAATAACATGTAAGCCTGCATTTACACGGTTCTTATAATACTCTGGTCTGTTATCCTCTTTTGTCAGCCATTGAGATACAGCTTTATCTTCCTCAGCTATAACAATACCGGAATCATAAGGATGCGAATTAGGATGAGTAAATAGTGTTACATATGCATTATGATCATAGTGCCAATCAACCATACGGTTAAAATTCATATCAAAAACAGCGTCAGCATTCAATAATAAAAATGGTTCGTTACCCAATTCAGAACGTATCTTGAATAATGCACCGGCATTTCCTAAAGGGGAACTTTCAATATAATACGTAATCTTAGCACCAAGTTGGCTTCCATCACCGAAATATGATTTGATCTGTTCAGCCATATGGGAAACTGTTAATGTAATATCGCAAAACCCTTGTGAAACAAGGCTTTGAATTTCCCATTCTAATACAGGCTTACTGATACCATCCCTATTTGTAATTGGAATTAACGGTTTAGGAATATCTGGAAATAATTCTGATATTCTTGTACCTTTGCCGCCAGCCATGATTATGGTTTTCATTCCTACATTGCACCTTTATGAGTAAATAAAACACCAACTGTCTTAAACAAAATCTTAAGATCCATACCTAAGCTCCAGTTAGCGATATATTCGGTATCAAGTCTTACAACTTCTTCGAAGTCTGTAATATTACTTCTACCACTTACCTGCCACATTCCTGTGATACCCGGCTTAACTGCCATTCTTGCTCTGTGGTGGAAGTGATATTTCTCAAATTCATCAATCGTGGGAGGTCTTGTACCTACTGTTGACATTTCACCCATAAGAACATTAAAGAACTGAGGAAATTCATCAAGACTTGTCTTTCTGATAAACTCGCCGATACCGGTCTTCTTTGTTCCATCAGGAAGGATCTTGTTACCGATAATTCTTGGATCGAAGTCCATCTTAAACATCATACCGTCCTTAACACGGTTTTCTTTCTCAAGATCCTTCTTTAATTCTTCAGCATCCATTCTCATTGAACGGATCTTATAAATCTGGATATGCTTACCGTTCTTACCGATTCTTTCCTGCTTGAAGAGGATGGGTCCGGGAGATTGTTTCTTGATAATAGGACCTACAATAGCCATGATCAGAAGAGCTACCAAACTACCAATAAGACCTGCGAATATATCAAACGCTCTTTTGATAATAAGCTGAACAGGAGTTGCATAGTTAATAGCTGTTGTAAGTACTGTTGTACCACCGATTTTTTCAGAGAATCTTTTGATTCCCTGTCTGCTCATGTAAGGAACATGGTAGTGAGTAGGAACTGCCATTACAGCACAGGCATCCATGAGCTTAATTATTTTTTTGTCATTGATCGGGGCATCAATATAAACGGAATCAATCCATTCTTTTGCTATATACTGAGCAGCATTTCTCATTTCTGCGACAACAGGGACACCGCAAACACTCTTCTGATTGGTCGTTTCAAGAAGGACCACACCTACAATGGTATAACCGGCCTGTCTATCGCTTAATAATCTTGAAAGAATTGTTTCTGCTTCAGCTTCAGATACTACAACAAGCATATTATTTCTAGTTCTTCTTAAATTGAGATTTTTAAGAACAGCTTTCCAGACTATTCTTGCACTGAATCCCAAAAGAACATAAAAAACAAAAGTAAGACCAAGAACAATTCTTGAATAAAGATCTCCCAACTGAGATGAGAAGAAATAGATTAATACGACTGCAAGAACAAGAACACTGTGTTTTACATGCTCAAATACTTCTCTTAATACACTGCGCTTAATTACATCATGAAGAGAATTGTTAAGAACAATGATAAGGACATCTGCAATAAAAAGAAGGATGCCTAAATTTCGATATTCATGATTTGTATATACATCCCATTTTTGCATACGTACTAAATATGCAAATACATAAGACAACTGAAGGACAATTATATCCAAAATCATGAAGTCCAGATGTTTTGACCACCCCTGTGCATTTCTCTTATACAAAGTAACTCTCCTTATTCAACCGTAATCAGCTTGTTATCAGCGTATGCTACGCTATGATGCACTATGTACACCATTAACACTACTCTGACAACAAAAGCTCATAACGCGCGCGGCGGCGACGATTACGGAATCTAATGCCTGATGATATTAGTTTCCGGCAGGAGTCTTGTCGATTATCTCAAGTCCTACCTTGACTTCTCTTTGACCGCCCATAAAGTCGGCTTTGATTATTGCGATACGCTTATGACGGTTGATCTTAACGATACTGCCTTCAAGTCCGTACAAAGGACCACGCTTGATGATTACCCTATCTCCTTCGATCACACCAATAGATGTCTCAACTATATGATCATCTCCTGTCAAGGTCTCAATGAACCTCTCTTCTTCCGGTGCGATCGGTGAATAACAATCTCCGGTCTTAAGGACTTTTGTAAAAGCATCCAGCTTATTAAGACGCCTGTACATGCCTTCGACATCATTTGTCTGAAAGAAAACATATCCCGGAAACAAAGGAGTTGTTACTCTTCTCCATTCACCCTTGATACATTTTCTCCGCTCAAACAAAGGAACGAAGATCTCCTCGTCATCAGATTTGACTTCGAACTGCAGACGGTTTGATATCTTTAGTTCGTCGCCAGTGCGCACTTGTACAACGTACCACATAGCGATATTTTACCATTATTTACTAAAATATTATAAATAATATATAAGGGATGAGACTGACATGTTTTGTCTATTGTGTGTAATAGAACATCAAAAATAATTTAGGTCCGCATTATGCGGACCTGTTTTTCATCATATTAAAACTAATTAGTTCGGTTTTTCTTCTTAGCCTTTTTCTCAAGATACATTGCTTTATCAGCTTTACTCATGCATCCCATCAGCTCTTTCCACTCTGTCAGTTCACATGTGCCGATACTTGCTGACAGTTCATACTCATATTTACCCGAACCGTTTATTTCTCTTAGATTATGTCTGACACCACGTATGAATTGTCCGATTCGTCCGACATCAGTAAGTATCAATACGGCAACGAACTCATCACCGCCCATTCTTGCAACGAATTCTTTTGGCTTCAAAGCATTATATATGCATTTTGAAGTAGCTTTGATTGCTTCATCTCCGGATGTATGGCCAAATGTATCGTTAATAAACTTAAGTCCATCCATATCTATGGAAACTATAGCCAGATCACATACTCTGTGCCCGTCTTTATCGAACAAATCTGTAATCTTCTTCTCAAATCCGATCCTGTTTAACAGACCTGTTAACGAATCCTTCGTATAGAGATCCATAATATCAGCTATACCAAAGTACTTCTGATAGAGATCCAGCTTATTGATTACCTGTCCGGCCTGCATAAAGATAAATTCTATCTTCTCATTAATAAAGCCGATTTCTTTTGTATCTACGATCAATACAGCATAGCCATAGATAACATTTTTGTTAGCTACAGGAAGGAATATAACAGTTCCTACAGTATTATCAATATATCCGTCAGGCAGCAATTTGGTACTTGGGAATGGAATGGCATCAGTAACTATATTGCCGGATTTATCAAGATAACCACTGAGCAGACGGTCATTCTCACGGTATCTGCAAAGATAACATTCCTTGATACTGGAAGCGTTCTTCAAGCTGTGAAGTACAACATTGACCAAAGCTTCTCTTGTAAGGATCTCCTCAAAGTCGGCACTCAAAAGCACATACTCTCTCATAGCTTCGATCGAATTTGATTTAGAAAGCTTAAGATCACGAAGAGCCTGATATACATCTCTGCCGGAATCCTCATCACCTGTACTTTCACGGACAACGATCGTACCTGGCACATTAACATAAAGTTCCTGTGTCTCTTTTGCATATAATCTCTCAAGAAGATCCATAGCAGCATTTGCCAATGTTTCTTCTGAGATCTCTATAGTAGTAAGTGATGGAATATGATCTCCGGCATCAGTAATATTATCGATACCGCTAATCATGGTATCACCCGGAATAGAATAACCGCGCTGAATTAATTCATCTATGAGAGTAACCGCTTCGTAGTCATTGGAACAGATGATTGCTTCCGGCAATGTACCGTCATCTTTAGTGAAGAAATCTGCTGTCTCAGGTCCTTGCGTTATCCAATAATTTCCATGGAATATCATATCTTCAGAGACTTCGAATCCTGCTTCACGCATAGCATCTTCAAATCCGGCTCTTCTTTCTGCAGAATCCAAGAGTTCATCTCTTCCGGTAACAAAACCTATATCACCTGTCTTGCATTTGGATATGACATACCTGGCAACTTCATGCATAATTGCCCTGTTATCAGGAACAATATTGAAGAATCCGTTGATCTCGGCTCTGATACAAACAATCGGCGGAGCATCAGTATCTGTCAAAAGTTCTTCAACCAGTTCCTTTGACAGTCCCGCCTGATCAATCGTATCAGCACAAAGGATAACTCCATCATACTGATGGATATCCGGAAGAGAGAATATGCTCTTATAACCGATAAGCTGCATGGGGTTCATGCTTGGAATGGAGCAATTACCAAAAACATCTACCCTATGCCCTTTCTTCTGGGCATAAGCATCAATACTTCTGATGATGGACGCGGAGTAGTCCCTGTACATGTCTCCGATAAAAGCACATATCTTCATAGTTCAATTATAAACATCATTATCCGATATCTAATAAAGAACCAATGAACTTATTATGAATAAAACCTGAATCACTCAGAACACTGCCGCAACGGTTTTAAATAAAACTCCGATGTCTTTAAAGAAACTGAATTCCTTAATAGAATTCAGATTGTATTTCATCTTTGCAGGAAGTATCTCATTAATATATACAGCATCGGCATCAGAAGCATTCTCTAACAATTCTGCTTCATCCTTATACTCAATACTTGCTATTGAAGTAATACCGGCAGGCATGAGTAAAGTAGCCTTCATCTCATCAGAATACCTGTCAACATATTTAACAACTTCAGGTCTTGTACCTACAAAGCTCATATTACCTGATAGAACATCAAAAAGCTGTGGGAACTCATCCAGCCGGTGATTGCGGAGTTTGGATCCGACCTTAGTGATCCTGACATCATTATCGACAGTTACACTTGTACCTATCTTATCGGCATTGTTAACCATTGTCCTGAACTTATGAATTTTAAATCTGGCACCATAGGAAGTAACTCTTTCCTGCCTGAAAAATACCGGTCCTTTTGAATCACACTTGATCATTATCGCAATCACGATCATAGGTATACCCAAAAGGACAATAAGTATAAGCGATGCAAATATATCCAGCATTCGTTTAAAAAACAGACCGGTTTTATGCTTATTCAATGCATCATAGTAAGGTCTTACCGAATCAGACCTCATATCTAAAGGAAGTTCTTCCCATTTCGGAAGAATAAACCATCGTTTAGGACTTAATGACTTGGTTTCAGGCATATCACAGCCCTTTAACAATGTCAGTAAAGTTATCAACTATATACTTAACGTCTTCATCAGAAAGTTTTGTGTGAAGCGGTAGTGTAATCTCATTCTCATATAGGTGATATGCATTCGGGAAATCTTTTATATCAACTCCACCACCCTTAACATGATCACAAGATTTATAAGCTGTCATCATGGGAAGCGGTTTGTAATGGACGTTACAGGAGATGCCTTGTTCAGCCATCTTGACGATAACTTCACGACGTTTCTCATCAGTAATACCGGGTATCCTGACAAGATAAAGATGACCGCATGAAGTGTAATCAGAATCATAATGACGGATGTGATCAAGTCCCAAACTTTCACACATCTTATCGTATTCTTTGATTATATCTTTACGTCTGGCAAGTAAACCTTCGTATCTGTCAAGCTGTCTGAGACCGATTGATGCCATTATGTCTGTCATATTGCACTTATAAAGAGGTGCAATGATATCGTATTCCCAACTGCCTAATTGTGATTTTGCAAGTGCATCCTTATTCTGTCCATGAAGACTGTATAGCTGGAACCAACGGTATATCTCATCGATATCTATACCATCAATATCCCCCCAAACACTGGCGCCTCCTTCGGCAGTAGTAAAGTTCTTAACCGCATGGAAGGAGAATGAAGAAAAGTCTGCTATACTTCCTGCTTTTTTATTATGCCAAACACTCCCCAAAGCATGAGCACAATCTGCTACAACAGCGATTCTTCCTAATGCTTTTTGTATTCTCATTCCAAGATCGGTATTACCGGAAGGAACAAAGATATCCTTCTTACGTTCAACGATCTCGAATATCTTGTCATAGTCACAGACAACACCGCCGAGATCAACAGGGATAATTGCCTTTGTCTTCTCAGTGATAGCAGCTTCCATAGCATCGTAATCCATCTCCGGATTATCTTTCTGACTGTCAACAAACACGACAGTGGCACCAACATGAATAGCTGCTGCTGCAGATGCTGTATATGTATATGCAGGAACGATTACCTCATCACCTTCACCGATACCTAATATCCGAAGATTAAGTTCTTCGGATGCTGTCGCTGACGAGAGACAAACACATTTTGATGTGCCGACATATTCAGCTAATCGTTTCTCAAGTTCCTTAGTTCTTGGACCTGTAGTAATCCAACCTGATCTGAGACATTCAGCAACTTCATTAATCTCAAGTTCAGATATATCCGGTGGTGAGAAAGGTATACTTCTCATTTATTTGCCTCCATAGACGGCTTATAAGTTTTAACAACTTTAGCCACGATTTGCTTGATCTCATCGCTCTCAGATTTAGCCGCACGGTCAAGTTCATCGAGCTGCTTTAAGAATTCGTCATCATCCATTGGAATAGGCTGAGCAATAGAAATATCCTTATTCTCATCTGTCTCTCTCAAGCCTTCTTCATCCATAAGACGCTCTTCATAGAGCTTCTCGCCCGGTCTTAATCCTGTATAGACGACTTTGATATCAACATCAGGTGTAAGTCCTGATAATTTTATCATCTTACGCGCAACATCATCGATCTTAACCGGTTCGCCCATGTTAAGTACGAATATTTCACCGCCCTTAGCATATGCACCTGATTCCATAACAAGCACGACAGCTTCAGGTATCGTCATGAAATACCTGATGATGTTCTTATCTGTGACAGTAACAGGACCGCCGTTTGCAATCTGCTTCTCAAAGATCTTGAGCACGGAACCGTTAGAACCCAATACATTACCGAATCTTACGGCTGAGAATGTGGTTCTTACTTTAATCTCTCCGCTGTCATATAAAGCCTGAGCCTTCCTGTCCATCATCTGGATGACCATCTCACATATACGCTTAGATGCACCCATGATATTTGTAGGATTAACTGCTTTATCCGTAGAGATAAGTACAAAACGTTTAACACCATATTTGACGGCTGCCTGTGCCATCTTATAAGTACCGCCAACATTATTCTTTATAGCTTCATTTGGCGAGCCTTCCATTAACGGAACATGCTTATGAGCTGCTGCATGGAATATAATATCCGGTCTGTACTTATCAAGCACGGAATTGACCCTGTTAGTGTTTCTTACAGAACCAATAAGAGCAATCATATTTAGGCTGTCGCCATACTTCGATCGAAGCTCACGTTCTATCCAGAAAGCGTTATTCTCATAAATATCGAAGATTATAAGAAGTTTAGGCTTGGCCATTGCAATCTGCCTGCAAAGCTCAGAACCGATAGATCCGCCTCCGCCTGTGACCATAACTGTTTTGTCGGTAATATACTCTCTGATACGTTCAACATTTGCTTTGACAGGATCTCTTCCTAGAAGGTCAATGATCTCAACATTTCTGATTGAATTAACTGTTACCGAACCGTCGATCATCTGATAGATGCCGGGGATTATCCTTACCTTACAGCCAGTAGATGAACATATATCAAGTATCTCTTTACGGTCAGCACCCTTAGCATCAGGAATTGCAAAGATAATCTCATCTATGCCATAGTCTTCTACAGCATTCGGAATATCGACACGGCTTCCTACAATCGGTATACCGTCGATCTCCCTGCCAATCTTAACCGGATTATCATCAATAGCACAGCAGACTTTAGCATTAACATGCCTGCTCATTACGATCTCATGAATAACATCTTTGCCGCATGCGCCGGCACCGATGATCATGATATGTGAACAATCCTTAGTTACAGAAGAATCTTTGCGAATATAGTTTAGGAACCTGAAGCTGAATCTCAGAGCTGTTGTGGTAACAAATCCGAATATGATCGCCATTAACCAAACAGATATAGGCAACCGTCTTACATGTGTGACCATCTCATCAATTAGTTCGGCAACAAATACTATGATCGTAAAGCAGACCCAGGCTTTGACTATTCGCTCAAATTCAGAGAATGATACAAATCGCCATATGCTGTTATACATCTTGAATATACCCATCAAGATGATTATCAGGACAGCACAGATTGGAACTATAATAAGAGCCTGCTTTATATACTGTTCTTCTATCTTGGTAAACTTAAGATCATATCTTATCAGGAGAGCTCCGAAAAAACTCAATGCCATGAAGACAAAATCAAGGACAGCAAGTACTACTGCCCTGTAAAACCAATGTTTACTCTTACCCGGTTTTGTCTTAATGTTATCTGTCAAGTGACTGGCCTGTCTTTCCGTTAAATGATAATAGAACCAATGATCGGTGTACCGCCATTAGCTATGAGATTGATCTCTTTATCTACATTCTTGAAGAGAGAGTAATTTCTCTGCTCAATAAGAACAACTGCTTCATACTCAGGTACTAATGCAAGGACATCAGGATTACTGAACATATCAGGCTTATAATCACCCTTGAGACCAAGTGATTTAACACATTCGCTCATAGCCTTCTCATCACCGGTACCTGTAATCAAGACCTTCTTATAATCTCTTGTAAGATTAGCATAGTTTGCAGAGATAAGCTTTTTGTTATTATCATCAGACATCTTTGTATCATCTTCAGCTTTGACATCTATAAACTTATCATACTTTGATCTTTTGCCGGAAGGCTTTAATACACCGATCTTTTTGATCATAGGGAATACGCCGAAGAACTGGGCCTGATTAGTGAATCTTCTGCCGAAGATATACTTCAGAACTACAAGGGCTGCAATTAAGAAAGCACCAGCAACAAAACCTACAGCAGCATACTTGATACCCGGTTTGATATTACCCCAGCGGCTTACAGTTTTTTCTGAAGTTTCGGATGGAATACCATTAACCTTAACATCCGGGTGTTCTTCAAAATATTCAAGGATAGCCTCTTTGTCAGCTAAATCAAGATCTTTAGCAACTTTATCAAGCTGGTCATTATAGGTTGTGATCTGATTCTGCAATGAATTGATAGTACCAGTATGACTGATCTGTGAGTCTCTGATACCGTTATCAATCTTTTGAATCTGCTGTATACCAACCAGTGAGATTATATGAGGAGAAACCGTCGTATTGAGGTCTTCATATACACTCTGAACTTTGCTGATTACAAGTTCCATTACCTCATCACAGAACTCACGTGAAGGACCTACAACACTGATATACATAGAACCAACTCTGTTAACATCTTTATCAACACTGATTATAGTATTGCCGGCAGCAGAGCTGCTGAATGATATGAGTTCTTTAATATAGTCAGGCTTTTTATTTATCTGCTTGGCATACTGGTCAAGATAGTTTCCTGCTTTGACCTCACGCTCATAAGCACCAAACAAAGCACTATCTATACCGTTAATATCATTATTCTGCAAGGTAAGCGTTATCTGTGCTGTGGACTGATAAACATTCTCAGCATCGATCTGCATATAAATGGAATTGGCAATATAATCTCTCTGATGATCTACCTGAAGATTAAGGTTGTCGATCATCTCGGCATAAACCCTTGCCTTATTGATATTCTGGACACGGAGTTCATACTGGACATCAGTTTCCGAATCACTGAGCCTTGTGCGGGCATCAAGAACGTCATTTGTCTTGATCCTCTTAAGGACCTTATAAGATCCCATGGCACCGCCAAGCACTGCTCCGGCAATGATCATTACCCCGAGTTTTTTCATAACTGCAAGGATCAGATCTTTGATGTTGATCTCGGACTCAAAATTCTTGGTTGACTCCATCTGTGATTCCCCTTAATTATAATATCTGTGTAATTATAAACATCTTTGCTTTTTTGTTCAATCGAAGAGTTTAGTCAATTGTGGTAACATTCCTAGTATCAGTATATTAGTTTTTGGAGGCTTTCATGAACAAATCCAATCTTTCAAATGAAGAATTTGAATTTCTGAAAAATCTTATTTCGATAGAAAGCACCGGTTCCGACCCGATAGACGACCCTAAATACGGCACTCTTCCCTATGGCTTAATGCCATATTCCGCTTTGAAGTTCTTCCTTAATGATGCTTCCGCCTCAGGGATGAGGACCGGCATCATCGATAACCGTGTCGGCTGGTGTGAAATAGGTCCGGTTGAAGCAGACCTTATTGCCATTGTCTGCCATCTGGATGTAGTACCCGCCGGCGACGGCTGGACAACCAATCCCTTTGAACTGACACTCAAAGACGGAATTCTTTACGGAAGAGGCATCGTAGACGATAAAGGTCCTGCATGCGCATCTTATTTTGCAATGAAGAAACTTATGACATCGGGATTCATGCCTTCCAAGAGGATCAGGCTTATACTGGGAACCGATGAGGAGCGCACATGTTCATGTGTTGAGACATATGCTGAACAGGGTGAGATTCCTTCATTTGCTATTACCCCCGACGGCGAATTCCCGGTAATCTATGCAGAGAAAGGTATCCTGCATGTAAAGATTTCAAATTCGTCCCCTTCTTCTGTCATTGCTTCAGGAGGTTCTGCTGCCAATATGGTACCTGCTTCATGTTCATGTACCATATCCGGCAATTCTTATACGGCTAAAGGCAAAATGGCCCATGCATCCAAGCCCGAACTCGGAGTTAATGCGATATTTGAGCTTATTAAGTCGCTTGATTCTGGTTCCATAGATTATTCTTCATCTCCGCTGCTTTCATTCGTAGGCAAGGAGATCGCTTATTCTTCTGCAGCAGAATATACAGGATGTTCCATCACAGATGAATCCGGAAGCGTAACCGGTAATCCTTCTATATTGGAATGTTCCCCTTCAGGCGAATCCCTGACTATCGATATCAGATGTCCGGTAACATATAAGATGTCCGATATAGTTTCACACCTTGAATCTATCGCTTCGCCGTTTGGACTGAAAGTTGAAGTGTTAAACCAGATGGATCCGCTTTATAAATCCAAAGACCTTCCACAGGTCGCATTGCTTACTGAGATCTGGAAGTCAAATATGCCGTCTTACAGCGGATATAAGCCTGAATATCTTGACGAATTCACAGATCCTATTGCAATAGGCGGCGGTACTTATGCACGTCACATGCCGAATACAATAGCTTTCGGTATCCAGACTCCCTGGCAGGAAGACCAGTGCCATCAGGCCAACGAATGCAGAGCTCTGTCTGATTTTGAAACAGATATCCAGGTTCTTACAGAAGCAATAATGGGGCTTTCCGAATACTTATAATCTTTATTGAAATTTGTATTCAAAAAATTAGCGCTGACCTTTCATTGAAGATCAGCGCTTTATTGGTTTTAAAGGACTCTTCTTACCGTTCCTATCTTCCATTTGGCCGATGAGTAACAGGATTCAACTACACCTGTTGCAGAAGATTGAGCGTGTACATATGTATCGTTTCCGACATAGAGACCTGCATGTTCCATGATACCGTCTCCTTCCTTGTCGAAGCAGATAATGTCACCGACCTGGATATCATCGGGATCAACCCATTCGCCGCAGTAAGACTGGCTTGTAGCACCATGAGGCAGATAGATTCCATAGTAAACCTCATAACAGTACATAACGAAACCGGAACAGTCGAAACCGTCAGGTGATGCACCGCCATATACATATCTGCATCCGATATAGTTTCTTACGAAAGAAGCAAAATCTGTCCAGTCTTCATCTGAATCGTAATCGTCATCATCATCGTCGTCATAATAGACAGGCTCAGGAATATAAGGTTCATCATCCTGGGTAAAGCTTGCTTTGACATAGTATCCGTCAGATGACTTGTACCATCCGTTATCCGTCTCAGCTACAACTTCGATCTCAGAACCCATAGACAACGTCGTGAGCAGAGTATATGAGATACCCGGGCCGGTTCTTGTATTAAGAGCCGTACTTGCATAGACGGTAAAATCAACATCCCACTCTTCCCAGTCAGGTCCGGAGCTTTCTTCAGGCTCATCATCCGGTTCATAATCAGGTTCTGAATAACTGGATGTGTCTGATGAAGAACTTGATGAAGATGTGTCTTCCTCTTCGTAGTCGTCCTCTTCAGTTTCCTGCTCTGCTTCAGGGATGATCTCATCAGCTGAAAGATGTGAGCTCATAATGTAGCCCTGTCTTCCGTCAGCGAGCTTTACGAGAGACCATTCTTTCGTATAAGCAACTCTTACTACGGTATCACCGAGCTTGAGACTGATCACATCGTCCTGATTGCCGTTATTATCTTCACTGTCTTCATCTGAATCTTCTGATTCATCAGATTCTTCATCAGATGCCAGTTCAGCCTTAGGAGCGACAAGTACTGCGTCACTGTTAAGCCAGAATGTTGAACCATCGTAAGTGATGGGATCAAGCGGATCTGTTCCGAATTCTGAAGCGATATCAGAATAAGTTTTAACAGCAACTATCGTATAGTCATCGATATTGAACTTTGCGTTCTTAAGACTCATAGGAACATAGCCGATATCTTCGGCTTCCTCATAACCGGGCGAACAGAAATCATCGAATGTAACAGCATTAGGACCGATCAAAGAAGGACTCTGAAGATCGATTTCTTTGGAAGAGCCGATATTATTTGCAGTAACAGATCCTACGGCAACACCGGCCGCAACAACTGCAGATGCAACATTAACTACTACCTTCTTCACTGCTTCTGTTATCCTTTCCGCCAAATATAAGTCTTGGCGCATATATGTGACTGTATTTTAACATTCAAATCCGTGTAAATAACCAAAATTTCAAGCAAAACTCGGGCAGATGCACAAAATGTCACCTAATTGTAATCTGATCGTGGCTAATATTGCTTGCCGGCCGTGTTTTTGATGAGTCACGTCTCATCAAAACACCGGTGGCGCTCCAAGCGGAGCGCGGAAGGCAATAAAAAACCCTGCATCTTAAGTGCAGGGAAAATTTATTTCTGTTTGGTGGCTCACTGGAGGTTCGAACTCCAGACCCCTTGATTAAAAGTCAAGTGCTCTACCGGCTGAGCTAGTGAACCATTTGGCTGGGGTGGCAGGATCCCCTTGGCTACACCCCAGTGTTTCGAGGCAAAAAGTTGGGGTGGGATATGGGATTCGAACCCATGATATCTAGTGCCACAAACTAGCGCTCTAACCAACTGAACTAATCCCACCATTTCAGCCAATTGCCTTGAAATTATAAAGAAAAGGTCTTTTTAAGTCAAGCGGTAATATATTCTTTCGTCTTATTCTTCTTATTTAGTGAACTCCGACATAAGTCCAGTCTTCCGGGTTATGCGGGTTACCCGTCAATGTATACCATGCTCCCGGCAAAAATACAGTGCCGTTATTGACATCAGTCTTCAGTTCTTCCGAGTATAGGACCGTCTGGGGGCCGTTCTTCATCTCGGATGTGATCGGATTTCCGGTAAACGGATTTACAGGATCTTCTATAAGTCCGTCTGTGGCTAAGACCGGCGTATCACCGTTGGTCATGAAATCTTCGCAGACTGTAAATCCTGAAGCATTAAAGTCTTTTACCATCAGAAGCGGAATGAAGCAGTCCATATCCTGCCCTTCACACCGGATACCGAACTGGTTTAAAGTCCTGCCATGGTCAGACACTATAATTATCCTCGTGTTATCGTATACTCCGTTCTCACGGAGATAATCAAACCACTTGGACAACAGTATAAAAGCCGCGACATTGGACTGATACTGGCTTATCTGATAGGAATTCTTCATCTCCATAGTCACACCGTCGATCGTATAACGAGATACCAGATCCTGATCGTAAGCAGAGTTGTCTACTACAAGCGCAGGTTCATAATCAGGTTCCTGCAAAATACATGTTTCATGGGTAATGTCATTGCACATCATAAGGAATGTATTCTTATCACTGTCATTAACAGCGGTGATCTCAGGAAGTTTATAAAGCACCGTATAAGGCCTTAGGAATTTGAGGTTATAGCCGTAGCCTTGTGAGATATTTATAAGTTTTTGTACGACTGAATAACTGTAAAGAGATCCCGCATCATCTCCAGATGCCGATATCGCTTCGTTATACAGACCGTCGTTATATAATGTCTGCTGCAAGATCAGAGGCGATATCTTCATGAGGGCAAAGCAGTAAAAATTCCTGTTGCGTATCTCATTTAAACGCTCAGATGTATTCTGCATCTCATCGATGTCGAACTCTTCAAAATAATTGAAAGTACCGTTGGTCAGATAACAGTTAAATTCGGGGTGATCATCGTAGATCGACAGATCAGGCACCCACTCATATCCGGCATAAGCGGGATCGCAGATCGTAACTTCATAGCCGTTATCACCGAAGATAACAGGCATGACCCTAAGTGCTTCATCGTGTTTGTCTTCCAAAAGCTCGGTATCTCTTTTGTTCATGTTCTCAGGAGTATATTCATATCCGCCGAATAGAGCCGGGGATCCCGTATTGGTAAAACCACCGTAAGACAATGAGTTTGGATAGTAAGTAAAGCCGTCGAATTCTTCTATCAGTTCAGGCTTCTCATTAAATATGTAAGGCACCTGTGTTCCGCAGGCACGGTCAAGCATAAGGACGATAACATTCTTGCCGTTCTTGCTCAACGGTATCTCCGGTATGACTGATGACGGTGTTACATAATTCCTGTAACCCGTATATGCTCCGTGTACGCCCAGGAGATTCATAGAGCCGATGACAATAACTGAAGCTGCACCTACTGCAAGTATCGTCTTGGGTGCCTTGGGAATCTTCATATAAATAAATAACAGTATTGCGGCTGCAAGGATTATTGCCAAAGCATTTAAAAGATACTCATACAGCCTGAACTCCGGCGGAACATCGTAGATAAGCGCATTCGACATAAGACCGAGATCTGTTCCGAACAGCATATAATCAATAACAGAAATACCGCAGATAAGCCAGATTCCCTTGCAGAACAAAACCTTTATCCGATCGTTCATGAACGCATAGAACACTCCGCCCCACAACACCCAGCTTCCAAATGAAAGAAGCATAGCATTGAGGATATATATACTGGGATTGATGAGTGTGACCTCATCGATAAATTCCATAGATGCGGAATAGATGACGGCGGACGGGATCAGAAGACCTGTTAAGAGCGCCATGAACACAGTCCCGGTGATAAACATGGCATTATCCTTTTTGCCGGCCTTTAAAATACCGGACTTCAAAGGCTTATCCTTAAGACGTTCAACGATTAAAGGCAGTAAAAGCAATACTCCGCCCATTGAAAGCAATACCTTTTGCCTGGCATCAAGGTCTTTTCTTAAGACAGAGCTTAGAACAACGGCAAATCCGCAAAAGGCAAAGATAATACCTAAGACCAGCCTGGAATTCTTTATCTTCAGGAACACATTCTTCAAAAGCGAGAACACATTATTCAGAAGCCAATAGAATACAAGTCCTGAAGGAGATCTGTAAAGCAGTACAAGGAATACCGCAGCAAGTCCGAAGACCTGAACTTTCTCCTTAAAAGGATGTCCTTTCGTATATATGATTCCTGAGACCACATTGATAAGAGTCATGAGTATCGGCAGAACATTTACGGGAAATGATCCGACTGTAAACAGTGCGTCTTCCCTGCCAAGATCGGCAATAAAACCGAACTGCATTCCCTGAAGGCTCTGCATACCGGACAAAAGATTATATGCTGCGATGAAGAAAGGCACCTGCAGTAAAAGCGAAGCAGTACTCTTAAGTGCATAGACAGGCTTATAGTGATTTATCCTGTAGTATTCCTGAAGCATAAAGAAACGTTCATCACCCTTGAACACTTTCTTTATATGCTTGATCCCGGAAGCCATCTTGGACTGTATATCGCGTTCTTCCGCCTGAAGTTCATCGGCACGTTTATATAAAGGCAGCACAAGAAAGTTAACGACAAGACTCAAAACAATAATTGAAAGACCGGAATTACCGATGATCCTGTTTGCGACAGTGAATATGATCTCAAACAGCAGTTCAAGAGGTGCTATTATCTGAGTGTAAAGAAAAGACGATATCATTTTTATGTGCTTCCTCTTGAAAGCAGACTGTTATATAAAGACTTTAATATAAGCATATTTACAGATAAACCATATAAATAAATATCCTAGATTATTGCACACTTACCCACAAAGATATACTATTAATCGATTGAAAAAGATTTAAATGAGGTAATCGCTATGAACGAAGAATTATCTGTATCTTATATAACAATGCCCCAGGGCTTTAAGGCAAACGGCGTATCCGCCGGTATGAAATGCCCAGATCCCGCCAATATCAATAACGATGATCCAAAATCATCCTATCTTGATGTCGGCATGGTATATTCAGACAAACTCTGCAATGTCGCAGGTGTCTATACTTCCAACCTTGTCAAAGGTCATTCCCTTGTAAGATCAATGGGGATCATTGAAGGCACAGGCAAAGCAAAGGGCATTATCGTTAACAGCAAAGTTGCTAATGCAGGCGTAGGCGCTGTCGGAATCGAAGATGCCGATAGAGTTGCAGAGTGTGCTTCATCCCTGTTAGGCTGCGACAAATCAGAGATCCTTACAGCTTCAACAGGTGTTATCGGAACAAGACTTCCTTTGGATAAGATCACATCTGCTATCCCGTCACTTGTCCATGGCCTTTCAGTCGCTGAAGAATGTGCTCACAATGCCGAATACGCCATGATGACCACAGATACGGTACCCAAGGAAGTTTCTGCCCAGATCGAACTTACTGACGGCAAGACTGTTACTATCTCAGGTATGGCCAAAGGCTCCGGCATGATCCACCCTAACCTTGCCACCATGATCTGCATCTTCACTACAGACTGCGGCATAGAATCCGCCTCATTGAAGAAAATGCTGCAAAAGGCTGTTAAATACACATTCAACAGAGTAAGCGTCGACGGTGATACATCTGTTTGCGACATGGTCGTAGTTATGGCAAACGGAGCATCAGGCGTATCGGTAACTGAGGGCACTGAAGACTATCAGATCGTGGAAGATGCTCTCTGCAAGCTTTCCGAAGATATTGCAAGAATGCTTGCAGCTGACGGCGAAGGCGCTACAAAGTTCGTCGAGATCGAAGTTCACGGAGCTAAGGATGAGAAAGATGCAAAGCTCATCGTTACCTCAGTTGCAAGATCACCTCTCTGCAAGACAGCATTCTTCGGTGAGGACGCCAACATCGGCCGTATCCTTACAGCTGTAGGCTATTCCGGAGCTTCATTTGATCCTGAGAAAGTAGATATCAGACTTTCCGGTCTTCTCATGTATAAGGACGGTGCAGCCGTCGCATTCGACGAGGACGAAGCTTCAAGACTTCTGGCTGAACACGATATAAAAGTAGATATCACTCTCTACGAAGGTGATGCTTACGACAGAATGTTCACATGCGACTTCTCATACGACTACGTTAAGATCAACGGAAGCTACAGGACATAATCAACTCTACTTCACTTAAGCTCAGAAAAATCATCAAACAAAGTAAAAGGCCCTCGATCACTCGAGGGCCTTATCGTTAACTGTCAGGTTATATTACTCTTCAGTCTTCTCTTCTTCCTTAACTTCCTCAGCAGGCTTGGGCTCAACCTTAACTGCCTTGGATGCAAGATACTCGACTGTCTTTCTGGCTCTGATGGAATCCTTGATGAAAGCGGAATCCTCACCGATGGACTTCTTAACTTCTTCTACATCGATCTTGTAGTTGTTGGCGATAGTTGTGAGCTCTTCATCGTACTCTTCAGCTGTAACCTCGGGATCGAGCTTCTCTGTGATCTTCTCGATAACGAGTGAAGACTTAACTCTTACTCTTGCCATAGGCTCTAACGACTTCTTGAAGTCATCCATGCTCTGACCGACATACTGGAGATACATATCAAGAGCAATACCCTGATTGGACATACGTGCTGCCTGATCGTCAGCCATCTGCTCAACTTCGTTCTGGATCATGGACTCAGGAATATCGATCTCGCAGTTATCGCATACAGCACGGACTGTCTCGTTCTCGAAACCTGCCTTGTTGTCCTTGTCAGCTCTCTCCTGCTGCTTTGCTCTTACGTCAGCCTTGAGCTCATCAAGAGTATCGAACTCTGAAACATCCTTAGCGAACTCATCGTCAAGTTCAGGAACGATCTCTGTCTTGATAGCGTGGATCTTTACGTTGAATGTAGCATCAGCGCCCTTGAGGTCTTCTGCGTGATAGTCTTCAGGGAACTTAACTTCGATAGTGAACTCTTCATCAACGTTGTGACCTGCAACCTGCTCCTCGAAACCGGGGATGAAAGACTTTGAACCGAGCTTGAGGTTATAACCCTCGCCCTTGCCGCCTTCAAAAGCAACGCCGTCCTTGAAGCCTTCGTAGTCAATCGTAACTGTATCGCCTTCCTGTGCAGGACGGTCAGTAACTTCCTCAAGAGAAGCATTTCTCTTTCTCATACGCTCGATCTCAGCGTCAACGTCCTCGTCAGTAACTACCTGATCCTTGAAAGGTACTTCAACGCCCTCATACTGACCAAGCTCGAACTCAGGCTTAACGTAAACTGAGATCGTGTACTTGATGCCTTCGTCGTTGATGTCCTGAACATCCATCTCAGGTCTTGAAACGACCTTGAGATCGTGTTCCTTAACTGCTTCGGGATACTGCTCGTTAGCGATCTCGTTCATAGCGTCCTCATAAAGCACGCCCTCACCGTAGTACTGGCAGACAAGCTGATAAGGAACCTTACCCTTACGGAAACCGGGAACCTGGAAACGGTTCTTGTTCTTGTTGTAAGACTTCTTAAGAGCTGCGTTCCACTCTTCCTTGTTAGCCTCAAGGCTGATTACTACCTGAGAGTGTTCTTTCTTCTCAATTGTGGATGCCATGTTATATCCTCCAAATAAATAATATATAAATTAATAGCCGAGTATGAATTGTATCACAGCGTGGTTAAGAAATGCAATATTAAAGTACAGTAACCTGTAATCCCTTTAATACATCCATCGTTGCCTGGTGAAGCTTGGGATCAAAAGATGCGGTAAGTTTTGAATCAACTATTATCTCAGCCTCAGGTGCAGCTGCCTTTGCGATCACGGCATTTGAGACAACACAGATGTTTGAGACAAGGCCGCAGACTTCGATGCTGCTGATATCTTCTGCATTATCTTTGAGATATTCTGCAAGCTCTATGCTTCCGAATGTAAGTTTCTCAAAAGCCTTCTTGCCGTCAAGCAGAGGCTTTAGCTCATCACAGAGACAGTGGCCTTCTGATCCTTTGATGCAGTGAGGTACAGGAAGATTCTTACCTTCCTGAGTATCCATATAGTTCTCAAAATGGGTATCAAGTGTATAAACGATCTTATTGCCGGCTTCTTCAAATTCCCTGATCTTTGCAGCGATACCGGGAATGATCTTCTCTGCTCCGTCAAAGCCGAGAGCACCGTCAATGAAGTCTTTTTGCATGTCAACTACAACGAGGACCTTATACATGTCATACCTCCTGAAGATATTAAAAAAGCTGCCGCTAACGCAACAGCTTTGTGTATGGCGCGCCTAGCAGAGCTCGAATCCACAACCTTCTGATCCGTAGTCAGACGCTCTATCCAGTTGAGCTATAGGCGCATATTCCCTATCGGTTTCCCAATAGCCTATTAATCTTATTACTTGAAACCTTGAATGTCAATCACGATTTAGTTAGAATGATTTCTATCGATTTTATGGGGAGTAATTAAATGAATTCGTATAATCCTGACACGCAGCTAGTGAAAGAACTTGCTCTTATAAATTGCAGAGAACTTGGCGGAATGCCTTTAGCCGGCGGAAAGACATTTAAGACCGGTCTTTTCTTAAGATCAGGATCTCCCGAGTGGCTCAGTCAGGAACAGTATAACGAAGTCAAAGGATACGGAGTAAAGACTGTTATTGATCTTCGTGCAACAGATGAGCTGAAAGGCACAGGCAATCCGTTTGAGAAAGACCCCGACATTAAGTTCTACAGCATTCCCCTTCTTAACAGCGATCCGAACGGTCCGGAAGATAAGACTATCGAATACATAAGGACCCATACACTCGGCGATTACTATGTCATCATTGGCGAAGAGATGGGTGAGCGCCTTGCTGAGATCATGCGTGTTCTCTTAAATAACGACGGTCTTTTGCTTTTCCACTGCGCGCACGGCAAGGACAGGACAGGCGTCGTTGCCGCTATACTTTATCTTCTCTGCGGCGCTTCAAGAGAAGACATCATTGCAAACTATGCGGTATCTTACGAATATCTCAGGGATTTTCTTGAACCTTACATCAGTAAACTGCCTGATGACATGAAGCACATTCTGAGATCAGATGCGCACAACATGGTTACATTCCTGGATTATATCGACAGCAAATGGGATGGCGATGTAGCTAACCTTCTTATAGCTAACGGTCTGACGCAGGATGAGATAAGTGCACTTAGAGCCAAGTGCATTGCTGATTAACCGACTGCTTCACCGAGCATTATGCTCGTTACATTGCCGTATTCATCAAATTCGAATGACAATACGAACTCACCGTCACCGTTCTTGAATGAGCTTGTATAATCACATTCATCGAACATCGGATATACAAGAAGCAATTCGGAAATATTCATTCCGATATAAAGATCCTCATTAAAGCTGAACTCGCCATCCTTTTTGAGAAGCACCGAAGTCAGTCTTCCGGAAGACCACTGTCCCTTATCACCTATTTCGGCATCAAGACGGATCGTCATGCCGTCGTATGCAAGGATAACCTGATCAGAAGTATATGTTGAGAACTTCGGATCACCCAAAAGATAGCGGATCTCACTTGATGTGTAAGTTGAACCCATTCGAAGCCTTGAAGATCCTTCTCTTGAGAAACGCAATTCCCTTATGGATGCCGGAACCTCATCTTCGACCATGAAGTTGCCGTCTGTCTTAAGCCTGAGATCTACCGTCTTTGATACGATCGAAGTTCCGTCTGCAGTAAATACTTCAGGGATAACATACGAAATATGCGTAGGTGTAAACAGCTTCAGCTCAAAATCGGGAGTACTTGTCTTAACCTTAAGTCTGTAATAGTCGGCGATATAATCGGCTTTGGCACGTATAACCGAATTCATATAGATATCGGAGTCGTAATCAGACTTGATAATTGCTTCAAGGCCGTCGACATTATCGCTGTCGATCATCTCGAAGTAGTGATTGATATAAGAGTATGCGAGCATCGTGTCGATGATATATTTGCTGGACAGGATATAGATATTGTCCTTTTTGGAAAGCGTGAACCTTACAGGAGGAGCACTTTTGTCCTTATCCTTTGAATAACAGAGCTCAACGACATCCATCTCCCCGTAATTCAGAATCGATGCATAGCTTTCTTCATTGGTCATATCAATGGACTCGAAATACTTTGCCTTGTCTTCATCATTTAAGATCTTGAACGAATCAGGTGTACCATGCTCCTGAGAGCATTTCCTTAAAACAGAGCAGTAATTTGAGAACATCGAATAAGATAAACCTTCGATCTGGTTTGACGGGAACTTGGCGTAGATATCAGCAACGTCGCCTTCATTTATAACGGCATTGGTAACAAGTCTTGCGAGCTCAGTCTCAGCCAAAGGCTTCTGTGTTACACCGTGAGTAAGACTGTTGATGAAATCACAACCGGTGATCCCCAATACGCCAATAAGCATGAATGAACACAGGATAACAGCAAGAGCTTTGGAGAAAGCTCTCTTTAATCCGTTCAAGCTGTTACCTGTTTTAGTCATCAGTTATTCCTCTTTATGCCTTTTTGCCTGTGCTTCAAAGAGTACTACTCCTGCTGCAACAGCGGCATTAAGGCTGTTAACATGGCCTGACATCGGGATGGATACCGTAAAGTCACAGCACTTCCTAACGCCGTCTCTCATTCCGTCGCCTTCACTTCCGATGACAACAACGAGATTGCCCGAGTAATCGGCAGCATGATATTCATAATCCGCATTCATGTCGGTTCCGCAGACCCAGAAGTTCTCCTTCTCTTTAAGCCTTGTAAGTGTCTGGGCAAGATTGGTGACTCTTGCTACGGGCACATATTCGATGGCACCGGCAGAAGCCTTGGCAACCATAGAGTCCAGAGCAACAGAACGTCTCTCGGGGATAATGACACCGTCAACTCCGCAGCAGTCAGATATTCTGAGGATAGAACCCAGGTTATAGGCATCCTTGATCTCATCCAGTGCTACGAGAAGAGCAGGTCTTCCCTCCTGTCTGCACTTTTCGATTATCTCATCAAGATCAGCATAGCTGTGAGGCGCAACTGAGGCAATAACGCCCTGGTGATTATGTGTGGCACTCATCTTATCCAGGATCTGTCTTGTAGCTCTCGTTACAACGATGCCGCGCTTTTTTGCTTCATCAAGGATCCTGATAAGGCCGTGATCCAAAGGCTTGTCTCCTTCAGGTTTTAAGATCCAGATCTTATTGAAGTCTCTTCCGGCAGCCAAAGCCTCCGTTACGGCATTTCTGCCTTCGAGCTTATCTGTCGTGTCATCTCTTGTGAAAGCATCGTCTTCACGGACACGCTTTTCCTGAGGCCTGGAATTCTCAGGTCTTCTCTGTCTCTTATCCTGATTAAAACGTCTCTTGCCTTTATCCATTGTCACTCTCTGTTTCCTTACCGATAACTCCGTCACATATATCGAAGCTCTTATAGATCAGATATTCCATTCTGGGCTCTTCGTTGTTCAGGAAGAGATATCCCAGAAGAGCCTCAAAGCCTGTCGCATACATATAGTCGGCATGATTGGCATTCTTTGAAACCGCATGCGGATTCGAATTTTTGCCTCTTCTGAAATAGTCTGATTCAGTCTCAGTCAGCTCATCTGCCAGTACCCTTATGCTTGCCGCCTGTGCCTCTGCAGAAACATAGCGCACGGTATTGTTATGCATCTTGTTATTGCTTCCGGCTCCGAGTGTAGCCGACTTACATCTTGCATAGAGCTCGTAGATAGAGTCGCCTATGTAGGCCAAGACAAGCGGAGATACCTCTCGGAGATCCTGTGCAATAAAAGGTTTTATCATCAGTTATGCCTTCTCGATCTTAAAACCGCCGGGCACATCCTTTACGGTGTATCCCTTAGCCTGGATCTCATCTCTGATCCTGTCAGCCTCAGCATAGTCCTTAGCCTTCTTTGCTTCAGCTCTCTTATTTGCAAGTTCTGTGATCTCTTCAGGGATCTCATCTTCAAGATCCAAAAGGATTCCCAAAACGCCTGTAAGCTCAACGATCTTATCCCTTGCAGCCTGAAGCGCTTCCTTGGATACCTTTGCTTCCTGGGCACTTGTATTTGTCTGTCTTACAAGATTGAAGATATCAGTGATCGCATCAGCACTGTTGAGGTCATCATCCATATGGGAGATGAAGCTCTCCGTTGCAGTCTTTACAGCATCTGAAAGGACCTTGTCAGCCTCAGCATCACCTGCAAGATTACCGTTATTCAAAACGAAGTCGGCATTTCTTACGCAGTTGGAGATCCTTCCGAGACTTGTCTGTGCAGCTGCCAAAAGCTCATCGGAGAAATTGATGGGGCTTCTGTAGTGTCCGAGCAGAATGAAGAATCTTACTACATTGTAGGGATACTTCTTAACAATATCTCTGATCGTGAAGAAATTGCCCAAAGACTTACTCATCTTCTCGCCGTCAATGTTGACGAATGCGTTATGAACCCAGTAGTTGCAGAATGTGCAGCCGTTTGCTGCTTCGCTCTGTGCGATCTCGTTCTCGTGGTGCGGGAAGATTAGATCCTGTCCGCCGCCGTGGATATCGATGGTATCACCAAGATACTGCTTGATCATGGCAGAGCACTCAATGTGCCAGCCGGGTCTTCCTTCACCCCAGGGTGAACCCCATGAAGGCTCGCCTTCCTTCTTGAACTTCCAGACAGCAAAGTCACCGGGATTTTTCTTGCCTTCGTAAGAAGCCTTGCGCTCACCGCCGCCTGCTTCAAGCTCATCAAGATTATAGTGTGAGAGCTTACCGTAATCTGCTTTCTTGGAGACATCGTAGTAAACTCCGTCACCTTCGATTATGTATGTGAAGCCCTTCTCTTCCATGGACTTGATAAGACCGATAATGGCCTTCATTGAGTGAGTGGCTCTTGGCTGATATGTCTGTCTCTTAATGTTGAGACCGTCAGCATCGACATAGTATTCCTTGATGAATCTGTCAGCGAGCTCTTCAACCGTGATGCCTTCCTCATTGGCACGCTTGATCATCTTATCGTCGATATCCGTGAAGTTCTGAACGAAAGTAACGTCATAGCCTCTGTATTCCAGATATCTTGCAAGCGTATCGAAAGTAACGAACGGTCTTGCGTTGCCCAAATGGAAATAGTTATATACCGTAGGACCGCAGGCATACATCTTAACCTTGCCGGGTTCAATCGGTTTGAATTCTTCTTTTGTTCTTGTGAGTGTATTGTAAAGTTTCATTATCTTATCTCCTTCGTGTTAAATCTTGTATGCATAAAAACGGTAAAATTCAACATCGACAGGATATTAAGTTAACGAATACCTGATATAAAAAAACAGCACCCGCCGCCATATCAGCGACCGGGCTGACAGATGCCAAATTGCTTGCATCAATAAGACTTTCCATCTGTTACTCCTTTAAACCCCCGAAACAAAGTGGACTCTGATTGACACCCGGAAATCCAGGGCGGTGCTCAGGTATCAGATCTCAATAGTCCAACTTACAAGGCTTTACATCAAAAAGACAGGCCCAAGCTTAGAGGCCACCATGCTCGAGTTAACTATATTTTAATATAAAAAGCGGGATATGCCAAACTCTTCGTTTAGGATATCCCGCTAATAAAATAATGATTCTTGTCGTTATTGATTTGATAAGACTGTCATAATCAGAACACTCATGCCGGCTTCTTCCAGTTTATGTCCGGCTTGATTCCTTTTTTCACGCAGTCATCCAAATACATGTCTATCAGATTCTGGTATGGAATTCCAGTCTCCTCGGCCAGTTTTTTGAAGTAATCAACGGTAGTAGTTCTGAGATTAATAGTAACCTGTCGCTTAAGCATTTCTGCATAAGGATTCTTTCTCGGGTTCAATTTTTCTATATCATAGTTATCTCTCATATTTCACCACCATTCAAATAGTAATCTGTCTCTGTTTTTGTTGCTTTTCTGGCTGAAATGATTCTTATCACTTTACCCTCTTTTCTATAACAATGACTTACTGTTAATACTCTTGTTTTTCTGCTCATCCCGATAAGAAGAAATCGTTCTTCGTCTTCTGAATGATCCGGATCATCAAACAAGAGGGCATCATCGTCAAAAAAGGATGTGCAAGCTTCAGCAAAATCTATTCCATGTTTAGTAATATTGACCTTATTTTTGTTTTCATCCCATTCAAAGGTCATGAATGCCTCCTTATTCATAATTATATGATAATTATATTTAATTATCAAATGTTCATCGCATATCAAAAAGGCCTTGCATCAGCTGTAACTGACACAAGGCCTAATTAATTATCTGTTCGATATATGGTTGTTATACTTTGAGTTCTACTTCGCTTACCGCAAGATCATCCTTATGAGCTTCGATCAAAGGTCTGACACACTCATTGAGGAATGTGTCAACCTGCTCGGGACAGCGTCCGATATAAAGCTTGGGATCTCTGAGCTTGATAAGTTCATCCATGGTCATGCCGAATTTCGGATCAGCTGCGATCCTCTCAAGAAGATCGTTGGGCTGGCCTTCGTTCTTTACAACAGAACCTGCCTTCATTGAGAGCTGGCGGATCTCCTCGTGGAGTTCCTGACGGTTGCCGCCCTTCTTGGTTGCTTCCATCATGATATTCTCTGTCATCATGAACGGGAGCTCATCAAGAATGTGCTTCTCGATCATCTTGGGATAAACAACAAGACCGGAAACAACATTTGTATAAATACCGAGGATGGCATCAACTGCAAGGAAAGCCTCAGGAACTGAGATTCTCTTGTTTGCAGAGTCATCTAATGTTCTCTCGAACCACTGCTCTGAAGAAGTCATAGCGGGATTAAGAACGTCAGCGATCACATATCTTGAAAGAGATGCAATTCTCTCGGATCTCATCGGATTTCTCTTATATGCCATGGCTGAAGATCCGATCTGGTTCTTCTCGAAAGGCTCTTCGATCTCCTTCAGGTGCTGAAGAAGTCTGATATCGTTGGAGAACTTGTGAGCGCTCTGAGCTATGCCGGCAAGAGCTGAAAGAACTGTATAGTCGATCTTTCTGGAATATGTCTGGCCTGATACATAGTACGACTGCTCGAATCCCATCTTCTCGCAGATCTTCTTGTCGAGTTCTACGCACTTGGCATGATCACCGTCGAAAAGGTCATAGAAAGAAGCCTGAGTACCCGTCGTTCCCTTGCATCCGAGAAGTTTCAAAGAAGCAATGGCATTCTCGATAGTCTCAAGATCGAATACAAGATCCTGAAGCCAGAGCGTTGCCCTCTTACCTACTGTTACGAGCTGAGCCGGCTGGAAATGTGTGAATCCCAGAGTAGGCATAGCCTTGTACTTATCAGCAAAATCAGCGAGCTTAGCAATAACGACTACAAGTCTCTTCTTAATAAGCTCCAATGCCTCTCTCATGATGATGATGTCTGTATTGTCGCCTACATAGCATGATGTGGCACCAAGGTGGATGATCGCATCAGCACCGGAACCCTTGACCTGCTTGCCATAAGAATGGACATGAGCCATTACATCGTGGCGGCGGATCTTCTCCTCTGCTGCTGCATCCTCATAATCGATATCATCCTTGTGAGCCTTAAGATCAGCGATCTGCTCATCTGTGATATTAAGTCCCAACTCCTTCTCAGCCTCAGCCAATGCGATCCAGAGAAGTCTCCATGTACGGAACTTCTTGTCAGGTGAGAAGATGTACTGCATCTCGCGACTTGCGTAGCGGGAGTTTAAAGGGCTCTCGTATGTATCTTTGTTCATTATTAAAGATCCTCCAACAATTTATCCACTGCTGTGATTTTAGCACAGATCGAGAGGATTCTGACGGCTTTCTCGATATCTTCAACCTCAGGGAAAGAAGGAGCAAGTCTGATGTTGGAATCAGAAGGATCCTTTCCGTAAGGATAGCTTGCACCAGCAGGTGTAAGTGCAACGCCTGCCTCCTTGCACATGGATACAACCTTTGTAGCTGTTCCGGGCATGGCATAGAAGCTTACGAAGTAACCGCCCTTAGGATCTGTCCAGTGCCAGAGATTATCGAAACCGAGTTCCTCACCAAGAACTCTCTGGCAAGCCTCGAACTTGGGACGGAGAATACTTGCGTGCTTCATCATGTGTGCATATACAGATTCCAGATCAGGAAGGAATCTTGCGTGAGCTAACTGGTTTACCTTATTTGTACAGATAGTCTGTGCATTAAGGTATTTCTTGGCATAAGCCATATTGTCCTTATTGCAAGCAAAGCATGAGATACCGCCGCCAGCGAATGTGATCTTCGAAGATGAAGCGAACTCATATACTCTGTTGGCATGTCCGGACTGCTCGCAAAGCGAAAGCATATCAGGAAGCTTTCCCCACTCGTTTCTGTCTTCAGTAAGGTGGTGAACAACATAAGCATTGTCCCAGAAGATCCTGAAATCAGGAGCAGCCGTCTCCATCTTTGCAAGTCTCCTGCATGTCTCTTCGGAGTAAACAACACCGTCCGGGTTGCTGTAGCATGGAACGCACCAGATACCCTTGACCTTCTCATCTTTAACGAGTTCTTCAACTGCATCCATATCAGGACCGTTCTCTGTCATGGGAACGGAAATAAGTTCAAATCCCATAGTCTCCGTAACTCTGAAATGTCTGTCATATCCGGGCGCCGGGCAAAGCCACTTTCTGCCTTCTACCTGTGACCAGGGCTTAGGTGAATCGATCTCACCGAATACCATTGAGCGCATGATCGCATCGTACATCTGGTTAAGAGATGACGAATTGCCCATGAAGATATTGTCTTTGTCAGTACCGAGGATATCAGCAAAGATCTTTCTGATCTCTTCGATACCGGGAGCGATACCGTAGTTTCTTGTATCCTCATTCTTGGCGGTCTTAAAGCCGTCTTTCAGTGTCTCATATATTTCGTTTGAAAGGTCAAGCTGAACCGGGGAAGGCTTTCCGCGTGTCATGTCGAGCGTAAGATTAAGTGCCTTGCACTTCTCATAGCGTTCATTCAGCTCTTTTCTCTCTGCCAAGAGCTCTTCTTTTGTCATCTCACGGTAACCCTTCATGATCGGCCAACCTTTCTAAAATGAAATTTTGAATTTTGAATCTTGCATTTTTCAGGGCATGCTACACCCATCAAAACCCAAACAATTATAGTCTATTGCTTAATTAAAGCAATAAACAAAAATTGTGAAAATGGCATTTCTAAACATCAAAAATGCATTTTGCATTAAATTCGGCACATTGCACATCAAAACGGAACAAAATCGATCCTCTGTATATTACCTTGTGCATCGTGCGTCACCATTATCACCTCGAAAACGACGTTTCTGTCGTAAAGCCCTTTCTCTGCAATAAACCGCTCGGCCGTCTTCATAACCTTGATCCGCTTCTTGCGGATCACCGACTCGGCCGAGTCAGGATAACTACCGATGTTCCTTCTGGTCCTGACTTCAAAAATGTGGATCTCACTGTCTTTTTCGGCAATGATGTCTATCTCCCCCACGTTGTGCACCGCATAATTCCGCCTGAGGATATTAAATCCCCTGTCCCTCAAAAGACCTGCTGCGGCATCTTCTCCTTTGGTTCCGATATACTGTTTAAATGGTTTCTGCTTATTTTTCATATTAGATTTATTCCTTATATTTTTTTGATAATTTTTTTAAAGGTTGTAATGAGCCGTTTGATATCTTAAAATCTAGTGAACTAAAGAATTAAGGGATAATCTATGAACACCGGCATTCCTGACATCAAAGCTTTTTATGACACACTCAATAAATGTGTCGATTGCAAGTTCAGCGATAAGTTTTCCAAATATGCCGATTACCTTTCAATCGCCAAGATCGAAGATACCCAATATATAAGCGGCCAGCCGGTTTCCAAGAATGTCGATTACGTTTCCGACAACATCGGCCAGGAGTTCTTCGAAGTAACTCTCGGAAGCAAAGAATCCGTTGTTACGATCGTAAGATTCACATACACCCAGTATCCTCCGCAACTTTCAGTCGAGCAGGAGGAATTTTTATGCATATTCAAAGACAGCGTTGCCAACAAGATCGTTGTTAACCGTCTTAGTAATCAGTATTCTTTCCTTTACAATAACGACATCGAATTCGGTATGTATAACCAGAACTACCTTTTCAACAGATTCGATGAGATGTTCGCATCCGGCATTGCCACAAAATACTCAGTCGCTTTCATCAACATCAAGCATGTTAACCAGATCAACAGATACTTCGGTTCTGATATTGCAGGTTCATCCATAAAGCTTTTCGGAGCCAAACTCAATTCTTTCCCTGATGCTGACAGAGGCGAATTTGCTGTCCATCTCGGCGGTGACAACTTCGTAGTTGTCCTCATCACATCCCGTCTCCCCGAACTCGAAAGATTTATCGCAGCTGTTCCCGTCTCACTTACTTACGGCGGCGACAAGTTCGAGCACATCTTCAGCTGCAGAGCGGGAATCACCACGATCCGCCCCAACCACCGTTTCGGCAACCACGTCATGGGCGAGTGCTCCCAGGCATTCAGTTATTCCAAGAAGAACAATGTCGATATCGTTTACTACACAGACGAGATCAACGAATCCAACCGCAACAACACCGAAACTCTGAGCAGAGCCTTGAATGAGAATAAATTCCTTATCTACTATCAGCCTGTTATCAGTCTAGAAGGCAAGCCCTGCCTCCATGCTGCCGAAGCTTTGGCCAGATGGCCTTTGGACGGCAAGATAATGTCTCCGCAGGAATTCATCACTCTCGCAACAGACTCCGGTATCGTTACCAAGATCGACTTCTATGTTCTTGAGAATGTCTGCAAGAACATCAAAACCTGGCAGGAACAGGGCATTTCCATAGTTCCTATCACGGTCAACTTCTCCGGCCGTCATCTCTTCAACGCCGCTATTGCCGACAACATTCTTGAAGTGATAGACAAATACGGTGTTGACCACAGCCTTATCGGTATCGAATTCTCAGAACCTGACTATACACAGAGAATGCCCATCCTCAGAGATGTAAGCCATACACTGAGCGAAGCCGGAATTCTGGTTACACTCGACAAGTTCAGCACCGGTCAGTCAACCCTTACGCTCCTTCACGACATTGATGCGAAGTATGTAAAGATCGATGCCGACAGATTCGATCCGGAAGATTCCAAGGGACGAATCATCGCAAACGACATGATCAACCTCGCTAAGATCCTTGGCTACAAAGTCATATGCGAAGGCGTTAAAACTCAAAAGCAGGCCGACGACCTCATGATGTGCGGCTGCAGTCTCTTCCAGTCCTTCTTCTACGACAAGCCGCTCTCAGAACGCTTCTTCGTAAACAGACTCCAGAATCCCGAATACGATATTGAGATATCCGTTAACAATGCTGCTGACCTGTCTTTAGATCAGGAATAATTCACTTCTCCTATTGAACCACTTCTTTTAAGCAGGGCTTATCTGAAGCAGTTGTTTATCAGGTTATCCAGTACTCTGACATCAAGTGGTTTCCCGCTGCATTCATATGTATAAAACAATCTGTCTCCGTTATAGATTCCCGTCAAAGAATACTTGACCGCTCTGTCCACCATCTCTTCGGCATAATCCTGCTCTCCCACCATACCGCAGTGTTCATAATATAAGATCTTACGGTCGCTGACCCTTAAGATAGTAAAATCCGGATGAATGATCTCATTCCCTGCAACCATCAGCGGACACTCATACTTATACGGAATACCATTCAAGAATAATCTGTCCGCAATGATCATCTCCGACTTCGATCTGACCCTTTCACCTTTCAAGGTTACATATACCGGAACATCTTTGGATATGGATTTAGGTGTATAAGGTCTGTCTTGCCATTGCTGAACAAATTGCTCATCTGTGGATACTATCGGCTTAATATAACTTCTTTTGTTATCAGGCATAGAGGCATATACATTTTCCGGAATCTCACCAGGATACGCATTTATGAATTTTCCTACTATGTCAGCCTCTTTTTTAGCGGCTTTATAAACCTGTTCTAAATATTCTCGCTGAATCGACCTTTCGATAATCATCACATCTTTTACACTTATATATTTTTCCTGTGAATCACCATTGTACTGATAAAAATAATTTCTGTTCTTATAATTTCTGATCCTTATCTTCCCATCAGACCATCCATTGATCTTTTCTTCAGTCTTATTAATCAGATTAGTTAATAAATCATATCTGTCTTTCAATTCTTTACTTAAACCGTATTCCATATTTTTCTCCTGCAAGTAAATTTAGAAATAATCGGCAATTAACACGGCTGGAATTGCCGATTTAAGTCATTTAGCAACCGATTTTCGGCAACTGAGTATTGATTTTGCCGATTTTGAATAGCTGACACTAGTTATTCGGCAATTATGCAACCAAAATTGCCGATTTAGCACTATAAAATAGACCGTATCGGCAAATCGCACTCAATAATCTGTTATTTGTGCTATATTAGTTTCTATATTTTTTAGATTAGAGGTAACACTATGATTTCCAAGAAAATGATCGAATCGCTCAAGGGCGGTTCTGAGATCCGCAAGATGTTTGAAGAAGGCGGAAGACTTAAGGCTATCTACGGTGCTGATAACGTTTACGATTTCTCTATCGGCAATCCTGACCTGGAGCCGCCGAAGGAAGTATTCGATGCTCTTAAGGAGCTTGCCGAGAATCCCACACCCGGAATGCACGGTTATATGCCCAATGCAGGTTATCCTTCAACAAGACAGATCGTCGCAGAAAAGCGCGGCAAGGAAGCAGGTCTTGAGATCGGTGCAGATGCTGTCTGCATGACAGTTGGTGCTGCATCTGCAATGAACGATGTTCTTCATTCACTCTTAGATCCTGAGGACGAGGTCATTCTTCTTGCACCCTACTTCATGGAATACAACGGTTATGTAGCTAACCACGGCGGCAAGGTCGTTATCGTTCAGACAGACGACAAGTTCATGCCTGTTATTGCCGATATCGAAAAGGCCATCACATCCAAGACAAAGGCCATCATCGTTAACTCACCTAACAACCCGTCCGGTGTTGTTTATCCGGCTGAGCTTCTTACAGAACTCAACGATATGCTCAAGAAGCAAGATCATACGATCTATGTCATTAGCGATGAGCCTTACATCGATCTTGCTTACGACGGTGCTTCTGTTCCCTGCGCTCTCAAGTATATCGACAATCTCATTATCTGTTTCTCATGGAGCAAGTCACTTTCACTCCCCGGCGAGAGAATCGGTTATACTCTCGTATCACCCAAGTGCGCTGACTACGCTGAGCTTACCGGCGCTATCGTTCTTTCAAACAGAACACTCGGCAGCGTTAATGCTCCCGCTATCTGGCAGAGAGTCATTGAGAAATCAATCTACGCTAAAGTTGATGTTGCCAATTACGAGAACAGAAGAAACCTTCTTTATGCCAACATTGTTGATGCAGGATTTGATGCAGTCAAGCCTAACGGTGCGCTCTATATCTTCATGAATACTCCTAAGGGTCTCACTGATGAAGAGTTCGCATCTAAGTGTGCTGCTCACAATCTCTTAATCGTAAAAGGTTCGAGCTTCGCTCGTCCCGGCTATTGCCGTCTTGCTTTCTGCGTATCAGAGACATCTATCAGAAATTCCAGAAAAGCTTTCTACGCAGTTGCAGAAGAACTCGGCATCAGCCACAGAAAAGAACAGTAACCGCAATTACAGCTTACAAAAGACAAGGGTGAACGGATAAATCCGTCCACCCTTTTATTTATACTTTTCTTCTCTTAACTTCTGTTACTATCACAAGTGATACTGCGCCTACTACAATAAATGTTACACCAAGGCATAAGATCAATTCGTTATTCGGAATATCGCCCAGTGAAGGAACAGGCGGAGCACTTGTGACATCAAGGCTCTGCTCTCTGTTATTCAGATCCTCATGTGAAAGAACAAGAATATCCTCTTTCTGTATCCCGTTCGAGAGACCTTCATCATTATTCATCTCATATATATTCTCAAAGACTACAACTCTGTCACCTTCCGAAAGAGTTGAAGGATCTAAATTGATGGCGACTTCAACTGTACCGTCTTTTTCTTCAGGAATAAACTTCCGGATTGATACTACTTCCAGTCCCCCGCTTACAACCTGATCACCTTCTGTAGTATAGAGCGATGCCTTTGCATAGTATTCATGTCCGGCTTCGAGATTCTCATAACTGACATGATCTACTAAAGTAACCACAGCGTTGTTGTGAAAAGACTTTGCTCCCTTAAGTGTAGTCGCATATGTAACACACGACGGTCTTTGCAAAGTCTGATCCTCATCATTTATATCAGCATGAGATGTGATAAGCGAGTCAGTTGTTTTCTCATACAGATATTCGAATACAACTATCGTAGTCTTTGTCAGCGGGATCTCTACATCCGTAAAAGTAAGTATCTCTTCGCCGTCCGCATCAGAAGGAGTAAATCCTTTTATCTGAGTATAGGTCTTTCCAGCCGCATCCCTGAACAGCTCGCCTGTGTCTGCATCGAATAAAACACCTTTCAGGTAATATTCTTCTCCGGGATTGAGATTGGTATATGTAACGAGATCGTTTATAGTGACCTTCTCTTCATAGACCAGAACATGAGTACCGCTTTGGGCATCCGTTGCCGTGGTCTTTAATTCAGGCACGTATCTTTCAACAGTCTGCTCTTCGTCATCTATATCTTCATGAGCCGCCACAAGAGTATCATTCTGATTCTCATAGAGTTCTTCAAATACGACCAGCGTTGTATTTGAATAAGATACAAGTACATCTTCAAACACAATGTCAGTACTTCCAGATGCTGTACCGTCAGCGATCACTGAATTGGTGTCATCAGGAATAAACACAACTGATTTTGTATATGTATTTCCTTCAGCATCCTTATAGATCTCCCCTGTATAAGCGTCATAGAGAATACCTGTCAGAGTGTATTCTTCGCCCGGAACAAGATTGATGAATGAGACTTCATCTTTGATCGTAACCCTTTCCTTATAAGACAGCTGATGAGTACCGGTATCGGAATCTTTTGCGGAAGTGGATATCTCAGGAATTATCGGCTGATCGGCAAAATTCATATCGGATGTCCGGTCAGGCCAGATGCTGAACTCATAAACTGAACCGTCAACATAGAACCACCTTCCGGCACTGAGTTCTTTGGCATAGTAATCACCTTCTGCAAGTTCAATGGTGTTCTTCCCGGAACTCCAGGTATCAGTTGGCGTTACCGAAGCATTGTATTCAACATTGGAGATAGTTCCGTCAGCACCGAAAGTCACCGTGCAGACCAGAGTATCGTTTGCTTTGAAATATATACCGTATCTCGTTCCATTAAGTGAATGCACTCCGTCAATAAGTGATTCATTACCGGAAGCAGACTTCAACGGAGAATAAAGACCAGTTACCGGAATCTCCGACATCCTGATCTCTGTATCCGTTATCTTCTTATAAATCAAATTATCAAGTACATATCCGCACTTTGCATTGCCACCATCATCAGTAATACAGAACACCAGAGGCTTAACTGCTTTGCTATATCCTGTCGGAGCCGTGACTTCCGTAACCATGTATGTTCCGAGGGGCAGACCTCCTAAGGCTTTGAAATAGCCGGACTTATCCGCAGCTGAAAGAGTATTTAAATCGATAGTTATGCTTCCGTCTTTGCCGCCTGCACTTTTACTTATCAGATTTACTGCTGCCTTGGGCGTGACTCCCGACAAAGATCCCGAGTCACTTAAATTATTGATATCTGTTCTTTCATAATATTCGACTCTGAAAACAGCGCCTTCCAATGACCTTTCTGTTATGAGATTCCATCCGTTCTCATCGTGCTTGACCAGTGTCACGGCTGAAGAATAAACCAAAGGAACATCCTGAACCCGTACTGTGACAAGATTATTTGCCGCTGAATTCAGGTTAATTGCATGTCCGGTTGCATCAAGACTGTATCCTCTGCCGGCCGTGATCTCTTTTATATAAAGATTGGTACCATCGTTGATCGGATCAAGTGTATAAGCCGGAGTATTTCCGCTCTCATCAATATCGAAAACATGTACAAGAGAATTGTCTCCTGCCCTGTATAATCCATATGAAGTTCCTGCAAGACTATAACAGGGATTTCCGTTAACGGCCTGATTCGAAGAAGATTTAGAAACAGTTATCTGAACCGGGGTTGCCGTAACATCACCGTGAGCCATATCCTGATATGAGCCGTTCCATGTTGTCTCGTATATCTCACACCACCATCCTGATAGAGTCAGCCCCGGGAGCTTGATGCTGCCGGTACGGACACCGTATATATAATCCATATAATCGAGCAGCAGATCTCCAAAAGCCGAGATGCCCGGCCACGTTGTTGTCTCATCGCAGTAATACCAGTCCATCGCATAGTGAGTTACGATGTACATTGATCTCGCATCTTTTACCAGCAGGACTGAGTCGTTGGGATCGTGAGCTTTCCACCAGGCCAGTCCGTATTCGTACAGAGCACCGCCCGGGCCAAAAGCACCAGCCGCCTGTATCATCTTATATTTCTTACTGTCTGAATCGATATTATCCAGATATGTATAAGACTGGTAATCGACATTATCCGGTGATGCCTTAAAGTCCTCAATACAGAATAGTGCCTTCTCATAGTAGGACTGCTGGTATTTATTCCCCACCGGTTCATCATCGGCATAGTAAAAACTTCTGGACCAGTCACCGGAACTGGCTACCATGTCATACATATTGATAAGATCATCTTTGTGATAGACATATATATTCTCACCGGCGTGAGAAGAATCCGTTGTGAAACAGACATCATCATTCTCAGCCCTGAATACCAGGTGGAAAAGATTATCAGGCTCACGTTCAAGAGGAGTTGTAATAAGTTCTGATACTCTTCCTGAGATGATCATTCCAAGACCCTTCGCAGCAGCTTCTGATGTCGAACCTGCTTCTGCATAGTAATCTACCGGATCGCCGTAGTTTGAACAGTCGTTTAATATACCGTCCCCGTTAACGGCTCCAATGGTAATTACTCCATTTATGCACGCGGGAATATAGTACGAAGCATCGGTTCCGTTATTGCCTGCCGAAGCGACTACTGTCGCATTTGTGTTTTCGATAAGTGACTTAAACGCATCGTACTTGCCGCAGTCTCTTATGGACACAGCCATTAAGATATAGTCGGCGCCCATCTGTTCTGCCATTTGAACGGCTGCGTATACATCCGACATATATCCCTGTCCGTCATCTCCAATTGCTTTTATGGAGATGATATAAGCATCGGAAGTCTCTTCAAGAATTATAGAAGACATGGCTGTTCCGTGTCCGTTATGGTCATCAAGGTCGTCTCCTATCACCGAATACTTCTCGTTAGCGATATCTGAACCTGTATCAATGACTGCAACCTTAACTGATGCATCAGGATTTATATTCGAATGCATTATGCCCCTATCCGGTATTCCGCAGATTCCAAGCGTTCCGTCTATTGCATATTCATAACCGCAATCGTAAAGCATGCTGACTGTATCAGAAAGCTCGTCATGGGAATCAAAGCACAGGATATATGTACCGTCATAATAAACACCGGCTGAAGCACCTATATCTTCAAGTCCTTCTTCTGAATCAACTATGACTCTTTCCGTATCTGGCAAAGCCGAAACAAGACGAAAATACTCATCAGGACTTTCGGCGAATATGATGTTCGCGTCATCAGTCATTACCTCATCAGAATGATGTTCTCCTGTCTCATTCTGATCCTGCGCATCTTCGGTTAAAACTTCAGGCAGCGCTTCCTCTGTAACAGGCTCTGTAACTTCCACAGTCTCATCGGCCGAAACTGTCAAAGCTGCATGAAGTGAACTCACAGTCACGAGAAAAGCAAGCGTACCTGCGAATAGTTGTTTTCTCCGTATCATATGTTTTCCTTTCTTTTAGACCAATAAAAAAGCAGCCCCATAAGGACTGCTTTTTAGCCGGTCAGAATTATATTGTTCATGAAGCATCATCCATCTGCCCTTCAACAAGGTTTATCGACCCGTCGATTATGCTGTAGCGGTAAACACTGTCGGAAAGCCTGTCTGATACTCTCACATGTTCGGAATTTGTCTCTTTTACGAGCCTTACGAGCTTGTCGCTTTCCTTGAATGTTTCAGTCGAAAGCACGACCAGGTCGTGAACGGAAGACGGCAGTATGTAGCAGTCAGTTCCGATCATCTTTACGACTTTGCCAATGACATCAGAATAGATGAGAGCGTTGGCACCGAAGAACTCGTATTCGTTGCTCACAACATATACGCGGTCCTTATCAGGTACGGAATCAATGTCAGGGAAAGACTCTTCGATCTCTTTATCGTCAGCGCCCCACTTGCGCATCATGCGTCCCATTGTCTCCTCGATCCGCTCGCTCTTAAACGGGAAGAGCCTTTTCGTATTCTTTTTCGCAAGATCATAGAGAAGTTTCTCGGACATATCTTCGACATCAGCGATGTCCTGAGTGATAAGAAAACCTGAGACACCGCTGTCATCTATACTTACGATCACTCTGTATACGATAGTAAGATCCATGAAATCCCTGTGAGGACAAAGACTGATCATCTCCTGATTCTCATTGGTATTTACTACCTGAAATACGATCTTGTCTTTGAGTGCGGCAAGATCCAGGTTCAAAACGTTCTCCGGCAGATACTTCATCGACTCCTCAAGATATACGGCCTGATTAGCCATTACTCTCTCGAAAGAATCGCATTCCTTATACTGCTCATACATCCTCTCCATATAGAATGTCGGGCTGCAGTAAGATCCCTTGTGGCCTTTGGGCTTGATGACTACGCCCGTAAGGACCGTATTGACCTTGGGGACTTTCCTGAGCTCGATCTCACAGCCGGAATATCTCTCGGGCATGTAGTCCAAAAACTCTTTCAAAACTCTCTTCTTGAAACCTTCGTAACTTAACATGTTCTGATCCTCCGTATAGAAAAATTAGGCAATAAAAAAACGCACCCCGGAGGATGCGTTTATATGCACTATAAGTTTACAAGGGTTAAGAGTCTCATTCAATAGCTCAAAGTCTCAATTTTGGCACCCTAATCTGCAATTGTTGCGATCACCAAAAGCCGTCCGGCCTTTATTTCAACGGCAATCCGGGCATTTTCATCAACGGGATGATTCGAAAATGAAAAAGAGGATCCTGCGGTCAGATCTGCATTATCCAAAGCATAGTAAAGACCTTTTGTCGTTACACCTTTTACCTCTTCGCCAAAATTCCACGGAACAAGTGATACTGCAACCGGCTTTTTCAAAGGCTTAAGGTCTATCTTCACACTGTCTTCTCCAAACAACGGATAACAATATGTTATGCCGTCAGTCATGACTATCTTCCTGCCTTTACTTCTTAAGTTCAGGATGAGCTGATAGTTTGCAAGCGTATGGTCGGGTCTTCCCGAAAAAGGAGTAACAAGGAATATCTCGCCGTCTTCTGCTTTTCCCAAAGCGATCTCAGTATCGGTCCAGTCCTTTTCGACGGGATAAGTCTCAACAAAGACATCATTGAATTTTATGAATTCAAGACCTTTGTCACTTATCGAATCCATATCGCCGACTACAAGATCAGGAACGATGTTATGTCTTGCAAGGATATCACAGCCGCCGTCACAGGCGATAAGAACTTTATCCTCCGTTTCTTCTGATAATGACCTGATCAAGTCTGCCGCATCATCCGGCAGAGGACCGCCGGTTACGATAATGTACCGCATCTTTTGAGTTCGTCTATGGCTTTAGAAGGATCTTCGGCATGGAAAACGCTGCTTCCTGCAACAAAGAGCCTTGCACCGCATTCGCAGATGTGTCTGATATTGTCTTCGGTGACACCGCCGTCAACGGCGATAACCGTATCCGAATCCTGTTCGTCTATGGCTTTCCTTAAAGCTCTTAATCTGTCATCGGACATATCAAGATATCCCTGTCCGCCAAAACCGGGATAAACGGTCATGACGAGGATGATGTCAACTTTGCCTATGAACGGGAAAACCTTCTCGACAGGTGTATCGGGATGGATTGCTATGCCGGCACTTTTACCAAGTGCCTTGATGGAATCGATAAGTCCAAAAGGATCGTCCGTGCATTCAACGTGGAAAGTGATGTTGTCGGAACCCGCATCAGCAAAATCCTTAATGTATTTCTCGGGATTTGTGATCATGAGATGCGTAAAAAACTTCATGTCCGTATATTTGCGGATCGACTGGATAACAGGAATACCGAATGAGATATTGTTAACATAATGACCGTCCATAACGTCGATATGAAGATAATCGGCATTACTTTCTATTGCCTTGATATCTCTCATAAGATAGCCGAAATCAGCGGCCAGAATGGAAGGTGCTATCCCAATATCTTTCATAGCTTTCTCCTGTGCTTGTAGTTATTCCTATTATCGTAAAGCTCTGTGTAAAAGCTTGTATATCTCTCATAGCGGCCCTGATCCAGAAGACCATCTGCAAGGGCATTCCTGACGACGCATCCGTCTTCCTTGCGGTGTGAGCAGTCGTCGAACCTGCAGCCTGTTGCGATCGCCGTGATCTCAGGAAATCCGTATAACACATCCCGGTAATCGACACCCTGATCTTCCAGGGAAAGCGAAGTGAATCCGGGCGTATCGCAGATAAAACCTTCAAAGAACTCGTGAAGTTCGACATGCCTTGTCGTATGTCTGCCGCGCTTTATCTTGGCGCTGACTTCACCTGTCTCCATCAGGTCAAACCCGAGCAGCGAATTGCAGAGAGTGCTTTTCCCGACACCGGAAGGACCTGCAAAAGCGGCAATTCCATCACCTATTATATCCCTAAGATCACTTTTGGTAAGAGGCTTTTGAGGTGAAGAAACCCGAACTTCATATCCTGCCTTAGTATAAACTGAACAAAGCTTTTCGGAGTCGTCTTCATTAAGATCGCTCTTGGTGAAGATAATGACCGGCCTGATGTTCCTTAAAGAACAGACAAGGAGCATCTTATCCAGAAGCGTAAGATCCGGCGCGGGATCCGTCACGGAAAATGTAAGCAGCATAAAAGAAAGATTTGCAACCGGAGGACGCGCGATAAAGCTCGTCCTTTCCTCGATATTAGTGATGACATATTCGACATCAGGATCTCCCGAAGGCATTATAGTTACCCTGTCACCTATTGCAGGCTTGATACCTTTGAGCCTGAACTGGCCTCTTGCCGCACACTGCACATAATTAAGAGTGCCTTCATTAGAGAAGCGGACGGTATAGATCCCGCCCACTCCTTTAGTTATTACGCCATTAAAAGTCTCTGTCTCTGCCATCTTTATCAATTAACCCGGCTGATTCGGATCGCCCTGATCCGGCGGCGGAGGTGCTTCCGTCGGTGTAGGTACAGGTGTATCCGTCGGCGGAGGAGGTTCCGGTGTAGGAGTCGGCATCGGCGTGCTCGTCGGGAGCGGCGAGAATACAGCCGTAAATGTCGTCGATTCCTTAACTACAAATGTGTATGTGGTTGATACGGCAAGTGTGTTTCCGTACTGATCCTGCCAGCAGTCAAACTTGAATCCTGTTGCAGGTGTAGCTGTAAGCGTTACCTGGGTATTGAGTTCATACTGACCGCCGCCAGTTACGGTACCGCCTGTTCCGCTTCCACTGATAAGGACTTTTACTTCCGCCTGCGGTGGTGTAGGTGTAGGCGTTCCGCCGTTCTGATAGTCTTCATATGTTCCGACATAGAGTTTGACTGTGGACTTTCTTGCAACAGTCGTACCGGAAATAGGATTTGTCAGTATTACGATCTGCTGTTCCTCAGGAAGTGCCAGTACTTCAGGTGAGCCTTCGACTACATAGTTGAGGCTGCTCTCTGAAAGTGACTCGACTGCTTCGGATACGCTCTTGCCTACCACGTCAGGAACAACGCTTGATGTAGGCTCTGTAGCGTAGATGATGATGATCGTATCGCCTCTTAACACCTGTGTATTTGCTTCAGGTTCGGTCCTGATAACAAGACCCGGCTCAACATCATCCGAAGGCTCAGGTCTGAGCGAGAACTTGAGACCGAGATTCTGCAAAGACTTGTAGCAGTTCTCATAATTTGTATTCGCATAATCCTGCAGGATGATCGATTCATCTGCTGCAGATACTGTGATGACAAGATTGCTGAGCTTGCTCGTTGTTGAGATGACCATGCCCTCCTGGATATTCTGGGCAATAACGATGCCGGGTTCGTAAGCATCTGTTACACGGTACTCAACGGAATAGAATACCTGTGCATTATCAAGTTTCTTGATTACCTCATCCGCAGTAAGGCCGACATAATTCTCGACCGTGTAATCGGTATTCTCCTCGATCTGAGTAGCATTGCCGACGGCTCTTACAACAAGGATCCCGATACCTACGAGAACACCGACGATAACAACGATTATGAGAGCTAAAAGAATATTGTCCCTGAATCTTGAGATACGTCTGGATTCGGCGCTCTTCTCGATCTCAGTGATCTTCTCGTATTCAGGATCCTGTCTGAAAGAGATATTGGTATCCGTGCTCGTGGTCTTTTCGGGCACGTTGGTGATAACACCGTAAACACCGTTAGGATCGACAAGGAGTGAATCAAGCTCTGTTACGAGCTGACGCATTGTCTGATAACGTCTCTCGGGTGATTTCTGCATGCACTTGGCGATGATGGAATCAAGACCTTTCGGGATTCCCTGCATAAGTGATGAAGGAACCGGAGGTGTCTCCTGAAGGTGCTTGACTGCGATAGCAACATTGGAATCGCCATCGAAAGGAAGTCTTCCCGTTACCATCTCGAAAAGGGATACACCGAGCGAATAAACATCAGACTGGGGACCGACATTGCCGCCCCTTGCCTGCTCTGGTGAAAAATAATGAACAGAGCCCATCTGGACACCGGTCATTGTAATCGTCGTTGTTGATGCCGCTCTTGCGATACCGAAGTCTGTGATCTTTGCGACACGGTCACGTGAGATAAGGATATTCTGCGGCTTGATGTCTCTGTGGACAATACCGTTCTGGTGGGCGTAATCCAAAGCAAGACCGATCTGGATTACTATCGGCACTGCATTTCGCCAGTCCAGATGACCATTCTGGTTGATGAGATCCTTAACGGTGATACCTTCGATATATTCCTGAACGATATATCTGAAATTGCCTTCATGGCCTACACCATAGACCTTAACGATATTAGCGTGATTAAGCGACGCAACGGACTTTGCTTCCGCATCGAATCTTCTGATGAATTCCTCGTCTGATGAGAATTCAGGCTTCAAGATCTTTATGGCGACATTAACACCCGTGTTCATATCGATTCCGAGATATACGTTAGCCATACCGCCTGAGCCTATAAGCTTGACGATCCTGTACTTATTCGCAAATATCATGCCCTCAGGGCCGTGAACCTGATTTGCCATAATTCCCCCTATAGTTCGGCTGCGGGCTCTGCCCTGCCGACGGTTACCGTAATATTGTCACTGCTCTTTCCTTCAAGAGCCTGCTTTATCAGTTTGACGCAAATACCTTCAAGGTTATTGCGTTCAGCGGCGCATGACCTGAACTGCTCATTGCTCATGAAGGAATATAGTCCGTCAGAGCAAAGAAAGACAAGATCGCCGTAACTTATATTATAACTGTAAATATCAGGATTAAGATACTGATTCTCTCCTAATACCTTGAACAGCCTCGACCTTCCCGGATGACGCTTGGCCTGATCTTCTGTCAGAAGCCCCTGTTTTACAAGTTTTCCGGCTTCATTGTGATCCTCGGTGAGCTTGATGAGCTCAGATCCGTGAAGCATATAGCCTCTCGTATCACCGATATGCGCTATCGTAAGCTCGGTGCCTTTAAGGAGTGCAACGGTAAGTGTCGTGCACATACCCATGCGCTCCCTGTGTTCCAGACAGTCATGCAGGATCCTGATATTGGCCTTATTGAAGACCGTCTTGAGATATGTGGGCAGAGCTTCCCTGTCCTTAACAAAAGGAAGGCTGTCCTTAAATTCCTCCATACAGGATTCGACAGCGATCCGGCTTGCGATCTCGCCGCAGGCCTCTCCGCCGACACCGTCAGCAACAGCCATGCAAAGGCAGTTACCGACCATCTGGTAAGCGAAGCTGTCTTCATTCATGTCCCTGACAGGACCTTTGTCACTCATTCCGAATGCAGTCATCTTGTACCCTCAATAGTTCCTCTTCTGAGCTGTCCGCAGGCAGCCATAATGTCAGAACCCATCTCGCGCCTTATAGTTGCATTTATTCCGCCTGATTCAAGAATATCCCTGAACTGCTTTACCTTTGCGGGAGATGCCGACTGAAAAATGGTTCCGGGCACCTTATTCATTGCAATGAGATTTACGTGATAAAGACCGCCCTTTAAGAGCTTTACAAGTTCTGATGCGCACTGAGGCGTATCGTTGACTCCGGCCAAAAGGCTGTATTCAAAAGTTATTCTTCTGTTCGTTGCCTTTGTGTACTCTTTGCAAGCCGTCATAAGCTGCTCAATCGAATATGCCTTTGCAACAGGCATGAGTTTCTTTCTAAGCTCGTCGTTAGGAGCATGCAGTGACACGGCAAGGTTTACCTGAAGGCCTTCTTTTGTAAACTCTTCTATCTTCGGCACGAGTCCGCATGTCGAGAGCGTGATATGTCTTGCGCCCAAATTAAGGCCGTCGGGATCGTTTGCAAGCTTAATGAAGCGCATTACGTTCTCATAGTTATCGAAAGGCTCGCCAATTCCCATTATTACTACACTGTGGACTCTCTCACCCAGTTCCTTCTGTGTAACGGAAACCTGTGCAAGAAGCTCTCCTGCTAAGAGATTTCTGCCAAAATCTATCTTTGCAGATGCGCAGAAAGCACAACCCATCCGGCATCCCGCCTGTGAAGAAATGCAAACTGAAATACCTGTCTTATATCTCATTGCAACTGTCTCAATGATGTTGCCGTCATAGAGCTTATATACGAATTTCTCGGTGCCATCGAGTTTGGATACAAGGTGCTCCATCATCTCGAACCCACCGAAAATAAAGTCTTCTTCAAGCATTGCCCTTACATTTTTGGGGACATTAGTCATGTCATCAGTGTTTACACAGCCCGATGAGAGCCAGCCGTAAATCTGGGAAGCGCGGTATTTGGGCACTTCTCTTTTCGCGCACCACTCGGTAAGGTCATTAAGATTCAAATCAAGACAGAACTTTTCTTTCAAGATCAATCTTCCTTTCTGTCTCTTTCCATACGGCATATGAAAAAGCCTTCGCACTTATCAAGATGCGGGAGAAGCGTGATCATGCCGTTAGCAACGGATTCCTGTCTTTCCTCATCCATATATATGCCTTCAGGCAGATACTTATCGATGGGAACCGTATGGAATCTCTTATGCTCGGAAAGGAATGTCTCAACCTGATTCTGATTCTCATCGGAATTCAGGGTACATGTGCAATATATAAGCGTTCCGCCCGGACGGACCATTTTCGATGCATGATCAAGGATCTGATACTGCAAAGGAAGTATCTCGTCGAGTTCGTCGTATGTGAACTTCTCTCTTATATCGGGCTTTCTGCCTAAAAGGCCAAGACCGCTGCAGGGCACGTCACAGAGAACTATATCGTAGGATCTCTTGGAATCCCTGTCATCCTTATTGATGTTTGAGGCATCGGTGCAAAGTGTATCGATGGATGTAAGGCCCAATCGCTTACAATTGTCTTTAACAAGCTTTAATCTGGCCTCATTGATATCAACTGCAAGGATGCTTAAGTCGTCCCTGCACATCTGAGCCATATGAGTGGACTTGCCGCCGGGAGCAGCACAGCAGTCAAGGATCTTATCGGCAACTCTCGGATGGGCTATGTGCGAAGCGAGCATCGCGCCCTGCCCCTGAACAAACATGCCGTACTTATTGAAGCACTCTGTATTTTCGAGGCCGTTAAGACCTCCTGTTATCTCAACGCAGTCAGGAATGAACCCGCCCTTAACGGCAGTGATCCCTTCCTTTTTGAGCTCTTTAATAAGAGTATCCTGATCCACCTTGTGGGCATCGAATCTTACAGTGATATGAGCAGGCTCCAGTAAAGCCTTGCCGATCTCAAATGCCGTCTGCTTGCCGAAATCCTTTTTGAAGATACCGTAGATCTCAGGCTTTAAGGCAACTCTGATACCGGGCTTAAACTGTTCTAAATATCTCTTAGCCTCAGGCGAATCTGTAAACTTCCTTAATACGGCATTTACATAGCCTGATGCCTTGTGATTGTATTTCTTTGTAAGCTCAACAGCCGAATCCACAGCTGCATAAGCGGGAATATTATTACCGAACTGGATCTGCCAGACTGCCATCCTTATGGCGGTCCTTGATACAGGATCCATGGACTCGACTTCTTCCTTGGTAATGTGTCTGATAAGGAAATCGATAGTGAAAGAATATGTAAGCGTTCCGTAGAGCATTGCCCTTGCGAAATCTATCTTTCTCCCTGCCTCGCTTGCGATCTTGTCCGCCTTCTTGATAACGAGATTTGAATAGGCATCCTTCTCATATACCCAGTAGAGCATGAGAAAACAGAGTTCTCTCTCATTATCTTCGGCAATGATCTTTTGCAGTTCTTTCTTCTTGTACTTGATCTCGTCAGACATAGGGCTGCTCCTAAATTATCGGACTTCCTACAGCGAAATTATGTGCGCAGTCCCTTGCATTAAGTCTCTTGCCGCCGGGCTGCTGAAGTTCTTTTACTTTGAGGAAACCGTTGCCGCACTTAACGATGAGATTCTCGCCTTTTGCTTTTACAACTGTACCTGGCAATGAATCCTTAAGATCATCAGGAATAAGCGACTCATCTTCAACGACTTCGGAATCAAGGACCTTGAGCTTTTTATCTTCTTTCAGCACAAAAGCTCCCGGCCAGGCACTTAATGCCCTGACTCTGTTATGAATATCTTTTGCATCCTGATTCCAGTCAAACTCACCTTCCTCAGGTCTGATCGGCGGACATGCAGTTGCTTTTGAATCGTCCTGCTTTGTTGTTGTCAGCCCGCCTTTGACCCAGCTGTCGATGATTTCAGGAAGCTTTGCAGCGGATGCTTCGGCAAGCCTCATCATGAGTGATTCTGTATGTTCGTTGGGATCGATCGCAACTTCAACCTTGTCGATGATGTCACCGGTATCCATTCCGGCATCCATCTTCATGTATGTAACGCCTGTTACCTTATCACCTTCAAGGATCGCACGCTGAACAGGAGATGCACCTCTTCTTGCAGGAAGAAGGCTTCCGTGGCAATTAATACAACCATACTTCGGAAGATCCAATACTCTCTGGGGAAGGATCTTTCCGTATGCGGCAGTAACGATAAGATCAGCCTCATAAGAAGCAAGCTTCTCATATACCTCATCTGTTCTCAAAGTATCAGGCTGATAGACTTCTATTCCCTTCTCCTGTGCAAAAACCTTAACCGGAGGCGACGTAAGAATATGCTTTCTTCCGACAGGCTTATCAGGCTGGCAAAGAACCAGGGCAACATTAAAACCTGCATCTGTTAAAGCCTGAAGGTTTGTACATGCAAACTCAGGCGTACCCATGAATATTACTTTAAGATCGTTACGTTCCAAATCTTATTCCTCGTCGTCATCGCCTGCTTTATAGACCTTGCCGTCAACGGACTTGTCGATAAAAAGAATTCCGTTGAGATGATCGTTCTCGTGGCAGATACATCTTGCAAGAAGACCTTCTGCCTCAAGCTCGAACTCATTGCCGTCACGGTCTGTCGCCTTGATCTTAACGTATTCAGGTCTTTCAACTGCACATGTCTTGCCGGGAACGGAAAGGCATCCCTCATTATCTGTCTGTGAACCTGATGTCTCAATGATCTCGGGATTGATGAACTCTATCTTGCCGTGTTCGTCGCCGACATCGATTACGAAAACTCTTCTCAATACACCAACCTGGGGAGCTGCAATACCGATACCTCTGCCTTCGAAGTACATCGTATCAGCCATATCATCCAGAAGCTTTATGATCCTCGGAGTGATCTCATCTACGGGTCTGCTTGTTTTCCTGAGGAGCGGATCGCCCTCCAAAACCAAATTTCTTAAAGCCATATGCGGCCTCCAATCAATATTTTTACACATATATTATAAATTATATATTTTAGTAAACAAGTTGAGTCCGTGAGGGCATATTGCTGTCATTATTATCGGTTCTATACCGCCCCAAACGTGAAAATCACAATTAAGGCGGTATCATAAGCCACTTTTGGGCTCAAATCTCCGAATAAAACACCGCCACAAACACGAAAATCACAATTAAGGCGGTATCATAAGCCACTTTTGGGCTCAAATCTCCAAATAAAATACCGCCACAAACACGAAAAGCGCAATTGGGGCGGTTTAAGCAACTAATTTATAACAGATATCAAAGATCCCAGGAACTGATGTACTTCTCCTGTTCGGGAGTAAGCTTGTCAATTGAGATTCCCTTTGTATTAAGCAGTATCTCTGCAACACGGTTGTCGATGACCTCAGGTGTCTGATAAACATCGATGGGAAGTCTCTCAGGGTTATTAGCGATATACATAGCGGACTGTGCCTGGAGAGCAAAGCTCATGTCCATGATCTCAACAGGGTGTCCGTCACCTGAAGCAAGATTTACAAGACGGCCTTCTGCGATAACACATACGGTATTACCGTTATTGAGCTTGTAGCCGATAATGTTATTTCTGAGCTCAGTGCTATCTACACACATCTTCTTTAATTCGGCAACGCTTACTTCGCAATCGAAATGGCCTGCATTGCAGCAGACTGCGCCATCTTTCATGGCTTCGAAGTGTCTTCCGATGATAACGTCCTTGCAGCCTGTAACGGTTACAAAGAAGTCGCCCAAAGGAGCAGCCTCGTCCATCGTCATTACCTGATAGCCTTCCATGATGGCTTCGCATGCCTTAACAGGATCGATCTCTGTAACGATAACCTTGGCGCCAAGGCCTTTTGCTCTCATAGCAACGCCTCTGCCGCACATTCCGTAGCCTGCTACTACAACTGTCTTTCCTGCAACAACAAGATTTGTTGTTGCCATTATTGCTGTCCATACGGATTGACCTGTGCCGAATCTGTTGTCGAAAAGATGCTTGCATCTTGCATCGTTTACTGCGATTACGGGATAAAGGAGCTTATTCTCGCCCTTAAGGATCTCAAGTCTGTGGACGCCGGTTGTAGTCTCTTCACAGCCGCCCCTGAGGTTTTTTGCAAGATCCTGCATCTCGGAGTGAAGGAGCAAAGCAAAGTCTCCGCCGTCATCGATTACGATGTCAGGTTTGAAGGCCAAAGCACTTCTTAATCTGTTCCAGTAATGATCTTCATCGTCACCATGAACAGCATAGACATTCATGATATCAAGAGAAGCCAGGCCAGCTGCTACGTCATCTTGTGTGGATAACGGGTTACATCCTGTAAGCGCAACTTCAGCGCCTCCCCTGGCAAGTGCTCTGGCAAGGCATGCTGTTTTCGCTTCTACGTGAACTGAGACAGAAATCTTAAGACCGGCAAACGGCTGCTTCTCGATAAGCTCAGCCTCAATAGCTCTTAATACGGGCATGTTGCGGTAAGCCCATTCGATCTTTTCAAGACCGGTCTTAGCGAGATTGATATCTTTTACTTCGTAATTAAACTTTCCCATTATTATCTCCTTAGAGGTTTATACGTCTTATGAATTCTTTAACCACTGCACAGCTGTTCTCGGATGCCAGCGCAGCATTATCGAGAACTTCCTGCTCTGAAAGCGCCTGACCTGTGATGCCTGCCGCCATATTGGTAATGCAGGACATTGCGGCAACTCTAATGCCCATATGGGATGCGGCAATTGCCTCAGGTACAGTAGACATGCCTACGCAGTCTGCACCAAGTATTCTCCATGCCCTGATCTCAGCAGGTGTCTCATACTGAGGGCCCTTGGAATATGCATAAACGCCGCGGCTTATCCTTATCTTGAGGTCGCGCGCGCAATTGACCAGAGTATCAGTAAGCTCAGGATCGTAAACATGGCACTGATCCGGGAATCTCGTACCGAATTCAGCAATGTTGGGACCTCTTAATACAGGCTCCGCATGGAAAGAAAGGTGGTCAGTGATTGCTACGAGTTCAGGTACTTTCATATCGAGATTAATGCCGCCTGAAGCGTTGGTCAGAAGAAGTGCCTTAACACCCAATCTTCCCATTACCCTGACATAGAAAGTAACGGTCTCGATCGGATAACCTTCGTAGTAGTGGAATCTGCCGTTCATCATGAAAACGGGCTTTCCTGAAAGCGTTCCGATCAAAAGAGAGCCCTTGTGGCCCGGTGCAGTTGAGACCGGGAATCCGGGAATGTCCTTATAAGAGATTTCAATGGCATCTTCAGCCATTGATGACAAAGGACCAAGACCGGAACCCAGGACTATGCAAACAGAAGGGATCTCTTTTCCTGCCAAGACACCTCTGATATATTCAGCGGCGCCGTCTACGGTTTTAATAAACTCAGAAATATCGGTAATCATGAAAACATTATATATTATTCTTCTGCATTTTACCGAGTAAAAAACGGAGTATCTTTCATCTCGAAAAATACCCCGCAAAAATTTAAATCAAATTGTTATTACTTCTTTCCGCAGCAATCTTTGTATTTCTTACCTGAACCACAAGGGCACGGATCGTTTCTGCCAACCTTGGAAGAATCGCGCTTTACAGGTGCCTGAGGCTGGTTGTTGCCTGCAGTTCCCTGAATAGGCTTTGAAGCAGACTGGGGTGTTACAGCAGAAGCACTTGCGTGGTTCTCCTTGATATCCTTAACCTGGGACTTAGCCTCAATATGGGTTTCAGGTGTGAACTTCGCTCTCATGATGAACTTAACAGCATCGTTCTGGATGTTCTCGTTCATCTCTTCGAACATTGCTGAACCTTCGAGCTTATATTCAACTACAGGGTCATGCTGACCGATACTTCTCATTCTGATGGAGTTGGAAAGCTGATCCAATGCATCGATGTGATCCATCCACTTAAGGTCAACCGTACGCAGGAGGATCTGACGCTCTGCTTCACGGAATACCTCTTTTGAGATCTCCTCTTCCTTCTTTGCGATGAGTTCCTTAGCTTCATCAGCGATCTGAGCTGCCAGTTCATCGCACTCCGGGATATCCTTGCTGTCATCCTGAACTAGGAGAACAGAAGGAAGCTGACCGAAGATATCTTCGAGCATCTTGCCGAGTGAATATCTCTCTGTTGAAGTGATAACGCCGTCAAGAGCAAACTGATTGCAGATTCTGGACGCAACACGCTCAATCATCTGCAGATAGATACCGTGTACATCCTCGCCGAAGATGACCTGACGTCTCTGCTCATATGTAATTGTTCTCTGAACATTGTTAACGTCGTCGTATTCAAGGACAGACTTACGTGCTGAGAAGTGCATTGCCTCGAGCTTCTTCTGTGAGCTGTCGATGACTTTTGTAAGAGACTTGACCTGAAGTTCCATATCATCTTCGATTCCGAGACCTTCATAGATCATGGAAACTCTGTCACCGCCGAAGATTCTTAAGAGGTCATCTTCGAGAGACAGGAAGAACTTGGATCTTCCGGGGTCACCCTGACGTCCAGCACGTCCCTTGAGCTGATTATCGATACGTCTTGATTCGTGACGCTCGGTACCAACGATGTAGAGACCGCCGAGTTTTCTTACTTCTTCAGCCTCAGGAGCGAGCTCTTCCTTGAACTTGCTCTCGAGATCAGTAAATCTCTTTCTTGCTTCGAGAATGAGTTCATCATCTGTCTCGTTGTGAGCTGTGGAAGCGTCGATAAGATCATCTGTGTAGCCTAATCTTCTCATCTCCTGGAGAGCCATGAACTCAGCGTTACCGCCGAGAATGATATCAGTACCACGGCCTGCCATGTTGGTTGCGATAGTAACAGCACCCTTACGGCCAGCCTGTGCAACGATCTCAGCTTCTCTCATATGGTTCTTGGCGTTCAATACGTTGTGCTTGATGCCATACTTTGTGAAGATACGGGAAAGGAGCTCTGACTTATCGACGTTAACTGTACCTACGAGTACAGGCTGTCCCTTTTCGTTTGCTTCCTTAACTGTCTTAAGGATCGCAGCATACTTGCCGTTCTCTGTCTTGAATACTGCATCGTACTCATCGATTCTTGCAACAGGTCTGTTTGTAGGGATCTGGATAACGTCGAGATTATAGATCTGTCTGAACTCGGCTTCCTCTGTATAAGCTGTACCTGTCATACCGGAGAGCTTTGTGTACATACGGAAGAAGTTCTGGAATGTGATCGTAGCAAGGGTCTTATTCTCGTTTGCGACCTTAACATGCTCTTTTGCTTCGATAGCCTGATGAACACCGTCGCTGAAACGTCTGCCCGGCATGAGACGGCCTGTAAAGTCATCTACGATAACGACCTGACCGTCCTGTACGATGTACTGCTGGTCCTTCTTGAAGTTGCCGTTAGCCTTCAACGCGTTGTTGATATAGTGCTGAAGGTCAAAGTTTTCAGGATCTGAGAGGTTCTCGATATTGAAGAACTTCTCGGCTTTAGCGATACCGTTGGCTGTAAGGACTGATGTCTTGGCCTTCTCGTCTGTAACATAGTCCGCATCACCTACGAGTTCGTCCATATCGACCTTATCGTCAGTCTCAACTACTGTGTACTGCTTCAACGTCTTAACGAAAGTATCTGCCTTCTGGTAAAGATCGGAAGACTCAGTTCCTCTTCCTGAAATGATGAGAGGAGTTCTTGCCTCATCGATGAGGATCGAGTCGACCTCGTCGACGATAGCGTAGTTGAGTTCTCTTTGAGCGATCTGCTCTTTGCTGACGACCATGTTGTCACGCAGATAGTCGAATCCGAACTCATTGTTGGTTCCGTAAACGATATCGCATGCATACATTGATTTACGTTCTTTGTTGGGAATATCGTGAATGATGAGACCGACGCTCATGTGAAGGAACTTGTAAACCTTACCCATCCACTCGGAGTCACGCTTTGCGAGGTAATCGTTGACAGTTACTACGTGAACACCCTTGCCGGTCAATGCATTGAGATATACAGGCATCGTAGCTACGAGCGTCTTACCTTCACCCGTCTTCATCTCGGCGATTCGGCCCTGATGGAGAATGATACCGCCGATTACCTGAACTCTGTAAGGCTTCATGCCAAGAACTCTCCAGGCAGCTTCTCTTACGGTAGCGAATGCCTCAGGAAGCAGTGAATCAAGTGATTCGCCTTCTTCATATCTCTTCTTGAACTCTTCGGTCTTGCCTGCAAGTTCGTGATCAGAGAGCTTTGCATACTCTGCTTCGTATGAGAATACCTTATCTACAAGAGGATTGATCCGCTTGAGTTCGTGATCGCTGTGTGTTCCAAAAATACTTTCAAATAATCCCATTTTGTACCTTCATCATTCCTGTTCTTTATTTTGTTCGGCAGCTTCCTTGAGTCTGTTCAGTGCCGTTCTGTATCCGCCGTCCGGATTCACATAGCAGTTCTTGACTCTCGAAATCGTCGTGGAGCTGACCTTTGTGGAAGATCTGGCTTTGCCACGTGCTCTGCCTGTTGATTTCTTGCCATCATCCGCTTTTGAGTCTGCTTCAGCCTCAGCGGGAGAGATCTCTTTGATTATCTCCTCGTAACTTTTACCCTGTTCGATCCTTCTTACGATCTGCCAGCGGTGAAGGAAGGAATGCAGCTCATTTATCGAGCAGAGATCCACAAAGAACTTATGCATCTCGGAGCTGTCCCTCATCGTCAGCATGGCGTTATAAAGATCGGTTAATTCCTCCAATTCACTCTCAGTAAAATGAGCGTCCTTAATGTCATCCATCTTGTTACCTACCCCGAAATCACGAAACGACTCTCATGATATAATCCCAAAGCGGCTTGGTATAACCCATGTAAACCGCAATAAAGAAAGCAGTAAGGATAACCACTGCAAGAATACCCAGAAGCAATCTGGAGAAAATGAGATTGGTCTTTGCTTTTCTAAGCGAATCCCCAATAGATAGCGACGCGGTCTTGTCCGTAGTGATCTTGGAATTAGCAAGACTCGGGCGCCTTACGCTGTTATCATGTCTCAATGTTCATACCTCCAAACATACTCATACATAATAACGCATTCTTTATTTTAATACAATAAAGGGAACTACCCGGCCTGATACTTCTCAGAGGTGCCGCATTCGTATATATCAAGTATAACACCCTGAACAAAGGCATATCCTTTGAGATCTTCTACAGCTTCTCTGCCTGCCGGTCCTGAGTTTTCGGGTATTATCACCGTAAGATGTCTGGAATCCACATGATCCACCGTATAAGTCTTACCGTTGATCACCGCTGACTGTGGCTCAAACGCACTTATCGAACGGATATCATCCTTGATCTTCTTTTGGATATTTGAGATGTCCTGATAGTATGGAGACGTAAGATCGATACTTCTGATGGCCGTAATCTCGCCGCCTTCAACCGAATCTATCACAGGGAATGTCTTGGGAAGATTGGCCCCGTACCTTTCCCGGAACGCATCTCCCCTGTCGAAATTGCTCAATGACCATATATCGTCCTGTGAGTTTTCCCCTTCAGACTGTTTGTGTTCTTCATTTTGAAGCATCAGCACGGGATCACCGTAAAGCGGTATCACCGAGTAAATACTCCGGTATCTTCTTCCTGCGATCGTTACCACCGAGTATTCCGTAGTAACTTCGATTATGTGGTGTTCGTCGCTGATCTCAAAAAACACATCTATCTCGTCAGGAACGAAAAACTCGGAACCGCCATTTCTCTCGATATATCCGCTCCTTATCTGTTCTTCCATTGTATGCGAGAAAACACCCTGAAGGATCAGTTCTTTCATTGTGTGTCCCGTAGCATCGTCTATTCCCATACTGACGGACAGAACCTTTGAGACGACATCAGCACCCTTCGTATCACCTATCCCGAGATCAGGGAAAGCATTGACCGCAGTCGACATAAAGTCACCCGCAGGCACTGAAACGGGATATAGCAAAGACATCTTCTCGCATGTCTGCTCGACAGATCTTCTCATAAGTATATCCGTGCGGTAGTAATCAATGGCACTTATAACAGATGCAAGAAATACCAGCGTTATTGTAAATGCTATTGCAGCTTCTATCGTCACCTGTCCCCTTTTACTGTTCCTGTAAGTCCTCATTGTCATGCTCCTTTATTCGTACAGCTGATAAGATTTTGTGACAGAATAGGTCTCTCCCCTGTAATCTGCTTCCAGCGTAATTCCCTTATAAAGCGTTCCGTAATCCCGGTTAATGACTTCCAGGCTTCTTTCAAGAAGTTCATCTGAAGGCGTGCATAAACAGAACAGATAAAGGAAATCCCTGTAACTGAAAGTAACCATCTGAACTTTCTCATACTCGAAAATGATTACACGCTTACCATTAGTGAGCGCTATATAGTCCTTATAAGACTGAACGATTGCGCAATAATAAGTAAGTCCTGCCGCGATCAGCTTCGGATCGATATTGACGGCGCCTTCGCTCACTGCCGATATGATCGTTGAGATTATCTCGCCTAAGACCAGCATTGTGTTTCTGAACTTTTCGTCTGCGAAGTCCTTCAGCATGTTCGATACGATAAGGACCTGAACTATCATGAAATCAACCTTGAAACAGGCGGGATACTCATCGAGACCTGTGATAATGTATTCGACATCAGCCCTTTTATCACCGTGGATATCCTTGAATCCGGTGCCCGTGATGGACGAATCTCCTTCAGGAGCAAAACAGCAGTCGAAGTTATATGCACAGTAATGAGAGATATTCATCTTGCTCATTAAAGGATCCGAGGAGTCAGAAAGATGGTCCATTGTGCTTTCCAACATCGACATGGTGTCAAGAAGAGCTTCCCATTCTGCAATATCGATATCTATGTCCAGTTCCAGATTCCTTATGGCTTCCTTGTAATCAGAGCTTAATGTATCCATATCAGAAGCTTCTTCCAACAGTTCATCGATATTGAGCTTTTCACCTGCTTTCCCTATCCACTCAGATGCTGATTCGGTGCCTTTGATAATATCGGACACATAACCCGATGCCGGACTTTGCATGAACTCACTGACCTTGCCGAAGACATTGTTCTCATCGATCTCACGGATTAATTCAGCATATCCTTCAACAACAGATCTGACGCTGATACCCGTTCCTCTGTACCAGTAATATGAGTTGATCGCTTTTTTCAGATCTTCAGTCGTGAATTCGTAAGTCTCAGAGACAAATAACGTTGATCTTGAAGTCAGGCCGTTGATCTCCAAAGCTTTGTTGAAGCAGTCATCATCGATCTGATCCATCGTAAATGCATAGATCCCATACACATCGAAAAGCTGTCTGTTGTAGTCGGAAAGAATCGTGTCAATCTGAGTCTTAAGTGCTGTATTCACACTGAGTGCGTAATCAAGGTTCCAGACAAATGCAACGAAGGTGCATTCGATAAGGATCACGGCCGACATGATCACTGCAAGAAATATGGAAGATGCACCGTGCCTGTTTTTTTTGTGCTTATCAGTTCTCTTCATTGTTCTCCTCCTGTCCTAATTCGAAAACAGCGCCGTATATAAGTCTGAAGTTGTCGGATACACCCGAAAGATAAGTACAGAGCTTCTCGGGAGAAGTGTCGTAGCAGTAAACTCCGCCAACTATGTTCTTATCCATGACATCCCTGTCGCTTTCCATATAGAAAAGCTCATTGCCGCCGTCTTTTGCGCATTCGAAACTGTCCAGAGCGATCTTCTCCGGGCCTGTTACCATGAATGTGAGCATAATGAGTATCAGTGAAAATGTAATTGCTGCTTCTAATGTCGACATATTGCACCTCCGTATGAAATTGCCATGATCCGGACATTTATATTTTGGAAATCATACAACAGGTCTTTGTCGGTTTTTCCATACAAAACCCGACAATTACCGACAAAAACCGACAAAGAAAAACGCCCGGTCTCCCGGGCGTCAAATGTGCTTCAAGCACTTGTGTTTATTGGGTTTCAGGCTTTTCGCCTAGTGTCTGATTTCATTATAAACTTATTAAAAGAATAGTTTTCTGATCAGGCACGGAGCGTTATCTGATACTTCTCTTTGAGATTATTCAGGATCGTGTTGACGAAGCCGTCAATGATCTCAGGTGTGAATTCCTCATCCTTAGGCGTAAATACAACACTGAAAGCAAGGCTCTTTTTATTTAGACCAAGCTGAACTCCCTCATATATATCGAAGAGTTCGATCTTGGTGATGTATTCACAGGAAGACTTGATCTCCTTTTCGACCATGTCACATGTGATCTGCTTATCCATAACGAAGCAGAAGTCACGCTTCTCTTCAAGGAACTTCGGGAGCGGAATGAACTTTCTTTCCTTGCCGTAGTACTTTGAAAGAGCTCTGAGATCGATCTCAGCAACATAAGCATTTACTCTCATATCGAGTTCATCGCAGATCTCATAGAGGACCTGGCCGAGATAGCCTACTTCCTCACCGTTGCAGATAACCTTTGCGGTTCTTCCCGGGTGGAGGAATGTCTTCTCCGCCTTTTCGAAATCGAATTCAACATCAAGAGCATCTGCAATTACAGAGACAAGTCCCTTCAGTGAATAGAAATCCTCGTCCTCGCCGAATACACCGATGCAGATCGTCTCGCGCTCATCAGGATATTCTGTAAGCGGCAGGCTCTTGGGAAGGAACTTGTTGCCCATCTCATAGATTCGGCCTGAAAGGATACCGTTCTTCTGGTTTCTTGCCATTGCCTTGATCATCTGGGGAGCAAGCGTCGTACGCATAAGTGAAAGATCGATATTGATCGGATTCATGATCTTGATCGCAAATCTCTCCGGTGCATCTTCGGGGAGCTTCAAAAGATCGAAATCAGAAGGCGAGAAGAATGAATAGTGAACGCCTTCGCTCGCACCTGCTGCACAGAGAGCCCGCTTGATCTTAAGTTCAGAACGCTGCTTTAAGTTATATCCGCCGCTCGTAACCTTTGCAGTCGGGATAAATGTGGGAACTATGTGCTCATAGCCGTACATACGGATAACTTCTTCTGCAACATCCTGATAGGATTCCATATCAACACGGTAACCGGGGATCTGAATCTTAAGCTCATCGCCGTTAAGTTCGGGAGCAAAATTGAGGTTTCCGAGAATACGTACGATATCTTCGTCAGGAACCGTGATACCGAGAACACCGTTGACCTGCTTAACGCTTACAGTCATCTCACGGGGCTCAACGGAGTTGCCTGTGTTGATATCAAATGCTGTGCTGCTTACTTTGCCGCAGCCGAGTTCCTCGATAAGATGAAGAGCTCTCTTCATAGCCATGACAGTCGTATATTCATCAACACCTTTGGAGAATCTCTGACTTGAATCGGATACCTGGCCCAAAGCCTTTGAACTCTTACGGATATTGTCATGAGCGAACTTGGCAGCTTCGAACATAACCGCATTTGTTGAATCAAGGATCTCTGAATTGAGACCGCCCATAATGCCCGCAAGTGCAACAGGCTTCTTGCCGTCGCAGATAACGAGATTCTCAGATGTAAGAGCGAACTCCTTCTCATCAAGAGTTACGATCTTCTCGCCTTCTTCGGCACGGCGGACATGGATCTCACCGCCTTCAAGGTAAGAGAAATCGAATGCGTGCATCGGCTGACCGAGTTCATAGAGAACATAGTTAGTGATATCTACAACATTTGAGATTGCAGAGCAGCCTACCAAAGCAAGACGGCGCTTCATCCAAAGAGGAGATTCGGCGATCTTAACGTCAGATACATAATGTCCGATATAACGGGGGCAAAGATCGGGAGCTGAAACACGGATGTTAAAGTCGATCTTATCGCCGGATTCGGTGTAATCAAGCGCAGGCTCCTTAAGAGGCTTGCCGAGTACGGCAGCAACTTCCCTGGCGATACCGAAGATGCTCTGGCAGTCAGGTCTGTTTGCTGTAATCGAAACATCGAAAATATAATCGTCAAGGCCGAGGATAGGCTTAACATCGCTTCCGGGAACGCTGTCTTCAGGAAGGACAAGGAGTCCGTCATAGCCAGCACCGGGGAACATATCCTCAGTAACGCCGATCTCAACGCCTGAACAGAGCATACCGAATGAATCGTAACCTCTGAGCTTGCCCTGACCTATTGTCATTAAGCCTTCAACAGTCTTGTGATCCTTTGCTGTCGCATAAACCTGTGCGCCGATGAGAGCTAAAGGATACTTGCCGCCTGCTGCAACATTATCGGCACCGCAGCAGATCTGGAGTATTCCGTTCTCACCTGCATCTACTGTGCAGAGATGAAGATGTGTGCCTTCAATTGCTTCGCATGTCTTAACTTCACCGACAACGACCTTGCTGATGTCCTTGCCTACTTCGTATTTTTCCTCTACTTCAAAACCGCAGCTGAAGAGCTTTTCTTCGAGCACGTCCGGAGTAACGTCAATATCTACATAATCTTTAAGCCAACTTAATGGTACTAACATATTCTTTCCTCCTGTTCCTTAGTCATCGATCTGTTCAAGCACGCGGAGATCAGACTCAAACAATAACTTAATGTTGTTGATGCCGTACTTGAGCATTGCAATACGATCGATACCGATACCGAAAGCAAGACCGCTGTATTTGTTGCTGTCAATGCCGCAGCCTTCAAGAACCTTCTTGTTGACTACACCTGCACCCAATACTTCGATCCAGCCTGTTCCCTTGCAGAGCTTGCAGCCCTTGCCACCGCACTGGAAGCAGCTGACGTCAACCTCGACGGAAGGCTCAGTGAACGGGAAATAAGAAGGTCTTAAACGTGTCTTTGTCTCTTCGCCGAAGATCTTCTTTACGAACACGTCGAGCATGCCCTGAAGGTCGCAGAGTGTGATGCCTTCGTCAACAACGAGTCCTTCCATCTGGGAGAACATCGGAGAGTGTGTTGCATCGTCATCGGATCTGAAAACCTTACCTGGTGAGATGATCTTGATAGGCGGCTTCTGAGCCTCCATTACATGGATCTGGCCTGCTGATGTCTGTGTCCTGAGCAGGAACTCAGAACTGAGATAGAATGTATCCTGCATATCGCGCGCAGGGTGATCCTGAGGAATATTGAGAGCCGTGAAATTATAGTAATCTGTCTCGATCTCGTTGCCTTCGTAGATCTGGAAACCCATAGAACCGAAGATATCAACGATCTGGTTCCTGACCTGTGTATTGGGATGGAGATAACCCTTCTTAAGCTTCTTGGCAGGAAGCGTTACATCGATAGTCTCAGCCTCATAACGCGCCTTCTGCTCTCTTGCCTTGAACTCGGCATCAAGAGTATCGAACTTATCCTGAGCCCAGTTCCTGATCTCGTTGACCATCTTGCCGTAATCAGCCTTAAGCTCCTTCGGGATCTTGCCCATCTCCTTCATGAGAGAGCCGATCTTACCTTCCTTTGAGTCCATGACACTCTTTCTGTACTCAAAGATGCCCTTTGAACTGTTGATCTCCGTAAGATCACTTTCGATCTTGTTCCTGATCTCGGACAGCTTCTCTTTTAATTCATTAAGTTCAGCCATGTTTTCCTCCTTGCTCTTCGCGCAAACCTTTGAAAATAAAAAGCCCGCGGCAATAGTCTCATTGCCACGGGACGAATTAGCATTATATCTGCACCTTCGCGGTACCACCCATGTTCGGAAAAACATTATGCTCTTCCGCACTTAATATCCGCCTGTTTTGTGCCCGGCGAAAGGCATCTGCTTAGTCAGTATAAATACCGTTTCCGTCAGAAGCTCCGGTGTTGAAATTCATCCTGCTACACTTCGTATCGTGCTTTCAGCCCAAGACACGACTCTCTTTGCCGGTTATATGCAAAACTACTTACGCACCTTCATCGCAAGTTATATTTTTATATACTTTGAATGGATAAAAGTCAAGCAAACACTTATATTTGAAAGAACGGATTGTGTTTTATCTCGTCTCCTACTGTCGAATCAGGACCGTGACCCGGATATATCTTCAATGAAGGATCGAAAGTACGTATACGCTTTACGGATTCTGTCATATCCTTCATGGATCCGCCCGGCATGTCAGTTCTTCCGACAGAACCGCAAAAGACTGTATCGCCCGTAAACAGCATCTTTTCGCCGCAGTTATTTACAAGATAGCAGACACTTCCCATAGTATGTCCGGGTGTCTCGAAAACCTTGATCTCAAATTCATCATCTTTACAGATGGCCATGCCGTACATACCGGCAATATTCACAAACCTGAAATCGTATATTATCTCTGAGCCTTCCATATAGGAACAGTTCATGTATCCGTTTGAGAGAAGGGCCTTATCATTGCCTGAAAAGTATATCTTTGCATCAGGATATGTATCCTGCCACTCATCCACATACTTGATATGGTCGTGATGGCCGTGTGTCAGAAGGAGCCCTGTGACATGGCATTCTCCCTTTGAAAGACCCGGCATACCACAATAAGATTCCGCCTTTTCCGGTGAAACAGAAGGATCCACGACAAAAACACCGGAAGGACCGGTAACAATATACATATTAGATTGGAGAGGTCCTAACGGAACTGTTATCAGCCTGCGTTCCATTCGCGGTAATCAAGAGCTCCGCTGTCAACAGCAGTGATAAGGATCTCTGCAGAAGCAATATTGGTAGCGTAAGGAATAGTATTCTGGTCGCAAACGTCCAAAAGCTCAAAGGGATTGGACTCGCCTACCTGGCGGCCGTCTCTTAAATAAATAACACAGTCAATACCATTATATTCAGCTCTGGAAGCAAGCTGCTCAAAGCCGCTGGAGTAATCAACGGAAAGACCGGATACATCAAGATCAGCAGCAGACTTGAGGAGTTTAGCGGTGTTGTAAACTGAAATCAGCTGATGTTTCTCAAGCAAAGGCTTATAGGCAATGCAGAAATTGACCAAGAGCTCAGTCTTTCTATTGTCAGCCATCAAAACAATTTTCATCCGAAATCTCCCATTAAAAACTAATAAACAGATTGTACAGTAAAATACCGTTTCAGGCAACTACTCTTTGTTACAAATCAACAATGCCAAAATCGGCTTTTTGACAAACGGTTAAATAGACGGCAGATAATCACCATAAATAGGATTAGGCGAATAAAGAGGTTCTGAGGAATCAAACTGCTCATTAAAGTAAGCGGACATTATCTTTTTCGCAATGACGATCGAAGAAGAACCCCATTTACCCTTCTCAACCACGAGAGCAAGAGCTACTTCAGGATTATCCTTGGGCGCGTAGCAGATGAACAGACCGTTGGAATACTCCTTACGTGAATCCTCGAATCCCGTCTCCGCAGTACCAGTCTTACATACCATCTCAACAGGATAATTGTAGAACTGGTCACCCGCACTGGTTCCCCAGCGTGTTGTACCTGTCGCAACGCATCTCATAGCCTCCCTGACAGCATTTATACTGGGTTCTGAGATTCCGATATCAACAGATTCTGTCTGGCCCTGATATAGTATCGACCCGTCGCTTCCTACTACCCTGTCAACAACATAAGGCGTACAGAGTTTATTTGTAGCTATACCGCATGTGTATCTGCAAAGCTGGAGGATCGTAAAACAATTATCGAACTGACCGATAGATGCCTGTGCCGTATTTGACGGGAACCAGGTCTTATCGTAGACGGATTGTCTTGTAAGTCGCTTATTCTCACGGCTCGACATAACGCCCTTGATCTCACCCGGAAGATCGATTCCGGACTTTACTCCCAAACCGAATCTGTAAGCCATGGCAGAGATATTATCGATACCGGTCTGAATTCCCAAGATCATGAAATAGATATTGCAGGACTGGGCCATAGCATCGTTAAGAGTGAGATCACCATGACCATAATCAGGATACTCAAGGCATCTGAAGATCCAGCCGTCAACATTCAAAGGTCCGCCACATCTGATCGTATTCTCCTCAGGCGTGATGTCACCGTTTTCGAGAGCGGCCAGAGCCGTACAGGGCTTAAATGTTGAACCGGGCGCATACATTGACATTATCGCACGGTTCCAGAGCGGAAGGTCAGCCGCCGTAATATCTTGATATTCATCGATTCCCAGATAATACTTAACCTGTTCCTTAGCCTGAACGTCACCGTAGTTGGACAGGATGAAATCGTTAGGATCGTAGTTAGGGTATGAGCCCATCGCGATAACAGCACCGGTATTTACGTTCATCATAACGAACGCTCCGGCTGAAGCTGCGGTATAACCGGTCTGGTTTGCCTGCTCCTCCTCCGTCTGCTGGAGAATGTATTCTTTCAGAGCCTCTGTGCCGACTTCCTGAATATGCGAATCAATCGTCAGATAGACAGTCGCACCTTCTTCGGCAGGAATACCGTAACTGTTGGGCACAAAAAGGCCTTCCTCGCCGTTCATTGTCCAGATACTGTAAGGCGTAATGCCGTTTCTGCCGTGGAGATACCTCTCCATCTGGGACTCTATTCCGGCTTTGCCGACGACATCGTCACTCGTATAACCGAATGGTGCAAGATCCTGATACGTTACACTGGAAATCTTTCCTACATATCCCAGAACATGGCTCGCATAAAGAGCTTCCGAAGAATATGTCCTTGCATATTCTTTGCCGGCCACAAGTCCCATGTAATGATAATTCTGTTCTTCAAGCTTCCTGATGAGCTCATCCGGAACATCTGTTGCGATCTTAACCGGGGTTCCCTTGATAAATGCCCAGTTATCCGTAAAGATCTGATATCTGATCCTTATGATCCTGTATGCTTCTTCTATCGTGTAATTGTTATCGATGTTGAATTTGCGGCGCAGATAAAGGAAAAACACATTAGGATCCGTCTTAACATAATCATCGGAGAACGTAACGATAACGCCCGATGAATAGTCTTTGAGATCGAAAAGATTGGCATCTGTCTGCCAAAGTCTGATCTTATCCTCAGACTTTACAAATCTCGCCTTCGGATCAAGAACAAAATACTGGTCGAGATCGGCTACATCTATGCAGTGATATTCATCGAAAAGATAACTCAATTCAAGGCAGAGCGAGTTCAACGATGCATCATCCAGATAAGCGTTGGCGATCATTACACTGTTATACTCAACGCTCGATGCGAGAAGGACTCCCCTGCTGTCATATATATCGCCTCTGGGGGCAGGCGCGGAATACTGTCTTATAACACCTGATGAACTCTGGGACAACGTATTCTGGTAATTTGAGAATTGCAGTCTCGTTGTCATCACAAGGATTGCAATACCAAAAGTCACAAATCCTACAGCAAGAACCAAATACCTGTTGGTAAGGAATGTGAAAACACGCTTAAGAAGAGAACCGGCATCATTCTTGCCGCCTCTTTCGGCATTATTGTCAAATGCACCGTAATCGTCTATCAGATTCCCAGCCATGTGCCTTCACCCTGTTTCTCAATAATCTCATCTCTTCCGGATCTGCCTCTGAAAGATACAGGACCCAAAAACCTGAGAAGGAATATAATCGGAATAGCCGTCAAAGTATTCAAAAGAAGCTGTGGCAGCAACGAATATACCAGAGCCGTCAAAGGCTGGTAAATCGTTGAAGTAGTTCCTGCCATTGAGCTCCATCCGAATATGATCAGATATCCGCCAACCTTATAGCAGAAAGTCGTAAATATAACAGCAACTATCGAAAAAGGAATATTCCTGTGCATTCTCTTCGTAAAGAAAGATGCCCCCGTAATGCCTGCCGCAAAGAGCGTGAAAACACCGATAAAAGCAGTAACCCTGACTTCACCGTCAAGTCCCAGTACTGCCGGCGGCGAGAAGACATCTCTTACCATTCCGCATATAAATCCGACTATGGCACCGTCCCAGAACCCGTTGAAGTAACCGGATAAGACTACAAATACAAACACGAGATCTGCCGTCTGCCCGAGAAGGCTGATAGTATCCGGGAATGAGACCTGGAAAGACGAAAGCAGGATAATATAGATCGCGTAAACAACGATCTTTCTTACCCTTGCATTTGTAGTCTCATTGACGATACGCATATCAAACCGCCTTAACCGACAGCTGTTTCTGCTGTTTCTGCCGTCTCCTCAGTCTCCTCAACATAAGGGATCATGATGAATACGTCTTCCAGTTTTCCGATCTGCGAATAAGGCCTTATCGTAGCCGTTACTTCCAAAGGATTGGAATAATCTACTGTCTCGATAACACCGATCGGGATACCTTCAGGGAACAGACCGCCGTCTCCTGAAGTAACGATCTCCATACCGGGCTCAAGATGAACATCAGGATCAATGTCTTTTGCAAGGCAGAGTCCCTGTCTCTTAAGTTCGGCATCACCTACAACCATGAATGTTACACCGTTAACCTCATTGACTTTGCCCGCAACGGCAAAACCTTCATGAAGCAAAGGCAAAACACGAGATTCCGTATCAGAAGACTCGATTACTCGTCCTACAAGGTTCATCTCAACGTCAAGAACCGGATAAGAGTTGCCTTCAGCAAGCTCAATTCCGTCAACAGCGCCGGCATTGAGCCTTATGGTTGAGAACCATTCGTCTGACTCTCTTGAGAGGATCGACGCACCATAAATAACGTAGTTGCTGAAAGTATCCTTAATGTGTAGCGCATCCTTAAGCTCTTCGTATCTTAAAGCTGCCTCTTCACTTTGCGTAAGCTGATATCTTAAATCTGCGATCTGCTCTTTAAGGGCTCTATTCTCTTCCCTTATTGCAATTCCGTCTGTTATGGCAGACCAGAAATCAGTAATGGTATCACCTGCTCTCTTTACCAGGGATTGTGCAGGCGATGTAACGAGCTGTACCGGGGAAAGCGCCTTTTTGACAGGGCTTCCCGGAAGCAGGCTCAACACAGCACATGCCGCCAGCAAGAGCAGTACAACAAGTGCTATGAACCATTTTGACTTAAGAAGTTTTTTCAAGAATAGTCTCCTGACGTCTTAAGGGATCAACCCTTCTTACCGCAGCAGTTCTTATATTTCTTTCCTGAACCGCACGGACAGGGATCATTACGGCCGATCTTGTCGGAATGAGCCATATTATCCTCACGGTACTTACGTGTTATCTCATTGATCTTCTCTTCAGGAAGGATATTCTTCCATGCCTTGATGCTGTAAAGCCAGTCAGCCTTTGCATCACGCATGTTGTAGTAGAGTTTCTCGTAATCGATAACGAGCTTGAGCTCATAGTTGTCATCGATAGATTCAAGATCGATGTCATCGCCGTTTGTAAGGCTTGACTTGATACCGTCAACGAAACCTACGAAAACATCCATTGAATCCTTGGGGAATTCAAGCTTCTTCGCAAGCTCGGCTGCTGTTCCGGTAAGGAACTCCTCATTGTCAGGGTAAGCGCCAAGGATCTTCTCGTAAGCAACCTTTTCAAGAGCATAGTATCTTTGGATATACTGCATATATTCCTGTCTGTTGGAAGCATCCTCTGATTTATCCATCCAGGTCTTGTAATAACTCATTTCGTTTCTCCTCCGTAGTATTTCAATTAGAGCTTGGCAGCTACTGCCTTGAGGAATTCCTCAGTAGTAACTGTCTTCTTGTTGTCGTTATCAATGAGATTGTTGAGGTCGCCTGTGATAGTTCCCTCTTCGATCGTCTCGATAGAAGCCTTCTCGATCCTGTCGGCAAATTCCTCAAGATCCTTGAGGCCGTCGAGCTGTGCTCTCTTTCTGAGCGCACCTGACCAGGCGAAAAGCGTTGCCATAGGGTTTGTAGATGTCTGCTCACCCTTGAGATGTCTGTAGTAATGTCTTGTAACCGTTCCGTGAGCAGCCTCATACTCGTAAACACCCTTAGGTGAAACGAGAACGGATGTCATCATGGCAAGTGAACCGCAAGCGGAAGCAAGCATATCGCTCATAACATCGCCGTCATAGTTCTTGAGTGCCCAGACAAAACCGCCGGAAGAACGCATAACTCTTGCAACAGCATCATCGATAAGTGTGTAGAAATATGTGATTCCTGCAGCTTCGAACTTATCCTTGTACTCTGTGTCATAGATATTCTGGAAGATCTCCTTGAAACGTCCGTCGTACTTCTTGGAGATAGTGTCCTTTGTGGCAAACCAGAGATCCTGCTTAGTATCAAGAGCATACTGGAAGCATGATGTTGCGAATGCCGAAATGGACTTATCCGTGTTATAGAGTCCCTGAACAACGCCGGCGTCCTTATACTCAAAGATCGTCTGGCTCTCCTGTCTTCCGTCAGGATATGTGATAACAAGGTCTGCTCTTGCAGGACCGTCAACCAGGAACTCAGTATCTCTGTAAACATCACCATAAGCATGTCTGGCAATGGTGATAGGCTTTTCCCAGCATGAAACAAAAGGCTTGATGCCCTTAACAAGAATGGGCGCTCTGAAAACGGTACCGTCAAGGATAGCTCTGATCGTGCCGTTGGGGCTCTTCCACATTGTATGCAGATTGTATTCTGTCATTCTCTGGGCATTGGGAGTGATGGTAGCGCACTTAACTGCAACTCCAAGCTCGTTTGTCCTGTTGGCAGCATCGATAGTAACCTGATCTGCTGTCTCATCTCTGTGCTTGAGTCCGAGATCGAAATATTCGGTCTTCAAGTCAACGAAAGGTAAAATGACAATGTCCTTGATCTGCTTCCAGATTATTCTGGTCATCTCATCCCCGTCCATTTCTACAAGCGGGGTCTTCATCTGAATTTTAGCCATAAGAACTCCATTCTTCTAAATAATACTAGAAGATTTTAAGACATAAGCCCCTTAACGTCAAATCCGATAATGGGGAAAAAACTAATGAAATCGTACGGAATCAGACGCCCGATTTTGCACTTGCTTTCACAAGGATTATCTCAAGTGAATATCTCTCGTCTATAAGCCCGTGCTTGAAATCACTGTCAGAGTCAGAAGCCGCAAGATACAGATTGATAAGAGACTTCATGTCAAAATTCGATGCCTGGCTTACGAGCTTTTTGGCTCTGAACTCGTTCATACCGGTGCGTTCGACCAGAACATTGGCATTTCTGGCTTCTTTTGCCATTATCAGGGCCTTTATATGATTGACGATGGACACTCTGATCTTAGCCAGAGGTTCCTTGTTCGAGATAAGCTTATCAAGCGTTCCGAGAGCGACATTGGCATTACCGGTGCCGCAGGCATCCATGATATCGAAGATCTTGCCGCTCAGATCAGGCGGACAGCAAAGCTCGACTATATCCGGTGTGACCTCCGAACAGCCCTTGCCCTGACAGTAAAGCGTCAGCTTGTTTATCTCGTTTACAAGCTCCATCATGTTGCCCGAACACCTTGAAGCCATTGAATTGGCGGCTTCAAAGCCAATACTGATATTCTCTTTGGCAAAGCGCTTGTTTATCCAGCCGGCAAGCTCGTCTTCTTCAAAACCGCTCATCGATGCGACTGTTCCATACTGCAGGAACGCCTTAAACGACTTCTTCCTGCTGTCAACAGTATCTTCGAAGAAGACTACCACAACAGACGAAGGTATATTCTTCAGCACTTCTGTATCCTTATCGGACAATTCCCTATTCGGGAAACCTGACTGCTTTATAACCACAAGTCTCTTGGGAGACATCCACGGCGGCATCGAGATAAGTTCTTCTAGCTTACCCATATCGAACTTATCACCTGTTCTCGTATCGATAACGGCGTAGTCCATGTCTTCGGCGCCTTCGCCGAGGCACGCCTTTTTGAGCATCGCCACGGCACCATCGATCATATAATTCTCGGTGCCATACAAAAGCACAAGCCCTAATGAATCAGGCTCTTTGTTGATCTTTGCGAGCATCTGACGGGAATTCAGGACTCCCTTTGGTAGTGCTTTTGCTTTAGCCAATTGCCGTTAACCTCCTCCGAAAAGGTGTGGATACTTACTCTTAAACAGAATATCAGTATCGCAGTCCTCTGAAATACCGTCTATTCTTCCGATAGAGCCGGTCTGCCACATGGTGTAATCGCCTTCATAAGAAGTCTCTTTAACATAGTGGGCAAGCCATACATCATAGCCGGCAGGCTCCCAGATGATCTCAAGATAATACTTACTTCCGTAAAGGATAGTGCTGTATCCGTTCTCTTCCATGATACCTGCGAATTCATAGAAGAGATTGTTGATATCAATTATACTCATCTGATACTTCTGGAAATGAGACCAGCTCTCCCAGTCAAATGCTACAGGAAGATCTATCTCCTTGCCTTCAAGGACAGCCAGGAGCTCATCGCAGTGCTCATGAAGTTCTTCCAGGTTGCTGTCAGTAGAATAGTAATAAACACCGATCAGAAGCCCCGCTTCCTTGGCATCAACATAGTATTCTTCAAACTTTCTGTCTTCGCCGAGCTCACCGTTGTTGTAGATCATGGCTCTGAGCATTACAAACTCACATCCTGCAGCCTTAACCGCATCAAAGTCGATATCACCCTGATATCTTGAAACATCGATACCATAAGCAATATCCGAATCAGGATATCTGGCCATAAAATCACTATAGGCAAGAGTCGTGTGCTCATTGGAGCCGCCTCCTCCGCCACCGCCGCTGCTGCTCGGGACATAGACATTAACTGTCATGCTTCCTGACTTGGAATTGCCGGCATCATCGGTCAAAGTAAGTGTAAGCGGATAGCTTCCCGATTCGGAAGTATCAACATCACCGTCAACCGTCAGGTCAACATCACTGTCGCAATCATCAATGTAACCGATATATCTCTGTATATCGAATTCAGATCCGATCTCTACACTGACACTCTCAGGCAGATTCAAAAAGAACGGCGCTGTCGTATCCTCATCAGGCATATCCATGTGCGGGATAGACGGCGTGGGACTGGGTGTCGGTGTCGGAGTATTCGTCGGTGTAGGCGTAGCTTCCGGCTCTGTCTCTTCCGTAGTCTCAACGGTGTTTATATCATTCCCGTCTCTCATGCCGTCTGTGGGATGTGTCGGCTTTGAATCACATCCCGTAAAGGACGCTGTCATCACCGAAGTCACCAGGACTGCGGCAAGCAGGGATCTGACTGTCTTGTTAATCTTAGTATGCATAATCTCCATTCTCCGGTCATAAAGCCGGACCTTTCCTATTTGTCCCATATATTTCCCAATATACACTCCCCGATTATAACAAACTAAGCGTGAAATCAATCGCGGTTTATGGGACAAAATAAGGCAAAGGGATGAGATACACCGTCTTTACTGAATTCCCGATCCTGTTATTCAAGCAGATAATGCCTGATTATCTGCTCCAACAGTTTCACGTCAAGAGGCATCGTACTTGTCTCCCAGGTAGTTATCAGGTTGTCTCCGGGAAATACACCGTTCTTCTGATAGACATTAATCCTGAAGGCATTGTCTCGAGCATACCCGGGATCATCCAGCTTTCCAAGATGTTCCCAATAGATTAGCTTTCTTCTCTTTATATTCAGAGCAGAAAAATCCGGATGTATAACGCCCAATTCTTTCATATATATCGGGCATTCATACTTATACGGCACTTTATGCTTAGCTAATGCATTGGCAATGATTATTTCAGACTTCGATCGTACACGTTCACCGTTATCAGTATAAAATTCAGCTGTTCCAAACGGGATGCTGCTTCTCTCATATGGTTCATTAAGCCATGTTTCAACAAACTGCTTATCGGTAAGTTTTAAGGGTTCTACCAGATTCTGTCGTCCTACACTTAATGATTCATAGTAATCTTCCGGAAGAAATGTTCCCATGTTTTTTTCAAGAGAATCGATATATTTGATTTCTTTGTCAATTAACTGAATTGTTTTATTTAAATATTCGAAGCTGGCTACCTGTTTAGCAATATACAGCTTATTTTGAGGTATGTATTTGCCTTTACCAATTGTATCCCCGGTTCTCAGATAGAATTGCTTTTTCTTAGAATCAACACTGATATGATACTGTGGTTCTCCCTTATATCTCAGCATCTTCAGTCTTCTAACCGCTTCTTCTCTATACGTAAGCAATTCTTCATTTCTTTTATTCAGGATATCCTTTATGTTCATATATCTTTCCTTTCAAATTTAGTGGGCTTTTTACATACTGTGGAATAAGCATTTCAGTTACATAAATAACCGCTATAAACAACAAATATGCATTTTGGACGGTATTAAATATTGACTATGAATACAACTGTTACCGCCAAAACTAATAGAAAACGAATATTGACGGTATAAATTTGGAAATAGAGCGAAAAAACAGCCGTCAAAACGATAGATTCTCTTAATTTAGCGGTACAACAAAATGGTAAATCGAATTCTGATACCGCTAAAAGTAGAAAAATCATATTTTTCGCGGTTGAAAAACATTCTTAGAACCAAATCTCAACCGCCAAAATCTATAATATTGACTTTAATACGGTATACAAGCAATTAGATTTCAACAGATCAATACTCCAGCATCACCGCCCCTTCTATGTCAGTTCTGAATATGGAACAACCGTAGTTTTCAATGCGTTCGAGCGTGGACGGGGCCGGATGCCCGTAGAAATTATTGGCACCTACCGAGATTACTGCGATATCAGGCGAACAGGCATCGATAAATTCCGAAGTTGAAGAGTATTTGGAGCCGTGATGGGCCACTTTTAAAATGTCGCAGTCAAGGTCTGTTCCGTCTTCGACGAGGCGGGATTCCGTCTCTGAACCGATATCACCTGTAAAAAGGATCTTTGTCTCTTCAGCGCCTTCAATATGGAGCTTAAGAACAAGGCTTGATTCATTGCCGCCGTCTATATTTTCAGACGGATAAAGGACTTCTATATATACAGAATCGGAAAGAATGATCAGATCGCCTGAATATGCCGGTTTTAAAACAGATAAATAATCAGATTCATCTATTTCAGTAGATTTAAAGAAATCTTCCACATCTTTATCCTTAATGCCGGGATCAGGTATATAAGATGTGTATATGTTATTGAGCCTGCCCTGTTCGTATAGAGCTGCAATGCCGCCTGCATGGTCAACATCCCAGTGGCTCATGATGCCATAGTCTACATATGAAAGACCGTAGTGATCAAGCAGATTGCTGACCGCAGTGCTTCCTTCTTCCCATGTTCCGCCGTCTATCAGGCATGTTTTGTCAGGCGTGATCACGAGGCAGCAATCTCCCTGACCGACATCGGCAAAAATGACACAGCATACAGGCGCCTTAAAGTATGTAAAAGCTTCTAAAACGGTAAACAATGCCAGGATCAGAACAAAAGGCTTTAACATGATACGCCTTAACATGCATGGCGGGAGCATATAAAGAAATACAGAAATCCCAAGCACCAATAGTATTGAAGGGTTCAGATGGACAGGTTTTCCTCCGGATTCACTTAAACGGCTGCCGAAAGATACAAGTCTTCTAATGATCTTGAGACACAAAAGCAAAGGAGATGACAGATACTCCGTCAAAAAAGGAAGAAGCCGGCACAGCAAAACACAAGGAATAAAGAATGTGCAGGAAGCTCCTGCAACAGCTGTTCCTGCAATCTGAACCACAAGATGAGCAGGATCAGTCCTCATTGAGATATCTGTCCAGAACGGGATAAGGCCGAGACCTGCTGATATAGGAAGACTGATCAAAGAAGCAAGTTTCTCGCCTAAATGCAGTTTAATCAGCCAATCAGAGATTTTCTCACCATATACTTTTATTGCGATAACCGCACAAAAACTCATTTGAAAACCTGAGGACATCGGGCAAAAAGGATCTGCCAGCACCATGACAGAAGAGGCAAGACTTATGGCAGACAGCCATTCCCGGTCCGCAAATACACAAATGCTCATTATCGAAGCCCTTGTTACCGACTCACTCCATCCGGTAAGACAGCCTATAAGGATACATAGAGCTGCATGAGTTATAAAAGCCTTATCACGTTTGATGTGAAGGATATTTAACAGCATGGGAAGGCATGCGAGAAACCCTGCAAAATGCGTACCCGATACCGCAAGAAGATGCGAGCAGCAAGAAAGGCTGAAAGAACGCTTAACATCAGAAGATATAAGGGATTTGTCACCCAGACAAACAGCCGCTGTTAAAGCTTTCTCCGGTTCATCGAAAAAGACTGAGACAGAATCAAAAGAATCCTTTCTCAGCTTGAAGAAAAATCTCTGAATTATACCCATCAGACTGAAAGGAAATCCGGCTGTTCTTACAGTCTCATAATCTTTGCACGAAATTGTATATAGAATGCCCTGTTTTCTTAGGTATTCGCGGTAATCGAATTCTCCGGGATTGCCGGCTTTATCCGGTTCTTTCAGCTTGCCGTATATCTTAAGGACATCACCGGGATTAAAGGAATCATATTCGCAATAAAACCGCACTTTGCAGAGCGCACCGTCCTCAAGTTTTACGGTCATATCAAGATCGCCCGAAAGATCAGCTGATACTTCGGTTATCTCACAGATATAGCTGTCCGCTGTATCACATCCTGCATTTAATCTTGAACTGATAAATATACCGATATAAACAAATGATATGCACAGTATAAGGTCAGTTAACATCAAGGCTGTTTTGTTAACTTCAGAGCGCTTTGCAAAAAACAGAGTAAACACAAAAATAACAACTGATATGACAAGTGAAGGTATAAATGAAGCTGAGATATAACACAAAGCACTGCAGCTTATCATCAAAGTGGCAGGCAGAACCAAAGGACGAATGGAAAGCGCCCTGCCGAGATTAAAGAAATCTGACACAAGAGAATCAAGCCTGCCGAACAATCCGTTCAAAAGGTCTGAAAATCTGTTATTCCTGTATGTTTTGCCATAAAAGTCCTTCATGTTAAAATTCTAATGCGGACCCTTGTCGGTTTTAGTCTCAATAATCGAACAAATACCGACAGAAAAACCGACAAAACCGACAAGTTGAACACTGTAAACAGAGTTATCTACATGGCTATAAATTACGGAAAAATAAGACATTTAATGACTTGCGGATCCATAAAGGATCTGCCCGATGACAAACTTCCTGAGATCGTTCTCGCAGGACGCTCAAATGTCGGAAAGTCTTCTCTGGTCAATGCTTTGGGAAGCAACAGGAAACTTGCAAGAGTATCTCAGACACCGGGCAAGACTCAGCAGATCATATATTTTGACATGGACGGCCAAGCTATCCTTGCAGATCTTCCGGGCTACGGATTCTCGAAAGCATCCAAAGACAAGTCCAGAGGCTTTTCCGAGCTTTGCGATAACTATTTCAGAGTCAGAAAAGGCATAGATCTCGTGCTTTTGCTCATAGATATCAGGCACGAACCTTCCAATGACGATATAGGGATGCTGAATTTCCTTAACAGTGCTGATCTTCCCTATTTTCTTGTGTTTACCAAATGCGACAAGCTCTCTGCCCAGCAGGTCAGAAAACAATTGCAGATGATGTCAAATTGTCTTGATTTCAAAGAGGATGCAAGGGTTTTCGCGGTTTCGAGCAGTGAGACCAATCCGCAAAAATCAGGAATAAATGATTTAAAGCAGGCTATCTCCGATGAGGTATGCAAAGATTGAACATAATTTTATAAACTTTTCGTGCATTTTTTTACATATATTCACTTTGAATTGTTTTGTTACTCCGATATCATTTAATTAACTTTTATTGGAGGGGTTCGAGCGGCCATGAGCGACTTATATGTCAATACAGGCTACAAGGATACATATTTGGCACCTTTCGGCCCTATTGGCATAATTGCACACACTTCCAACAAGGCATTTGTTAAGCAGGTTTCTGACGTACTCTCCTCCAAGAGAAAGATCCGTGCGCAAAGACCCGGAAACAAGTATGCAAACGACCCCGGATACTCCCGTGAGAACTATATAATCGACTCTGAACTCGTAAGATTCCAGACAGGAGAAGGCAAATTCTCCATTCTCGAAAGTGTCAGAGGACATGATATTTATGTAATTACCGATGTCCTTTCCAGAAATATGGATATCGATCTTATCGAAGGCACACAGGTCATCTCACCTGACGACCAGTATATGGATCTTTTGAGGATAATTTCCGTACTTAAGGGGAAAGCTAAGAGAGTTAATGTCATCATGCCTTTCGTTTACGAAGGCAGACGCGAAAAACTCGACTCACACAGAGAATCCTACGATTGCGCCGATATGCTCAAGAAGCTCTATAAACTCGGTGTATCCAATCTCATTGTTTTCGATCCCCACGATGCCAGAATCGCAAATGCGGTTCCTCTTATGTCTATCGAGATGCCCCGCTGCCAGTTCAAGATGACATCCACTCTCCTGAACCGCTTCGGCTCAATAAAGATGGATAAAGATTCCACGCTCGTGGTAAGTCCTGATGAATCAGGCATATCACGGGCTATTTTTTACTCTTCACATTTAAATCTCCCTTTAAGCTTCTTCTACCGCTATTACTCCAATCAGGGCGGCCAGGTCGTAAAGGGATTTAAATATCTCGGTGATGATGTCACAGGCAAGGATATCCTCCTGATAGACGACATGATCAATTCCGGCGAGACCATGATCCGCACGGCAAACAAACTTAAGAACAACGGCGCTAAGGACATTTACTGCCTTGCACCGTTCGCCCTCTTCACCAACGGGCTCGAAATTTTCGATAAAGCTTATGCAGACGGGATCTTCAAGTGCATCTGCACCACAAATCTTATTTATGCCCCTGATGAACTGAGGTCACGCGACTGGTATCTGTCCGCGGACATGATCCCTTATGTCGCAAGAATTATCGACGCACTTAATTCTGACGAATCCATATACGACCTAATCAACTCGACGGCAAGACTTCAGGATCTTGCGAGCCAGATAAGACTCGGAGAGGTTTTCGATGAATTTAATGAAGTATAAAGAAACAAATAAAGGCATGAAAGGCAGGCTGCAATTATGACATCAGCATCTGACGAAAAAGCATACTCCCGCTACGACCAATACGGCGACAACCCCATGGCGCCGGTAGGACCTATCGGACTTATTGCACTCAGGGGCAGCGAAGACTTCACTGAGAAAGTCAACTTCTACCTCAACAAGAGACGTAATGAGTATCAGAAAGAGCAGATCGTAAATACTTATCCCGGATTCTTCAGAGAGGATTACAGGATCCCCGTTGAGAACGCAAGATTCTCATCCGGAGAAGGTAAAGCTGTCGTAAAAAATACCGTAAGAGGCCATGATCTCTATCTTGTAAGCGATGTCATGAACTGTTCCTGCACTTACAAGATGTTCGGCACAGACAACCGCATGAGTCCTGACGATCACTATCAGGATCTTAAGCGAGTCATCCTCGCATGCTCCGGTAAATCAAGAAGAATCAATGTCATCATGCCTTTCCTTTATGAGAGCCGTCAGCACAAGAGAAATGCCAGAGAGTCACTGGACTGCGCTTTCGCTCTCGAAGAGCTCTATGAACTCGGTGTAGCAAACATCATCACTTTCGATGCACACGACGAGAGAGTTGCAAACGCTATCCCTCTTGCCGGCTTCGAGAGCCTTCCTACAACATATCAGATCATCAAGGAAATGTACCGCCAGGTACCTGACCTCTCATTCTCGAGCGGCAAGTTCATGATCATCTCACCTGATGAAGGCGGTATTGGCAGAGCAATGTACTATGCTTCGATCCTCGGTGTCCCTCTCGGAACATTCTACAAGAGGAGAGACTACACAAGAGTCGTCGACGGCAGAAACCCGATCGTTGCTCACGAGTTCCTCGGCGAATCCGTTGAAGGGATGGACATCCTCATCGTAGATGACATGATCTCCTCCGGAGATTCCATGATCGACATCGCAAGAGAGATGAAGGAGCGCGGCGCGAGAAAAGTATTCTGCGCTGTTACTTTCGCACTCTTCACAGAAGGTATCGACAATTTTAACGCAGCATACGAAGACGGCGTAATCGACAAGGTATTCGGCACAAACCTTATCTACAGAAGACCTGAACTCTTACAGGCTCCATGGTTTGCAGATGTTAACCTCTGCAAGTTTGTAGCACTCCTGATCGATGCCATCAACCACGATGCTTCACTTTCAAGTCTTATCAATCCTACAGAGAAGATCAAACGTCTCCTCAAGGAAAAAGAAGGTATCGGCTGATAATGGCTAATACTTCGAGGTCACGTTCAGGTTCCTCAAGGAGCTCCAAGAGCAGCACTGCGAAAAGGACTTCGCGTTCCAATTCAACGCGTTCGGGTTCGACTCGCTCAAATGCTTCACGCTCCGCTTCAAGAAGGACTGAGGTACCTCAGGAGACAGGATCCGGTTTTGCCGATGCTTTTAAAAAGTTCGCTTCAACAAGAGCTGCAATGCCGCTCATCTTTCTGGGCGCAGTATTACTGATCGTCGGACTCGACCTTCTTATCAGCTGGAACAAATATGAGATGTTCTTTAAGATTCTCGGCATCGAGGTGCTTCTCGCTGTAATCGTTTGGGTCGTACTTACCCTTGTTTTCTCAGGGAAAAAGAATAAAGATACGGACGGCGAACCTTCAGAAGACGAGGTGTAAACCTTGACTCTCGACGGCATTACCTGTCAGCTCCTTTCAGACGAGCTAAACAAAGAACTTGAAGGCAAGCGTGTAGACAAGATCTACATGCCTGACAAACATACAGTTATTCTCCACATAAGATCTACCGGCGGATACCAGAAGCTCCTGATATCTATAGATCCCGGTGCCCCCAGGATCTGTTTTGCCGAAAACACCATAGAGAATCCTTCCATACCTCCCTCATTCTGCATGCTGCTGAGAAAATATCTGGCGGGCTCCAGGATCGAGAGCATAACAAATCCCGGATATGAAAGGATCATCGAGATCACCGTAACCAAATACGATGAACTTAAAGACAGAAAGACTTACACGCTTATTGTTGAATTAATGGGACGGTTCTCAAATCTTGTCCTGATAAACGAAGGCAGAAAGATACTTGATTCGGCTATCCATGTTGATTTCTCCGTGTCTCGTGTCAGAGAAGTCATGCCTGCCCGTGTTTATGAATATCCGCCGGCACAGGATAAGCTCGTGCCAGAAAAGGCTTTGGAGACTGCTTTGAATGGCGATCTCCCGATTCTTGATACCGAGCTCTCACGTCCGGTCGCCAAAGCACTTGTAGGATCTGTCAAAGGTCTCTCCCCAATTCTTGCTGCATACATAACCGACAAAGCCGATATCGATGACAGAAAGACTCTTTCGATGCTGTCTTCTGAAGAAAAGGAACGTCTGAACCATATCACCAGTGAATTCTTAAGATCGATCGTTGAAAGAACTTATACACCTTATGTCTTCTATGGAGAAACAGGCGAACCCGAAGATGCTTCGATAGTCGGAATAAAGGGCTATGCAAAAGCAAAACAGGTATCTTCGATCTCAGAAGCGATCGACACGTGCTATGAAGCAAGGGATTCAAGACTGATTCTGGATAAAGGCCGCGACAGATTAAGCCAGATAATCGGGAGCGCCCTTGCAAGGATCGTCAAGAAAAGAGAGATCCACGAACAGGACTTCGAAGAAGGTCAAAAAGCTGATGCTTTGAAGCATTCGGGCGACCTGATCCTCACCTACAAGTATCTGATAAAACAGGGCGATTCAAGTGTCACGCTAACAGACTATACGACTGAACCGCAAAAAGATATAACCATACCTCTCAATCCTACGCTCGATGCTTCCGGCAATGCACAGGAATACTACAAGCGTTTCCATAAGGCAAAGAGAAAAATGGAACTTGCAGAAAACTATCTCAAAGAAGATGAGATGGCTGCCCGTTATCTCCGTTCACTGACTGCGGCAGTCAATGCTGCAACATGCCTTGAAGATCTCCAGGCGATAAACGAAGAGATAAAGGCCGAGATCACGGGTGATTCGGGATTCAAAAAGAGCCAATCCAAAAACAATAACCAGAATAAAGGCGACCCGAACAAGATGGTCGGCGTATCGAAGTCCGGAAAGGCATCTTCAAGAGCTTTAAGAGAAGCTGCGAAAAGAGCCGGCATGGGCAAAGGAAACAAGGATAAGAACAAGGAAAAAGCCCTTCCCTGCCGACATTACATGACATCCGACGGCTATGAGATCCTTGCAGGAAGAAACAACATCCAGAACGAGCAGCTCACCTTCCATACGGCTTCCAGACGCGACTGGTGGTTCCATGTAAAAGGGCTTCCCGGAACACATGTAATCCTAAAAACAAAGCCTAATGAAGAGATGCCTTCTGATAATGCTGTTCTTGAAGCTGCAAGCCTTGCCGCATTCTTTTCGAAAGCAATAATACTTGAAGAGCATATGACATCCGGCGATTCAAAGCCCGGCCAGCTCAAAGCCGAAGTCGATTACTGCCCCGTCTCACATGTAAAAAAGATACCGGGAGCAAAGCCCGGCATGGTAATCTACGAAGGTTATTATTCAGTTCTCGTCGAAGCCAAAGAACCTCATTCGAAAGATTTATAGATCTTGTCCCTGAACTTGGATTCCTCCAAAGAGAAGATGCATCCGCAGTATTTCTGCCTGTAAAGGCCGATCTCTCTTGCCATGTCCTGCCCCTGACGAAAACCCGGACGGAAGTCGATATAATCAAACTTCACTCCGTATTTAGAAGCTTTCATATCGCTTATCTGAGCGATCTTGTCGTGCTGCTGATACGGACTTACAAGAAGCGTTGTACAGAAAGATTCGTAACCGTTCTCAGATGCGAACTTAGCGACATATTCCATTCTGATGTCGTAGCACATATCACATCTTGAAGCAAACTCTTCAAGATACTTCTTGGAAATCCAATATTCTTCCATGCACTTATCGCCTTCAGATATCAGTCTGAAACCGTAGTGATCACATGCTTTTGCAAGATTCTCATGACGTCTGTCAAATTCAAACTGAGGCTGGATATTCGGGTTATACCAGAAGCAGTCCAGGTCACGGCCTTCTGTCTTCAGAAGATCCAGAGGATACATGGCGCAGGGACCACAGCAGCAATGAAGGAGCATCTTCCCCATCAGTTGTTACCGCCATCCTTATTGGAGTTCTGCCAGTCCTCTATAGAGATATTCTCATATCTCGGAGCATTCTGTTCATTGCTCTTCATTCCAGCTATAAAAGACGGCGGAGGAGTCATGCCGAGATGCTCGAAAGCTCTTAATGTAAGCATTCTTCCTCTAGGTGTCTTATGAAGGAATCCGTTCTGGAGTAAGAAAGGCTCATAGACATCTTCAATAGTCACGGGATCTTCACCCGTGCATGCAGCCAGAGTCTCAAGTCCTACAGGACCGCCCTTGAAAATATCGGCTATTGCAGTAAGCATCCTCCTGTCAACGGCATCAAGACCTATATCGTCGATATCCAAAGCCTTAAGACCATAGTCGGATACCTCTTTATCGATCGTATCCTTATCAAGATAAGAGGCGAAGTCTCTCATACGCTTAAGAAGTCTGATCGCGATTCTGGGTGTGCCGCGGGACCTTGATGCAATATTCCTGAGACCTTCCTCATTGATAGCTATACCGAGAAGACCTGCATCACGCTTCAGGATCTGCATAAGATCTTCAGTCTCATATAATTCAAGGCGGTGAATCATGCCGAAACGGTCTCTTAAAGGAGCAGACAACATACCTGCTCTTGTAGTCGCACCGACCAGAGTAAATCTTGGAAGATCAAGACGGACCGACCTTGCAGCAGGACCCTTGCCGATCATGAGATCAAGGCAGTAGTCTTCCATAGCAGGATAAAGGACTTCTTCAACACTCTTATTAAGTCTGTGGATCTCATCGATAAAGAGAACTTCATTCTCATTCAGGTTTGTAAGGAGCGCTGCCAGATCACCGGCCTTCTCAATAGAAGGACCTGTCGTGATATGCATGGCAACACCCATCTCTGATGCAATTATGCCCGCAAGAGTAGTCTTTCCTAATCCCGGAGGGCCGTATAAAAGAACATGATCTAAAGCCTCGCCGCGCTTTTTGGCAGCATCGATAAAGATCTTGAGATTAGTCTTGACCTTGGTCTGACCGGAATAGTCTTCGAAAGTGACAGGCCTTAAAGCCTTCTCCTCCGTATCACCCGGCTGTCTGAGACGGCCTAAGACGCGCTCTTCCTCGTTCTCCTGTTCGTTAAAGTTCATCATCTGTTATAAGATCCCTTAAGAGAATTTCTTGCCTGCGGCTAACTTCAAAGCCTTGCGGATAAGGTCTTCAAGACCTATACCCTCCTCATAGGCAGCTGCAACAGCTTCTGCTGCCTCCTGGTCTTTATATCCTAACACAACCAAAGCTCCGACAGCATCCTGCATGACACCTGAATCAACACTTCCGGAGGCAGCAACGGGAACCCGGGAAATACTTGCCTGTGATGCACTTCCAAGCTGTGATTTGAGCTTGTCCTTGAGTTCAAGAATTATCCTTTCGGCTGTCTTCTTGCCAAGGCCTTTAACACCCGTAAGAAGAGCGATATTGCCGCTCATGACTGCTGCCGCGATCTGTTCGGCAGACAAAGAAGCACAGATAGTATGTGCAACCTTGGGTCCTATACCGCTGACCGTAATGAGCTTTAAGAACATCTCCTTCTGATCTCTTGATGCAAAGCCGTAAAGAGAGATATCGTCCTCTCTTACACTCTGATAAAGCCATACGGTTACCTCTTCACCGAATCCTCCGAGCTCTGCCGAGATACCGAGAGGACAGTTGATAAGATATCCGATTCCGTTGTTCTCTATAACGATCTGCTGGTCATCGCGGTCAGTGATAATGCCTTTGATATATGCGTACATCTAATCTCTCCTAAAAACTGATAAAGATATTCTATCAATAAATCAGATAAAACCCTCATTACGCTTCTGATATCCGTATCTGCCGTACTGATAACCCGATACGGCCTTTCCGGCAAATGCTATTCCCGTATTAGCCAATGTTATCGCAAGTGCCAGAGCATCTGCAGCATCATCAGGCTTGGGGATCTCCTTAAGTCCTAAAATGGATTTGGTCATTATCTGAACTTGCTTCTTCTCTGCCTTGCCGTAGCCCGTGATAGCGAGCTTGACCTGTCCCGGCGTAAATTCATATACTTCAACGCCTGCTCTGGCTGCTTCAACAAGAACAGCACCTCTTGCCTGAGCAGTACCGATAACAGTTGTGTGATTATGTCCCATGAAGAGCTCCTCAATAGACATAAGGTCGGGCTTATACTGCTCTAACAGGAACCTGATCTTGTCATTGATGGCAAGAAGTCTTAACGGGAAATCCACCCCTGCCTTAGTCTCAATAACACCGTAATCTATGACCTCAAACTTTGAACCGACCTTATCGATGATACCGTAACCCGTGATAGCATAGCCCGGGTCGATACCGATTATTCTCTTCTTAGCGGGTTCGTTAGCCATAGATCTCCTATACTATATAAACATTTGTTCGTATTATACAGCAAAGTGACTTTAAATCAAGAGATGACACCCAGGATGGAAGGAGTCTTCTCAGGCGGATTTGGGCCAACCTCATATGCTTCAAGAATAAGATCCATGACATCGTAAAGACGCTCTTCCGATATCTCACTTTTCAAGCCGTGATATAAGGCACAAAGCGAATCACCGCGCTCGACCCTGTCACCGACTTTGACAAAGAATCCTATGCCTGCACCGTAATCGATGGCATCTGTCTTTTTAAGACGGCCGGCGCCCAGCAGAACAGAAGCCTGTCCTATCAGGTCAGTCCTGATGCTCTGTACATAACCTGCATCAGGAGAATTAACATGCATGCAGTCGAAAGGCTCGTCCACATAAACCGGCACACCGGAAGGAGAAAGCCTTCCTCCCTGTGATGCGATAAGCTGCTTATACTTCTCATAGCATGTGCCGTCAGCAAGTCTTGCCCTTATCTCATCTCTTAAAACATCAGGACTCATGCCGGCATCTTTTCCGGCGATCGTAATAAGGTGAAATGCCAGCTCGGTAACTACTTCGATAACGTCTTCCTCACCTCTGCCGGTTACGGTGTTAAAGACTTCCTGCATCTCAAGAATATTGCCGCAGAATCTTCCCAAAGGCTGATCCATATTTGTGATAACGGCAACAGTCTTACGGCCGGCAAGATTACCTATCTTGATCATGGCTTCGGCAAGCTCTTTTGCCATAGCATAATCTTTCATGAAAGCGCCCGAACCGCATGTAACATCAAGGACGATGCCCTTGGCTCCGCCCGCGATCTTTTTGCTCATGATACTTGAAGCTATAAGCGGAATAGAATCTACCGTGCCGGTAACGTCTCTTAATGAATAAAGGATCTTATCGGCAGGTGCCAGATCAGGTGTCTGACCGGATATTACCATTCCGGTCTGTTCGACGTACTTTTCGAAATCATTGGTATCGACTTCAACATTGAATCCTTCGATTGATTCAAACTTATCAACCGTTCCGCCTGTAAATCCCAGACCTCTTCCGCTGAGCTTAACAACTTCAACGCCGAAAGATGCAATGAGAGGAAGCAGGACCGGTGTTATCTTGTCTCCTACACCGCCTGTACTGTGCTTATCTACTGCCACGCCTTTGATAAAGGGGAGTTCAAGCTGTTTGCCGGATGCTGCCATCTCAAGTGTGAGAGTCGTCATCTCGCGCTCATCCATGCCGTTTAGAACAATTGCCATAAGAAGAGCCGATGTCTGATAATCGGGAATACTGCCGTCAGTTACGCCCTGCACAAAGTACTTGATCTGTTCATCCGTAAGGCTCTGTCTGTCTCTCTTGGCAATGATAATGTCACGCATGTTCATGGAAGAATACCTCCCCGTCAGATTCCATATATTGATATTATAATCATTAATAGTGCCAAATTTTCCTTTTGTGCTAAACTATTTCAAATCAAAACCTTACGGAGGCTTTAAATGGCCGATAATACAAATCAATCTTCACCGCTTACGGTCGTACTTATCGGCTGTGGCAGAGTTGCCGAAAAACACTTAAAGGCTATATCCAAGCTTAAAGGACTGGAACTCAAAGCCGTTGTTGATGTTAATCCCGAATCTGCAAAAAGACTTCTCGGATCCGTTAAGGGTTTTGCAAATGTAAAGATCTATAACGACTATAAGCTCGCAATAGAAGAGATCAAACCATCTATCGTATCTGTCACGGTACCTTCAGGCCTTCATTTCCAGATTGCCAAATATGCTATGGAAAACGGCTCTAACCTGCTTCTCGAAAAGCCTATGACAATGTCCGTGTCAGAGGCAAGAGAGATCTTTGAACTCTCACAAAAGACAGGACTCAAGATCGCTATGGGCCATATTTACCGTTACCTTCCCATCGTCGGTCTTGTAAGAGAAGATATTGCCGAAGGCAAATACGGCAAAGTCACTCACGGAACGATCTATGTACGCTGGGGACACGGTGAGGATTACTATTCAAGTGCGGCCTGGCGCGGAACATGGAAAAGCGACGGCGGCGCACTTATGAATCAGACTATTCATGCGATCGACCTTCTCGTATGGCTTATGGGTTCAGAACCTGAGCAGGCTTCCGCAATGATCGCACAGCGCGTAAGAAATATCGAAGCGGAAGATCTTGGTATGGCGGTCTTAAGACTTGAGAACGGTGCCCTTGCACAGATTGAAGGAACAACTGCTACCATTCCTTCAAAGCACACGGCCGAATTCTCTGTTTTCTGTGAAAACGGCCAGCTCTCTATGGGACTTGATTCAGGCAAACCCCATCTCAACATCTTTACCGTCAAGCCCAACGGCAAGACAAAAAAACTCAACGGTTACTATATCCGCAAGCAGCTGAAAGAAGGCGGCTTATTCTCATATAAGTGCGCTCTTAATCCCCACCTTGGCATCTATAAAGATCTTCAGGATTCCATTATCTCCGGTAAGGATCCTATAGCAGATGCTTACGCCGGATTCTCTTCTGTAGATACCCTGCTTGGAATCTACAAGTCCGCAAAAGAAGGCAAACCCGTATCACTTCCTCTTGAAGATGACTTCAATTCAGTTGACATGACAGGATTCTTCAACTGATCAGCAAAAAAATCTTCAAGTTTAAGCAAAACACGTGAAAATAAGTGTTGACTTGTAAAAACCTTATGGCTATAATAACTGACGTTGCTTAACGCACCTCTAGCTCAGATGGTAGAGCAACTGACTCTTAATCAGTGGGCCCAGGGTTCGAGTCCCTGGAGGTGCACCAACAAAAAGAAGGATGTCTTAGATGACATCCTTTTTGTTTTTACTCAGAATCATTCCTATTCGCCAGTCAGGCTTTATCTAAAACAAATAAACAATCAAAACAAAAATGGGGCGCCTCATCTGAGACACCCCGACATTAATACTCTGTATTAAAATATTTACTCATCATCATCAAGGAATTCCTTGAAGTCATCGAAAGCCTCAGAATCAGATACCATCTTAGCGGTCTTCTTTGCAATGGGCATCTCCTCAGGAGCATCAGGTCTTGCAGAAGGAGCCTTCTTCTCTGCTGCCTCAGTCTTATCGGCATGAACTTCAGGTTTAACTTCATCCTTAACCTCTGCCTTAACTTCAGCTGTCTCTTTTTCAGATGTCTCAGGACATGAAGAGATAAGCTTCTCTGCCATCTCCTGAGCAGCTCTCTTGATCTCCTCTTCTTCTCTTGCAGCAGCTTCTCTTTCAGCCTGTTCTCTGGCTTCCTTCTCCTTTGCAGCCTTTTCTCTGGACTCTTCAAGGAGTCTCTGTTGAAACTGACGACGTTCTTCACGTGCCTTATTCTTTGCATCCTCTTCAGCCTGAGCCTTCTCGGCTTCCTTCATATCTTCCTCGAGCTGCTTACGCTTCTCTTCATTAAGCTGGGCAATATGAGAAGTCTTAAGGTCGAAAATGGATTCAGGAGCCTGAACCGCCTTGCTCATGATCTTATCCATCCTTGCTCTGCTCTCAGCCTTGGACTTCTCTTCATCCTCGGCAACTTTATCACCAAGCTGCTGTAATTCATTAAGATCACCGGGATTAACTGAAGACGCCACAGTCTGAACAACAGGCTGTAAAGTTATATTTCTGGTCTCAACTTCTCCGACTTCTGAAATGCTGAAGTCAGAAGCAGCTTCCTGGATCTTTTTGATATCAGGAATCTCGACACCGGGCAGTACTTCATACTTTTTCTCTTCTCTCATAACACACTCATCCTTTAAGCGAAAGCACTAATTCAATTGCGCCGATAACACAAAGCACGATACCGGCAATAAGCAAAATAATCGAAATCTTACTGATCCTTGAAGGTTCCTTTGTCTCCTTCTCTGGTTCCTGTTTTTCAGCAGACACAGTATCCGGAACTTTCTCCGGTTCAGGCTGTGTCTCAACGGTCTCTCCTGCACACTTTGAAATGATCTCATGCGCTTTTATAAGTTCCGGTTTGATAGCCAGTGACAGTTCCTTGAAAGACTCTGAAGATGAAGCAAACTTTGCCGCTTCACTCTCAAGGCAGGACGGATCAGGTGCTTTTGTCCCCTCGAAAAGCATTACTCCGAAACTTGCGTCATCACTTACATTGCTTGAACCTACGATATATTTCTGAACTGTTTCAAGAACGGACTTCTCGCCTTCTTCCCTGCCGGAAGCAAAGGTCTCTGCCATCTTCGCAACAACGGGCTTTACAAGTCCTGCCTCTTCATTGTAAACGCTGTCCTGAACGCCGTCAGTCATAAGAGCTATTGCGTGAACATCATCAACAGTGGTCTTGAGCAGACGCATATAGTTATCAGCATGCGCTGCCGTAACAAAATATGTCTTGCCGTCCTTGTCATTCTGAGGCATAGAAATAGGACTTACACCTGAAGGTGAGATCCTGACGATAAGACCGTCTCCGATGTGACCGATCATCATTCTTCTGTCCTTAACTGCAACGAAAAGCAATGTGCAGGAAAGTCTGTCGATAACATCAAGTGTGCGCTCTTCCATAATATCAGCAAAAGCCACACGGAGTTTTGCCATCAGATATCCTCTGACAGCAGCTTCTCTGTTTTCACTGTACAAAGCATCGAAATGCTCGCAGAGAGTATCTGTAATTACATGGACAGCACAATCAGATCCGAATCTTGCATCTGTGTATTGCTTACCGCCGGCACCATCAGCAATACAAACAACGGAAACACCGTTCTTTGTAACAGCAAAAGACGCGTCCTCACAGGGAGTTCCGCGGTTTACATGTTTATTGCCGATCGTTGTGACCGCTCCGACAGTAATACCCTTATACATTACTCATCCTCGTTAATGAACTTCATGAAATCATCCAATTCAACAGCCTTGCCCTGAGGCGCAGTGTTGATGTTATAAAGAGCATCATCACTCATACCGGAAGATACGATCGAAGATGAAGAAGAGCCGAGGAATTCAAAGAGTTTGCCGAAATCTGCCGAGTTAACGGAAATCGGTTCAGCACGCTTAACGGAAAGTCTCTTCAAAAGATCGAGATCGACTCCGTTACCGACGCCGATATTAAATACAACGAGTTTATCTTCACGCTCAAGCTCATTACATGCTTCAATAGCACGTTCCATATTCTGTATGGCGTTAGGACCCTGAGGAGCACCGTCGGTAATAACTACAAGCCAGGGCTGGAAATACTTGATTCCCATCTCCTTATAGCCTTCTTTACGTGCATTCAAAAGTTCCAAAGCAGTAAGAACGCCTTCACCGATAGGTGTAAGTGTTGTCGATGCTGTGATCTCGGGAATACCCTTCTCCTTGGAGATCTTACCGAAAGGCATAAGGATATCAACTTTGGAACCGAAAGTGATAATAGCAATATCTGTGGAATTTCTTGTATCGTCATTATTCTTGATCGAGCTGATAAAGTTATTGAGACCCATGTTGAGCTGTCTTATCGGGTTGCCCATCATTGAACCGGATGTATCAAGAGCAAAACAAATCGGAAGTCTTCTTCTTGTACTTGTACCAAAATCTGAACTGGAAAAACTATCCGCCATAAAAATCCTCCGGATTATCGAGAGTTTATTCTAGAAGTATAACAAACTATGAATAATAATGCTTAAAACAACCCGAAAAACTTCTTCTTTTTTGCAGGTTCTTCGATAGGATTACTATTGACCGGAGCAGACGAAGGACGTGACTCATTTAATCCGGTTCCGGAAGGCTTTGCAAAAGGAGAAGGTTCAGGTTCTTTATCAAAATTCACAGGCCTGTAACTGTTGGCTCCGCCTACACTTGAAGAAACAAATCTGCCTGAGGGAACATTACCGAAAGCCTTTTTCTCGGTCTGGGAAACAGCTTCAGTATGAGCTTCTCTTGCTTTCTTTGCTTCAAGCTTAGCCTTAAGCTGAGCTCTAACAGCTTCAACATCAACACTTGCCTGCTTATAATTCTCGCACGGGAAAAGCTTATATGCTTCCGGATCATCATAAACGAAATTCTCAAGATCACGCATATACTCTTCGACAGCCGCACGCCAACATACTGCTTCATAAGATTTGCCTTCACGGAAAGTCTTATAGAGCATAATGCGGAGATTCTCAGGGAGATATTCCCAGATATGATCGTAGCCGCCAAGCGGAATATGCTCGGTATCTGAATTATCCAATGTATAAGGGAAGTTGCGGTTAACTATCTCTTCTCTTAAAGTCTCAGCGCCCTTTCTGGTTGCATACGGATGAAGTCCGCAGAAAAGGACCGTGAACACAAGCATTGCAATAGAATAATCCTCATCTTCAAGTGTTCTTACAAAACCTGAGAAATCCCTTCCCCAGAGTCTCGGATCAGTGAATTCTTCCGTACCGACAGGACAAGGAAGATTGCCGACCTGAACGCTGTCCATATCGATAAGATACTGTGTTGAAGATGTATAGATCAAAGCATTCTTAAGCTGGATATCACCAGCAATAATGTTATGCATATGGAGATAAAGATACTTACCGATAAGGGAAAGCAGTGTCTCACATACATCAAGTCTGGTCCAGTCGGGAAAGTTCTCTAGGATAGCATCCGGGCCGTCGAAAACATTGCTTAATGTTGTTCCCTTGCCGATAAACATCGTGTAACCGACCGGAACACCACGGAAATAAAGCAGATGCTGAGGTGTGCAGAAGCCGTGCGACGTAATGCCGAGTTCTGTAAGTTTCTTGAGCTTAGCCCATCTCAAAGGTGTAATAACGCCCTTGTGATATATCTTTGCAACATACTTCGGATTGCTGGTGGTAAATACCATACCCTCAGCACCGCCGCTGAGTCGCTTCTCGAGAACAAATTTATCACCTTCAGTGGAAATTACGATATCATCAATACTTGCTCTGCCGTCTGAATCAATGAATGTATTGTTTCCGGCAAGCCCGCTAATCGAAGGCAAAGGATATGTCTCGATTAGTTCAGCAACCGAATGGAATATCTTAACGCCCGTGTTAGTAACAATTGCTACATCGCCATTAAACTCAGGCGCCTTCTCATATAATCTCTTGGTAAATATTCCGGTTTTGGTAGTGAGAATGCAGCATTCAGGAAGGTCTTTTACCTGTTCGATAAAATACTCAGTATTGCATGTATGAACAACATGAAGAGTGTTTGTAGACATCAGACTCTGCATAAGAGATCTGATCGCATTCTGAACATGATAGTCTTTGGGATCCTGCTGCTGAACTACACACTTGTGAAGAATCTTAAAGGTATCATCGATATAACAATCGATTCCCTTATCTTCTACCAGGTTGGTTAATTCATCAAACCATACTCCGTTTGAATACTCCAAAACAACGGAGTAATCAAGCACTATCGACAGATACTTGCTGAGTCCTTCGAACATAACCCTTATTTATACCTTCCCTCCAATTCCGATTTTACTCATCTTATATATATAAATCAAGGAAATAACCACAAAAGATTAACAAAAATACAAGGAATCGAATATCAAAAATATATTTCTATGTAAATCACAAAACGTCAGCCGATTCCGACGAGTTTCATTAGATATTTAGCATTAGATTCCCTGCTGATGCCAGATTTCAATACATAATCGAAGGTTATACCCGTGTCGGTATAGAATTCGGAGAAATGGTAATACCTGATATTGTTGAAGTCTTCAGTAGTCTTATCGATCATTGCATAATCATGAGTAGTCATAAGACCGCAGATATATGGCCTTGAGAGCTTTCTTAAGACTGTAAGAGCACCCTCTGTTCTGTCATCTGAATTGGTACCTCTGAAGATCTCGTCGATGAGGAAAAGCAAAGGCCTGTTATCCCCTGCAGCTTTGACGATACCGGATATTCTTATAAGTTCAGCCTTAAAGGTGCTCATGTTCTCCTCAAGGCTGTCAACAATCCGCATCGAACTCATGATCCTCATACGGCCGAGCTTAAGTCCGGTTGCAGGAACAAGTCCGCCGGTCATTGCAAGAACCGTGCACACACCAACAGTCCTGATAAGAGTTGTCTTACCGGACATATTTGATCCTGTGATTATTGCTATATCCTTATCGATCTTAACCGAATTGCTGACAACCGTCTCATGCTCCAAAAGCGGATGAGAGAGATCTTTGCCGTCGAAAAATGCGTTTTGATCAGCATCATCAGATTCAACAAATTCAGGGAAGGAACTCTGAGGCAGGACAAGACCGGTCTGAGCAGCACACATCAATGCTTCAAGCTCAGCCAGCTTATCAATGTATGAAGGAAATTCCTTGCCGTATTTAACAGCCCAATTACCCATAAGATATGAGATCAGGAAATCCAGAGGAGCAATTGCATTCAGTATCAGTGCAAATAGGGGCTGGCTTCTTAATGCAGCAAGTCTTAAAACAGAATTCAGTTCCTTTAATAATTCAGAAGCACTCTTGGACTTGTCTTCACCTTTTATCAGTGAAACGACAAGTTCATTTTCAAAGCCGCTGTTTTCGAGGATTGAATAAAGTCTCAATATCGTTCTGACCTGGTTAGGCATTCCTTCACAGGCTTTGATATAAGGTTCGTTAAACGCACGTCCGGCTATCCAGAGAATGAAATTGATGATCAGGCATGTCAGTATCATCGCGGTTCCGTATTCCGGGAACAGAATAAATGCAAAAGGAACGGAAAGCCAGATTGCAATTCCTATTATTGCCATAACATTTGCTGCAGTCTTTGTTTTCGATCCGCCGGCAGCAAATTCAAGCAGTATCTTGGGATCTTTGATCATCTTTCCTGCTCTTGCAGTTGCCTGATAATCCATGAGTACATCAGGCTTTGAGCAAAGCTCAGAAACTGCCGCCTGCTTAACTTTCAATTCTTCGGAAGTAAAACCCGATACATGGCCGTTCAAAAGACTTCCGGCAAATCTTCTTCTTCCGAAAGAAGTCTCTGAAACATTGAAAAGCGAGAATAAGGATTTCTTACCGAAAATATCAAGATCTGCGCAGTAATCGTGTTCCGGCACATCAAACTCTTTGCCATACAGCCTGTTCTTGGCAGCACCTATATCTTCTGCTCTCTTAAGACCTTTTACGGCAATATTCCGAAGTTCATTAAAGTCGCCTTTTATCCTTGCGATATAGGATAAATTGACCTTGGAAAGTTCATTGAGATAATTGACCCTGTCGATGATCTTACCGTGAACTATGCAAAGGATAACAAACAGTGAAAAAACCAGACCGGCAACAATATAGAGGACAGGCATCTTGCCTGCATATCCTGCAATGATAAGTGCAACAGTTCCAAAGAAAGAAACAAATCTCAAAAATGACAAAATGCCGCTCTGCCTTTGATATTTGGCAAGATCGGCAATTATCTTCTGAGACTTATCTTCGTAGAACTTAAGATTTGCTTTCATCCTTCTTCGCCTTAGAAGATGCAGGCTTCTTTGAAGCAGCGGCAGAAGGTTTCTTTGCCGGAGCCTTCTTCGAAGAAGTCTTTGAATCTGCTTTGGCAGTCTCCTTCTTTGCTGTTGTGGTATTTGAAGCCGTCTTCCTGGCAGTGGTCTTCTTTGATGAAGATTTGGAAACCGAATTCTTTCTGGATACTCTCTTCGGAACACACTTATCCAATACATCACCGACATTATCGTGAATCGTAAGGAGTGCCTTGAGATCCATATAAGTAGAACTCTTATTGATGATTACTATTCTGTCATGCTTCAGGAACTGTGCAAATGTTGCCGCAGGATAAACAGTAAGTGATGTTCCCGCAATGATCATGAGATCACATTTTTTAACAGCCTTGATAGCATTATCAACATTCTCATGCTCAAGATTCTCTTCATAGAGAACGATGTCCGGCCTTACAATGCCGCCGCAGCGGTCACAGTGAGGAACACCTTCCTGAGCTGCAATATATTCGATATTGAACTTCTTGCCGCAGTCCATGCAGTAATTCCTGAACACTGAACCGTGAAGTTCGATAACGCACTTGCTTCCGGCTTCCTGATGAAGATTGTCGATATTCTGGGTAATGATCGCCTTAAGCTTGCCCTGTCTCTCAAGTCTTACCAAAGCCTTGTGAGCCTTATTGGGCCTTGCATCAGGATATATAAGCTTACGCTTGTAAAAGTCATAGAAATCTTCAGGATGCTCAATAAAGAAGTCGTGGGCAATGATATCGATCGGTCTGTACTTCGTTCCGCTCTCAGTGTTGTAGATACCGGCTCCGCTTCTGAAGTCAGGAATTCCGCTCTCAGTGGATACACCTGCACCGCCGAGAAAAACAATATTGTTGGACTCAGCAATCAGCTCTTTAAGCTGCTTGATTTTGTCCTCACGAACACTGCCGAATCTGTCAATTCTCGTCTCCACTAAAACACCTCAATCAATGAACATCAACGATTCCGTCACCGTCAAGATCCACACCTTCAAGATCACCGTGATCATGGAACATTCCGGCTGCACCGAACATTTCCTTACCGGTAACACGCTTCTCATCACGTCTCTGCTCAACAAGAGTACTCAGAGCCTTTCGTACTCTGTCAGGAGTCTTGATATTCTTTATTTCAAGAACAGGTGTAGATTTGTCGGCCGTAGTAAGAATGACCGAACCCACACCGAAGATCTTCTGCCAGAGTGACTGCTTAAAAGTAAGATCCAGGATCCTGTAAAGCAGGATCTCTTCAGAGCTTACATTGACGATACCTTTTTTAAGGTAAAACTTATTGGCACTGAAACTGTAGATAGTGAAAGAAATGGGCAATCCAAGATATCTCTTTTTGTCTTGCCAAAGGATCTCTTCCTTTTCGGTAAGATTTGTAAGTCTGTCAATTCTGCCCATAAATCAAGCTCCTTTCGGACCGGCTTCATTTAGTCCTTCACATCTATCATTATAATAAAAAACTGATTTTATGCACAAACAAATCAAAAATGAAATGTAATAGAAATATTCCGCCCTGTCAGGTATCCTCATTCTGCTTTCTTGCGGGGTCGATTATCTCATTGTAATCAAAGAGTTCCTGATAGACTTTACGGTTCAGTGTGACGTAGCTCATCATGGCACGGTCAAGATACAGATAGTTATCACCGTATGTGTAATAAGGAGTTGAGCCGCCGCCAAAGAAGATCCTGAATCCTAGATTCTTATAGTAGACTGCCCTGTCATCAGTTCCGGGAATATAATTGCCGTTTGGATATACGAGCATATGCACCTCACCGAAAAGGCTTCCTATCTGATCAAGCCACTTATCGGTGTCGTCCATCAGAACCTGCTTCTCGGTATTCGTGCAGTCCTGAATATAGTTATATGTGCAGTTTGCAAACTTCCATCCGTTATCAGAAAGGACATTTGCGATATCGGTAACCCTGTCTCTGTTATACTGGATCTCTTCTGCCGAAGGATTGATCTGGGGATAATTAGCAGCAACCAGAGCGGCATTTCTGTCATCCACTTCATCCTGGCTTATAACATAACCGAAACAGGATTCGTAACCGCTGACAGAGATTATTCCCTTAGCACCGTCGTATGTAAAATCAGGATGCTTTTCCACAAATGAATCAAGGATACCGATAGATTCTGCCGTTCTGCTGACAACAGTCTCTCCTGCCGCATTGATATACTCACCGCACACCTGGCTCTCATCGTTTAATACAAGTCTTCTGCATGTGCCGACGTTATAAGCTGATGCCGAATACTGAAGATTCTCGATTACAACCACAAGCGGCTTTTTACCTTTGGGTACTTTGAGATTGCGCTCAAGAAGGAATGTCGGATCACTTGCTTCTATAAGATTCTCAGGATCTACGAGGACATAGTCTCTCTCATAAAGATTTTCGAGGATCTTCTCAAATTCATATGTCGTTAGATAAAGACTTGTATCACCTGATCGGATGCGGCTTGAGAATGCAATATCCGTATCGGCTATGAGAGATCTTACACAGATTACTTCTATCTGGCCTCTGTATTCCCTTACCTCGCTTGTATATGATGTCGCAGTAAGAAGATTACTCTTGATCATCTCGTCTTCAGGAAAGATTACCGCCAGATCAGAGAAAAGCTGCTCAGCAGAATAGAACTTGCTTGTCTGAAGCATATGCTCACCTTCTGCCATCATCGGCTGATACATCAGTTCCTTGATCGCAGTGATCCTCTTATAGCAGTAATCACCGACAAAACCGTCGTAATTTGAATCTACAAGTGTATATCTCTTAACAGCGGCAATATAATCACCTTCGCTGAACGCTTTCTCAGCTGTCTGGACATCACCTGTCGCAGTCTCGATAAAATCAAGCTCTCTGAGCAGCGGATTGGCAGTCGCGGAGAAGTTTCCTACAGGCTGAAGCTGCTCGAAAAAGTACATTACAACCGGCTTTTCGATCTTACCCAAAAGGAAATCTTCGCAGATTCTGTACATTCTCTCAGATACGACAGAGCTCGTAAGTTCTTTCATTGAGTTAAGGAAATTGATATCGCTTGCTGTCAGAACATATCTGTTCACGATGATATGGTCGCAAAGCGAATCAACACGGACACGGACGATATTCTCCATATCAGTAAGCATCTGAAGTCTTTTGGCATTGGATGCCTGATCTTCAGGCGAAGCCTTCAGGACCTCATCCTGGATGCCGCGGTATATCTCCAATGCCTCCGTGTATCTGCCTTCGTCAATTGCATTTTCAAAACTCGGAACAGTATCCAGTTCATATGCATTTTTTCTTCCGATGAAGAACGTTGTTACACCGAGAACAATAAGCATAACAGCACAAACTGCAGCTGCGGCATAATAACCCTTGCCGCCTTTGCGCTCGTCTTCTCCGACGTGATACTCGGAAGAAAATACCGTCACTTCAAATCATCAAAGCTTACCTGCTTTGCCTCCAAAGAATTCTCTCTGATGTAGTAGCCGATAGCCGGAACCTTACGGATCCTGTAGTACTCAGGATCCTGAACTTCAACTTCTGCAAGGCGTGCAAGAGACTTGAGCACAGAACCTTTCTTTGATGCCAGAAGCTGTACGCCCTGTGTCGTTCTTGTGGTCTTGAGCGGGATCAAAGATGCCTTGAATACAGCAGCCTTATCAAGACTGTTGGTTACGATAAGATCCGGATCCTCATCTTCTGAAAGAAGTATGAAGCCGATGGCCTTGCTTCCGTCAAAATATGCGTTTACAAGTTTCTTTCTGTTCTGCTTTGTCTCATACGAAGCAATCGGGAATCTGGCAGCTTTGCCGTTCTCGAATGCGATGAAGAGAATGCCCTTGTAATCTGTTGTGGAGATCATGAACATGGGCTTCTCGCCGTCTTCCATCTCAAGCTCGCTTGAAAGGAAGTGTCCGAGATCACCGGGCTTAGTATCCGTGAAATCATAGACATGAGTCTTATAGAGATTGCACTTATCGGTGAAGATCAGAAGATCCGATCTGTTCTCACATTCAAATCCCATGAAGATCTCGTCATCATCCTTTGTCTTAAGTTCGCCTGCACTCTGAAGCGACTTCATTGTGTGCTTCTTAAGATAACCGTGACGTGTAAGCATGAGGTGAAGTCTGTAATCGGGAATGACTGCCGCTTCAACAAATGTCTCAGTCTCTTCCATTCCGACAAGCTCAGATCTTCTGGGCTGACCATACTTCTCTGCAACCTCTCTCAATGTCTTAACAATAAGGCTGTTGATCCTTCTGGGGCTTCCAAGGATATCTTCTGTATCTGCGATATCAGCCTTGAGCTTATCCCTGTCAGCGATCCTGTTCAGAATGTACTGCTTATTGATATTACGGAGCTTGATCTCTGCAACATATTCAGCCTGCTCTTCATCGATTCCGAAACCTTTCATGAGGTTGGGAATAACGTCTGCTTCAAGTTCAGTCTCTCTGATGATCTTGATTGCCTTATCGATATCAAGAAGGATAACGGCAAGACCGTCCAAAAGGTGAAGTCGCTTCTTCATCTTGTCAAGGTTGAACTGAAGTTCTCTTGAGACGCAGAGTCTTCTCCACTTAAGCCATTCGTCGATGATCTGGGGAATGCCCAGAACCTTAGGTGTACCGTCGATAAGAATATTAAAATTGCAGGAGAATGTATCTTCAAGCTTAGTAAATCTGAAGAGCTTTGTCATGAGCTGCTCATGATCGGTTCCTCTCTTGCAGTCGATCGTGATCTTAAGACCGTCAAGGTCTGTCTCGTCTCTGATATCGGCGATCTCTCTGGCCTTACCGCTCTTAACGAGATCTGCGATGTTGTCGATGATAGCTTCCACGCTTGTCGAATAAGGGATCTCGGTGATCTCAATCAGGTTGTTGGCCTTATCAACCCTGTAATTAGCTCTTACCGAGAATGAACCCTTGCCGCTCTCATAGATAGCTCTCATTTGTTCCTTGTCATAAAGGATCTTTCCGCCTCCCGAAAAGTCAGGCGCCGGCATGATCTCCAGAAGATCACAGGCAGGATCCTTCATATAAGCTTCAGTAGCTGCGCATACTTCTGCAAGATTAAATGAACAGATATTGGATGCCATTCCTACGGCGATACCCTGGTTGGCATTAACGAGCACCGCAGGGAAAGTTGTAGGAAGAAGTGTGGGTTCCTTGAGAGTGCCGTCATAGTTGTCGACCATGTCAACGGCATCCCTGTCGATACCCTTGAAGATCTCTTCACAGATCTTCTCAAGTCTTACTTCCGTATAACGGGGAGCTGCGCACTGCATATCCCTTGAATACTGCTTACCGAAGTTACCCTTTGAATCCACGAAAGGATGGAGCAATGAACCGTTGCCTCTGGTAAGTCTTACCATCGTATCGTAGATAGCCTGGTCACCGTGAGGATTGAGCTTCATGGTCTGACCGACTACATTGGCTGACTTGGTTCTGTTACCGCCGAGAAGGCCCATCTTATACATCGTGTAAAGGAGCTTTCTGTGGGAAGGCTTAAAGCCGTCTATCTCTGGGATCGCACGTGATACGATGACACTCATCGCATACGGCATATAGTTGATCTCGAGCATATCGGTAATGGGCTGGTCAACAGCCGGCATATCCTTGGCATTAATGTCTGTAAGCCTGCTCTTAAGTGAATTTGAATTGATATCGTCTTTCTTCTTACGTGCCATTTACATCACCCTAAATCAAGCATATCGAGATACTTCTTGCCGTCCATCTCGATATGGAGTTTTCTTCCTGCAAGGTTGTCGCCTAAGAGCAGATCAAAGACTTCCGCAGTTCTCTGTGCGTCTTCAGGACAAGCCTTGATGAGTCTTCTGCTCTTGGGGTTCATGGTCGTCTGCCACATCATCTCAGGCTCGTTCTCACCCAGACCTTTTGATCGCTGTATCGTGCAGAGCTTGGGATCGACTTTGGCGAGGATCTCCGCCTTTTCCTTCTCATTGAATGCAAAATATGTCTCTTCCTGAGCGTTCTTACCCTTAGGTCTGTATGTGATCTCGAACAGCGGGGATTCAGCTACATAGACATAGCCCTTCTCGATCAGAGTAGGCGTAAGTCTGTAGAGCATTGCAAGGATCAGAGTCCTGATCTGGAATCCGTCGACATCGGCATCGGTACAGATTATGATCTTGTTCCATCTCAGGTCATCAAGATTAAAGGCACTCATATCCTTTGTGTGCTTATTCTTGATCTCAACACCGCATCCCAAAACCTTAAGAAGGTCGGTTATGATCTCACTCTTAAAGATAGTTGCATAATCAGCCTTAAGGCAGTTTAAGATCTTACCTCTGACAGGCATTACAGCCTGGAACTCCGCATCTCTTCCGAGCTTAACTGAACCCAAAGCGGAATCACCCTCAACGATATAAAGCTCACGCTTTGCAACATCCTTGGTCCTGCAGTCAACAAACTTCTTGATCCTGTTGTTGATATCGACCTTACCCATAAGGGTCTTCTTGATGTTGACCTTAGCCTTCTCGGCATTCTCACGGGCACGCTTGTTAATAAGGATCTGCTCGATCGTCTTGGCAGCAAAATCTTTATTCTCGATGAACCAGATCTCAAGATTATCTCTGATAAGCTGAGTCATGAAGTCCTGGATAAACTTGTTGTTAATGGCCTTCTTTGTCTGGTTCTCATATGAAGTCTGTGTAGAGAATGTATTGGTTACAAGGATCAGTGAATCTGCAATATCCTGGAATGTGATCTTGGATTCGTTGGCCTTATACTTGTCCTTGAGCTTGATCTGCTTATCGATCTCGGCTACAAATGCATTCCTTACGGCCTTATCAGGTGAACCGCCGTGTTCAAGGAAACTGGAGTTATGGAAATACTCGAGAACATTCACTTCGTTATTGAAGCAGAATGCAACCTCTGCCCTGACCTTATATTCGTCACGGTCTTCCTTATCTCTGCCCCTGCCTTCTCCCGAGAAAGTGTAAGTCTCAGTAAAGCCCTTCATGTCATTCAGTTCATCAACATATCCCTTGATTCCTTCAGGATAGATATATGAGAATTCCTCGCTTGACTCGGCATCCTTAAGGATAAACTCAATACCGCTGTTGATAACTGACTGACGCTTGATGATCTCCTTAAAAGTATCAAGAGGGATAAGTATCTCAGTAAATACTTCAGTATCAGGCTTCCAGCGCTGAACCGTACCTGTCCTCTTGAATCTGTAAGGCTCCTGCATAAGTTCCGTAACAGGCTCACCCTTCTTAAAGGACATGCTGTATTTTGTATGATCTCTATATACGGTTACTTCGAAAAACTCAGATGCATACTGCGTTGCGCATGCACCGAGACCGTTGAGGCCAAGCGAAAACTCATAGTCACCGGATGAATTATTATTGTACTTGCCGCCTGCATAAAGCTCGCAGTAAACAAGCTCCCAGTTGTATCTGCCTTCCTTGGCATTATAATCCATAGGGATACCACGTCCGAAGTCCTCGACTTCGATCGTACCGTCGGCAAATCTCGTAATGATGATCTTATCGCCGTGACCTTCCCTGGCCTCGTCGATAGAATTCGAAAGGATCTCAAAGAACGAATGAATACATCCTTCAAGATTATCAGAACCGAAAATAACAGCCGGACGGAGTCTTACTCTGTCCGCACCTTTGAGCATTGAGATGCTCTCATTGCCGTAATCTTTCTTACCCGGCATATTCCACCTGACTCCTTATAAATAAATAATATATATGTGTTTGACTTTTCGATTATAACACAAAGATTTCAATATCCTTCAAGCCTAAAGGCGGCAAAAAACAAGGTTGTCCCAAAAACGGACAACCTTGTCACATAAACTAAAATGTCTTTGATCAAATCTCAGGAACTTCCTCAGGTGCGCACTGTACGAGTTCCAAACCGGCCGAAGCGCTGTATCTGTATACGATACTGAGTTTGAAAGCCAGATTATTGCTCTGCGGACCTATAACTATCTGGAACTGATTGCTGTGGTTAGGACGGTAAGGCCAGGACGGTTTGCTGGTCATACCGATAACATGTGTTCCGTTGCTGAGCATGATCCTAACTGACTCCCTGTTATTAATCTCACCATAAACAAGACCGTCGATCGTGATCTCAACATGGAGCATAGCACAACTGGGCATTCCGTTTCCCATTCGGTAGATCAGAACCTGGCCACCATAGGCATATGCCTTTTTGCAGACAGGACACGGGAAACCTGCAGTCGCATCTCTCTTAATATCATCAGAAAGATGTCTGCAGTCAGGACAATAAACTCTGAATTTACGTCCAACGGGAATGATTATATTATTCGCTGCATCAACCATCGGCGGAGCATAAGGAATTACCGGTGCTTTAGGCGGAGGCGGAACCTGTGCCTGAGCCTGTGCCTGTGCTACGGTCTGAGGATTGATCTCAACCGGTGCGAGCGGAACCTGATCCTGCGAAGGACCGGGGGCCGGAGCCGTACCGGGGACTGCTGCCGGCGCAGGAGTCTGAACGGAAGCTCCTGCAGGTGTTCCGCAAATCATGCAGAACTTATTGCCCTCAACTAACGGGTTGCCGCATTTAACACAATTCATATAATCTACCCCCTAAAAAAACATATGTAATCAGATTATATCAAACAGAATTGCGGATTATTATCCGTTTAGACAAAATTTCAAGTACAGAAAAACCAAAAGCGCTCCGATTATGAAGTGAACCCCCGAAGTTGGACGATTTAAAATGAGTATAAGGACTGATTCCTTGCCTGGCAAGGAGTCAGTCCTTTCAATTTGACCTGAATTCTCT
>CADAKH010000011.1 GCA_902788505.1 Oscillospiraceae bacterium
GGGGAGTGGGAGAGAACATGGGAACAGAGGAAAGTAAAAAAATCTGGGAGGAGAACGCACAATTTTGGGATAATGCAATGGGTGACGAATCTAATGAATAAAGCTGACTAAGAAATTGGGGTCCAGTGGGCCCCAATTTTATGTCTCGTCGGGACAGAGGTTAACTTCGTCCCCAGTGGGTACGAAGTTATGCTTTTCTCCAACGGGTATAGCTTGCCTTGATTCGTTCCAGATCTTCAACTGGATCAGAATTCAAGTAAATACGAGACTCAGCAAAAGCTTTCCGAATCATGGAAATAATCTCGGTTTCAGGGAGGTTTTCCGGCATATTTACATATTTGATACCGTTAACCCCACAAATAAGCTCCTTTACTCGCTTTTCCTTAGGATGGTTAGTAACGTCAATTATCAGGTTCAGTTCAGGAAGACGAGTTGTTACAGGGATTCCTATGGGATCTTCAGAGTCTGTAATGACCTTTATTCCATACTGACCAGCATAGTAGATGACAGCCAGCTGAGGAAGCAGATAAGCACAATCTCGAGCAATCTGCCTATACGACATCCGAATCTCACGTATCCTCTTAAGCTCTTTAGCTATGCAAAATGGACAGACACGTCCATTGGCACGTGCATAGACGACGGCCTGATAGTCATTACTACATTTGTTGCAATGCCACCAGACATTAGATCGGTTCTTGTATGTAATAGTGTTTGGAGAAAGACTCTTATTTCTATCAGACCATTCAGTAGCCAACTGAGGATGAGTCGTAGCCAGATCATTGAATCCTTTCCAAACTCGTTGTCCGGCACAATATGGACAGCCATGGCCTTCTGTACGATCGGCTACGCGAGCTTTCCACTCATGACCATTATCACAGACCCAAAGAACAGCTTTATTTGACGATGGAGAGACTTCTGAGGGGCATGATTCATTCCTGGGAGACCAGGTCTTGGCAATATCAGGAAAGAGCGTCTGAAGGTCGTTATAGCCTTTTAGGACAGCTCTGTGCTCACAATATGGACATCCGGACCCTAAGAGAGCTCTGTTTTTTATAGTAGCTTCCCATGTATGACCTTTCTCACAGACCCACCAGACTTTCTTATGAGATCCGCTGGAGACATCTGAAGGAGAGATTTCATTAATTGTGCCCCACTGGGTCACCAATTCCGGATATTCTTCAGCTAGGGACTTTCTTCTCATAGCGGAAGATCGTCGATGCACATATAGTAAACACCAACTCGCTTGAATTGCTCCTTCTCACTAAACATGACCTTCTCAACTTTATAAAGGCTTCTCATGAACCTGTTCAGAAGAATAGCCAGAGTGCCGCCCCAAATAACGATAGTATCCATAGCGTAAGAATAATGGATACGGCTGACATAATCCAATGTGCGATTTTATTAGGAAAAAGGTGTAAGGTAAACGCAGAAACTCTAAATCGGGTTTTGAGAGGAAGACCATCTGCAAATGTGCGATTTTACAGGCTCTGCACAAAATCGTGCATCAAAAGAAGTAAGTTAGATGTAAGTTAGATGTAAACAGCCCATTTAGAGGTAAGTCTAAATGGGCTGAAATGCCTTCATACCGAACTCAAGGGCATTGAGGAAGTCCTCATCAGTGTGGTCAGCTTCGTCGTTGCCTGCTTCAGCTGTAGCGTCCTGAGCGGCAAATCTTTCGCGCTGATCGATAGGATCGTTGAGTTCTGAATAAGCGTTGCACATTTCCCATGTATTGATGAAGAGCTCGAATCTCTCAACCTTGTCGGGTTCGCCCTTCTTTTTCTTTGTAAGAGGGGAGATGGCGATAGGGTGGTCCATGATGAAAGTGGGCTGGAGAAGGTTCTTCTCGCAGTATTCCTCGAAGAAGAGGTTTACGATGTCACCTTTGGTGTGCCATGTCTCATACTCGATGTGGTGCTCGTCAGCAAGCTTCTTAGCTGCCTCGTCTCCGTCTACAGCATCGAAATCGATACCTGCATACTTCCTGATCGCATCGGTCATTGTGAGTCTCTCAAAAGGCTTACCGAAGTCGATCTCGAGATCGCCGTACTTGATGAGTGTTGTGCCGCATACCTTCTCTGCGACATAGCGGAACATGGACTCTGTGAGTTCCATCATGCCGTTGTAGTCTGTGTATGCCTGGTAGAGCTCCATGAGCGTGAACTCAGGGTTATGACGTGTATCCATACCTTCGTTACGGAAAACTCTGCCGATCTCGAATACTCTTTCGAAGCCGCCGACAAGAAGTCTCTTGAGGTAGAGCTCCAATGAGATACGGAGCTTCAAGTCGATATCAAGAGCGTTGAAGTGCGTTGTGAACGGTCTTGCAGCTGCACCGCCTGCGTTTGTAACAAGCAGGGGAGTCTCAACTTCCATGAAGTCTCTGTCTGCTAAGAAGTTACGGATCTCCTTGATGACCTTGGATCTCTTCTCGAATGTTTCCTTAACCTGAGGGTTAACGATGAGGTCGAGATATCTCTGACGGTAACGGATCTCGGTATCCTTCAATCCCTGATACTTGTTCGGAAGGGGATGGAGGCACTTTGCAAGGAGCTTATAGGACTTGGTGAGGATGGATACCTCGCCCTTTTCGGTCATGTAAACCTCACCCTCAACGCCGACGAGATCGCCGATATCGAGATTCTGCCAAGCCTTGTACTCTTCCTCGGGGAGGTTGTCGATCTTTGTGAAGATCTGGATCTTGCCCCTTCTGTCGTAAAGGTCGCAGAAAGATACCTTACCCATGCCACGCTTGGACATGAGACGTCCTGCAACTCTTACTGTCTTGCCGGCGAATGAATCGTAGTCACTGGTGATATCTGTTGAGTGGTTTGTGACGTCGTATGTAAGTTCTTCGTATGGATCCTTGCCTTCTGCCTGGAGAGCCTTGAGCTTCTCCATACGGAATCTGGTCTGTTCCTGGATCTCTTCTGCGCTTAACGGTTCTGTCTGAGGTACAAATTTCTTTCCCATAGTTACTCTCTTGTTCTATTAGTTTTCGAATTGTTTAGTACGTTTAGAATTACTTCTCGATCTTGATGATCTTGTACTTGATGATGCCGGAAGGTGTGGAAACTGAAACTGTCTTACCCTTCTTCTGGTTGGAGATAGCTCTTCCTACGGGAGAGTTCTCGGAGATTCTCTTCTTCTTGAAGTCGATCTCGGATTCACCAACGAGCTTGTACTTGTATTCCTGCTTTGTTGCAGTGTTCTGGAGAGTTACTGTTGAACCCAGAGATACCTTATCTGTGGAAAGGTTTGAATCGTCAACAACTTCAACAGACTTGAGAATTGCTTCGAGTTCTTCGATACGTGTCTCATTCTCGGCCTGTTCAGCTCTCGCTTCATCGTATTCGGAGTTCTCCGAAAGGTCGCCCTGAGCCTTGGCGTCTTCGATTCTTCTCGCGATCTCGCTTCTCTTGCCTGTCTTACGCTCGGAAAGTTCGTTCTGCAGTTCGTCGTAACCTTCCTTGGTAATTTGCTTCTTGATGATTTCTTCAGCCATTTTCTGTCTCCTCGTGTTATATAGATTTATATCGATATTTCGTTTACTGCCGCTTATCTTGCGGTTCTGTCATTTTCCTTCTGGATGACGTCATGTGCGCCGCCCTCGATGATGGATGTTGAAGATACAACTACCAGGCGTGCCTTCTGCTGGAATTCCTCGATTGAAGAAGAACCGCAGGAACACATTGTCGCCTTAACCTTTGCAAGTGATGTATCAAGTCCGTCCTTGAGGTTGCCTGCGTAAGGAACATAAGAGTCAACGCCTTCCTCGAAAGCCATCTTGCCGCCCTTGCCGCCGTCATCGTAACGCTGCCAGTTGCGTGCACGGTTGGAACCTTCGCCCCAATACTCCTTAACGTATGTACCGCCTACAAGGAGTTTTCTCGTAGGGGATTCGTCGAATCTTGCAAAGTAACGGCCGAGCATCATGAAATCAGCGCCCATAGCGAGAGCCAAAGCCATGTGATAGTCGTGTACGATACCGCCATCTGAGCAAAGAGGGATATACCAGCCTGTCTCCTTGAAGTATTCATCACGGGCCTTAGCTACAGCAAGAACAGCGGAAGCCTGGCCGCAGCCGATACCCTTCTGCTCACGTGTGATGCAGATGGAACCGCCGCCGATACCGATCTTGATGAAGTCTGCGCCGCAGTCAGCACCGATGATTGCTTCAGGATAGTTTTCCTTGCACCACTTGAGTGCTCTTTCCTGCCATACGGAGAAACCGTCGGATGAATCAAGGCAGAGAACGTCAGCGCCAGCTTCGAGCAAAGCGGGGATTCTCTCCTGATAGTCTCTTGTATTGATTCCGGCACCTACGATGAGTTTCTTCTCGGAGTCGAGAAGTTCATGCGGGTTAGCCTTGTGGAATTCATAGTCCTTACGGAAAACGAGACCAACTAATCTGCCTTCTGAATCTACGATAGGGAGCTGGTTGATCTTGTTGTCCCAGATGATGTCATTTGCTTCTTTGAGGGAAGTGCCTTCGGGAGCTGTAACAAGCTTCTCGATAGGAGTCATGAACTCTTTAACCTTGGTATCGGGTGAAAGTCTGCTTACACGGTAATCACGTGTGGTAACGAGTCCTAAAAGTCTGCCTTCGGGTGAACCGTCTTCAGTAACGGCTGCAGTACCGTGACCTGTCTTCTCGTGGAGAGCGATAACTGTCTCGAGAGTATCTTCAGGAGAGAGGTTGGAGTCGGATTCAACGATGCCGGCCTTATACTTCTTGACTCTCTTGATCATGTCGCACTGAGATTCGATCGACTGTGACTGGAAAATGAATGACAGACCGCCGCATCTTGCAAGCGCTATTGCCATACCGTCGTCACTTACGGACTGCATAACTGCAGATACCATAGGGATGTTGATCTTGAGACGTGACTCTTCCTGACCTTTTCTGTACTTTGCGATAGGAGCGGACAAGTCTACCTGATCAGGTGTGTTCTTCTCTGTTGTGAGATTGGGTACCAAAAGGTACTCGGAAAATGTTCTTGACTCTTCTTCGAAAATCTTCGCCATATTAGTGATTATTCCTCCTTACCCTCTTCTGCGATTTCCTGTGCGTCAGATGCATCTATTACGTCGCCGGCTACAACTGTCTCTGCAACAGCTGTTTCAACCGGAGTTGCAACTTTGTTTTCTTTGCGTGAGGGAGTAGCAGAAGCGTTCGGAGGAGCGATTACGTCAGCGGGAATTGCATCAGAATCGTCAAATCTCGCACCGCACTTGAAGCAGAAAGCATTGGAAAGGTTATTCTCCGTGCTGCAGACTGCACACTTCTTGAGGCCTCTCTCACGGAGGATCTTAACATTGAGTTCTTCAATCTCGATGTAAAGATTGGAGATGGATTCGCATCTTGCGTTGATATCCTTGGTCATGTCAACATTAACGTCTTTGTACTGTCCATAGTACAAATGACCAATCTCATCGTAATACTTGCGGATCGTATTCTTCTTCTCATCGATCATCTTCTGGAAGTTAGAGATGTTCTTTCCCTTTGCATCCTGGAATATGGGCATATTAAGTTCCTCCTTAAAATGATTTAAAGAAGATTATACAGCAAATCGCTCCGAAAAACATTATTTATAATATTTTAGGATTCAGTGCTTTGACGGCGTGGTTTTCAATGCAATTTGCCGATAATGAAAAAAGGTGCCCGCTTTGAAGTGAAGGGCACCTTTTTGGTTGTTGTAAACGTGAACTTATCAGATCTTCTGAGGCTTGATCTTCCAGATTTCGGAAGCATACTCCTTGATAGTACGGTCGGAGGAGAACTTGCCGGAATTGCAGATGTTGACCCAGCACTTTCTTGCCCATTCGAGGTTGTCCTGGTAATCCTTGTAGAGCTGGTCTCTTGTCTTTCTGTAGTCGTCGAAGTCTCCCAATACATAGTAGGGATCGCCGGGCTGCCAGTTTGAGCCGTAGATGAGACCGTTGAAGAGGTCATTGAACATGCCTGTGCCTTCGTCATTGAAGGAACCGTCAACGAGTCTGTCGAGACACTTCTTGAGGCCGGGGATGTTCTCATACTGCCACTTCGGATTGTAGTAAGCCTTTGTAGCAGCCATATCCTGTGAGCGGCATCCGAAGATATAGATGTTGTCGTCGCCTACGCACTCAGCGATCTCAACGTTAGCACCGTCCAATGTACCGAGAGTTACGGCACCGTTCATCATGAACTTCATGTTGCCCGTACCGGATGCCTCAAGACCAGCTGTGGAGATCTGCTCGGATACATCTGCTGCAGGGAACATCTTCTCGCCGACGGAAACGTTGTAGTTCTCAACGAATACGACCTTGAGCTTGTTCTTCATTGCAGGATCTGAGTCGATGAGCTTGGCAATCTCATTGATGAACTTGATGATAGCCTTGGCTCTGAAATAGCCCGGAGCAGCCTTTGCAGCGAAGAGAATAGTGACCGGAGGCATATCGAGCTTCGGATTCTCCTTGAGTCTGTCGTAAAGATTCAATGCATAGAGAGCATTGAGAAGCTGTCTCTTGTATTCGTGGAGACGCTTGATCTGTACGTCGAAGCAGGAATTCGGGTTAAGCTTGATGCCCTTGGTCTTCTCTAGATACTCGGAAAGGTTCTTCTTGTTGTTCTTCTTGATGGCAATGAACTTCTTCATGATCTTGTCATCGTCCTTGTACTTCTCAAGCTGCTTGAGCTGGTCGAGATCTGTAACCCACTTATCGTTGCCCAAAAGGTCAGTGATGAGAGCTGCAAGCTCGGGATCGCAGGTTCTGAGCCATCTTCTGGGTGTAACGCCGTTTGTCTTGTTGGAGAACTTCTCGGGATAGATGTTGTACCAGTCCTTTAATGTCTCATTCTTAAGAATGTCTGTATGAAGTGCGGCAACGCCGTTTACGGAATGTGAACCGTAGATTGCCATCCAAGCCATGTGGATCTTACCGTCGCCCAAAGGAGACATGCGGTCGATGAGCTCGGAATAAAGGCCTGCTTCGTACATCTGGGCACGGAACTGGTTGTTGATGCCCTCGATGATCTCGAAAATACGGGGGAAGAGGAAACGGAAGATGGAGATATCCCACTTCTCGAGTGCCTCTGCCATGATGGTGTGGTTGGTATAAGCGAATGTATCCTTAACGATCTCCCATGCCTGTGTCCACTCGATGCCGTTCTCGTCAACGAGGAGTCTCATGAGCTCGGGGATAGCTACAACGGGGTGTGTATCGTTGAGCTGGATCGTGTTGTACTTGGCGAAATCATGGAGATCGTCACCGTGATACTTCTTATATCTGTAGATGATGTCCTGCAAAGAAGCGGAAACGAAGAAGTACTGCTGTCTTACACGGAGGACCTTACCATCGTAGGATGTGTCGTTAGGATAGAGAACTCTCCAGATATCCTGAACTCTGTTTCTCTCGATAACAGCATCGTCGAATCTCTGTGAGTTGAAGAGGTTGAAGTTGAACTCCTGTGCCGGCTCAGCCTTCCAGAGTCTCAGGAGATTGACGTTATTTGTGCCGTAACCTGTGATAGGAAGATCGCAGGGAATAGCCCAGACATCGATATCGGAGTAGTGAACCTTAACCTTGCGGTCGTATCTGGGGAGAATGAACGGATATCCGTGCTCCATCCAGGAGTCAGGATACTCATTCTGGAAACCATTCTCGATAGCCTGTCTGAAAAGGCCGTAGCGGTAAAGGATACCATAGCCTGTTACAGGAAGATTGAGTGTTGCGCATGAATCGAGGAAGCATGCTGCAAGACGTCCAAGACCGCCGTTACCCAAAGCGGGGTCTGTCTCTTCTTCAAGAATATCAGTAATGTCGAGTCCGAAAGAAGCGAGGGCCTCCTTTGCCTGATCGTAAATTCCAAGGTTTACGAGATTGTTGAGCATTGAGCGGCCTTCAAGGAACTCAGCCGAGAAGTAGTGAGCCTGACGGCCCTGATTGTACTTATGTCTCGTTGCCATCCAGTTCTCTGAAATGATCTCAACGATGCTCTTTGACAGCGCTGTCCAGTAATCGCGGGGTGTAGCCTGCTCAAGACTCATGCCCGTCTCGGCTCTTACGTGAGCCTGCATCATCTGTTCGAGCGCTTTTGCTGTGATTGTTGCCATTCTTTTGTTCTTCGGCGTCTCTTATTACCCGTTGAGACACCTACTTCCTCCAAAATAATTCACGTCTGATTTTAACAATAATGGGGTGCGTTCGCAATTTTTCGGGTGAAGTTCGATTATTTAGCCAAAAACACTCCGAAAAGCAGTATTTATGCATGTTTTTCTGACAACGGATCTCACCGGAAACTGACATATATGTCGGAAATTTACTTAATCTTTACAGTTATTTCATCAGGCGGATTACGGTGACTTAAAATGACCGCTTCAGCTGTGGCTGAATATTTATTTATATTTGTATTTTTCTGCGCGGTATATTAAACTTCTAGCAGTTATGAATGATGTTCTTTATTATGTTTTTGCCATTGCGGCAGGAGTGCTCGCAGGAGCTCTCATTACATATCTGTTCGGGAAGTTTCCCGATAAATGGCTTCAGGATTACGGTGTAACGCCGGAAGACCCTGATTACAGGCCGTCTAAGAGAATGAGACCTTTTCCGGAGGGCCTTATTGCTTGTGTTTTCTGTGCGGCCTGCTATTGTGCAACGATCTTTTTCTGTAAAGTCCAGTACATCTATATCTTCAGACCCATGCATCTGGCAGTGATCCTGCTCGTGATCCCTGTGCTGATGCTCGTTATGATGGCGGATAAGCTCAACAGGATCATTCCGGACCAGTTCTCGATTTACATTTCTTTATGCGGTGTTTTATCCATTTTGGCCGATATCTTTGAAGGATCCGTATGGTTCTCGCCTGATGCCAAGTGGTGGGTACCGGTCCTCAACAAGATCATTGCGTCCATCGTCGGAGGCGGCGTTATCTGGCTTATCGGATTCCTTTCCATCACATTCCTTGGCCGCGAAGGCATGGGAATGGGTGATATGAGACTCCTGTTTGCGACAGGACTTATTACCGGATGCTACGGACTCATCGTTCTTATTTATGTATCGATATTCTCTGCGCTTGTGTTTGCGGTTCCGCTCCTCATCAGGAAGATGAAGAGGATCTCTGCTGAGAAGAAGAGGATTGCCGAAGCCGAAGACCCGAGGGCCGAGAAACTCAAACTTCAGCGCGAGAAAGCGGCCATACATTTTGCGGAAGATCCCGATTATATGGCTTTCGGCCCTTTCCTCGCACTTGGATGCGCTGTTTTCGCGATCATGGAGCCTTTCTTCTTTGAAAAGATGTTCCAGTCGCTGGTACTTTTCGGAGTGTATTTCTGATGGACGTCATGAGGTCTGTCAAAGACCACATAGTTCGGGCATTTAAGATTCCGGATCCTTATAACTGGGGTTATCCGGTGTTTTTCGGCGCAGTCGGATTCGCTTTCTCTTATTTTCTGCTGAAATTGCTTTTTGCCGGCACTTTTGATTTCTCATCCACATCCCTTATCGGCTGTGCGGTCACTGTAATCCTTCTTGTGATGTTTGCATTTGTTGCACCGGCTGTCCTGATCGCCGAAAGAGGCGGGATCAATATCACTGGCCGTTATACGGGTGTAGGAGCGCTTATACTGTCATTCCTTTCGGGCGCCCCGATCTATCTTATCAAGGTATCCTTCCATAATCTGTCGGTTGCTTTCTGGCTCAAAAACGGCGGATCTGTCATATTCCCGGCTGTCTTTTACCATGTCGGCGAAGTTTCCGGACAGACTCTGCTCCTGCAGGTGCTTATAGATACTGTTATTCCGGCATTCGGTTTCTCGCTGTTTTTCCTGGGTGCCGTATGGCAGGGATTCTCCGAGAAGAACAGACGCCTGGCATTTGTGATCATCCCATTGCTTATAGCGCTTTTCTCATTCGATTTTACTGATATCGTTGCCATCTTCATTATCGGTTTGTGGCTTTGCATAGTCCGCAACCATACGGAGAATATCTACGGACCGATCCTGGCTTTGATCGGCGCGCGTCTTACGGGAATCCTGTTAGACAGCATTATCGGGGAGATCGATCTTACGACTATAAGAGTTTACAGTGATATACCGAGTACTATTTACTTTTCCTGTATTCCGGCGCTCATTGTCGCTGCAATCCTGATGGCATTTTTCAGAAAGACCCTGGGCGAGTTCCATTTTGCATACAGCGCCGACATATACGGCGATAACAGAAAGCCTGACGAGAAGGACGGCGGCAAAGCCGGCGGTTTTTTCAAAGGAATCAACCTTACATTCGTTTTGGGGATTATAATATTGGTTGCCATGTGGATGGTGCTTTTAAAGGGTATAAGAATATAATGGTCCGCAGCCGGCACTGGGGATGAAGACCTGCGGCAGTTATTAACAGACAGAAAGAAAAGATAAGATGGGTAATAAAAATAAGAGCCTGACTGATATAGAGAGATATAACCGTGACCGTGCATCGGTCATGTCCATGCTCAAGTTTATTCTGACGGTAGTGATAATCGTAGCATTCTGCTATGTGGGCAAGGTCGTTGCGGTGATCCTCGTTCCATTCCTTATCGGATTCCTGCTTTCCAAGACGTCCATCCTTATAGCGAAGCCTCTGTCAATGCTTTTCGATAAGGATTCTTCGAAGATCAAGCCCGGCAAAAAGAAGTCAACACATACCAAAGTTGCTCTGGTTGTCTATGTTATCCTCAACATCTTCGTTGTTTTCGTGATAATCCTTACCTGTATTGGTCTGGTCTATCAGGTGAACAGCCTGCTTGTAACAGTTGCCGAGGCGACCAGGAACTTCAAACCGGCAGAGATCATCAATGTTCAGCTCCTGGACCGTTACAGTGTTGAAAACGGCGGATTCCTGACACCCGAGATGATAGACTCGATCAAGGAAAACATCACCAATATGGGTCAGACTGTTGTAAAGAACATCCCTCAGGTGATAAGTTCATCTCTTTCAGCCGTATGGAAGCTCGTCGGCAACCTGCCTTATGCGATCTTCTTTGTCATCAGCATCATCCTGAGCGGCTTCTACTTCATCAACGACGGCCCCGCCGTGCTGAAGTTCTTCGTAAAGAACACACCGAGCAAGAAATTCCGCAACAGAGTCTTCACGCTTCTCAATGAGCTTTCACTCCTTGTATTCCGTGTCCTTGGCGGATACTTCACGCTCTTTGTCATAACTGCGGTTGAATCATTTGTCGTATTCCTTGCGGCAGGTCTCCGCGAATATGCGATCGTACTCGCGATCGTTACTGCTCTTATCGATTTCCTTCCGGTACTCGGCATAAGTGTCACGATGCTTCCGATGTTCATATATCTTATTGCACACGGGCAGTATGTCGGTGCCGCAGTTATCGTTATCGGCTATGTCATCATGACGATCATCCGCCGTTTCATCGAGCCGCCGATCCTGGGCAAATCAATGCATCTGCATCCTTTGATCACGCTTCTGTCCATGGCGGCAGGTGTATACATCTGGGGTGCACCCGGATTCCTTTTGGGACCTGTACTTGCGATCATCATCATCCAGGCGCTCAAGGTTTTCGAGATCGATAAGAAAGCCGGGCAGTATTTCTCCGGTATCCTGGACAGGCTTATGAGCGACAAGGATGAAAAGGGAAGGAAAAAGAATGAAGACTGTGATTCTGATCCGGAAGAGACTGAAGAGTCAGACGATCCCTCTGAAAAGAAAGGCATTAAAGTAGAGCAGCAATAACCAGATCAGTGTAAATCCGGACGATTACTATATCCGCAATAAGAAACCATATGCCGTATTAAGGCCTCGAAAACCTGCATATAAACATCTGATCTTCAGAATACCATACAAAATAAAAACACCCGTAAGACGTGGATTCACATGCTTACGGGCGTCTGTTTCTTTGTTCGCAAATTACAGAATGACGTTTTTGTCTTTGAGATCGAGTGAAGCGAACGGACCGGGGATGATGGCTTTGCGCTTGTTGCCGAAGTAGTCTTCATCGAAGGTGATGTCGTTGCCGTCGCGGTCTTCGAATCTCTGCTGAGGTTCGAATGCCTTGCCGAGTGTGTCGGTGTCGATCAGGGCAGAAGTGAAGCCTCCGATCGCATCAGCAAGATTTGTATCAAGATATACCTTGCCGTCTTCTTCTCTGACATCCACACGGATCTCAGTCTTGTCATCGAAAAGGAAATTCTTCTCCTGGCAGAAGTGCAAAGCGCCGCCGAGATAAGCATTGCCTTCGATCCAGACGGGGAGTTTGTCGAAGTGAGCCTTTGCTATCTTCATCATGTCAGGTGTCTCGGTGTCAAGGTCGAATCTCTTGATCCAGTCTTCATAGATCGGATAGTGATCCCATACATGTGTGCCGACGACACGTTCTTCCTCTTCGATATGTCCGCTCGGAAAGCGTGTTACGAGTGAAGCCTTCGGATGCTTCTGGAAGAAGATGTTATTGTAGAATCTGTCATCTCCGTGAAGGATCGTCATGAAGCCCATGACTTCAGTTCTGTGCGGCATATGGTACGGAGTGTAGCGCCAGTCGGTGCCCGCGCCTACGGATGTAAATGCACCGCAGATGAGATTGTGTACCATCGCGACACCCTGTGTAGCGATCCTGAGAGATGCATCGGAAAGAAGGATGTTGTTGTCGATAAGTGTCGGACCGTGTCCTACTTCAACGAAGATATCCTCGCTTCCCATCGCACCGTCCAAAGGAGTAGCGAATTCAGGTCTCTGGTTATCGTGGAGAAGGTTCTGTGTAATTCTTGTGCCCTGAGCTTCCCAGTCTGTCCAGATACCCATCGTTGAATGATGGATATGGTTGCGTCTCATGACAACATCGATGGCTGCGTGAAGCTTAATGCCTGCGACTTCCGCACCGCCAAGTTCCATCATGTTATTGATGTGGTGAATATGGTTGTCTTCAATAGTTGAGAATACTGCACCCATACGGCCGATAATGCCGCCCTGCTCGCAGTGGTGAATGTTGTTGCGGCGTACGATGTGGCTTCCGATATTTTCCTTGAGCCAGCCGTGATACTGGCCTCTGCAGACTGCATCACGCTCCATCTGTGTCGGGCTCTTAAGATGCTCATATGTGAAATAGTGGTTGTTCTCGGGATCCAGATATTTGCCGAGACTGATGCCGGAGCACTTTGCGAAGTAAACCTCGTTGTCTTCAATGATCCAGCCCTTTGACCAGTGAGGTCCTATCATTCCTTCCTGCCATGCTGCCGGAGGAGCCCAGTTGGTAGCGGCCTTGCAGATCTTGAATCCTCTTACTGTGATATAGTTTCTGCCTGTCTCTGCGGGGAAGAAACACATTCTCCTGACATTGATCTCTGCCATCTCGTTGTTGGGGTTAAGGCCTGAGAAATTAGCGTAGATGACTGTCTTGTCACCGTCCTGCTCCGCATACCATTTGTAAGATGCCTCTTCGGGTACCCATGAATGCGGCCAGGGTTCCGCCTTGATGACTTCCTCAACGGAAGCTGCCTCGTAGAGTCTTCTGTCATTGATATATACACAGCCGACATGCTTTTCGCGCTTTGCGAAATACCAGTCGCCGTAAACATATGTCGTATAAGGGTTATAGTCGGGATCGAAGATCGAGTCATCGACCTTAGCAACCCAGATGCCGCCTTCGTACTGTTCCCAGTTGGTGATCCTCTCAGCGCCTGTGATCGTTGCTCCGAGAGGCTCGTCACTTACATAAGTGATGCGCGCATCTTCGGTGCCGCCGTTTTTGGGAGACACGTATTCTCTATATACACCGGGTGCCACATGGACTGTATCACCGGGCATCGCTATTGCAGCTGCTTCAGAGATCGTTCTGAACGGTTTTTCCCTGGTGCCGTCGCCTGAGTTGTTAAGGGCTTTGATGTCAACATAAAGTTCCATGGCAGTACCTCTTTCCGATGGGGATTTATAGATATAAGTTAAATATAACAACGCGCGAAAAATATGTATATAACAATTCGGGAAATTAGTGTCGTAAAGGTTTTCGAGAAGGAACCGGTGGTGACCGGGGCAGAAGAATGGCACATTTGCGGAGTCAGCTTTGCTGAAATCACGGTTTTTGGAGAAAAATAAGCAAAGCTCAAAGAAATTTCGAAATTAGTTGTTGACAGTCATTTGGAGCGGTGTTATATTTACTACGACAGCCGTAGTACGACAGTCGTAACAACGACACTCGTAGTACGACAGCCGTAATAAGTGGAAGGAGATAGACTATGGCAGAGATCAGCAGTGATGTCATCAGAGGGTACAACGACATAATTATCCTCTACCTGCTTCTCAGTAACCCGTCCTACGGATATGAGATCTCCAAGCAGATCAGGACGATGTCCGAAGATAAGTACATTATCAAGGAAACGACGCTCTATTCGGCTTTTACCAGAATGGAGAAGAACGGGTTTATCGAGTCATTCGTAGATGAAGATCTGGCAGGCGGAAAGAAGAGGACCTACTACCGCATCACAGAGACCGGCAGGGAGCATTACCGGGCGAAGTGTGAGGAGTGGACACTCACAAAGGAAGTTATAGAAAAGTTTATTGCAGATGAGGGGAGACTCGTATGAACGCTATAAGAAACTATTTGGACAATATGTTCCGCAATCTTCCGAATACGGAAGAGGTAAGGAGAGCCAAGGCAGAGCTTCTCCAGATGATGGAAGATAAGTATGAAGAATTAATAAATGAGGGCAAATCCGAGAATGAGGCAGTAGGCATCGTAATCTCCGAATTCGGTAATCTCGATGAACTCGCTGAATCCCTTGGAATTCAGGAAGCGGTAACTGAGAATCCCGATGAGGATAAGCCGATGCTCTCAATGGAAAGAGTAAAGGAATATCTCGCCATGATAGGCCGGAGATCAGTGCTTCTTCCTTTGGGAATCGCACTCTGTATCTTCAGCGTAGCAATGAATATCATTGCTGAGGCGTTATCACTTCCGGAAGAACTCATAGGTGTAGGCGGAATGTTCAGTTTGATTGCCGTTGCGGTCGGTCTTTTTATCTTCACCGGTATCAAATATAAAGAGTTTGCCGAAGTAAGGAGAAAAGAGTGCTCACTCAGCATAGAGAGTGCGGAATATGTAAGAAATGAGCGTAAGAGTTTCAAGAGCACTTACGGAATCATGTCTTCCTGCGGTATCGGACTCTGCATCTTAAGCGTTCTGAATCCGATCATCTTCGACAAGATCGCTTATCTGAGTTCTGATTTCGGTGCGGCTATGTTCTTTCTTTTCGTTGCAGGCGGTGTATTCCTTATCACATCCGCAAACATGAAAATGGACGGATACGACAGGCTTTTACAGCTTAATGAATCAGGCAAGATGAGCGAGGAATTCGTTCCAAAGTCAGACAGAAGAGTTAATAAGGCACCTATCATCATCTGTTCAATTATTGCAGCAGTAGTAGTTTTGTGCACACTCAGTGTCAGATTCATACTTCCCTTTGTTACAGGTGTTTTCATAAAGGGCGATGTTACTGATATAGTAGAAACAACATATGATTTGGGAACAGGTGATAATGTGAATTATTCAAGTGATGCAAAAGGTGAAGTAAATATGATCAAGATGGATCTTACTGCATGCTCGGTCAATATCTCAGTTGCAGACGGCAGCGGACTCATCAGCGCAGAGTACAGCGGAGAAAAGAGACTCAAGCCCGAGATCTCTCTGGAGAACGGAAAACTCGTTATTAACCAGAAAGGCAGCAATTTCAGATTCTATGGTATTTCAACATCATTCAACAAGCCGGTACTTAATATCGTGCTTGGAAGTGATGTAAAGCTCGAAGATATCGAGATCAAGAGCGATGCAGGTGATATCAATATGGACGGCATCAATTCAGATTATTTCTATGGAGAATTCAGTGCCGGTAATGTGATCGTTGATAACTGCACATTCCGCAAATTTGAGATCGACACGGATGCAGGCAATATCGAGATCGATAATTCTGACATGAAGATCATAAAGATCGAAACAGATGCAGGAAACATCGAGATCAAGAATACAAAACCCGAAGAAATTGAGGTCAACACAGATTTCGGTAATGTCGAGATCAACGGAATCAGCGATCTTGATGCTTACGATATCGAGTGTGATATCGATGCGGGAATCGTAAAGGTAGGCAATTCCTCATTCGGAAATAAATATCACAAAAACGGCAGCGGATCAGGATCGATCAAGGTCAGTGTAGATGCAGGCAATATCGAGATCAGCTGATCCCGGTAATACCCTGGTACAGGGATAGATAAAGACACTTGTCTAAAGGCACAGGTATATCTGAAAGGAGATTTATAAGATGCCCGAAAAAGAAGTGATCCGGACGCTTTGTCAAAAAGCGGTCGACATGAGATCTGAAAGTTATGCTCCATATTCGGATTTTCTCGTGGGCAGTGCGGTCCTGACCGATGACGGTAAGATCTTTACCGGCTGCAATATCGAGAACAGTGCATTCGGCCCCTCCATATGTGCTGAAAGAACAGCGATAGCAAAAGCTGTGAGTGAAGGATACAGGGATTTTGCTGCCATTGCGATCGCGGGTGGAAGAAGAGACGGAGAACTTCAGTATTGTTCACCGTGTGGCGTTTGCCGGCAGGTGATGAGGGAATTCTGCAAGCCTTCTTTCAAGATATACCTGGCCAAAAGTGCCGATGATTACAAAGAATTCACTTTAGGTGATCTCCTGCCCGAGAGCTTCGGGCCGGATAATTTAAGTTAAGACTTCGGAGGTGTTCGAATATGTCCCCGAACGTTGGATTTGGAAGCGTTTTCGGGGGCGCCCGGCGATTGCCGCCGAAAACAAAGGAATAAGGATCAGGAAAAGGGAAGTTTAAGAAAATAAGCAGCCGGGCATTTGTCCGGCTGTTACTTTTTACGGAGAAGAATATGAAGAAAGCATTGAAAGTAACCGGAAAGATCTTATTGGGAATTGTTGCCTTTATTGCAGTGGTATTGGCTGGAATATTTACTTACAACATAATCTGCTCGGCATCTGAGAAGGACCTGCTCGAGAATCAGTTATACGGCCGGAAGGTAGAAGTATACGGCCACGAAATGAGCATTTATGTATCAGGTTCAGGCGACCATACACTGGTATTCATGGCAGGCTCGGGTGACAGTGCGCCGATCATCGGTTATAAGAATTTCATTGACCGTTTTGATGAGGATTACAGAGTTGTAGTTATCGAGAAGTTCGGTTACGGATTCAGCGATGGCTTTGACGGTTCCAGAGATGTTGAGACGCGAGTAAAGCAGGACCGTGAAGCACTTAAGAGAGCAGGTGTTGAAGGCCCTTACATCTTGTGCCCGCATTCCTATTCAGGTCTTGAGACAGTTTACTGGGCGCAGACTTATCCTGATGAAGTTGAAGCAATTATCGGTCTGGATATGGCAGTTCCCGCAGCATATGACATGATGGATGAGAAGCATATAGATTCGGAATCTTCAGTATATTTCTGGTCGAGAGTTGCAAGGAATGCGGGAATCGTAAGACTCATTGCAGGCGCTACGATCCCTGAAGGTTATTCCGATATGGAAGTAAAGAGTGCAATGGCACTTGTGTGCAGCAGGTTCTCGAATGAGACATTTGCGAATGAATGCAAATACATCATTCACGACCGCACGGTCATCGAGAGCCAGGCAATGCCTGACGTTCCTACTCTTTTAATCGTTTCTGACGGAACCATTGACGAAGGCTGGATTGGCTTTGAGAACGACTATGCCGAACAGATCACTGATGTAACAACTGTCCAGCTTGACTGCGGCCACTCAGTATATATAGAAGAACCTGATAAGTGCGAAGAAGCGATCCGTGAATTCATGAAGGGACTGTAATCCTTATAACTGCATTGCTCATCGGTATTGTTTTCGCATTTATTTGCAAGGAAAAGATAGGATGTTTTTTCAATAATACAAATGTTAAATAATCTGTACAGCATTACTGACAATAATGATGTTAGAATTTAAATAAAAAAATAGAAGGACTCACCGGACGTGACCGCATATTACGAAATATTATTCGGCTTGTCGATCGTACTGACACTGATATATCTGGCAATCTGGCATAAGCATTTTGATGTGCATATTACACTCATTTTCGCTTTCATTCCGATTGCCAATCTTGGCTATGCGCTCCTTGCACACTCAAGAAATCTCGACACGGCTCTGACAGCCGTAAAGGTCACTTACATAGGTGGGTGTTTTCTCACATTATTCATCTGCCAGAGCATCTTCAGTTTGTGCCACATCAACCTCAAAAGGTGGATGAGTGCCGGCCTTACGATCCTCAGTATGATCAGTTTTTCGTTTGTGTTATCAATAGGAAATTCGCCATTCTTTTACAAAACGGTCAGTTTTGAGATCGACAAGGGAATGGGCAAGCTTGTTAAGACATACGGATTTGCACACACGCTGACATACGTCATAATCACTTTTTTCATCATTATCAGTTTTATTGCGATGATCTACAGCCTCATCAAGAAGAATGATGTATCAAACAAGACTATCGTGCTTCTGATGTTCCCTGCAGCAGTATCGTTCCTGAGTTATTTTGTCGGCAAGTTTTTGCCTGCAGGAATCGAAGCGATGCCGCTGTCTTATGTGTTTGGGCAAGTGATATATCTCATCATCGTTCACAGACTATGCCTTTACGATGTAACGGATCTCGGTGTCGATACGCTGGTCAACAAAGGCGATACGGGATTTATCTCTATCGACTTTAACGATAACTTCCTGGGTGCCAACGAAGTGGCAATGAAGGTTTTTCCTGAGCTCCAAAAGATCAATGTCGACTCTTATGCCGGCAAAAATATCGCGATCAAGAAAACGCTTCTCAAGTGGCTTGGGAACTTTAAAGATGATGAGAAATGCGACCGTTTCTATTACGAGCTGGATGACAGGATCTATCTTATAATGATCAGTTATCTTTTCGACGGAAAGAACAGGGTCGGATATCAGTTTCTTATCACAGATGATACTGATTCAAGAAAGTACATGAAGCTTCTTGCAAACTATAACGACCGGTTGTCTGAAGAGGTTGCTGAGAAAACAGAAGACATCATCCAGATGCATAACAGACTGATCCTCGGCATGGCTACCATGGTCGAGAGCCGCGACAACTCGACGGGCGGTCACATCAGACGTACAAGTGATGTCGTCAAGATCCTGATAGATGAGATAAAAAAGGACACCGGCAACAAGAAGAACATGCTGATGCTCTTTGGCATTGACGGCCTCACGGAAGAGTTCTGCAAGAACGTTATCCAGGCAGCTCCGATGCATGACCTGGGAAAGATCGCGGTCGACGATGCAGTTCTCAGAAAGCCCGGCAAGTTTACCGATGAGGAATACGAGAAAATGAAGGCCCACGCCGCAGAAGGCGCGCGCATTGTCGATTCGATACTGGAAGGAACCGGCAACGAAGCGTTCCATAAAGTTGCAGTAAATGTTGCGCATTATCACCATGAGAGATGGGACGGCTCGGGTTATCCTGAAGGCCTTAAAGGTGAGGAGATTCCGATCGAAGCGCGCATCATGGCGGTCGCCGATGTTTACGATGCGCTTGTCAGCAAACGTGTTTATAAGGATAAGTTTTCTTTTGAGGATGCAGACAATATCATGATGGACAGCTTCGGCAGGCACTTCGATAAGAGGCTTGAACGTTATTACGTATCTGCAAAACCACGTCTCGAGGAGTATTATAAGAGCATGGGCGACTGACGATGTCCTGATCTTTCAGACTGATCGGCCGCACCGATCAATATGGAGGATATATCTATGTCCGCTGAAAGAACATTCAGTCTGCTTTTCCCTAGAGGAACAAAAGTAAACTATAAAAAGCTTGAAGATTCGGCCTTTCACGATCTGGGCCTTGATGTAATAACAAAAGAAGTAACGGCCGAACCCAAGGAACAGGTGATCGTATCTGAGATCCTGTCCAATCTTACTGCCGATCCTGCGGTCACGAATTACAGGCAGGATGTTTTCGAGGACCTCAAAAACCTTCCAGATGTATGTACAAAACTTCAGGAGCTTTTTGATAAGATTGACTTCAACAAGAATTTCGGCGCTATTAGAAAGTCCAAAGACGAAGTCGAGGGACTCTGGTATCTTATGCACCGCTTAAACCAGTACCGCGATTACATTACATGCGTTGATGCGCTCAAGGACTGTCTGAGCGATGAGAGGATCAGGTCCGAAGGTCTCAAGGGGTTTAAGGCTTATGTTGATGAAGTATATTCGGATGCGCATTTTCATGAGCTCAAAAAAGATCTCGAAAAGATCACGACAGATGCATCGGAGATCCAGAGCGTTACTGTCGGAATCAATGTCAACTCCAGGCTTGAAGCGACCAGCATGGGCCTGATCTCTGTCAACAACAAGCCATTTAAGAAGTCCAATATCGTAAGCAACATCGCAGACAGTCTTTCTTCCGGAGACAAGATAAACAACGGCAACGAGTGGAACGGCGACATGCACTACCGTCAGGTCGATGCGAATAAAGACGGCGGAATCCTTGCTCAGTTCGAAAACCTCGCTAAATTCCAGGCTGCTTCCACACCAGGCGGTTTCCTTATCAGGAACCAGACAGTTGCTTCGATCAACTCAGGCGACGGTATCTCAAGTTCAACATTCTATCTGGATAACATCCTCAACAAGATGCTCGACACACTCTCAAAAAATCTTAGAAGAACACTCGATAAGTATTCTGATATGGCGATCAGCATAATTGCAGATATTATCCCTGAGTTCGTTTACTACATAAGATTTGCGGAGTTTATGAAAAAGCTCGAAGCAAAGGGCTTTAAGCTTACCAAGGCAAAGGCCGTTAAGGGCGGCAATCTTGCAATGGATGCGAAGGGCTTCTACAACTTCAAGCTCGCAGTAAACCTTGCTGATCCGAAAGAACTCGTCGTAAACGACCTGATCTTCGACGATGCGCACAGGATCTATATCCTTACAGGTGCCAACAGAGGTGGTAAGACCACTGCAACGCAAGGCATCGGACTGCTTTTCGCTCTTGCTCAGGGCGGTGTTTACGTGCCCGCTGATTCATTCGAATTTGCACCTGCAGACTGCATCTACACTCACTTCCCGGCGGATGAGGACAAGACTATGGATCTCGGCCGTCTTGGCGAAGAGTGTGTCAGATTCAAAGAGATCTTCACGGATGCCACAAGTGACAGTCTCGTGCTCATGAATGAGACATTCTCGACAACATCCTTTGAAGAAGGCTATTACATTGCATGTGACTCGATAAAGGCACTCCTCACAAAAAATGTAAGGACTATCTACAATACGCATATGCATAAGCTTGGCATCGACTGTGTCGGATTCTCCGGTTCTCCAGCAAAGGCGGCTTCGCTCATCGTTAAGAGTGACGGCGGCAACCGTTCGTTCAAACTTGAGATCGCCCCGCCGGAAGGCTCTTCTTACGCTGCTGATATTGCTAAGAAATACGGTGTCACGTTTGAGATGCTTACTGGCGGAACCGGTAAAAAGACTGCCGGAGATGAAGCATGAACATAATCGATATAACCCGTCCGGACGATGCATCAATAGACGTCTATGTATCCTGCTCGGAGCCTCAGCTCCGGCACTACAGGGATCCTGAAGGCGGAGTATTCATTGCCGAGAGCTGCAAAGTTATCGGGCGCGCTCTTGACGGCGGCATGAAGCCTGAATCCTTTCTTGTGAGCAGTGCGGTTTTTGGGAAGGATGAAGTAACTTCTTTGCTGGCTCGCGCAGGTGATGTGCCAATATACCGCGCGCCTTCACATGTCATGGAGAGCATCACTGGATACCACCTGACCGGCGGTATCCTCTGCTGCATGACAAGGCCGGTACTCCCTGAGACATTTTCGATACTTGATGCATCTGCGCCACGCTCGCGCATCGCTGTTCTTGAGAATATAGTCAATCCCACAAACGTTGGCGCAGTATTCAGAAGCGCCGCTGCATTCAACATTGATGCGGTGCTTCTTACAGAAGGCACTTGCGATCCTCTGGAGAGAAGAGCGATGAGAGTCGGAATGGGCACAATGTTCCAGCTGCCGTGGACGTTCATCGGTAAAGAAGATGTGTGCGGCACACTGAGGTCACTCGGATATAAGACAGCAGCTCTGGCACTGGTCGACGATTCACTCACACTTGATAACTCTGTATTGAAAGACGAACCCCGTCTCGCTGTCCTTATCGGCAATGAAGGCAACGGACTTACGGAGGAGACCATTTCGAGCGCTGACTATAAAGTAATTATCCCGATGTCCCATGAGGTGGATTCATTGAATGCGGCCGCTGCAAGCGCTGTTGCTTTCTGGGAACTCGCCGGAAGACCTTGATCAAGCCGGATCTGTTCCCGTAGTATTTGAAGTGATCGATCTGCCCGCTTCGACATACCCGCTTTTTCCTGAAATTTTTTCTATTTTTGTTAGAACAGAAAATGATTTCGGAAAAAAAGCCCGTTTTTTCCTAAACCTTTTCCTGAATTTGCATATTTAGGAAAACAACCGGAAAAACCCCGAAAATGATATATCCTTTTTAGTGCGTAAAGCGTTTTTCAAAGGCGGTTCAGATACTCCAGTTTTCCCTGGGCGGATCGTTTATAACGATAAATACATCTTTGGGTTCGATCTTAAGGTTACTGCTGAGTTTGTTCTTTATTAATGTGATCGCGCTCTGCTTCTGCTCAGCGGTTCTGCCGGGGAAGATCGTGAGCCCGATTATCATGAAGTTGTCAGACTTGAAGTCCGGAAATTCGAAATCCGCCTTGTCGTACTCGATGATGCGCTGGAAGCGGTCCCAGTCTTCGATGCCAAGAGATTCTACGAGTCCCGCGTGGACTGACTCGAGAAGTGTTTTCTTGTATTCGGCGCTTTTGCCTTTGAGAAGTTCGATCTTGACTAACGGCATATGTCTCACCCGTCCGTTTTTCGAACATTATAGCAGAATCGGGAAGGCGGTTTGGGGGTGGAAAGTTAGCCTAAACACACTTCACAAAACAAAGGTAAGGAAACCGCTAAAAATGAGCACGTATTTTTAAGCAGGCACACTAATAATCTGTTATAATGTCGCCGGCAAAAACGATTAGAGGTATTTAAGATGACCCTGCCCAAAGACCCGTTCATGCTTTTGAGCTACATCAACACACAGCTGAGAGACAACTTTTCGAGCCTCTCAGAGCTTGCGGCATCACTTGGTGCTGATGAGGAAAAGATCAGGAGTACACTGAAGGGCGCGGGATTCATCTACAGCAGTGAACTCAACCGGTTTATCAACGCTGATCAATAATTTTAAAGGAGAATATTTATGAAACGCAGACCTGTAGTACTTATGGTTCTTGACGGATTCGGACTTTCCGACAACAAGGAATACAATGCCATCGCTATGGCAAACACTCCCGTTATCGACAAGCTTATGGCTGAATGCCCTTATGTAAAGGGTTATGCATCCGGCCTTGCAGTAGGACTTCCTGACGGACAGATGGGTAACTCCGAAGTAGGACACATGAATATCGGTTCCGGAAGGATCATCTATCAGGATCTGACACTCATTACAAAATATATCGAAGACGGTGTTTTCTTTAAGAACGAGGATCTTCTCCGCGCAATCAACAACTGCAAAGAGAAGAATTCCGATCTTCACGTATGGGGCCTTCTTTCCGATGGCGGCGTTCACTCACACAACACACACCTCTATGCGATCCTTGAACTCTGCAAGAGAGAAGGATTCGACAGAGTTTATGTTCATCCTTTCTTCGACGGACGTGACACACCTCCGGCATCCGGTAAGGATTATCTCCAGGCATTGGTAGACAAGATGGCTGAGATCGGTGTAGGTAAGGTTGCTTCTATGTCCGGCCGTTACTATGCAATGGACAGAGACAACAACTGGGACAGAATCCAGACAGCTTACGATTCACTTGTATTGGGTGAAGGCGTTAAGGCTACAGATCCTGTTGCTGCTATGCAGGCTTCTTACGACGGCGGCGTAACAGATGAGTTCGTTCTTCCTACGGTTATCGTTGACGCTGAGGGCAAGCCTGTTTCAGTTGTTAAGCCTAACGACTCTGTTATCTTCTTCAACTTCCGTCCTGACCGTGCAAGAGAGATCACAAAGGCTTTCTGCTACAGCGACGAAGATATCGCAGCACAGCCCGGTGATGCTTCTGATACAAAGTGCATCAAGTACTTGAAGAGAGCTAACGGCTTCATGCCTCTCACATATGTATGCTTCAAGGATTACGACGAGCTCATTCCCAACAAGTTCGTTGCATTCAAGAAGGAAGAGATCAAGAACACATTGGGTGAGTACCTTGCAGCTAACGGCTTGAAGCAGCTCCGTATCGCTGAGACAGAGAAGTATGCTCACGTTACATTCTTCTTCAACGGCGGTGTCGAAGAGCCCAACAAGGATGAGGACCGTACACTCGTTCCTTCACCTGCAGTTGCTACTTACGACCTCAAGCCTGAGATGAGCGCTCCCGAAGTTTCCGAGAAGCTCGATGCAGCTATCTGCTCTGACAAGTATGATGTAGTTATCATCAACTTCGCTAACCCTGACATGGTCGGCCACACAGGTGTTCTCGAAGCAGCCATCAAGGCAGTTGAGAGAGTTGACGCTTGCGTAGGCGGCGCTGTTGAAGCGGTTAAGAAGATGAACGGCGTTCTCTTCATCTGTGCTGACCACGGCAATGCCGAGCAAATGATGAATCTCGAGACAATGCAGCCTCACACTGCACACACAACGAACCCCGTTCCGTTCATTCTCTACAACTACGATCCTTCTTACACTCTCCGTGAGGGCGGCCGCCTCTGCGACATCGCTCCCACACTCCTGGAGATCATGGGACTTCCTCAGCCTTCTGAGATGACAGGTGAGTCACTGCTCATTAAGAAGTGATGTGGTCCGGGAAACTGTTTCCCGTGAAGTGTTTTTTTTGAAATGCGAAAACGAAGGTTGCTCCATAGCGGGCAGCCTTTTTGCTTGTTTATCCGGCAGAAGATGTGTTTGATTTGTGAAACTCAGGTTTTCTTAAAACCCATCGTGACCGTATCGGAACCCAGGAGCTTTTTGGCGTCAGGGTCGTTGACGGGGGAAGTGACGGTGATAACGCCATAGTTGTCGATCGTGCCGCTCATGGTGTCGGTGGATGACTTTAGGGTGATCAGGTCATCGTTGACGGTGAATGAACCGGAACTTTCGAGACCGGATGTGTTGATGGTGGCAAGGTTGGTCGTGACCTGATCTAAGACTTGCTTGCGCATGTCGGCGTAATCCTTGTAGCCGGCGATCTTGGCGAGGGCATCGAGGCCGACGGAAGATGAGGTGCCGAGCATGTTCATTATTATCTTATCGATATTGGTCTCTACGAATGCTTTGATATCTGCTACGAAAGCATCACGGTCAACAGTGACTTCGTAGAGACCGTTCCTGAGGACAAGAGTGGTCGTAATATAGATGCGGCCTTCAAGATCTGAAGGCATGGCAATGCCAAACTCCTTGGAAACATAGGCGACGAATTTGTCGGTGATATCGACGGTGGCCTTGTAGGTGCCGTCAACGGATTTCAGGCTGACCGAGAATTTCTTGTAGCCGAGTATGGCGGCGAAATCTTCTGAATCGATGTTCGTGACGAACCAGTCAGGACCGATCCTGATAAGTTCGCATGTGTAAGCATAGGTGTTCGTGGAGCTGCATGCTTTGACTGCATCGGTGATGTCAGAGACTTTCTTGAATTCTTTGCCGGCAAGTGTTTCGAAATCCGCCATGGTGATGCGGATGACGACTGAACCTTCATGGCTTCCTATCTGCATCGTTGATTCGTCGACTTCAAAGGTCATGGTATCTTTAACCGCATCGCGAAAAGCCTTCTCCTCGTCTGTGGGATTGCCGTCGATATCGAAAAGCGTGGTAAGGTACAAAGGAAGATCGACATGGTCGGGCGAATCGGGAGATGCTGCGAAGGCAAGGATGACACTCGGATCATCGGACACTATTGCCTGGGCAACCGTATTTGCAGTCTGAATGAGAGTGCTTCTGCCGATCGGGGGCATGGATGTGAGGAACGAGAAAACGTCCTGGAATTCAGCATCGCTGAAGTTGGTTACGTACCACTCCTTTTCGATGCGCGCGAACTTTGCGGTGACACTGATGGTCCTTGTCCGACATGAGTCAACGGCAGCTGCGAGTGCATCAATATCTTTGAAGTCACCATCCTGAAGAGATGCGACATCTGCCACGGTGAATGTCATATTGCATGTGGCGGTATCCTTATCGACAGTAACGGATTTTTCATCTATCTCAACCTTGATAGTGTCCATGACATGGGCAGCATATATTTTCTCTTCATCGGTGTAATTATCTACATTAAGAAGCTCTTTGAATGACTTCTTGAACTCGCGGTCGAGACTGTCGGTCTTTCCTAAGATATCTGAAGAATCACCGGTGCGGACTGCTTCGCCGAATCCGGTTGCGGCAGTGATGACGGCTGATTTTCTGAAGAGGGAACATGAACATAAAGCCGGGATGAAGGCCGCGCATATAATGATAATTGCGAAGTTTTTCATAGAAGTCCTGCTCATAAAGATTCCCCTATCCTACAGTCATATTTCTTATACAACTATACTCCTACAATAAAGAGCGCAAAGTGTTGCGTCAAGGTTAATATAATGTAAATCTTGGGTATAACACCCACTTTGAGCGGGGTTGTGTCATTGAATTTTGCAGGGTGCTTTTGTAAAATTTAATTTAGAAACAAATGGCCTTTTACGGCTGGAAATAAAAGGGAGGAATGCCTAATGGAAAAGAAGAGACTTATTACCAGAAGCGATTTTGACGGACTTGTCTGCGCAATGCTTCTCAAAGAACTGGATATTATCGGTGAGATCAAGTTTGTTCATCCTAAGGATGTTCAGGACGGCAAAGTCGATATTACCGAGAATGACATTACGACAAACCTTCCGTTTGATCCGAGAGTCGGTCTGGCATTCGACCACCACGAGAGTGAGCTTATCAGAACTGACCACGAAGCTTTCGGCGACAAGTATATTTGCATCTGCGAAAAGTCTGCTGCAAGAGTCGTATATAACTACTATGGCGGCGCGGATACTTTCAAGACAGTTACCGAAGAGATCATGATTGCCGTAGATAAGGGCGACTCCGCTGATTTTACGGTCGATGAGATCCTTAATCCTACTGACTGGGTGCTCATGAATTTCATCATGGATGCAAGAACAGGTTTGGGCCGTTTCCACGACTTCAGGATCTCCAATTACCAGCTCATGATGGAACTCATCGATTACTGTACTAACCATACCATTAAGGAAGTTCTTGAACTCCCTGATGTTAAGGAGCGTACAAAGCTTTATTTCGAGCAGCAGGAACTTTTCAAGAAGCAGCTCGAGGAGAATGTTAAGATCCATGGCAAGGTTGCAGTACTTGACCTGAGACCTCTTGAGACGATCTATGCCGGCAACAGATTCATGATCTATGCAATGTGGCCCGAAGTCGAGATGAGTGTTCACATAGCATGGGGCTTCAAGAAGCAGAACACGGCCGTCATGATCGGCAAGTCAATCGTAAACAAGAACGGCACGACCGACATCGGTGAGCTCTGCCTGGCATACGGCGGCGGCGGACATACCAATGCAGGTACCTGCCAGCTGGCCAACGATGAGGTTGATGCAGCGCTTCCTGACATCATAGCAAGACTCAATGAACATGAGGAGCTTCAGTAAATACAAAACAAAATAAAACACTTTGAAGTCTGGTTTCCGGGTTCCGGGAACCAGACTTAACGCTGTAAAGGGGAGAAATAGTATGAAGTGTAAAAGGGTGATCTCGGCAGGGCTTGTTCTCGCATTTGTGATGGGGTTTACGGGGTGCAATCCGCAAAAGAATACAAAAGCTATCGAAGATCTTTTGAAGGATTATAATGATGCGCTGAATGACCTTGATGCTGATGCAGTCCGTGAACTTTCGGACTGGTCTAAAAAAGATTCTGATTACAAAGCCATAGAAGACCTGCTCGATGTGCATTATGCCGAAGAGTCCGCCGGTGACGGTTTTGCCGACTATGTCAGATATGTCGCTTCAACTATCGAGGTGAATTACGATATTGATAACTTCACCGTAAAGGATGATAAGGCAACACTTAAAGTCGAATATGAGCTGGCCGACTGGAAGAGCGTTCTGTTTACCGACAGCTATACAAGTTATGACGAAGTCATTAATGCACTTAAGAGTTCAAAATCAACTATTACCATAAAGAGCAAGATCGTTTTCGAGAAGCAGGATGGCGAATGGAAGCTCTGCCAGCTCTCAAAGCTGAAAGAGGTTTTTGAGTTTACTTACGAGACACCTTATATCATCTGGCCGGTTGTCGAGCCGGATCCGACAGGAACAGATCCTTACATAAATGACCCGACAGTAACTGAGCCTTCAGGTACCGGTAACGAGGAACCATGGGAGCAGGTTGTTGATTCTGCGATAGCTCATCTCAGAAATAACGAGAAGATCATTACCGATGTGGAGACAGATTTTGAGATCGATCCGGTCACTGTCTGTGATCTGAATAAAGACGGTTATCCGGAACTGATTTACATTAAGGCTGAATCATATAATGACGGCATGACTTTCAGTGCGGACCTCGTTATCGCGACATATCTTCCCTATGCAGGAGAATATGTTGAAAGCATTGTAATTCCCGACATCACTTATATGGCCGGCGATGGCGGTTCCTTTATCTGTTTTACGACTGATAAAGAGATCGTCGTCTCATATTCAGGCGGTGAGGAATCAGATTATCACGTAGACACAATGATCTACGATTTTGATTTCGGTCTTATCGAACATTATCAAAGACACGAACACTTTAATTACGATTACGAAAATGATGACTACTGGTACTCTTATGATTATCTGATGATCAAAACAGCAGGTGAAGATGTACCGCTTGTTGATTCCGATTATTATGCCGGAATCGGCAACTATATCGGCAGAGCAGATGTGGTTTTTGCGAGCAATTACTCGCCGTGGTCAGGAGATCCCGAGTATGGCCTCGTATCAAAGCCGAAGATGACTGCGTTGAGTTTTGTCGGAGCAATCGAGTATCTGGTGTCGATGCTGTAATTTGTGTTGATGGGGAGACACGAATATAAGCTGATATCACTGCCTTCAAACAGGACTATGGGTTACGGGTTGGCAATTGAATACGTTGATTCAGGAATCTGATATAGTGTACTTATGAAAAAGATTACTTCAATCATCTCAGTCACACTTGCAGCATCAATGCTGATGCCCATGACAGGCTGCCTTAATAAATACGTCAACCCCATGGGCACGGCTGCGCTTGAATCGTATGCAAAAGATTACGGAGCAAAGTGCTATAAGAGCTCCCGTGAATTCTCGGATTTTTACAAGGAAAGCTATGGTGACGTTGGCCGGCTTAGTGAAGGAATCTACATCCGTGCGGACGGGAAAAGAGCAGGGATTGCTATAGAATGCGCGGACGAGGTTCCGATCGTTTACAGTGAAGACATAAAGGAAGCCACGGTTTTCGCGGCCGGTGACATGAGCTATTACAAATTCAATGAGTGTTTCTGTGTCTCAATGGTATTCGGGTCTGAACGCGATGCTGACTTCTACTATGAGCTCGCCGTGGATAATTATTATGTTCACAGCGACAGCGATGTCATTGATGCAGATGACTTTGATCCGAGAATGGTTTTCGATATATACCAGAACGATCATCAGGTGGAACAGGCAAGACAGGCACTCCAAAAGGAACTTATCGACATGGGTGCAACCAGTGAGATGATCGATGAGTGGCTTAAGGTGTTCGACACTATGTACGATATCGATTACGACCTTGTGCTTGAGTCCTTCGAAGAAGAGAACGGTCTCAAATATACGCTCCTTACCGGATCACACGGTGATGTTTTCTATACGGCCGGAATATATGTAAAGAAGAACACAGTCTTCTATGCATACGGATTCGGCTACGATGAAGATGAGGTAAACGCCTATATTGATGGTGTTTGTGAGCACATGAAGCTTACTCCGCCGAGCAGTCTTTAATATAATCAAAAATTCGCAAACCAAACCTTATTTTACAAAAACTATACAGAATCAATAGGTTATTAACAGTGCCTTAATTGTATTTAACAGGGCTTCAAGTCAGAATGATTTTATATTCGAGAATTAGTTCATTGTTTGACGCACATCGAAACGAAAGGAGTCCGGTATGAAACGCCTATTCAAGTTTTTGGTCGCCTCAGCAACTTCATTCAGTTTGCTGTTTGCGAATATCCCATTGGCACAAATGGTGGTCAGGGCGGATGGAGATGAAGTCCAGCCGAAAGATTATATTTTTGACGTTGATTTTAATAATTCCGGCGATTTTCCATCGTACTCGTTGGAAGGTGTAGTGGACGTAGAAGATTTTATTAAATCCGGTTCGACGTTTACTTTGAACTTAATTAATAAACCAGAGGATACCAAAGTTACTTTTATGTATCATTGGGATCAGGAAGACCCTCAAGAAGTCGGTGGTGAAACATATACAGTTCCTGCTGATGCGATATTCGATGGAGCTCCCCTTGGTTTACTGACGGAAAATGTATCAGATGGATATGTACTTACTATTGATCTGCTGACTCCTGCAGATAATACCGGTGAAGGACAGGGTAATCCGGAACCTGATCCGCCTCAAAACAATGAAACAGAATATACTGTTGAGGTTCATTCCAATCTGACCAGAAATCTTTTCTTTGAATTTGATGGACATACTGAAGTATTGGAAATGAACGGCACTCCCGGTTCTGATGCAGTTGTAAAGACAATTACTTTTGCAGAAAGCGAACTTCCGGACAATCTGGTAATCGATAATCCCGGCGGAGTGGGCGTCGAGAATCTCGGAAGACTGACAAAAGTAGTTATCAACGGTTCTGAAAAAGACGTTACTGCCAGATATGACAGATGTGAATATGAGATGCCCGGAAAAGATTCATATAACGAAGAAAAGATCGTTATCGAGATCATGGGCGATGATACACCGGGCGGCGTAATCGAGTGGACTAACAGCGGATGCCCTGCAGAACAGAGACAGCAAAACATCAGCGAAGAAGAGATGTTTAAGAACGGTTCCGCCAGAGTTGTCGGCGTTTACAAAGCTTCCGACACTTCATATGAGAACAACATAATGGCTGATTACGGTATCGATGACAAGGGCTGTTTATACGATGCTTACAACGGTTGTCTCAGGCTCGAGAACGGTTACTGGATCGCATTTGAATTCATTCCCGAACCCGGTTATCAGCTTGTGGAATTCGGCGGTAATGCCGGCAGCCAGGGCGGCAACCTTGATATCGGAACAACCGATAAACCCAATGTTTATTTTTTCCAGATGCCTCAGGGCAACTGCCATTTCTCTGCGGTATTTGATGATCCTGCAAACATAGTAAAGATCAACGGTGATTCAATCGTAAATGACGGCGCCATCGAAGTTCCTGCAAATGAGTTTGCCGGCGGCACAGCTCAAATGTCCGTTGGAGCTTTAGACGGCAATACACGTTCTGCTTACGACAACAATGCCGGTGTCCAGGCTGAGCTGAAAGAGAATGATCTTGAGATTGAAGAATACTTAAGTCTTGATCTTGCTAATATCTATCAGAAAGCAAACACGAATGATTATTGGGAGGAAGATTATCATAATCTCGAAAAGGGTAACGCTTCCGTTACGCTGAAAGTTGATGATGATTTCAATCCTGATAACAACAAGGTTTACATCGTTCACGATAAGGGCGGTGATGAAGGCGTTGAGACTATCGAAGCAGAGTACGATCCCAATACACATGAGATTACTTTCGAGACGGGAAGCTTCTCTAACTTCATGATCGCAACATCTGATGAGGCAAATGATATTGAAATTGATCCGAATTATGATGAGACAGACGTTCCTGAAGAGGGACATCCTGTGTTTGAAGTAACTGCTCTTGACGGTGAATTTGCTATCGGCAACTGGGAAGGTGAAGGCGAAGATGCATGGTTCAACCCTCTCGAGATCGGCGAAGCAATTCCGTCTGATTCAGAAGTAGTGCTTAACTTCCCGATCGAGATGGATATCGATATACCGTTTGTATTCTTTATCAACGGCGAAAAGGTTATCGGCATTGAAGTCGGTGATGACAAAGTATTTGCACCCGGAACATGGGTTGCATATGACGGTTATGAAGTAACCGGAGATGCAGTTGAAATCTATTTCAATGAATGCTGGGTAGTCGGCATTGATGTTATCATGATGGATCTCAGTCTTAAGGCACTTGATAAAAACGGAAAAGAGATAGAGCCTTTAAGCGATTCCAATCTGGTTTTCGAGTGCGGTGATGCAGACGGAGAAGACAATTCTTACTTTGAGGTTGCTTTTGAAGAACGTCCTGTTGAACTCGTTGTAAAGGGCATTAACGGCTATGCGATCTTCTGGCTCGGGTATGATGAGGAGGATGTTCTCAGTACTCCTATCGGCGAGAACAAAATCTCTTATTCGGCAGAAGAAAACTATGTCTGGATCGGTGCCTGGGGTATGATCCCTGAGACCGAGGCTGTCAACTTTACGGATAGCCTTAAAGATGTATCTGCCGTATTTGACGGAGTAAGTGAAGGCAAGGTTAAAGATTATATTCTTCTCGTAAATGAGATCGATGTCTCTGAAGCACCTGCTGAAGAGATCAATGCTATCAGGAAGCAGATTGCAGATAAGGGCTACACTGATGTCACATTCCCTATGGAATTTGATATAACTCTCTATGATAAAAACGGAGCAGTGCACGAGCCCGGATTCACAGTTAAAGTCACACTCGCGCTCAAAGAAGCACTTACGCTTAAAGACGGCGAGACAGTACTGATCCTCCACATGTTAGATGACGGATTTGAGCTGATTGAAGCAGTTTACAACGCTAAGGATCTGACGCTCACATTTGAGATAAAGACATTCTCACCGTTCATTGTAACCATCGGAACAAAGACAGCTCCCGCATCTGTAGTAAAGACAGGTGAAGGCTTGAACTCTTCAAGGATCGTGATCGGTACGCTTCTCATAGTTGCAGCGGCTGCAGCCGCAACAGGATTCTTCCTTCTCAGGAAAGAGGAAGAGCCGGATAACGTTGATAACCCTGCAAATTGACGCAATATAGTGAATTGACCCTTCCTATTTATTTAAGTATAAATTAAATACTTTGCAGGGTTAGGGCGTACGGTGAAATACCCGTACGCCTTTATTTGGTAAATGCTAAAATGATGTCAGCGGAGGAAGATGCGGGTGACGCTGTTTATTTTAAAGATACTGGCAATGCTGACGATGACGATAGATCATGTTGCCTCGTCCTTTTTGGGCAACATGACCGCGCTGCGTGTTATCGGACGGCTTGCCTTTCTGTTATATGCTTTCATGATCGCGGAAGGGTTTAACCACATCAAAGATAAGCCTGACAGAGTCAGGTCGCATTTGATCAAGCTCAGCGTTCTTTGTGTCATCTCCGAATTTGTTTATGATTTCTATGAGACGGGAGAACTCATCGACTGGAGTTCGCAGAGTGTTATGCCGGTATTGCTGCTCGGTTTTATCGGGCTTATCATTACCGAAAAGTGCAAAGACAGACCATGGATATATATTCTTTTCTATATTGCTTCCGCATTTGCAACTTACTTCATGAAGACGAATTACAAATTTGCAGGTGTGCTCCTGATATATGCATTCTATTTCTATTTAAAGTATGAAGGGAACAGGTCTTATCCTGTAAAGCTTTTGATCCTGCTGGCGATAATGAGCGTTTATTTTGCAGTCTCGGTTTGGGCGAGAACAGATTTCGGAGGGCCTTTGGCATTTCTGGCGTTTTTTAAGAGGATCATGCCGTGGACCATCGGTCATGTTATAGCGGTGCCTGTCATCGCGGCATACAACGGCAAGCCTGGCCCGAGAAACAAAGCTCTCAACATGATCTATTCAGTTTACTATCCGGCTCACATGGCTCTGCTCGGGACAATCCTGCTTTTCGCCGGAAAATAAGAATTTTTTTATAGCATAAATATCGAACAAATATCCCTGTTCATATAATAGATTCGGGTACTATTGCTTTACTACAACGGTAAATACCTGATAAAATATACAAAACTGTGAAATCGGAGGAACCGATCATGGATGCATTATTATTTGCTAAGGCAGCAAGAGAAGAAAAAGATGCAATGCTCGAGAATTATCTCGGCAGTACAGATAATGTTGCCGGCGAACAGATCGCTAAGCTCAAGGCTGCAGGCGCAAGCGATGAGCTCATCAAAGAAGTCTTTGATTCGGTCCTGACGGACTGCTTCTACAACATTCTCCTCGGAATCGACGGACAGATGCCGATCGGTTCTTTGGGTGAGAGAAGCTACAGACTCCTTGCGCCCGACAGCACCGTTATTGCTAACGCTTCAGGCACACTTGCCGAAGCTGCATACGAAGCTTTCTACGGCGAGGAAGGCTGATCATAATCTGACAACTTATTTAATCACAGAGTCACTTCAAAATTGAAGTGGCTCTTTTTTTGCCGAGTTTGGTTTTGGGGACAATTTGGTGCCGGAAATATGGTTTCTGATCGTTTCAGCACTGCTGAACGGTTCAAAATACTGCCTTTGCAAAAGTATAATTTCCCATGGGATATATCCCATACATAATTAGGCGTTTATAGCACATAATTCTTTGCTCAAAAAGTACGGAAATAATCTTCTGAGGAGGATATGTTAGATGTATTTTCTTGATTACGGTTTAGCTCTTTCCGTGGCCAGAATCAAAAGCGGAATCTCGCAGGAGGAACTGGCGCGTCTTTCCGGAATATCCCAGGCGGACATCAGCAAACTTGAGAGCGGCAATTATAATACTACCGTCAAGACACTCAAGCGTTTGGCTGACGCGATGGGGAAAAGACTGTGTATAAGTTTCGTTGATTAAAGACTCACCTCGGAGCCCAGACGAGCCATACGAAAAGGTATCCCGCGATAACTGCGGTGAGTGTGAACGGAACACCGATCTTCATGAAGTCGCCGAAGCCGACCTCGTGTCCTTCTTTTCGAAGCATGCCGACACCTGCGATATTTGCCGAAGCACCGATAGGTGTGAGGTTGCCGCCGAGTGTGGCGCCGACGAGAAGTCCGAAGTAAAGGAAGTGCGGCTCAACATTCATTGCGGCAGCGACACTGGCAAGGATAGGGAGCATCGTTGCGACATAAGGAATATTGTCGATGAATGCGGAGATGACGACTGAACCCCATACGATGATGGAGAAGAGTACGAATCTGTTGGAGCCGCTGAAGTTTGCGATAAGGTTTGCAAGATCATTGATGATGCCGACTTCCTTGATCGATGCGATTACTACAAAAAGACCGCTTAAGAGCAGCATCGTATCCCAGTCCAGAGCTTTGAGCGAATGAACCATTCCTTTGGTGCTCTTCTGCTTGATGAGCTCCCAGACGATCGTGAGGATGCCGCATACCATACAGATGATTCCGTTTGTCCATTCGTGTGTATTGGGGATGAATGAAGCGATGATGAGAAGGACTACGTGGCCGAGCATCGTGATAGTCGGAACATAGTCTGTAACCTTTGTGTGTTCTGTGCTGTTAACGGGCTCTCTGTTCTTGCGGAACATGACCATCATGAGAGGAATCGTGAAGATCGCGCCGAGTTCTACTGCAAAGAACATACCGGGCTTGCCGTTCATGTAAAAGAAGTCGTTGAAGTTCATGTGGTTTGCTGCAGCGAGCATGATGGAAGTAGTGTCGCCGACGAGCGTTGCCGCACCCTGAAGATTGGATGAGACGGCGATGCAGATGATCATGGGAACAGGGTTGATCTTGAGCTTTTTGCAGATGGCAAGACCTACCGGAGCGACCATGAGGACTGTTGCAACGTTATCGATGAATGCGGAGATGATGCCTGAGAAAAGCGACATCAGGATCGTTACCCACATGACGTTTTTCGAGATGCGGAGAAGCGCTTCGGCAATCCTGTTTGGCATTTTAGATTCGATGAAGTAATCGACTATTACCATCGTGCCGAAGATCATCATGAGGACGTTCCAATCGATCGCGGGGAGCACTTTTCCGAGCGGCAGGATCTGACAGATCACCATGAGGGCTGCTGCCGATAATGCGACAATCGCGCGGCGCTTGGGCAGGACGATCATGAGAATGTACATTATCAGAAAGATACCGATTGCTATGTATTTGGTCATCAGGTGCTCCTTACAGGATTATTTCTTGGTGTCGGTTTTCGATGAGCGGAAGACGAGCTTCTGCTGGATCGTGTAGCTCAGGAAGAAGAGCAGGGTGTCGACGACCGCCTTGACCAGTGTCGTTGTCTCGAGATGGAGAAGGAAGGCGATGAGGCTTACGACGCCTGCGCTTACGCACATCTGGATTATCGCGAGAAGTGCATATTTAGTGAGCGATGCGCCTTTGGAAGCGCGGCTCTTGAATACGAATTTGTAGTTGATGAGATAGTTATAGATCGCAGAGATAACTCTCGCGCTGACCGTTGCCATGAAGACGCCCATGCCGACATCAGCGATAGATACGGATGTTGAAGGAAACATGTCTGCAAAAAGAAGGCAGAACAGGTGATAGAGCGCGATGTCCAGTACGAACGATGAGAGTGACGCGAAGATATACTTGATGAACTTCTTGCCCAGTATCTTGTAGATCCTTATGGAATCCACGATGGGACGGAAATGTGTCTGATGGTTTTCCTTCGACTCGTAGATCGTTTGGATAGGGATCTCGGTAAGACCGCATCTGCCGGAAACTTCCAGGAGCATCTGCATCTCATATTCGAATCTCTCGCCCTTAACATTGATGAGATCCTTCATGAAATCGAAAGGGATTCCGCGAAGGCCCGACTGCGTGTCGCTGACCTTTATGCCTGCAACGTATGAGAAAACCGTTATCGTGACCGTGTTGCCGAACCAGCTCTTCCACGGGATGTCCTTCTTATTGAACTGGCGGACACCGAGGATGAGATCATCAGGCTTTTCTATGAGTTTGTTGATTATATTGGTGATGCATTCGGGTGTGTGCTGTCCGTCAGAATCGGCGGTGACGCATCCCAAAGCATCGGGCATGTTTTCGGTGATGTATGTGAATGCCGTCTTGAGCGCACGGCCTTTTCCGCGGTTGGGCTGATAAGAGATCAGCTTGCCGCTGCGCCTGGAAATGATCGTTTCCGCTTTCTTGAAAATCGGATCGTATTCTTCGGCTGAACCGTCGTTGACGATGATGACGGGACCCATTTCTTTTTTATCAAGATCGTTCAGTAATTCGATAAGCCTGTCGTCAGGCTCATATGAGGGGATTACGATAGGTATTAACGCCTTCTGTCGGATCTCTTCGTTTTTCATAGTGATTATATTAGCATAAGTGTTCCTGATCTCAGTCGGAAGGATGGCTCTTATAGAGAAGCTTTAGAAGTATCGGAGCCGCGATCGAACTTACGAGGATCATGAGGATTACCGCCGTGAAATAGTCGGAGGAGATAAGTCCTGCCGCAAGTCCTTTTTGTGCGGTGATGAGCGCGACTTCGCCACGTGTCATCATGCCGACACCGATCTTGAGTGAGTCGCCCCACTTGAATCTGCAAAGCTTTGACGCGGTGCCGCAGCCGATGATCTTCGAGATAAGAGCTACTGCAACGAATGAGATCGAGAAGAGCATGAGAGTAGGATTCATGCTCTCGAAAGAAACCTTCAATCCGATTCCAGCAAAGAAGATGGGCGCGAAAACCATGTAGGAGCTGACGTCTACCTTACGCTCAACGTACTTAACGTCGTGGAGGTTGCAAAGGACGACACCTGCCACATAAGCGCCTGTGATGTCTGCAATTCCGAAATATCTCTCGGCTACGTAAGACATGCCGATACAGTAAACGAGAGCTGCGATCGGAATTCTTCTTGTATGTTCATATCTGGCGTCGAGCCATTCGAAACCCTTATAAACAACGAAGCCCGTGATGATGGCGATCGCGAAGAACAATACCGCCTTGAGCATCGTTACCCATACTGACGTGCCGGAACCCTTGGCACTCAATACGAATGTGAGAACGACGATTACGATGACATCATCAATGATGGCAGCACTTACGATGGTCGTTCCAACAGTGCCGCTGAGCTTACCGAGTTCCTTGAGGGCAGCTACAGTGATGCTGACTGATGTGGCAGCCATAAGTGTTCCAACGAAGAGACCTTTAATGAACTGGTCAGATCCGATGGGACCGAAACCATAGAAACTCATGAAGAGCAAGGCGCCCATGACGAGAGGGGCGAATACGCCGGCGCATGCGATGACAGTAGCCTTAAGGCCCGTCTGCTTAAGCTTCTTCATGTCTGTGGAGAGACCTGCTTCGAACATGAGCATGATAACGCCGATCTCTGCCATCTTGTTGATGAAGTCAGACTGATCCACAATGCCAAGAACGGCAGGTCCGATCAAAAGACCTGCAACGATCTCTCCAACGACCTCAGGTGCGTGAAGTTTTCTTGCTATGATTCCGAACACCTTCGCAGTGAGCAGTATCAGGGCGATGTCAAGTAAAAATCTAAGGCTTTCCAAATCAGTCACTTCCATTCAAAAAAGGCAATTCAATGCCCGCCAAATTTCACCGTTACTAGTTATATCACGCTATATTTTTTGCTGCAGGCTGCACTTTATACAAACTTATTCTTTTAATAAAGTGTTTTAGGCGTAAAAATGTTATTATAAAGTGTCGAATTACGGCACACCGGAGGCTTATTAATGAAACAGCTTGAGTATCCTTACGATTCCGACTATATCCTTCGCAAGAAGAAGGCTATCAGAAGAGAGCTTTTGGCGAGGGAGGATATCAAGTATATCGAGAAGAAGATCGCCATCTTAGGCGGCTCCACGACCAGCGATATCAAGCAGGTATTAGAGCTCTTCCTTTTGAATTACGGCATTAAGCCGGAGTTTTTCGAATCCGAATACAATAAGTATTTTGAAGACGCGGTCTTCGGCAATCCCGAGCTTGACGCTTTCAAGCCGGATCTCGTTTTCGTGCACACCACTACAAGAAACATCGCAAGATTCCCGTCTGTCACGGATTCTCCCGAGCAGATCGACGCTCTTCTCGAAGAGACCATGGGAAGATTCGAGCAGGTCTGGAAAGCACTTGCAGACAGATTCCAGTGCACGATAATTCAGAACAATTTCGAGCAGCCTTATTACAGGCTCCTGGGCAACAGCGATTTTACGAATATCCACGGCAGGCTGAACTTCATCAACAGACTTAACGACAGGTTCTGCAGTTATGCCCAGACACACGGCAATTTCTTCATTAATGACATCAACTATGTCTCTGCTGTCTACGGCATCAAGAAGTGGGCAGACCCGGGTGACTGGTACAGATATAAGTATGCTTTGAGCGTTTCCGCGATCCCTGATTTTGCGTTCAATCTGGCTCGCATAATCAAGGCGGTTTACGGCCGCAACAAGAAGGCGTTTGCGCTCGATATGGACAATACATTGTGGGGCGGAATCGTAGGCGACGACGGTCCAGAGAACATAAAGGTAGGTCACGAGGATGCGGAATCCGAACTTTTCACGGAGTTCCAGCAGTACGTTAAGGCGCATAAGGATCTGGGCATCCTTCTTACCGTCGCATCCAAGAACGACGAGGAGAACGCACTGGCAGGCCTCGCACGTCCCGACTCAACGCTCAAGCAGGATGACTTCATCATCATCAAGGCCAACTGGGACAACAAGGACCGCAATATCGCGAGCATCGCTTCAGAACTAAACATTGGTTCCGACAGCTTCGTTTTCGTGGACGACAACCCTGTCGAGAGAGCGCTCGTTGAGAACCAGATCGCAGGCATTTCCGTACCTGAAGTCGGCGCGCCGGAGACATACATCGACGTGCTCGATTCGAACGGATTTTTTGAAGTTACGGGCATTTCCGAAGAGGACTTAAAGCGCGGCGGAATGTATAAGGCAAACATGGAGCGCGCCAAGGCATCGGCTTCATTCGAGAATTACGACGATTATCTGAGGTCGCTCGAGATGACTGCCGAGATCAAGCCTTTCGCACCTGTCTATATGGCCCGCATCGCCGAGCTTACGAATAAGAGCAACCAGTTCAACCTGACGACAAAGCGCTGTTCACAGGCTGAGATCGAGAAGTTCGCATCTGACCCTTCCTACATCACTTTATACGGAAGATTAGAGGACAAGTTCGGCGACAACGGTGTTGTAGCGGTAACTTTCGGCCACGCTGAAGGTGACACGTTCCACATCGATCTGTGGCTCATGAGCTGCAGAGTCTTAAAGCGCGGTATGGAATTTGCAATGATGGATGAGCTCATAGCAGAGGCAAAATCCCGCAATATCACGAAGATTAAAGGCTACTATTTCCCGACCGCAAAGAATAAAATGGTCAAGGATTTTTACGAGCTTCAGGGCTTTACCAAGATCATGGAGACCGAAGACGGCACGTCCGAGTGGATCCTGGATCTTAATGAGCCCCATAAGAGCGGCAATGTTGCAATCAGGGTCAACTGATCAGGGACATCCGCAAATAAGGAGATTAGGATAATGACAAGAGAAGAGATCTACGGCAAGCTTAACGAAGTATTCCAGGACGTTTTCGATGACGAGGACATCACTGTCAACGATTCAACAGTTGCATCTGATGTTGACGGCTGGGACTCTCTGGAGCACATCAACCTTATAGTTGCTGTTGAAAGATGCTTTGGCATCAAGTTCACGATGGGTGAGACGACCGGTCTTAAGAATGTCGGCGAGATGGTAGACAGGATCATCGCCCACCTCGGCTAAGGGTTAATTAATGTCGTTAGTATCCGCACTTTTCCTGGCTTTCGTTGCAGCAGTCTTACTGCTCTACTTTGTGCTGCCCAAGTCCGTAAGACTCTGGGTGGTCCTGGCTGCGAGCCTTGCTTTTGCAGGATTTTTAGGTTTTTACACATTGCTGTTCGTCCTGGTGTCGGCAGTACTCTGTTATGTCGGAGGCCTTCTTGCCGGCCCCTCGAAAAGCAATGCTCTGCGCAACGCCGCAACCGTAATAACGGTCTTAATCAACATCGCGCTTTTGTGCTGTATCAAGTATTACAACGTGCTGGGCCTTGCCGCTGAAAGACTCAATCTCCTCTTCGGCGCGACCGAGACCTCTAACACATTCTTCCTCTACGCAGTTCCTGTCGGAATGTCTTTCTATGTCCTCCAGACATCAGGTTACATCTTAGACTGCAGATGGGAAAAGATCGCACCCGAGAAGAACTTCTTCAAGGTTTTATTGTTCTCAACATATTTCCCGCAGCTCATGTCGGGACCTATGAACACTTACGCTAACCTTTCCGCAGAGTTCGAGAAGGCCAAGTCCGTCAAGTTCTCACTTGAGAGGATCTGCGACGGCGCGGTAAGGATCGCGTGGGGATTTTTCAAAAAGCTCGTAATCGCTGAGCGCGCCGCAATGCCCGTAAATCTTATCTTTGGAGACCACCAGACATTCACGGGTCTCTATGTTCCGATCGGCGTTTTCTTCTTCGCGATCCAGCTCTACTGCGATTTCTCCGGATGCATGGACGTCGTAATCGGCGTATCCCACATGCTCGGCATCGAACTTCCCGAGAACTTCAACTGCCCGTTCTTCTCAAAGACCGTCAAGGAATACTGGAGAAGATGGCACATCACTCTTGGCGGATGGCTCCGTGATTACCTCATGTATCCTATCCTGAAAAGCGAGCCGCTCATTAAGCTCGGCGACTGGTCGAAGGCAAAGTTCGGCAAGAAGAACGGTAAGAAAGTCCCGACTTATGTTGCTCTTTTCATCCTCTGGTTTGCAGTAGGTTACTGGCACGGCGGTCTCTGGAACTACGTTATCGGCTCAGGCATCCTGCACTTTATCTATATCGTGCTCGGCATGATCTTCGAGCCTGTGTCAAAGAAGATCCGTCCGAAGATCGGTGCTGACAAACTCTACTTCAGGATCTTCCAGTCCGTCCGCACATTCATCCTGATGCTCTCGGGCTTCGTATTCTTCAGATCTGCTACGGTCAAGGACGCAGTCGACATGTATGCTGCGATCTTCCGTAGAGGCGGAGCTGCTCTTAACTGGGCAAACTTCTCAGCTTCGGGAATGGATCTCAGCAACCTTATCGTTCTCATAGTTGCAGTACTTCTCGTTGTTGCAGTTGATTCATATAAGTACCGCCCAAGTGAAGATGAAGCGCCGCGCTCTACCATCGCACTTCTCAGAAGCAAAGGGATCGTTGTCCTCTGGGCAGCTTTTATGGTTTTGTTTGTTGCAACTTTAGTCTTCGGAATGTATGGTTTAGGCTATGATTCCGGTTCATTCATATACGCTAGAATTTAACGGAGGTAATTGGAAATGAATATTGTTTGTCTTGATATGGAAGGTGTCCTCGTACCTGAGATCTGGATCGAGTTCTCAAAAAAGACGGGTATCCCGGAACTTACACGCACGACCAGGGATGAGCCTGATTACGACAAGCTCATGCATTGGAGACTCGGCATCTTGAGAGAGCACGGACTTGGTCTCAAGGAAATCCAGGATGTAATCGCACAGATCGACCCGCTCCCGGGCGCAAAGGAATTCCTGGATGAGCTCAGAAAGGACATGCAGGTAATAATCATAAGTGATACGTTCACGCAGTTTGCCATGCCGCTCATGAAGAAGCTCGGCTATCCCGCACTTTTCTGCAACTCACTTATCGTAGGCGAAGACGGTATGATCGAAGACTTCAAGATGAGGATCGAAAACTCAAAGCTCTCAACAGTTAAGGCACTGCAGTCCATCGGATTTGATACCATCGCATCCGGCGACTCCTATAACGATCTTGCAATGATCAAGGCATCAAAGGCAGGATTCCTTTTCAAGAGCACGGAGAAGATAATAACTGCCAACCCTGATATCCCTGCATTCGAGGAGTTCTCTGAGCTCCTGGCTGCTATCAAGGCTGTTCCTGATTCAAACTGATTTATTTTTAGGTTACGTAGTTTTAGGCCGCTCCACGTGGGGCGGCTTTTTTCTGCTAGCCTCAGGGCCCAAGGTCAACTGTTGTCCCACGGCCCTCGTTTTATGGCAATCTGGGACAAGAAATCGCAGATTCTTGTCCCACGGGTCCTTCTTTTCGCGATTCTGGGACAATACCGGGGATAATGATTCGGATTGGTCAGGGTGGCAGGCTTAATCCTTATAAGCTTTCGGCAGATTCCAGCCGTAGTGAGCCGCGCAGAATCTGATTGCGCAGACGAAGAAGAATCCGGCGAGCATTGCAGCTTCTGCTGAGCCTGTGATGATATAGAAAACATATACTATGGCGGCACCAACGATCGAAGCACATGCATATATGTGCTTTACGAAAATGTAGGGCATCTCGAGCGAGAGGACATCTCTTAAGACACCGCCGCCTACACCGGTGACGACACCGAGAAAGATTACGAGAAACGCATTGTTGGCGTGGGCTCCGAGAAGACCTGTGTGGACACCGTCGGCAGTAAATGCTGCAAGGCCGATAGTATCAAACCAGAAGAAGAACTTTTCATAAATGGCGCGTGTCTTGTCTGAGATCTCGCGCTTTTTCTTGTGCTGCCACCATACAAAAATGAAAGTGATGTTTGCCGTGACGGCAGCGATGATTACGAACAAAGGGTTCTTGAAAGCCATCGGAGGGGTGGAGCCGGTGATAAGGTCCCTGATGATGCCGCCGCCCGTAGCTGTCAGGAGCGCTAAGATGTTTACACCGAAGATGTCCATCTTCTTCCTGATTCCGGCCATGGCACCGGACACTGCAAAAGCCACAGTGCCGATGATGTCTGTTATCAAGATGAAAAGTTCGGTATCCATAGGAGACATTATATATGTTTTCACGCGAAAATATAGTTGCAGTGCCGTTCTTTATTTGACAGTTAACATCTCTAAAAATAAAATATAACAATCTATAAGGGCGGAGGCGTTTTAAATGGCTGCAGTTACCGATTGCGAGCACCTCGTGCAGTACTATGAGACTGATCAGATGGGCGTAACACACCATTCGAACTACATCAGATGGTTTGAGGAAGCAAGGACTAAACTTTTCGAGGATATCGGACTGGGCTATAAGGGCATGGAAGAGATGGGAATTATAAGTCCCGTCGTAGGCCTTACCGCCAAGTACAAGACTATGGCCAAATACTGTGATACAGTCGTTATCAGGGCTGAGATCACGAGATATACGGGTGTCAGATTTGACATCAAATACACGGTCTTCGATAAGGAGACCGGGCAGGTAAGATGCACGGGAACAAGCGAGCACTGCTTCATCAACCGTGCGGGTAAGGTTATCTCGCTCCAGCGGGAAAGACCGGAAGAACACGCGAGATTTGATATGCTCGTTAACGGAAAGGAAGGTTAAGATATGGCAGACATCATCATCGTAGGTGCAGGTCCGGCAGGCCTTTCGGCAGCTATCTATGCTAGACGTGCGGGAATGGTTACCACACTTTATGAGGCCGAAATGTATGGCGGCCAGATCGTAAACACTCCCGAGATCGAGAACTATCCGGCTATTGCCAAGATATCCGGTTTCGATTTTGCAAATGACCTTTATAACCAGGCAATCAATCTAGGTGCAACTCTTGAGTTCGATAAGGTTGAGGCCATCTTGAAAACAGAGACCGGCTTTGAAGTAAAGCTCGCATCAGGCAATACTGATACGGCAAAGGCTGTCATTCTCGCAGTAGGTGCTTCGAACCGCCATCTTGGAATTGCAAGAGAAGATGATCTCTTAGGAAAGGGCATCTCTTATTGCGCCACATGTGACGGTGCGTTCTATAAGGGCAAGACGGTTGCGGTCAATGGCGGCGGAAATACTGCCGTTGAAGATGCCATATATCTTGCAGGTATCGTGGACAAGGTATATCTTATACACCGCAGAAATGAATTCAGAGCTGATGAAGTCCTCGTCAATGCGGCAAAAGAACTTCCAAACATTGAGATCGTTACACCTTATGTTATCGATGATCTCCTGGGTGAGCCCAAGCTTTCCGGAGTGGAGCTTACAAATAAAGAGGACGGAAGCAAGAAGACGATAGATGTTGACGGACTTTTCGTTGCTATAGGCCAGGAGCCGAAGACCGCTGACTTCAAGGACCTTGTAACTTTGCAGGGCGGATATATCGAAGCAGGCGAGAACTGCAAGACTAATGTCGAGGGTATCTTTGCCGCAGGCGACGCGAGAGTCAAGAAGGTAAGGCAGCTTACCACAGCATGCGCTGACGGCGCAGTTGCCGCACTTGCTGCGATCGACTACATCAAGCTCGGCGTCTGATAAAAGAGATAACAATTAGTTGGAGGAATATATGTACAGAAATGTATTTGATGTGCTTGAAGAGAGAGGTTACTTCTCACAGGCAACACACAGAGATGAGATCTATGAGCTTTTGAGCAAGCCCGGTGTATCTTTCTACATCGGTTTTGACCCGACTGCTGACTCTCTTCACGTAGGTCACTTCGTTCAGATGATGGTAATGAGCCACATGCAAAAGGCCGGCCACAGACCGATCGCTCTCATGGGCGGCGGTACAGGAATGATCGGAGACCCTTCCGGCCGTACCGACATGCGTCAGATGATGACCGTAGAGACTATCGACCATAACGTTGAGTGCTTCAAGAAGCAGATGGGCAAGGTCGTTGATTTCTCAGACGGAAAGGCTCTCATCGTTAACAACGCTGATTGGCTCAGAAACCTCAACTACATTGAGTTCTTAAGAGAAGTCGGTGCGCATTTCTCGGTAAATAAGATGCTTACAGCCGAGTGCTACAAGCAGCGTCTTGAGAAAGGCCTTTCTTTCCTTGAATTCAACTATATGCTCATGCAGGGATACGATTTCTATTATCTCCACGAGAACTACGGCTGTGACCTTGAGTTCGGCGGTGACGACCAGTGGTCAAACATCCTTGCAGGCATGGAGCTTGTACGCCGTAAGAAAGGTGATTCAGTATACGGCCTTACATTTACTCTCCTTACCAACAGCGAAGGAAAGAAGATGGGCAAGACGGCCAAGGGTGCTGTATGGCTTGATCCTGAGAAGACACCTGTTTTCGACTTCTACCAGTACTGGAGAAATGTTGATGATGCTGATGTCATCAAGTGCATGAAGCTTCTCACATTCCTTGAGATGGATGAGATCAACGAGTACGCCAAGCTTAAGGATTCAGCTATCAACGAAGCAAAGAAGAGACTTGCTTACGAAGTAACAAAGATCATCCACGGTGAAGAGGCTGCCGATATCGCGAAAAAGACGGCAGAAGATATTTTCGAGAACGCCGGAAGATCTGAAGACATGAAGACAACTGAGATCACAAACGATGAGCTCTCAGCAGGTATGCAGATTGCTGATGCTCTCGTTAAAGCAGGTCTCATGAAGTCCAAGGGTGAAGCAAGAAGAATGATCCAGCAGAAGGGCGTTTACCTCAATGACAACGTTGTTGAGGATCAGTTCTATGAACTCAAGGAATCAGACTTCGATGCAAACGGCGAAGCTATCGTACGTAAGGGTAAGAAGAATTATCACCGTTTCAAGATCGGCTGATAAGGGCTCTTTAAAATGTTTTCTGTCCCCGGCATATGTTAATGTCGGGGATTTTTATTTGTACATTTAGTTTATATTGTCGGTTTATGTTCGTTGAAATGATTTTTTGCGTAGCGTAAAATATTTTTATCTTTTGTGTTTGGAGGGGTTTTGGTTATGAAGAGATTAAAGACCATTGCGGCTGCAGTTCTTGCCTGTGCAACAATGCTGTCGGCTACCGCTTGTTCGGGTTTTAAGGTAATCGACGACGAGGATGTGTTTTTCGATGCATTGGACAACGCTGTAAAGATCGATGAGGATGAGACCTATCACATAAAGAATTCAACATATGACGGTGATAAGATCGAATACATGATCGCTGCACAGGACGGAGATAACTACTACATCTATATCAGATACAAGAAGGCTGACAAAGCCATGGACAGATTCGATGATTTCTGCCAGGACTTCCAGGATATTAAAGATGACAGCGATTTTACCGGATCCAACTCAATGAGCACCAGCAAGACACGCGGTTCCGTTATCTTCAACGGTGAGGTTGAGAGCGGCAGCGCGTTGAGCTTTGTCTACGCAAACCAGTATTTCTATGATGATTCAGAGATCTACGGCGGCGTTTATGTAAATGAGAATGTTTATATTGAAGTTTATTCTTTAAACGGCAGCAAGCGCGACAAGGAGAAGATCGCGTTATTCCTTAAGGAGATCGGATTTCCTAAGCCTTAATAATGTTTCTCAGCGCAGGGTTTCCGCGCTCGCGACGCTTTGCTTGTGCAGAAGCGCTTCGAATACATTATCAAGCTTTAATGCTCGCTTAAACAAGCAAATATCTATTAAGAGGTCGGATGTATATCCGGCCTCTTTTTTGCCCTGCGGAAAATATTACTCACTGTCCCATTAATGGTATTTACAAACAAATGTTCGGGATGATAGAATAGCGGCACATAAATCGGACAGGGGGGACAGAATATGTCAGGGCAGGGCATTAAATACACATATGACGGGACTTTCGAAGGATATCTGTGTGCTGTGCTCGCAGCATTAAGGTCAGGAAAGGTTCCGGTTTCCATCACAGACCGGAGACTCTATCCTGCCGGAGATGATGAGATCAATGTTGTGACCAGTCTTAAGGATGCTCAGTATCTCTATTCCATGATTTCTGCCAGGAGCAGTGCAGAAGTGCAGCAGATGACATCGGACTTTTTCCTGACTGATGTAAGAGGCCTGGAAATAGATCTTTATAAGATGATATTCTGTTCACTCAAATACGGTGCAAGGGTAGCTGAAGATTATACGAGCGGGACAATGAGGAAGATTCAGATGTCGATAAGAGACCTCTACCGCGAGGCACAGTCTGTATTATCCGGACTCGATTTCTATCTGGGTGAGGAGGCTGCGTGCGCGGTGATCAATCCGAGAAATTCCGTGCTTCCGATAATCAGACAGCCTGTATTAAAGAGACGTGAGATAGATGACTTCATCATCTACGACAAGAGACATCATCTTTTGCTTGAACGGTACGGTGAGCAGAACATGCTCCTGGATATATCGGATTTTCCTGTTCCGGATTTCAGGAATCCGCCCGAAGCTTATGCTTATCTTTGGCCGTTTATAAGGGACAGGCGGTTTGATGTTATGGTGAATCCCACGCAAAAGAAAAGCGGCTCTACGATAGAGCCGCTCTGGTTGAAAGCTTCGTAAGTTTTCAGATCATTTCTTTTCTTCAGCAGATCTGATAGCCTTTCTCATGATCTTTCCGTTGAAGGTCTTGGGAAGCTCATCCACAAACTCAACTACTCTAGGATATTTATACGGAGCTGTCTTTTCCTTAACGTAATTCTGGATCTCTTTCTTGAGCTCCTCTGTTCTCTCAGTGCCCTTAACGAGTGTGATCGTAGCCTTAACAACGATACCTCTTACGCCCTGAGGGTCAGGCACACCGGTAACAGCGCACTCAAGAACATAAGGAAGTTCCATGATGACGTTCTCAATCTCGAAGGGTCCGATACGGTAGCCGGAAGACTTGATGACATCGTCTGTACGTCCTACATACCAGATGTATCCGTCCTCATCTGCCCATGCCGTATCACCTGTGTGGTACCAGCCGTCATGCCATGCCTCGCTGGTAAGCTCAGGTGCGAGATAGTACTGGAGGAAGAGTCCCTTCGGATGATAGTTCTGTGTGTTGATGCAGATCTCGCCTGTCTCACCGGGCTTGCATACGTTGCCGTCGGGATCAAGGATCTTAACATCGTAGAGCGGGTTAGGCTTACCCATTGAACCGATACGGAGCTTCGCGCCGACAAGGTTGGCGATGGCAAGAGTTGTCTCTGTCTGGCCGAAGCCTTCCATGAGGCGGATACCTGTTGCTGCCATGAAGCGGTTGAATACCTCAGGGTTCAGAGCTTCGCCTGCAGTGACTGCATACTTAAGTGAGGACAGATCGTACTTGGAAAGATCTTCCTTGATGAAGAATCTGAACATTGTCGGAGGTGCACAGAATGTTGTGATATTGTACTTTTTAAACATAGGAAGGATCTCTTCAGCCTTGAAGCGTTCGAAGTCGAATGTGAAGATTGGTGCTTCACAGAGCCACTGACCATAGAGCTTGCCCCAGAGAGCCTTACCCCAGCCTGTGTCGGAGATAGAGAAGTGGAGTCCGTTAGGATCTACGTTCTGCCAGTACTTTGCTGTCGGGATGTGACCGATGGCATACATATATGAGTGAAGTGCCATCTTAGGATAGCCTGTTGTACCGGATGTGAAGAACATTACCATCGGATCGTATCCGCAGGCATAATCTTCAGGACGCTCGAATACATCAGAGAAGTTCTTGAATTCCTCGTTGAAGTCATGCCAGCCGGGTCTTGAACCGTTGCAGAGGATGAGAGTCTCAACTCCGCATACCTTTGCAGCCTTTTCGCACTCATCGGCAGCATCGTCATCTGCTGTGCAGAATACTGCCTTAACGCCTGCTGCGTTGAAACGGTATTCGTAATCGTGATCACGGAGGAGGTGAGTAGCGGGGATCGCTACGGCACCGAGCTTCTCAAGTCCCATCATGGCGAACCAGAACTGATAGTGACGCTTGAGAACGAGAACGACCTTGTCACCCTTGCCGATACCGAGTGACTTGAAGTAGTTGGCAGTCATGTTGGAATACTTCTTGATGTCACCGAATGTGAATCTTCTCTCTGTTACGCAGTCCTTTGCGACCCAGAGCATAGCGAGCTTGTCAGGATTCTTGTCAGCGATAACATCGACACAGTCGAATGCGAAGTTGAACTTCTTGCATGCGGGAACGTTAACATCGACGTCAACCATTGTGCCGTTCTCATCGAGAACGCCGTTGAGGTAATGTGTATAAACAGCATCTTTAAGGTTAGCTGCATCAACGTTTGTGACGTTTTCTGTACGCATCTCTTCTGAGTTGTAAGGTGTGGTGTAGTTCTCACCCTTACCCCATGCCTCAGGATTCAAGATGATCGCATAGAATACACAGTCTTCGCCGCCGAGAGCAAACTCGCCGTGAGGTTGTGTGGAGTCGAAATAGATGCAGTCACCCTCGTGAAGGACTTCGGAGGAATCACCGATGATTACTTTCAAAGTGCCTTTTACGACGATATTCATTTCCTGATAGTTATGTGAAACGAGGTGATACGGAGGATTCAAAGCCTCTTCTGAATAAGGGACTACGACACGGAAAGGCTCGCAGAGCTTGTTCTTGAATCTGGAAGCAAGACGCTGGTACTTGTAGCCTGTACGTCTTGTGATAGGGCTGCCCTGGCCGTTTCTTGTTATTGCATATTCCTTGAGGGAAGGAGAAGAACCTTCCATGATATCTGAGATCTCAACGCCGGCGAGATTAGCGAATTTGTAAATGAATGTGAAGTTGAAGTCCTGAGTACCTTCTTCGAACTTGAGATATTCCTCAGTTGAAATATCAAGCTTTGAGGCAACTTCCTCAGGTGTCAGACCCATATCGAGTCTCAAGCCGTGAACTCTGTCTGCAACTTCTGCGAGTCTTAACTCAACGTTGCTGTTCTGTGATGTTGACATAACCTTTCTCCTTTTCTGTCAATCTGTTTTCTTTTGGGGCAAAAAAAAGCCCCAACATCCTTTCTGGACATTGAGACGAATAAAATCCGCGGTACCACTCAACTTGCAAACTGTTCGTTTGCCACTTACGAAGTCTAACAACTCCTTTGCATTAACGCAGCATCACGGGCACTGTCTACTTGGGAATGATCCTGTTCGGAATGCCGGCTCGGAAGGGATAGCTTTTGCAAATATCGTCGCGTGCCTCTCAGCTAATAGCACTTCTCTGTATTGACCGAATCTCTGCGGCTTTCTTCGTCACAGCCTTTAGAGTTATTTAATTGTATGTAATTTTCCACCGAAAATTGACATAAGAATATACTTGCGTAACAGAATTGTCAACAATCCTTTTCAATAATTTTTTTGCACACAAGAATTTGAAAGTGTAAAATATAACCATATATTTATAATCCGATTATATGTGTTTTTGGGCATTTCTTCGGATATGAATCTGTACGCACAAAAAAGACCTTGCAACAACTAAGATGCAAATTGCCAAGGAGAAATGGTATGTCGGTTAAGTATCTTGTATCAGGCGGCGAAGGCGCGTTAGGAAAAACTGTTATCAGTATGCTTCTCCAAAGAGGAGAAAAAGTCAGGATTCTCATGAGTGAGCTTTCTGACACCAGGATCTACAGAAATAATCCTAACATTGAGATCTGTTATGGTATCTCCACGGATAAAGACTCCATGAGAGAGTTTTTCGAGCTTGAAGATCCGAGATCGGCAGTGCTTTTCCATACGGACGAATATGTATCTCTTTCAGATTCCACCAATCTTACAATGAGAAGGGTTAATGTCATCGGTGCGGAGAACATCGTTGATATGTGCCTTAAGCGCAAGGTGGGCAAACTCGTTTATCTGAGTTCGGCATATGCTTTGAATCCTGAGGTCTCAGGCGAAGAGATCACTATCCATTTTGACAGAAACAAGGTTGAAGGCGAATACGCAAAATCAAAGGCAGAGGCAGCTGCTTATGTAATGGAGAAAGTTGCCCTTAACAGACTTAATGCCGTTATGGTTCTGCCTACTTTCATCATCGGTCCCGGTTACTCCGAAGACTATGAGATCAACAAAGTCCTTAACAGTTATCTTAATAACGGTACTATCCCTCCGAAGGGCGGCGGACGTGCTTTCGTCGATGTAAGAGACGTTGCAAATGCAATGCTCACATTGGCTGACAAGGGCGAGCCCGGTGCCGGCTACATTGTAAGCGGTGATTACAAGACATCAGGCGAATTCTTCCAGGATGTCAACGATATCCAGGGTATCGAAAAGCCCGTCAAGACAGCTTCAAAGCTCGTTATGAGCAAGTCGCTTGCAAAGCTCGTCGACTTCTACTACAAGATCACACACAAGGAGAACCCGAGAGAAGCTTATACATTGTTCAGCGAGAATCCCGATGCGCGTTTCGAAGATAACAGCAAGGGTATCCTTCCCGAGACAACTATCAGCTTCAAGGAGTCTCTCAACGATACAATCAAGGGCGCACAGCACGGCGGAATCCAGGCCGCAGCAGCTGCAGTTCCGAAGCAGGATAAGAAACCTGCCGAAGTTCCGCAGAGCAAGGCTAAGTCCTCTGCCGATGCAATGGAAGCAAGACTGAAGCAGTCGCAGAGTGTTACATCTAAGGCTCATACAGTTACAACTGCTTCTGCAGAAGCAGCTCAGAGACCTGCCCACACCAGACCTGCAACAGCCGCAGCCCAGGCAGCTGCCGCAGCTAAGGCAGCTGAAGCCGGCAAGGAAGAAGAGGCTCCCAAGTCTATCATTCCGCAGTCTTCTCTGAAGGATCCCGAGATTGAATCCAAGTCAAATGAGCCTAAGGCAGACAGTGAGACAACATTCAGATTTGGCGGTGCACCCACCAAGTTCACACGTGTTACGCCTGCTCAGAAGTCCATTATCCCTGATAAGAATGAACCCAAGACAGCTCCTTCCGAAGATAAGAAGGAACCTGTTAAATCGATAATCCCGCAGGAAGCTCCGAAGGGACCTTCACCGTTTAAGGCAGCCGAAGCAGCTAAGCCCGCTGAAGCACCTAAGGCAGAAGCAAAGCCTACTGCACCTGAGGCTTCCAAGACAGAAAGACCTGTATCTTCAGGCTTCCCGAGAGCTGTTGCAACGCCTTCATCTGCACCTAAGGCAGAAAGGCCAGTATCATCAGGATTCCCGAGAGCCGCTGCCACTCCTTCATCTGCACCTAAGGCAGATAAGCCTGCAGAGGCTCCGAAGGCAGAAGCGCCTAAGGCTGAAGAAAAGCCTGCAGCTCCTGAAGTAAAGCCCGCAGCACCGGAAGCACCCAAGGCTGAAAGACCTGTTTCTTCAGGTTTCCCGAGAGCTGCTGCCACACCTTCATCTGCACCTAAGGCAGACAGACCTGCATCATCAGGTTTCCCGAGAGCCGCTGCCACACCGTCATCTGCGCCGAAGGCAGACAGACCTGCATCATCAGGCTTCCCGAGAGCTGCTGCCACACCGTCATCCGGTTCTTCGCTGAAGGAAGAATCATCTCTCGGCGGATCTTCTCTTGGAGGTTCATCGCTTGGCGGTGGTTCACTCGGTTCCGAGCAGTCGCTTAATTCTGATCCCAACAAGCAGTCGATCAATGCTGCTTTCCTGTCAGCTCAGGCTAACCACAACAACACATTCAAACCGGTCCAGTCTTCTGAACCGAGCCCGTTCAAGCCTGCAAATGCACCTGTTCAATCCGGAAAAGCTGAACCCGGAAATCCGTTTAAGCCGGCTCCTTCCGCAGCTCCTGCATCTCAGGCACAGCCTTCCAATCCGTTCAGCTCGGCATTCAAGCCTGCCGAATCTGCTACGAAAACGGAACCTTCTAATCCTTTCAGCTCTGCTTTTAAGCCCGCTGAACCGGAAATAGCACCTGAACCGAAGCCTGCAGCTTCTGAGATCCAGGATTTCGTTGATCCGGTTTTCGGTGACATAGATGACGAGTTCGAGAACTTCAAGCCTTCCGATGGCCCTGTTGTTCCTCCGGGAATCTTTGCACCTCCGCCGAAGCCGGGGCAGAACTGATGCAGACAGATCAGATCAAAACAAATAAGAGAATCATTTTAGCAAGCGCGTCTCCCAGGAGGCGCGAATTGCTGTCTTTGGTCACGGTTAATTTTGAAGTCGTGACAGCGGAGATCGATGAGCGTGCATGTGAGATCCGTATGGAAGAAGAGGGCACACCGGCGCTCAAGGTAAGTGAGAATCTGGCCGAACTGAAAGCAAAAGCGGTATTTGATTCCCTTACTTCAGAAGAGAAGGAAAACACCATAGTGATCGGCGCTGACACATCGGTCATATCAGATGGCGTTATCTACGGTAAGCCTGAAGACAGGGAAGATGCCGTGAGAATGCTATCTTCGATGTCCGGGAAAGTGCATGTTGTTGCGACCGGAGTCGCTCTTTTCACGGGCGCGAAAAAGAGAGTGTTTACTGAAGAAACACGCGTTGAATTCTATGCGCTTGATGATTTCCAGAAGAAGCTGATATCCGATTACTGCGACAGCAGATCACCCTACGACAAGGCCGGTTCATATGGAATTCAGGACATGGGGGCACTATTGATAAAAAGGATCGACGGAGACTACTCCAATGTGGTGGGTTTGCCCGTCTCAAGATTGGCGCGCGAACTCTCGTACATGCTATAATATCTATTGGAATATTCGGATAGATATAGGAGGTCAATCTCATGTTCGGGATAGGTTTGAACAATCTCATCAAGATTGGATTCAGAGTAAGTGATCATATCCTGAAGCAGCAGGAAATCGAGCGTTCAAGAACCGCTTCTGAGAGAGCAAGGCTTCAGGCTGAAGCTTCCAGAGAGAAGGCAAACGAAGAGAATTCAAGATACAGAAGAACTCAGCTCGAGGACGAGATCGCACGCACGAGCGTAGCCGTCGAGTGCCCTAACTGCGGTGCTACAGGCAATCGTATCAGAAGGAATTCAACGGGCTTTTGCCAGTTCTGCGGAACGGCGATCCAGATCAGCGGGAACGGTAAAGTCTTTATCGCTGATCCTATCGAGAAGGAAAGAGCTTTGGCTGCAGAGGAATACAGACAAAAGAGCGGGGATATGTCAAATGTCTAAGTCCGGAAAAGGCGGCGGAACAGCCGGAAGTATTTTTGCACTGATAGGTTTATATGTGCTTATTTATCTGGTATGTACGGCTCTTTTTATCGGTCTTTTCCATACAGGGCTTCTTAGGAATATGGAGGTCCTTATGTACCGCGGTGTCGCATTCATCGTCATTACGGGTATAGTCGCTGCGGTCATAATGGGCGTAATAAGAAAGTTCTGGGGATTTATCACGGTAAGGGACATCATAATGATGTTCGTTATCTTCTGCTGCGTAAATATGGTGTTCCTTACACTTATTCCGGTTACCGTTGAGCGTTCGGTATCCGTATTTATGCTGAGCTATATGGAAGAGAATTCCGACCAGACTTTTACCGAAGAATCGGTAGGAGAAGTATTTACATCCAAATATGTTGAAGACTACGGCGCATTCGAAAAGCGCTTCGAAGAGCAGGTCGTAACAGGTACGATCCGGCAGAATGAAGACGGTACTTACTCGATCACTGAGAGCGGCGAATTTGTCGTAAAGATGTTTAGAACGATCGCGGACTGGTTCGATACTGACAGAAGGCTCGTGTATCCGAACGAGAATTAGTTTCTTATCTGACAGCGGGGTATAGTTATGTCCACTGGTGATTTCCACGGCGGCGATACTCATATCGGAGACTTTCACGATTACGGCGGAGGCTTTTTCAGTGGCAGTGACGGGTACTTTTATCCTTGTGTTTTTCACTATTGAGTTCTTTTTCGAAACATTACCCGTGATCTCTGATGATCTTACAGATGAGGAATCAGATTAAAACGCCGGAGTTCTTGACTGAAGCTCCGGCGAATTTTTATTTGTGAAAACTCAGGTTCAGATTCTTCCGAATCCGACTGCCTTTCTGACGAGTTCGTACTTTTCTCTTGCGATCTCATTAGTATAATCACGGCCTGCATCGAGGATGTCGTCGATGATGCCGCTTGATAATACCTCATTGTACTTATCCTGGAAAGGAACGACCTTGCTTACGACTGCTTCTGCCACTGCCTTCTTGAGGTCACCGTATCCGCCGCCTTCGAAAGCCTTAACCGCATCTTCAATGGAAGTGCCGGAGAAAACAGAATAGATAGTAAGAAGGTTGGATACACCGGGCTTTTCTTCTTCGTCGAATCTGATGATTCCGTCAGAGTCTGTTACGGCAGACATGATCTTCTTGCGGATAGTCTTCTCCGGATCGGAAAGGAAGACAGATGCTTTCGGATTGTCCGTTGACTTGCTCATCTTCTGGTTAGGATTCTGAAGATCACGGATCTTGGCACCGACCGTAGGGATCAGAGGCTCAGGGATCCTGAAGAGTTCACCGTAACGGTTGTTGAACCTGATAGCGAGGTTACGAGCGAGCTCAACATGCTGCTTCTGGTCGATTCCGGTAGGGACATATTTCGGATCGTAGAGAAGGATGTCTGCTGCCATGAGATCAGGATATGTTACGAGACCTTCGGTGAAGGTTTCGTGGAGTGCTGACTTTGCCTTGAACTGATGCATTCTCGTAAGATCGCCGTGAGGAGTGTGGCACTCGAAGATCCAGGACAGATTTGCGTGATAAAGGTTCTCCGACTGAATGTAGATATGCATGTTCTCGAGATTGGGATCAACACCGCATGCAATATACATTGCGATCGCGTTGATGATGTTCCTGTGCAGAGCCTCAGGATCCTGAGGGACCGTGATGGCATGCATATCAGGTACGAACAAAAATGTCTCGTAGTCTTTCTGATAGTTTACGATCTGCGAGATGCCGCCGGCATAGTTACCGATCGTAAGTGAACCGCTGGGCTGAAGGCCTGTAAGTAATCTGTCCATATGTATCCTCCGTTGTCTTTAAGACGACTAATATTAACACTTTATAATATAATTATCAAAAACAGAGAGGACGGTAAGCTACTTGCTCTATATTCTCACAGCTCTCAAATGCGAAGCTTCGGCGCTGGCAGATCTGCCCGGCGAAGTCGTTGTCACGGGCGCAGGTGAGAGAGCACAGGAATGTATTGCAAGGATCGGGCTTAATGCAGATGACTATGTGCTCAATGTCGGCATCTGCGCCGGCGAAAACAAGGGCCGCGGTTATCTTATAAATCAGGTAATCTCCATGACTTCCGGCAGACGCTTTTATCCGGATATCCTTTTCGATTCGGGCGCTGAAGAAAAGACAGTAACGACTTCTCCTTCGGTTGTGACGGAAGTGGAAAACGATATGCTCTATGATATGGAATCGTCCATTATCTGTGAGCGTGTTTTGAAGGTGATCCCGCCTTCCGCTCTTGCGATTTACAAAGTCGTATCCGATAACGGCGGAGACTTTCCTTCCAAAAATGAGATAACTAAAATGATCAGAGGTCACATAGATGAGATCCGGAAGATCGCGGAAATGCTGATTTCACAAGGCGGAAATGAGAGTTACGGTTTCCTGGCGGATGAAGTTTACGATGAGATGCATCTTACCCAATACATGAGAAATGAATTAAAGGACATAGAGCATTATTGTGCTGTGTCGGGAAGAGAAGATGAGCTTTTGAATCTTCTTCGGAAAATGAGGGAAGAAGGCAAGCTCCCTGCAAAGGATAAGAAGACCGGAAGGGAGGTTCTCGATGAGATTTACTCATATCTACGTTGAGGAAAGAGCCGGGAACTATCCGCTTACAGGTGAGATACTGGGGAAACTTCCTAATGTCAATATTATTTATATAAATCATTATAAAGATGTTTTCGACAGGAAAAGGCAGAATGCCGTCCTTCAGAAAGAACATCAGTCCCTGATAATCGCGGTAAGGGAAGGCAGCAGGATCTTCAGGGGAGCACCGGTCTGCCAGTCGTTCGGGCAGAAGAATTTCTATTACGCGAGTTCCATGATGAACTGTCCTTTCGACTGTGAGTACTGCTATCTGAAAGGCATGTATCCGTCTTCAAACATGGTGGTGTTCGTTAATCTCGAAGACTACGAAAAAGATGTTGAAGAAAAACTCAAAGAAGGTCCGATGTATGTATGTGCTTCTTATGACACTGACCTGATCGCAATGAATGGTCTGACAGGTCATGCAGACTTCTGGAAAAAAATGGCATTAAATCACAGTGATCTTCTGGTGGAGCTCAGGACTAAAGCCGCGCCGGAGATCAAAGATGATATATCGAATGTAATCTATGCATTTACGATGTCGCCTGAAGAGGTTGTCTCAGGCTTTGAAAGAAATACCGCTCCGATAAAAGCAAGGATAAGTGCGGCTTCTTATGCAGTCAGGAACGGTGCAAAAGTCAGGTTCTGCTTTGATCCGGTGATCAGGATACCGGGGTGGCAGGATGCTTACAAAAGACTTGTTGAAGAGACTGCCTGCCTCATCGACTATTCAAAACTTACGGACGTAAGTGTCGGAACGTTCAGGATATCTTCCGACTATTTGAACAAGATGCGGAAGGCATATCCGGGTTCGGAGACCGCATGGTATCCTTATGTCATAAAAGACGGTGTCGCCCAGTATGAACCTGATTGCGACAGACAGATGCAGGAATTCGTTACAGACCTTATCGCAGATCACATCGGAAGGGAGAAGATCTTCACATGGAATTAAAGACTGCTATAGTTACCGGCGCATCTTCCGGAATCGGACTTGCGATATCAAAGATGCTCTCTGAAGAAGGATATAAAGTCTATGGCATCGGAAGAGTCTTCCCGGAGAGGTGTGACTTTTTCGAAAAGAGAATTTCTCTTGATCTGAGAGATACTGATATCCTCCTTGCCAAGATCTCTGAGATCCGGCGTGTGGACCTTCTGGTAAACGCGGCAGGCAGTGCCTATTACGGGCTTGCCGAATTCAATACTCCTGAACAGATACAGGAAATGTGCAGAGTTGATATCGAAGCACCTTTGATACTGACCTCTTCACTTATTCCGAAACTTAAAGATACAAAAGGCATGGTGATCAACATTGCCTCAGTTACATCTACAAGGATCAACACTCACGGGGCTGTTTACGGCGCACTGAAGGCGGGGCTCCGAAGCTACGGCAGAAGCCTTTACGAAGAGGTAAGAAAGACCGGAGTCCGTGTTGTCACGGTATGTCCGGATCTGACCGCCGGCACGAAGCTCTACAGAAATGCTGATTTCAAACCTTCTGATGATGAAGGCTGCTTCCTTCTTCCGGAAGATACGGCTGAGTGCGTCAGGGCTGTCATCAGCATGCGCGAGGGAGCTGCCGTGACAGAGGTCGAAGTCAGACCGCAGTTCAACCGGATCGAGAAGAAGAAATAAACAGCAATTGCTTTGCGCCGGCTGTTTTAATAGGCAGTGATTTTTTCGAAAGCGATTCGATTTTGGGGACAATATACGGTCCTGTAATATTACATTTTTCCTTTTCCAAAGCCCGAAAAAAGTTAAAAAAGTCTTGAAACCCTATTGTTTGTCAAGTTTTTGTGCGTTTATTACAGTCATGTTACAAGCACAATATGTTGTGATTTGGCATTGACACAACCACAACATATAGGTATTCTGTAAGAGCGTTTCGGGGACCCGAGGCGCATTCGCACCTATTTTTCAATTCAAAAGCGAGGTATTGGGCATGATCTTAGGCGGACTTCAGAAGCTGACTCTTTTGGACTTCCCCGGGACTGTTGCCTGTACGGTATTTACTGTCGGCTGCAACTTGAGATGCCCTTTCTGCCACAACCCGGCACTGGTTTTCAATCCTCCGGAAGACATGAGGATCAGCGAAGATGAGTTTTTCGCGTTCCTTAAGAAAAGACAGGGGATACTTGACGGGGTTGCTATCACAGGCGGCGAACCGCTTCTGCATTCTGACATCGGTGAGTTTATAGCGAAGATCAAGTCGATGGGTTACAAGGTAAAACTTGATACCAACGGTACATTCCCTGACCGACTTGAGAAGATCCTGGCTTCGGGCAATGTCGATTACGTCGCTATGGACATTAAGAATACCTTTGACAAATATGCGGAGACAGTCGGTATCAGTAACTTTGATGTTGAGCTCATCAGAAGAAGCATCGAACTGATCCAAAAGAGCGGAGTCGCGCATGAGTTCAGAACCACTGTGGTATCACCGCTTCATAATGCCGGAGATTTCGGGCTTATCGCGAAGCAGGTGGAAGGATCTGAGAAGTACTTCCTCCAGAATTTCGTTGATTCGGGAGATCTTCTGAACGGTGATGGTTTATCGGAGATGCCGCGCGAAGAATTGGAAAAAGCTTTGGAGAATGCGAAAAAAATAATACCGCAATCAAAAATACGCGGGGAGAGCTAAAGGAGAGGAACATGTTTCAAATCATCAAGAGAGACGGCAAAGTTGTAGACTTTGACTTAAGTAAGATCTCGGGAGCTATCGAGAAGGCTTTCGTTGCACAGAAGAGAGAGTATAACAACCAGATCATTGATATGCTCGCACTTAATGCTGTATCCGACTGCGAGAAGAAGGCAGTTGACGGCAAGGTTGACGTCGAGTCCATACAGGACAGCGTTGAGGCTACACTCCAGAGAATGGGTTATGAGGACGTAGCTAAGGCATATATCCTTTACCGTAACCAGCGTGAGAAGATCCGTAACATGAACTCTGCTCTCCTGAACTATAAGAACCTCGTCGACAGCTACGTAAAGGTTGAAGACTGGCGTGTTAAAGAGAACTCCACAGTTACATATTCAGTAGGCGGTCTTATCCTCTCCAACTCCGGCGCTATCACAGCTAACTACTGGCTTTCTGAGATCTACGACAAAGAGATCGCTGATGCTCACAGAAATGCCGATATCCACATTCACGACCTCTCTATGCTCACAGGTTACTGCGCAGGCTGGTCATTGAAGCAGCTCATCCAGGAAGGATTGGGCGGTATCGTCGGCAAGATCACATCTGCTCCTGCGAAGCACCTCTCCACACTTTGCAACCAGATGGTGAACTTTCTCGGAATCATGCAGAATGAGTGGGCAGGCGCTCAGGCTTTCTCCTCTTTTGATACATATCTTGCACCTTTCGTAAAGGTTGACAACTTGAGCTACAAGCAGGTTAAGCAGGATATCCAGTCCTTCATCTACGGTGTTAACACACCTTCCAGATGGGGCACACAGAGCCCGTTCACAAACATCACTCTCGACTGGACAGTTCCGAACGATCTCGCTGAGCAGAACTGCATCGTCGGCGGCAAGGAGATGGACTTCAAGTACAAGGATTGTAAGGCTGAGATGGACATGGTCAACAAGGCATTCATCGAGATCATGATCGAAGGTGATGCTAACGGCCGCGGCTTCCAGTATCCTATCCCTACATACTCCATCACAAAGGATTTCGACTGGTCTGAGACAGAGAACAACAAGCTTCTTTTCGAGATGACAGCTAAGTACGGTATCCCTTACTTCTCCAACTACATCAACTCCGACATGGAACCTTCCGATGTACGTTCAATGTGCTGCCGTTTGAGACTCGACCTTCGTGAGCTCCGTAAGAAGTCCGGCGGATTCTTTGGTTCAGGTGAGTCCACAGGTTCCGTAGGCGTTGTTACTATCAACATCCCCCGTATCGCTTACCTTGCAACAGATGAGGAAGATTTCTATAAGAGACTCGACCACCTCATGGACATCTCCGCAAGATCACTCAAGATCAAGAGAAACACCATCACAAAGCTTCTCGAAGAAGGTCTCTATCCTTACACAAAGCACTATCTCGGAACATTCAACAACCACTTCTCAACGATCGGTCTTGTCGGTATGAACGAGGCAGGCCTCAACGCAAAGTGGCTCAGAAAGGATCTCACACACGAAGAGACACAGAAGTTTGCTGCTGATGTTCTTAACCACATGAGAAACAAGCTCTCCGACTATCAGGAGAAGTATGGCGACCTCTATAACCTCGAGGCTACACCTGCAGAGTCCACAGCATTCCGTCTTGCTAAGCACGACAAGGCAAGATACCCTGACATCATCACAGCTAACGATGCTTCCGGCGTATTCTACTACACCAACAGCTCACACCTTCCTGTCGGCTACACAGCAGACATCTTTGATGCTCTCGATGTTCAGGACAACCTCCAGACTCTCTATACATCAGGTACGGTTTTCCATGCATTCTTAGGTGAGCGTCTCCCTGACTGGAAGGCTGCAGCATCTCTCGTAAGAAAGATCGCCGAGAACTACAGATTGCCTTACTACACAATGTCTCCTACATACTCCATCTGCTCAGTTCACGGATATCTCCCCGGTGAAGTTAAGGCTTGCCCTGAGTGCGGCGGCCCGACAGAGACATACAGCCGTATCACAGGCTATTACCGTCCGGTTAAGAACTGGAACGACGGTAAGCTCCAGGAGTTCAAGGACAGAAAGACATATGACACATGCAACTCAACTATGAAGCCCAGAACAGCTACTGTTACGATCAGCAAGCCTGAGGAGAAGGAACTCCCTGAACTTCAGCCGGTTGACAGTAGTGAAATAGGAACAAAGCCTATGCTCTTCACAACACACACCTGTGCCAAGTGCAAGGCAGTCAAGGCAATGTTCGATGAGCAGCGCTTCGACTACGAGCTCGTATATGCTGACGACGATCTTGACCTCGCAAAGCAGTTCGATATCGTAAACGTTCCTGTCCTCATCATTCCTGACGGCGACGGCGTAAAGAAGTACACAGACGTCGGACCCATCAGACAGTATGTCAACGAATGTAAAGGCATAAAGTCTTAAGGACTAAGGTGTTATAAACTGAACTCCCGCAAAGCTTCCGGCTCTGCGGGAGTTTTTATTTGGAATGGTGAGACGGAGAATGGCTTCTTATGGCGTGTTGGAGTTTCGCGGATTATTCTTTTCGGACGGCGGACAGGGTAAATTATCTTTTTATTACATTTGCAAAATTCCTCATGGAAATTTGAAAAGTAGTAGTACAATACGAGAAATAACTTAATAAGGGTGTGGCTGTTATGGAAAGTAATTCTCACGATCACAAAGTTGAAAACGGACAGATTATTACTTCGCTGGCTGACATGAGCATCGCAGAACTGACAGAGGAAGCGGAACTCGACCAAGTGGACTTCGAGACCTTGATGGAAGAGATCAGAGTCAGCTGATCAGGCCGGTAGCATAGACCACCATTGGTTTTAATTCGGTAAGGGGCAAGAAGCCCCTTTTTTATTTAACCGTCTGAATCTGTTTTCTGAATCACAATACGAATAAAGAATTATAAATTACTGAATTCAGCTTGGTATGCAGACTCCTTATATCGAAAGGCACACCATCCAGATCATAAGTGTAGAAGACATCCAATTCCGGAAGAAGGCCTGCTCCAGAGTAATTAGTGTAAGTAGTTGCGGTTTTACGTGTATAGTCTGATGAATTCTTCAGACCGAAGTGTTCCTGGAACTTGCATAAATTTAATTCTTTAATCAAAAGAACGAAGTCGGTATAAACAGGGTGATTTAATCCGCGCAACCAGATTTCAGGCTCATACTTAAACGGAATTCCTTGTTCAGTATAGAATCTTGCGATGCTGGCCTCAGCAGGGGATCTGTAAAACGTGCCGTTGTAATAATGTGTTTTGTGCTCAGGGTAATACGGGTTGGCATCATTTTTCAAGCTGTTGAAAAACTCTTTATTAATCACAACAGATTCATTGTTGCCTGTATAAAGCAGCCGATTAATGTTGCGAGGTTCCAAATCAGTCGAAGGGACTCCACGGAATGAAGCTGACCAAAGACCTTCAAGTTTTGAGAGTTCACAGATGTATTTCTCACGCAAAAGCAATTGCTGTTGAAGTTTTTTCCCGATGAAGCCGTCTTGATAGTATATGTGAGAATTTACTAAAAACAGGTCTCTTTCGATTCCTTTGATTTTTCGTCTGGTAGTAAAGATTTCAGGCAGCATCGCCAACTGCTTTTTACAGTAGTTGATTTTCAGCGCGAGGTACTCTTTAGGAATGTAAGACTCTGGTAATTTCATGCCATGATTATAGTGGCGTGAAAACAAAAATAAACCGACAATTACCGACAAAAACCGACAAGGTGTTTTGGTTTTCATTATTTAATTATCTAAAACCTATACTTACCTTGAATTTGGTTGTGTTTTTGGACAGGTTTTGAAGAGTAATTCGTGTCCGAAAACATGGATTTGCCTGATTCTATGTTTTTGGCTATGTTTTTTGACCATTTCACATATCCGAAAACATGGCTGTGGAAAAAGAACAGAACACGGAGTTCTGTCTGTGCATATCTTATCTGCACAATCACCTGATGCGAAAAGTATGCAATTACCGACTTACAAAACGGCGGGGGAGTTCTCATAATAAAAGAATAAGGAAAATTTGATGAGTGCGCTGTGGTAAAGCAGCGATGTGTTGAACCATCAGAAATATACAGGAAACGGAGGCTCTAATATGCTTAAGGATTTTGTTAAGGCGGTTAAGCCGGAAGGTGATGAATTTGCTAAGAGACTGGACGAAGAGAGGGCGAAGCTTTTCGCGGCCCAGATGAAGATAAAAGAAGCAGGGCTCCCCGTAATGGTTATTTTCGAGGGATGGGGCGCCGCAGGCAAGGGCAGCGTGTTAGGAAAAGTCATTAAGAATATCGATCCGAGATTTTTCAGGGTCAAGACTTTCCCGAAGCCGACGAAAGAGGATCTGAGATATCCGTTCCTATACAGATATATGAAGGAGATTCCGGAGAAGGGCAAGTTCGCGTTCTACGACACTTTCTGGATGGAGGAGATCACGGACGAGATAATGGAAGACCTCCTGAGCGACAAGGAATATGAAGAGCGGATCGAGTCCATTAACAGGACAGAAAGGTCACTTGTTGATAACGGATATCTTGTGATGAAGTTCTTTTTCCAGATCGGAAAAAAGGAACAGAAGGAAAGGCTTGAGAAGCTCCTGGATGACAAGGATACAAAGTGGCGTGTCGATAAGGGAGACCTTTATGAGAACAAGCACTACGATGAGTGCCTTGATGTCTATGACAAGTATCTGAAGGATACCAATAACCCGACGGCGCCATGGTACATTATCGACAGTAAGGATAAGAAGTTCGCAGAGCTTCAGGTGCTCGAATTCTTGAATCAGGGAATCGAGACAGCACTGAAGAATAAGAGCCTTGCTGCGCCGATCCTGCAAAATACATTCCCGCTTAAAAAGACACCCCTTCTGAAAGATGTTGATCTTAAGGACAAGACCCTTACGGAAGAGGAGTACGATAAGAGACTTGATGAGCTTCAGGGCGAATTAAGAGATCTTCACAATAAGCTCTACAGGAAAAAGATACCGGTCATCATCGCTTATGAAGGATGGGATGCTGCAGGCAAAGGCGGCAACATAAAGAGGATCACGGGTGCATTGGATCCGAGAGGCTATGAGGTGCTGCCGATTGCAAGTCCTGAGCCGCACGAGAAGGCAAGACATTTCCTTTGGAGATTCTGGACAAGGCTTCCGAGGACCGGTCACATAGCTATCTTTGACCGTACATGGTACGGCAGGGTAATGGTCGAGCGCATTGAAGGATTCTGCAGTGAGAACGACTGGCAGCGTGCATATAACGAGATCAACGAGTTTGAGAAGGAACTCACGGACTGGGGAGCCGTTGTTATCAAGTTCTGGGTACAGATCGACAAGAAGACTCAGCTCAAGCGCTTCAAGGAACGCCAGGCAAATCCGGAGAAGCAGTGGAAGATCACTGATGAGGACTGGCGCAACCGCGAAAAGTGGGACAAGTATGAGTCAGCAATAGACGAAATGATCAAGAAGACTTCAACGGAATTTGCACCGTGGTACATCCTTGAGTCGGTCGATAAGAAGTATGCGCGCATCAAAGCACTTGAGATCGTGATCGAAAGGATCAAGGAAGCTTGCGAGAAGGCTTAAACTAAAACCGTCAAATTCGGATAAAGTCAAACGAAACCCGTATAATAGAGCGTTTTTTGTAGAAATTGCCACAGGTAATTTCAAATTGAGCATGCTAAAATAAATCTTGTAGTATATACCATAATTTGTTTTTTACAAATAGTTTTTCGTGATTTATATAAAATTTTTTGACTTCTTTTATGGATTAATTTATGAAAGGGAGGTTTAGATGGGCTTTAAAATAGGTGACAACATCGTTTATGCAGGAAGTGGCGTTTGCCAGATAGATGACATCAAGGACATCAGTTTTTTCAAAGAGAAGCCGCAGAAGTATTATGTTCTCAAGCCTCTCTTCGTAACCAGATCACAGTTCGTATATGTGCCTTACGATAATGAGGCGCAGGTAAGCAGGATCAGACCTGTTGCTTCAAAGAAGGAAGCGATAGCTCTGATTGATAAGCTTCCTATCGACAACTGCAGCTGGATAGAGGACCGTAACGAACGCAAGGCTACTTTCACGGATATCATCGTCAACGGCAGCAGGGAAGATATCGTAGGACTTATCTATCTCATCAACAGGCACGCAGAGAAGCTTGCCAAGGAAGGCAAGCGTTTGAATGCCCAGGATGAGCGTGCCCTGATCGATGCAAGGAGCAGGATGAATAACGAGATTGCAGTTGCACTCGATATGGAACCTGACAGTGTTGTTGAGCTGATACACGAGAAGACGGGACTTGAAGATTTTGCTTAAAACCTATTTACCCGGTATTAGTTATTGCAATATGCATGAAGGTGTGATTTAATAACCGCAGTTCAAATTAAGGAGAGTCCTTATGAAGACTGCGGTTTTCTTTTATGCGTATAGCTATTATTACTACTTTAGGGAGACGAACTAAAGCGGGCTTTTGCAGGCGCAGGAAAGAACCAAATGATTTGATTTCAATAACGCTGCAGGGGTACGCAAAACCCGGCAGCGTTTTTTATTCAAACCGGAGCTTTAATAGGATAAACTAAACACGAAAATTTAAGGAGATACAGAACATGATTGCAGTACTGAAGAACACAGCAACAAGAGAACAGATTTCAAGCCTCATCTCATGGTTTGAAGATAAGGGCCTTAAGGTCAATGAATCGAAGGGCGAGTATTGCACGGTTCTTGGTCTCATCGGTGATACATCAAAGGTCGATATCGACATGCTTCAGGGACTCGACATTATCGAGAATGTAACGAGAGTATCTGAGACATTTAAGAAGGCTAACCGTAAGTTCCATCCTGAGGATACTATAGTTGATATCGGAGGCGTGAAGATCGGCGGAGGCAATTTCGCTGTTATCGCAGGCCCCTGTTCGGTTGAGAGCGAAGAGCAGATCATGAGCGCTGCCAGAGCAGTCAAGGCGGCAGGCGCAACGATCTTAAGAGGCGGTGCTTTCAAGCCCAGGACTTCGCCTTACGATTTCCAGGGACTCCATGAAGAAGGAATCAGACTTCTTCTTGAGGCCAAGAAGGAGACAGGACTTCCTATTTGTTCCGAGATCATGAGCCCTGAGCAGATCCCGGTTTTCGAGGAGGTTGATTTCCTTCAGGTAGGCGCAAGAAACATGCAGAACTTTGATCTCCTGAAGGCACTTGGTAAGACAGGTAAGCCGGTACTTCTGAAGAGAGGACTTTCTGCAACTATCAAGGAACTTCTGATGAGTGCCGAGTACATCATGAGCGAAGGCAATCCCAATGTAATCCTTTGCGAGAGAGGAATCAGAACTTACGAGACATACACAAGAAATACTTTCGACGTCAGTGCTATCTCAGTCTTGAAGCAGATCACACACCTTCCTGTTGTAGGTGACCCTTCACATGCCACAGGCAAGTCGAACCTCATCAAGCCGATGTCTATGGCTGCGGTCGTTTCAGGCGCGGATGCTCTCGAGATCGAAGTTCACTGCAATCCGGAGAAGGCGCTCTCAGATGCAGCACAGCAGCTTACACCTGACCAGTTCACGGTTGTAATGGATGCTATAAACAAGGCAAGAAGTATTCTGTAATTAAATGACGCTGATCTCTGTATCAGCGTCTTTTTATATCAGTTTGAAAAGGAAGTGTATTTGAAATGAGTTTAACAGTCGGTGTAGTCGGATTAGGTCTTATAGGCGCATCTTTTGCAAAGGCTTATAAGGAGAATTCAGACTCTGTGGTTTACGGATGGAACCGTACGAGAAGCATTACGCAGATGGCTCAGATGCAAGGCATCATCGATGATGAACTGACAGACGAGAATCTCGGAAAGTGTGACCTGGTCATCCTTTCGCTCTATCCGGAAGCAACTGTTGAATGGATGAGAACACACAAGGACCATTTCAATAAAGAAGGTATGGTGATCGATGCGTGCGGAACGAAGAGATATGTCTGCGAGCAGGGTTTCAAGATCGCTGAAGAAGCCGGTTTCCTGTTTGTAGGCTGTCACCCGATGGCAGGAACAAAGTTCTCCGGAATGGCACATGCAAAAGGCGATATGTATGTCGGCGCACCTATGGTAGTAGTGCCGCCCGTATTTGATGACATGTTTCTTCTGGACAGGGTTAAGGAGCTTCTCGCACCCTGCAGATTCGGAAGCTTCCATCTGTCGCATGCCGATGAACACGATAAGATGATCGCCTTCACATCACAGATGGCTCACCTTGTATCAAACGCTTATATCAAGAGCCCTTCATCAAGAAATCACAAAGGGTTTTCGGCCGGTTCATATAAGGACATGACGAGAGTCGCATGGCTCAATCCCACGATGTGGACACAGCTTTTCCTGGAGAATAAGGATAATCTCATTTTCGAGATCGATCACCTGACTGAAGAGCTTGCGAAATACAGAAAGGCTCTGGTCGAGGATGATTTCGACGGCTTAAGAGATCTTCTTGATGAGGGAAGACAGATCAAAGAGGAGGTTGACGGAATATGAGAACCGTTCATGTCCGTGCAACTTCAAAAGAATACGATGTCCTGATCGGAAAGGATGCTGTCAAAGAGCTCGGCAGCGAGGCGAAAAAGCTCTGTCCCGGCGCTTTAAAAGTACTGATAGTATCTGAGACTAATGTTGCTTCTCTTTATCTCGAAAAGGTTGAATCCCAGCTGAAAGAGGCCGGGTTTGAAACGCACAGCTATGTTTTCGAGGCCGGTGAAAAGAGCAAGAACATCAATGAGATCGCCGGAATGTGGAATAAGATGGCTGAAGCAGGCTTTACAAGAACTGACTTCGTTGCAGGACTCGGAGGCGGTGTAACGACAGATATGGCAGGCTTTGCGGCTGCAACATTCCTCCGCGGAATAAAGGTGATCCAGATCCCGACTTCACTTCTTGCGATGGTTGATGCATCAGTAGGCGGCAAGACCGGAATCGATATCCCGATGGGAAAGAATCAGGTCGGCGCTTTCTGGCAGCCGTCTGTTGTTATAGAAGATGTCTCTTTCCTGAAGACCCTGCCTGATGAAGTCTTCACAGAGGGCATGGGCGAGGTTACAAAGCATGCGTTCATAATGGATACGGAGCTTCTCGAAAAGCTTGAAAAGTGTGCGGGAAATATCAGGGAAGACGAGGATGTTCTGGAAGAGATCGTGGCAATGAATGTAGCCGATAAGGCAAGCGTTGTAAGCGAAGACGAGAATGATAACGGCAGACGCCAGACACTCAATTTCGGTCACACCGTAGGACACGTTATCGAGCGTGACAGCGGCTTTACCAAGCCTCACGGAATCTGCGTTGCTAAAGGCATGGGCATCATCATCGATGCATGCGTAAGAGAAGGTTCTCTTAAAGCCGAAGACGCTAAGAGAATGAAAGATCTTTTGAAGCTTTACGGACTTCCTTCAGATGATGAGATCACACCCGAAGAGATCATCGCAGGCGCGATGAACGATAAAAAGAAACGCGGAAACACCATATCGGTTATACTTGTAAACAAGATCGGCAATGCCGAGATCAGGAAGATGACAAAAGAGGAGTTCTTAAAGTTTTTGTCCGTATGAAGATCTCATGTAAAAACATAAATCTCGATATCAAGGCACCGCCTTCAAAGTCAGTCGGTCACAGGGAACTTATCGTTAACTTTATTCTCGGTGCGCGAGGTGCTTACCTTGATGAAGATCCTGATGACAACGATGATATCAGGGCAACAAAATCCTGTCTTTGTGCACTAACCGATACAGAGTCGGAGACTCTCATCCTGAACTGCAACGAGAGCGGTTCGACACTCCGGTTCATGATCCCTGTTGCGCTTGCGGTGAAGTCCTCTTCTAATAAAACACTTATCTTCAAAACAAGAGGAAGACTTATTGACAGACCGATCGAAGAGATCGCAGATTGTCTTAAGCCGTTCGGTGTCTCGATAACAAAAAAACACGATGAAAATGAGATCGAAGTAAAAGGCGCCATAACGCCCGGCAGATATGTTATTGACGGTTCGGTATCGTCACAGTATATTTCAGGTCTTCTTATGGCACTTTCAACTTTTGAAAAAGAATCCGTCGTGGAAGTTACAGGCGGGATTGCATCAGTTCACTATATTGAACTTACGGCAGATGTCCTGAAAAAGTACGGCGTTGATATTGTCAGGGAAGGTGACACTTATAAGGTTCCTGCAAAGAAGCAGAGCAAAGTTCCGGACGGCAGTTTTGAAGTTGAGGGAGACTGGAGCAACGGTGCATTCCTGCTCTGTCTCGGAAGCCTGATCCACGGCGGATCGATCAAGGTGACCGGACTTAATGCGGATTCTGTCCAGGGCGATAAAGCGATACTTAAGTTTATGAAATTCGCAGGAATATCTTTCCTGATCGAAGGCGATGCTTTCTTTGTTATGGACAGCACCAGAAACGGCATCGGCGAAAAGATAGAGATGGATTGCAGCGACATTCCCGATATCGTTCCATACATGGCAGTGACAGGTGCGTTCAGAGCGAAAAGAACTATCCTCAAAGGCATAAAGAGGCTCAGGATCAAAGAGTCCGACAGGGCTAAGGCAATCACTGATATGCTGACTGCAATTGGCGGAAATGTAACGCTCGAAGAGGATACAATTACGATAGAATATATAGATAAGACAGCAGGCGACATAAAGCTTACTTCGTCGAACGATCACAGGATGGCGATGGCCGCAGTTTTGTGTGCAGCTGCCACAGGCAGAACGGTTGATATCGATAACATCGACTGCCTCGATAAATCGTTTCCTGAGTTCAGGAAGATATTGTTAAAGGAGATGGCCGTATGAATTCAAGCAGTACATATCAGGGAGATGCCCTTGACATAATGATCTACGGTGAGTCTCACAGCGAGGCTATCGGTGTATATATCAACGGCCTTCCCGAAGATGTTGCTCCGGACAGCGCGAAAACTGCTGCTTTCATGGCAAGACGCGCGCCCGGGAAAAATGCCTGGTCCACTCCACGGAAAGAACCCGATGAAGTTATTTTCGAGCGCAACGGCACGATGCTTCACGGTTACATAATCAACACGAATACAAAGCCCAAGGATTATGCTTCTATCATGAACTGCCCCAGACCGTCGCACGCTGATTACGCTGCGAGACTTATCTATGGCGATGAGGCTTCAAAATCCGGCGGCGGAATCTTCTCCGGACGCATGACCGCGCCGCTTTGCATTGCAGGTTCAATCGCACTTCAGGAACTGAACAAGAGAGGCATCCAGATAAGCGCACATCTCAAGAAAGTCGCCGGAGTAAAAGACGATTCTTATTTTGATCACGGCGTAAATGACGAAGGCTTCAGGAACAGGCTCTCTGTTGTTGAGAACAAGGAATTCCCTGTTGTTGATGATGCAAAGGGCGAGCTCATGAAGGCTAAGATCGAAGAGGCAAGAGCTGAAGGCGATTCTGTCGGAGGCGTTATAGAGTGTGTAGTTTATGGTTACCCCGAAGGTGTCGGAGGTCCTATCTTTGACGGTATCGAAGCCAAGCTTGCCCAGATCCTTTATGCAATCCCCGCAGTAAAGGGTGTTGAGTTCGGAAACGGTTTTGAAGGTTCTGACCTCAAGGGTTCGGAGAACAACGATGCTTTCGTTTTCGATGATGAAGGCAACCTTACACTTAAGACAAATCACAGCGGCGGCATCCAGGGCGGAATTAGCCTTGGCGATGTTGCCCCAATTGTTTTCGATGTCGCTTTAAAGCCGACACCGTCTATATCAAAGCCGCAGGATACTGTTGATCTTGCCGCAAAGAAGAACACGACGATAAGTATAGAGGGCAGACACGACCCCTGTGTCGCACCCAGAGCAGTCCCGGTTGTTGAAGCAGCTGCTGCAATTGCACTTTACGATCTGCTTCTTGTATCAATGTAACGGAGGTATTATTCATGAGCGAAAGACCTGACTTGAACGAACTCAGAAACAAGCTTGACGAGATCGATAACAGCATTCTTGATCTTTTCGAAGAGAGAATAGCAACTTGCCGTGAGATCGGAAATTACAAAAGGGAAAACGGCATGGAAGTCTTCGTTCCTGAAAGAGAAGCCGAGAAACTTAAGAAGGTGGAAGAGCTTGCCGGATTCGAGAGCAGGCCTTATGTTGCAGAGCTTTTCAAGACATTGATGGATGTTTCCAAAACACATCAGCGTCTTCCTGCATTCGGTGTTCTCGGAAGGACTCTTGCTCACACATATTCTCCTGAGATCCACTGCCTTTTCAATTCACCGTATTCATATTCCGTTATTGAGCGCGAGCCGGAAGAACTTGATGCACTGTTTTCAAATGGCGTTTTCAAGGGCTTCAACGTAACGATTCCTTACAAGAAGGACGCATGTGCAAGGTGCGACGAACTTGACGATGCATCGCGCACGACTGGAAGTGTAAACACCGTAGTTTTCGAGGACGGCAAAGTCAAAGGCTGGAACACGGATTACTTCGGATTCATTTATATGCTCCACAGAAAAGGCATATCCGTTAGCGGCAGGAAAGTTCTCGTGCTTGGTACGGGCGGTGCCGCTTCTGCGGTTTTCTATGCGCTCAAGACACTTGGAGCATCTGAGATCTATGCATGCGATCTTGAGACTGAGATCAATTATTCCAACGTTTACGAGAAGGCATCTGATGCACAGGTCATCGTCAACTGCACACCTGTCGGAATGTATCCGAAGGTGGATAATTCTCTCCTTGATCTTGCCAGGTTCTCTTCACTTGAGGCATGCGCTGATGTTGTCTATAACCCTTCAAGAACAAAGTTCCTTCAGGAAGCAGAAGACCTAGGACTTAAGACCTGCGGCGGTCTTGCAATGCTTGTTGCACAGGCATACAAGTCATCGAGGATCTTCGCAGGCGATATGGAGGGTGCCGCACTTCTCGGCAATCCCGACAAAGAGATTCCCCAGGAAGCGGAAGAGGCGATCGAGAAGGTCATCAGAGTTCTCGAAAACCGCATGCGCAATATAACGATCATCGGCATGCCCGGTTCCGGAAAATCACTCCTTGCTAGGAATATCGCCAAGGTAACAGGACGTACACTTGTTGATCTGGATATCGCTTTTGCCGAAAAATTCGGACAGACTCCTGCTGAGGTTTTGTCAGGTCCCGGTGAAGAAGCATTCAGGGAAATGGAGTGCGAGATCGCAGCGGAATTCCTTCCCAAGAGCGGACTTGTAATTTCCTGCGGCGGCGGAATCGTCACGCGTGATGTGAATAAATTCTATGTGCGCTGCAATTCCAACGTGTTCTATCTTGAGCGTCCGTTAACCGCTCTGACAGACAAGAACAGACCGATATCACAGCTCCACGGCGTTGAGAAACTTTATGAACAGCGCAAAGATAAATATGAGAGCTGGTGCGATTACCGTTTCTTCTACGACAGATTTGAAGAGAAGAACGATTTCTACGACAAAGCTATAGCAGATATCCTGGGGCAGCTGAAATAACATGAAAATACTTGTACTGAACGGACCAAACCTTAATATGCTCGGCATCAGAGAACCCGATATCTACGGTTCTTCAACCTATGAGGATCTCGTATCTCTCATATCTTCACACTGCGAGGAAAAAGGAATTGAGGTTAAATGCCTCCAGAGCAATCACGAAGGAGATCTTATCGATTACATCCAGCAGGCATACTTCGACAAGACGGACGGGATCGTGATCAATCCGGGCGCATATACACATACTTCAGTCGCACTTCTCGATGCGCTAAAAGCAGTATCGCTACCTGCTGTTGAAGTCCATATCTCGAAGGTTGATGAGAGGGAAGCGTTCCGTCAGGTCTCTTATGTTTCCTGTTACTGTGAGAGGACCATAATAGGCAAAGGCTTTGCAGGTTACATCGAAGCAATAGATTATCTGGCAGGCAAAACCGAATAACTCTGTGATGATAACCTTAAACTTTATATAGCGCGGCATGAAGCTGCGCTATTTATTTAAGCAACTGTACGCGTGATGTGGTATTATCTTATCTGTTGAGTAAAACTTAAGGAGGATAGTATATGGCTAAGTTTTGTCCTAACTGCGGAAGCCCCGTAAGAGACGGCGCAGCTTTTTGCGCTAATTGCGGCACCGCGTTAAATAATGCACCTGCAGCACCTATTGCTGAACCTGCACCTGCAGCAGAACCTGTTCCTGCTGTTGAACCTGCAGTTGAGGCTGTTCCTGTTGCAGAACCTATAGCAGAAGCAGCACCTGTTGCAGAACCCGTTGAGGCAGCACCTGTTGCAGAGCCTGTTGCACCTGCACCTGTTCCGGAACCCGTACCCGTCGAAGCAGTTCCTGTTGCTATGCCTGTTGCAGAAGAAGCTCCCGCAGCTCCTGCAGCACCCGCACCTGTAACAACATCTGCTGAGCCTATGCCTTTCGAAGCACCTTCCGGTCCGATCGGCGCAGCTGAACCTGCTACACCTGTTGCAACAGAAGCTCCCAAGAAAAAGAGCAAGGTAGGTCTGATCGTTATCCTTGCCGCAGTCGGTGTTGTTTGCCTCGCACTTATCGGTGTCGGCATCTGGGCTGTTGTAAGCGGCGGTTTCGGCGGTACTATAATTGACCGTATCGAGAAGAAGGACGTTGTTGAGTCAGGCAAGAAGTACAACATCTACGATGAGGACTTCAACGACTATATCGTTGAGGCAAGATGGTGGGACTATGACGGCACAATGGATAAGCCCGGCACATACGATGTTGATACTGAGACACTCGCTTTCTCTATCGAAGTAAACGAAGATGCAGAAGATGAGATCTATTATGCATATTACTTCAGCAAGGATAAGACCTTCGAGAAGGAAGACCTTGAGAAGCCTTTGTTCAGTGACACTATCACACCTGAGGAATATGGCGACGGAACAGCTTACTACAATGTAGACTGCGCCAAGAAGATCCAGAAGGGTTACTATGTTGTAATAGTTGCTTCTGATGAAAGTCTTAAGACTCCTTACATCGTAGCTTACGCAGAAGTTAAGTAAGGATCAGCGACAATAAGTTTTTTAGAGAGGTTGTCTTGCATGAGGCAACCTCTTTTTTATGAGGTGATCCGCGGAGCGGTGTTAATCCTGCGAATGATTTGATCAGCACTCGAAAACAAGAACAAAAAAATGCCCCCGGAAAACCCGGAGGCATTAAAACTCAAATTGCCTGATCCTTAAGGATGAGGATATCCGAGGGCGTCGAGAAAATCGTTGACCTCCTTCTCGATGGAGAGATCGTAATCGCTTGAGATAGCTACGATAACTGTGTCTCCCTGGAGATAGATAGCATCGTGATAAGGTGTGTATGTGCCTGCGATCTTGTCATCATATCTGCCGTCGATAAGAACGTAAGCTGTGTTAGTGCCTACTTCGTGGCTGCTGATGCCTGAGAAGTTCTTGCTGTCGAAAACACCATCGTAATCAGAGTAGTAGAAATCGAAGAGAGCCTTAGCTGTTGCTTCGTCAACGCAGCGTGTGTAGCTGTACTGATTCTCCTTGTCGGAAACAGCATCGATGTTAACGATAACCTCGAAATCAGTGCTGTCGCCTGCAAAAGAAAAGCTGGTGTCATACATTGCATCTATGTCAGAGTCACTGATGCCGATCTTATCGAGTGCTGCAATAAAAGCATCCTCATCCGCTGTTGTAAGTGATGACATGTCAACCTTGGGTTCATGTGTGATGCCTGCGCAACCTGTAAAAAGCATTGCTGCTGCAAGAAGGGAAGCGCCTGTTGCCATAAGTTTGGAAGTTTTCATAATATTCCCTTTCCGTTTATAAATAATCAAAGCAGAGAGAACTATATCACAAAAAGATAGTATTTAAAACTCTAAAATAAGAGCCATGTGCTATAATCTATCGGCAAGAGTAATGACTGGTATTTTGACAGGAGTAGAAAAATGAAAAACAGGGGATTTGTAAAGACACTGACGGCACTCGGACTAATTGCGGTTATGGTCCTCGCAGGAACCGGATGCAGCAATAAACTGTATTCCAACCCTGATATGACAGCTTCATCTGCGGCAGGGACTTTAGATCCGATGTCTTTTACTGCAATTGATGCGAAGTTCCGTGATTTTACGTTTGGAATCAACGAATATATGAGAGAGCACTCGGATGAGGCTACACAGAAAAAGGTTGACGGATCTACTCCGAACGGAGTTGCAGCAAGCTGCACTTATACGATCTCACCTGACAGCAAGTATGAATCACTCCAGATGGAGAAGACTCTTGATAACGGCATGCAGGTTGATGAGTATTTCAATCTGGGTGACTCGGTATTTATTGCACGCACCACGCTCTATAATGACGGCAACTTCGAACCTGTGGATAAATACTATATCATAGACGGCGGTCTATATAAGGTGGATAACCTTGCGGAGACCGTTACAAAGATCGCTGATATCAATACCGATGAAGGCGCCGCCGTAAAAGCAGATCTTGATATTTATTATTCGTTTGATGAGATAAGAGCGATCTATGCCTGATACGACTGCTTCTGAGGCACAACAGTTTAAAGGTTATACTCTGGGGGAGGGCGTCAAAGACGGTCTCCCCATTGGTTTAGGATATCTGTCTGTATCTTTCACGTTCGGTATTCTGGCTGTATCCAAGGGCCTTTCATGGCTGCAGGCAAGTATTATCTCACTGACAAATGTCACTTCCGCAGGGCAGGTTGCAGGCCTGAATATAATGGTCACCGCAGGCGGAATCCTTGCCATGATCATCTCGCAGATAGTAATTAATCTGCGTTATTCACTGATGGGTATCGCGCTTTCGCAGAAGGCAGATAAGACAATGACACCTCTTTTGAGGATCATATTGGCGTTTGCCATCACAGATGAGATCTTCGGTGTCGCGGTCAGTAAGAAATATGAATTCGGCGCAAGATACTTCTTTGGGCTTACCATTCTTCCCATAATAGGATGGGTTGCCGGAACGGCTGTCGGTGCAGTGCTTGGCCGTATTTTTCCGGACTTCCTGACAAATGCGCTCGCGATCGGCATCTACGGTATGTTTGTATCTATCGTTATGCCCAAAGCCAAGCACGACAAAGTGATCCTTACAGGGTCGCTTATGGCATGCATTATTTCCAGTCTGTTTTTCTTTTCGCCTTTTCTGGCAAAATACATCTCTCAGGGTTTTGCGATAATCATTGCAGCTGTTGTTTCCGCATTGGCGGCAGTCCTTATAAGGAAGAAACTGACAGGAAAGGCAGGTACCGTAACAGGCATTTTGGCAGGCATAATCCTTGTGGCGATAATGATCTTCATGGCGCCACATCATGAGACCGGAGCATCTTCAGAAGTTGTTGATGCTGTTGCAGGTAAGCTCGACAACAGGATCTTTGTCCCTCTTCTTATCGCTATGGCGCTTACAACTTATCTTGTGCGCATGATCCCGTTTGTCCTGTTCCGCAAAAAGCTTGAAAATCCTGCTGTCAAAGCATTTTTCGATTACATTCCGTACACTGTTCTTTCTGCAATGACATTTCCTGCGATCCTTTACGCAACGGGTTCTTACATTTCCGCACTTATTGGATTGGCAGTATCTCTTATACTCGGCTATTTTGAGAAATCACTTCTGGTCGTTGCAATCGGCACATGCCTTGCATCGCTCGTGTCAGGCCTTGTATTGATGTACATCTGATTTACAGGCAACAAAAAAGCTGTCTCGAATAAGAGACAGCTTTAAGATTGCTGGAGCCCCCATCCGGATTTGAACCGGAGACCTCATCCTTACCATGGATGCGCTCTACCTGCTGAGCTATAGGGGCAAGTCAAAGCTTATGAAGTATAACACAGTAACAGGGGATTGACAATAAATCCAAAAGACCGGACATCAATTGAAATGTTGACAACGGCACCCAAAGATTATACAATCATTGAGCATTTTATAAAGCACACGGAGAAGTCGCCTAGCCTGGTCGAGGGCGCACGACTGGAAATCGTGTAAACCCCAAAAGGGTTTCGAGAGTTCGAATCTCTCCTTCTCCGCCA
>CADAKH010000012.1 GCA_902788505.1 Oscillospiraceae bacterium
CGCATGAACCTTTCACATCTTTCCATGTGCCTTCAAGTTTTTGGTAGTACTTATAATCCGGATTTGCAGTTGATGTCATTTTTCCTATCCTTTCAAATGAATATCCTGTTAATTGATTCACTCGTGCTTAAGCAATCTGAATTCCAGACGTGTTTTCATTTTGCAGTCGTGCCACTCATAATCGATATGTAAAGCTTATCCATGAGCATCCCTGTTCTGTCCTATTCTTGAATCTTCTCCGCTCAAAGTTTTCTGCATTTATAGCAGACTGAAAGCGGGACCATTTTTGCTTTCTGCGCCTTGGGACTTTTATCTTCTGCATCTGTTAAAGTCTTTTCGTCAGTTTGCTCGATCATTTTCTCGATTATAAAACCGGCATCATAAAGTGCATTAACATACTTTGAGATCTTCCTGTTCGCAAACGTTACTGTAGTATCGTGAACCGGCATCTTAAAGTATGACTCATCAAAATAACTGCGCGAGAAGACCAGCTTGCCGTTATCAACAACATCTTCTCCGGTCTCATATGATTTCGCAACACAGTAGTGAAGCGGATGACCCCAGCTGAATATGAATATGCCGTCTTTCTTAAGATACGAGGCAACCTTCTTAAATGTACCGGTCAGATCTGTAGTCCAGCCTATTCCGTATATAGAATAAACATAGTCAAAATATTCTTCGGGAATACCGCACTCTGCTTCCATCGGTGCACAAATGAGCTTAGGAAAGTAACCGCTCTCATTTAAAAGTTTTCCGGCATTTTCCAATTGTTTCTCGGACAGATCCAATCCCCACAGTTCTATGGCGCCTTTATCGGCAAGATATTTGAGTGAATGTCCGCTGCCGCAGCAAAGTTCCAGAACTTTCTTCCCTGAAACATCCGAAAAGAAATGAAGATCGTCTTCTGTTGCGAATTTGACTCCGTATTTCGGTAAAGCTGTCGTTCCAAACCAGAGATCAGCGTGTTCATCCCAGTATTGTTTGTTTTTAGCTACTATTTGTTCTTCCATGCTCTCTTCTGCAGCGCTGTTTAAACCAGTGGCATCTCCTCATCAGTTGCCGGATCTAAAACCACATTGGGTATATTTCCATGCTCATATTAGTACGAAGCTTACGGTAGATTTGAATTACACCATCCTCGGGGAGGCATACCATAACATGGCATTTCCAGCAAGGTCCATTGCCGGAAACATCCTGGACTGTACCACATTGTGAACATTTGAATCTGAGTGGTGTTGGCATAATGACTCCTTTCCCTTATTCCGTTTGACAATAAGCAACCGATTTGTTTCCTGTTGATATTCCTTACAGACTAACATAATCTAACTCTAAATTTCTGTTTCCGTCTGCTGTATCGTCGTCTCAACCGGAGGACCCTTCGTACCGGCTTGGAAATATCCGGATAAATCTGTCCGGATTCCCATTTTGCAACAGCTTGCCTTAGATCATATAATTCAGGATTTTCCGGTGTAATAGCCTACTACACGGCCGACTGCCACGATATTTCCTGTATTTCCTTCTGCATCCGTATCAAGACTGTCCATGAATTCCTGAAGCTTTATAGCCTGATTTCCGAGGCTGCCCTTGACTCTTTCTACGGGTGCTTTGAGCGCGAAAACATATATGTTGTACTGATTTGTTGATCCCGACGGCGGGTTAGGTCCGACGTAATCGGCGTTATATGTATCACCTTGAGAGAAGGCAGAAGATGCCCAGCCCTGAGGGAGGTTTGTTTCGGTGATACCTTCTGACTTCCAGTGGATGATGTTGTAGGCGGTCAGGTCGACCATGTAGATGACATAAGTGGTTGCACCTTCTACGGGCTCCCAGGAGAGCTGCGGAGAGGCATTCCCGCCCTGGAATACACAGCCATCGACCCAATACTTTCCGTCAAGGCTCTCAGAGGTGACCTTAAAGGCCGGATAAGCGCTGACGAATTTATCATCGCTGTTATCAACCGTTTCTTCAACAGGTGCATCGGTTGTGACTTCGGTGTTTTCGGATGCTGCAGTTGACGGAGCGGGTTCTTTCGCGCAGGCTGCCATGCCCAAAGCGAGAGTTCCGATGAGGATGATAGACAGAAATCTATTCATATTGTTTCTCCTTGCATATAGTTGAAACCTGCTGATTGCCACTACAAGGATTCCCCTTGAATAAAGTCATTATAGCATGATTAATCAACTAAACCTGACATTCCCATCTTAACTGTAAGATCGCCAAGACTCTTGTCAAACTGAGCCGTAGATATAGCACCTCTCTGATTATAATCCGAAAACAAATCCTGTTCTCTTGTCGGGATTGATCAACTTCGAATGGTATAATAATCTTGTCTGAAGAAGATATTCATTTTGTTCAGATATTTTACAGAAGGCATTTACTTGTTTTGGAGGATACCAAAATGAAAAAAATTTTAGCACTAATCATTTCAGCCACGATGCTTCTGTCGCTATCTTCATGCGCTAATTCGAACGGGACATCAACAGCTGACAAGGAAACCACAAAAGATTCCGTTGCCGGTGAAGATGCCGGCGGTAATTCGGATGCAACCAAGAATAATAATTCAGATGCAGGTGCCATCGTGCTGCTCCCCGGTGAGCTCTATCAGTTTGATAAAGATGCTGACGGCGGCCCTGTGATAAAGGGTTTAACATTGAAAGGCAATCAGGTCGGCACTGAGGAATTCAATGCGAAGGATCCGGACGTAAAGGGCATAAGATGCATTTTCCAGTTGAACGAGTGGGTCGAGTTCTATCCTGATACGAGCGTCAACGACGGATTATGGGTATACGTATATAAGCATGCAGACGATGCTAATGTTTATACGGATATGGGCTTCACCGAAGAAGACACCAAAGTGCTCGCAACATGCACTTTGGAAAAACCCGAGGAGGCAGATTATCAGTGGGGTGCTCTCTATCTGAATTCTGATAACGCTCAGCCCGGTGTCTACGATATCGTATTCGTTAAGGACGGAAAAGCTGTTGCGGTCATGGAGGCCAAGTTTGCCAAAGAGGGTGATCTCGATGGCAAATCAGATGATGAGCTCAGAGCTATGATGAAGGATTTCTGATCTTTAACCTGAAATTATTCAAATACAGCCCGGAACGATCCGGGCTGTATTATTTGTGATTTGTCACAGATATTCGACAAGTAACTATGACGGGATCGAGCTTCACTATTTCATGAATTTCTTTAAAGCTTCAATTGCAGGTCTTCTCTGACGGCTTAAAGTAATACCGTTTTACTGTATGTTCTTGTTCTGACCGCTCCCGGTATCTTTGAACTTCACGAGTTTATCCTCATATTTTTCGAGCCAGAGTCTGGAATAATCGTACTTATACCTGCTCCCTATCGTCTCCGCCTCCATAAAGTGTTTTACATGTTTCCATAAGACCATTGCAGCCTTTTGGCGGGCGTTATAAATGAGCGTGGCATCGTCTGCCATAAAACCTTTTATAAAGTTTCTTTTCTTGCCCAGAACAAACCTCGCAGTAAAGAAGATCATAACCGGAGCTCCCTGCGCCATGATGATAAAAAATATTCCTGCAGGAAGAGCCCCTTCCATTCCGCTCTCTGTTGAAGTAAGAGAGGCTGATATCGCGGCAATACCAATAACCATGAAGAACACATAAAGCAGAGACATGCCGACCCAGGCTCCCGTCCAAGATCTTTTGTAGTTACTCATGCGTGCGAGTTCATGCAGATTCTCATCAGGATACAGCCCGTCACTTTTCTTAAGCTTAAACTTACCTTTTCTGATATTCTTCCTGACTGCCGATTCCTCAATGAAAAAGAAAGCTCCGATGCCAAACGGAAAAATCGACAATATTAATGCTGCTTCATAATTTATATCCGCCTTGACGTTCTTCCCGGTGAGCCAATCGGTTTTCGAGATTACAGCTTCTTCAGGATGACTTTTCTCATAGTAGACAACTAACGTGTCTCCTTCGCGGATAAACTCATAAGGTCCGTCCGAATCCCTGAAATAACACGTTGTATCAGATCCTTCAGGAGTGTATTCGACAGTGATCGAATCACTGATAAGTCTTCTGTTGCCAATCCAGCTCTCAGAAGTCTGCCTTGAAGTTACAACGCCCTGGACATGCTCCAATTTCTCGAGCTTGCGGTTGTCGTTATAACGGCAAAATATATTGATCCCTGCGATGGCAAGGAAAATGATCATGAAAACAAGTCCGACGACCCAGTCGTTCTTCGCACCTGACTTTTCATATAATTCTTTCTGCTCTTTATTCAGCATGAGAGAATCGGGCTTCCTTCAGTTCCAGGTTGTCCTCATCCTGCTCGCATCTTGCAATTCCCAATTCGCATTTCATTATATCATGTGTGTAAAATGAACACGTCTCTGAAGACATTGCTCTCCATCTTTAAGACTCACCCTCTCCTGGAACCACAGTTTTGACAGAACTTACCCGCATTCCCTTTCTGTCCACACTCACTACAGATCCAGGTACCCTGTGCATCCTCCTGTACTGCCTGCGTTCCCATGGCCGCTTCATGATCCATCCTGATACCCTCAAAAGCATTAGCTACTGAAGGATTCACTCCCATGCCCATGGTTGAAAATGTCTGCAACTTCACATCCGGCATTTTAACGTCAACTCCGGACTCGCTGACACAATCACATACCATCTTCGAGAGCAGGCTGTCTATTTCCTGTCCGCCCATCTTGCAGGCACTCTCACCGATCGTTCGCTTTATTCTCGGACATCCCGTGATCAGTGAATCATCATAGTAGATATTTACGCAGCCGTGGCTCGAATAATCCATCGGCATCATTGACCTGTCGACAGGGATAGAAGGATCGATGCAAGCATAGTGCCAACAGGGGAGATTCTCACGGTCAGATATCTCCTGTACTTTTGCCAGTATGTCGGATCTCAGTTCTCTGCTGTCAGATGCTTCGGATTCATTGCCCGCCTTTTTTCTGAATGTGACACGGACCATACCGTCAACACCCTCAACCTTCTCGACAAGTTGAACAACGCTCTGGTTGCTCCCGTACATCATGCCTGAAGAGTAAAAATCAGTCTCTACCGCTACAACGGGACCGTGCTCTTCCTTCATCTCGCGGCATTGCTTCAGAGTAGGATATTCCAGTGTTTCCGAGATGAGATTCTCATCTGAAGTTGCAGAGATGAATAGCTTTCTGAACTCTTCGGCAGCTTCCTTGCATGACGCGTCATTTTCCCTGAAAACCACCTTCTTCTCGGAACCGTCATCGTAACATAAAATGAGAAACGAGATTGTATGAGAATGTCCGTCTTCAAAAACTGCAGGTTCCGGTTGCACCCTTCCGGCTTGTTCTTCGATACCGTATTTACTGATCATTGCTTTATACCGGTCAATGATCTCCTGCGTCAGCTTAAATAGCTTGACCGAAGTCTCATAAGAACCCCTGTTATACCGCTTTATCTCATGTTCATCTCCCGCCAAAGGTACCCGGCCTTCTATAGCATGTTCCATCGTCGGACTGACTATCATAAAAACATATCTTATACCGGCAACTTCCATAAACGGTTCTCCTGCTTTACTCATCGTATTTAACTGAATCGATTGCTTTTCCCAATATTTCACCGGCATCAGCACCATCTATATCAAGTCCCGATGCCATGATCAGCCTTACGTCATTAATCCCATAAAATCCCTGTGCTAATGCCTTAACATATCCGAAGCCGAATTCTTCCGGAACAAATGCGCCGCCTGCAGTTGTTACATAATAGAGTTTATCTGCATTGCACTTAGGCACCGGAAGTCCTTCGGCGCTGTATTCAAAAGTAATACCGAGAACGTTTATCTGCTCGAAATACTGTTTCAGGCATGCAGGAAATGACAGATCCCAATAAGGTGCTGCAATGATGATGCTTTCAGCCGATGCAAACTGCCTGGCAAGATCAAATAAGGGATCATCCCAACAAGCTTTGGCAATCAGATCATCTCTTTTTTTCAGGAAAGCTTCGTTTGCGACAGGGAAAACGATGTCGGCAACTTTTATCTCGCAAACATCATCTTTTATCCCGGATAACAGCGCTTCGGCTAACTGCCTTGTGCGCGAATTTTCACGAACACATGCGTTTATGAATAATACCATTGTAATTCCTCTTCACATATTCTGACTCAAGATCCAGGCTGTGCACTTAATGTCTGACTAAGCCGTCTTCGCCAAAACGGGTTTTGCGGACAATCAATTAATGCTCTCGAAAAATTCTGTGATAACCTTATAATCAGCACAATCAGTAATGATTATGTATTCGCCGGACGGATCCATGTACATATCAAAGCATACACCTGTTGAAGGCTTTCCGCTTGCAAAAAAAGAAATGGCATAGTATCCGTCTTTTTTATAAATATTTCCCTTATTATCTTCTAACCAGTCATTGAAATGATTGCTTCTGACAATAAGAAAATAATAATCCTCATATTTTCCCCGAATACTGTTTTCACTCTCTTTATCTATTGTCTGCAGTTTGCTTTCAGCATATGTCTTAAGCCGGACTTTACTGACGCTTGCGTTAAATGAGCTTAAATCAACCTCTAAAGGGATCTTATAGTCACTGACATCGTGTTCAGTGTTTGCAGGTTGTCCGACATATTCCATAACATACAGATCGCTTTGTACACCCTTTTTGGATTCGTTACTTAATACCGATGTGAATAAATATCCAATTAAGAAAATGAATATGGCAACAACCGCATAAGTGCACGGCAGGATGATTCCCGCTATGCCAAACCCCTTGCCCTTTCTGTTCTTCTTTTTGGCAGTTGCAATTCCTATTATCGAGAGTACTAATCCGACTAAAGGCATCAGCAGTATTACTGCTGTCAAAACCCATATAAATGTATCGCCAAGCATATTGAAAACACCTGCTCCTGTTACTAACAACAGTATTGGAGACAGAATTGAAAGGATAAATCCTGTAAAACACAACTTGCTTAATTCGTTCTTCTGATCAGTCATATATTCATACCTGATTTCATATAAATTTCCAATCTTCTTTTAAATAATATAAGTGCCTTTGGTATATTTACAGTTCAGCTTAAATAAATGTTGCAAAAGTGCCGTTATATTCTCAGAATATAATTCCCTGCCCGGAATGAGTATACAATTCTACTATAACATTCAATCAGAGTAGAAGTCTGCCGTTTTTACCAACTTCCAACTTAGTTCATGAGTATTGTCATAGAACTCCACTGTTGATATTATTATCACAGTATCTTGATCGGTACATGGAATCGGAGGATAGGAATGGCAGTATTGAAGAGTAATCTCTGCCCGACATGCGGCGGACTTCTTGACATTGATCTCGATAAGCAGATGTATGTCTGTACATTCTGCGGTGTTTCTTTTGACTATGAATATTTCCGTGAGGATAATGTCAAGGAAGTAGCTTTCAAAGCGTTGCTCAGAAACGAGTATGGTTCAGCAAAGGATGCTTATGACTTCATGCTCACAAAGGATCCGCACGACTTCGAGGCACTGCGCGGACTCTTCCTTTGCAAAAACAAATGGCAGGACATGCACCAGATGTACTATGACAGCGATGTTCAAGTCAACGCTGATGAACCCACCCTGCTAAACGCGATCGATAATTGCCGTCCTGAGCATAAACCTTACTTCGAAAAGGTCCGCGAGGCACTTAACGAACTTCATCATTACAGAGATCTTAAGGCCGAATTAAAGCACATCAACGAAAAGAAAAATCTGATCATAAACAGGCTGCACGAGATTCAGGAGGAAATCTATAAAGCCACCCACCTGTTCACTGATATTTGCAGCGGGATAGCCGATTTGGGGCCAAAAGCAGTAAGCTCAGCCATCAGCCTTGCGGTTCTGCTTCCTTTGTTTTTAATTGGTTACGCAATATGGAGAGAGTCATGGGGTGAGCTTATCGCTTATGCGGTAATAGCAACAGTGCTCATCGCTGGCTACAACCTGATAAAGTTCATCGTCGCAAAGGTTCTTACTTCAAGCATGAAACCTCACCAAAAGGAACTCGCTGAGCTTACTGAACAGCACAAGGCAAAGAACGCTGAGACAGAACAGTCTCACTCAAGATATAAGGCGCTCATAAAAGAGTTCACGGATATGGACCCCGTGCCGTCGAAATAAGACTGAAAGTATATGCAAACCGGTGTTTTAATTCTCCGGGTATTCAACGATCACTCGTGTTTATAAACCCTTGTCATCTCAGGTTCACCGTCACCCTGAGCCATACACAGAAATTCCCAGCCATACCGTTCATAAAAACCGGTGTGGTCAGTAACCAGATAAAGCGGAGTTATACCCTTTGACCGCATATCTTCCACAACCATATTCAAGAGATTGCCTGCAATCCCTCTGTTACGATATTTCTCATCTGTCCAGACAGCGCAAACATTGGGTTTCAGATCTTTCCTGTCGTGAAAATCATTCTCGATAACACCTAATCCTGCAACTATCTTCTCGCCATCCAGACAAAGATACCATCCATATTCGGTTTCTTCGTTCAGGTAGGCATCCATGCATTCCAGATATGCTTCCCTGGGCACTCCCCAATTGTTATGAAACCACTCCGCTGCAGTTTCTTTCAATCCGGGTTTTTCTCTTAATGTGATATATGTGAATGAATCCATTTATTTTGTTCTCCTCGAAAACACACAAGTTTAGCTTAACCCCAACTCCCTGAATATACTCCGGTCAGAACTTCGCTCTTGTAAGCATCAGGGTTCGGTGAAGGGTATCTGTCAGCAGCATCGGCAGCTGCCTGATTATCGTATGGAATGCTTAGAATGCTCATTCGGATTGGTAAAGGCTCCTCCGAACCAGGCTCACCTTCTATAAGCAGGGCGTGACATCTCGGAACACCGATCGAATTGCCGACACTGCCGGTGTTGATCGCATAACCCTGATCCATTTCAAGTACATATGGCATGTGGCAGTCAGCACTTATAAAGCCGCCATGGACATTTCCTTTTGTATCCGTAAAGCCGGGTCTCAGTTCATCCAGCTGAAGATACGGATGGAAGTTAATGGCTATAGGTCTGCCGTGGATAAGTCTGAAGTTGATTCCGCTTATAAGGATTTCGTCTTCCTGAGGGATGGATTCAAGCCATTCAAGACGTTCTTTGCCTAACTGCTCTACATAGAAACGGTTATGGTCTTTCCCGCCTGATCTGTAGCTTTCAACACAACCGAGATCCCAGTTGCCCGAAATAAAATGCCTGCAGTGGCTTCTTATCCAGTCTACCGCCTTGTCGCTCTCAGGTCCCTTGCCTACGGCATCTCCGAGAAACCAGACATCATCGGGCTTTATCTTATCGATCTCCTTTTCGAGTGCCAGCGTAGCGGACATGTTTCCGTGGAGGTCTGCTAAAAACAATATCTTTTGCATACTTCTTCCTTAATTCAACTGTATAGTATCCTGTAGATCAACGATCAATGCTTTTTATGAAATACCTTATTTTCTCACTCATGTCGTCACTCTTATAATAATGCAGATAGTGGCCGCAGTCATAACAGATCAGTTGTGCGTTCATCTCTTTGGCAAATGTCTTCTGATTCTGGATCCAGTTCCTGAATGTCTGTTTCCCGTTCGAGCAGAATAGTAAAGCAGGGCAGTTTACTGTTCCATGTCCGCCAACATAAGAAGCGTTCTGCTTTATTTTTTCCGCCTCTCTGAAATAACAGTCATTAAATGCATTTCTTTTACGGAGAAGCTTTATCTGTCTCATATCATACTCTGTCAGCGATGCGTTATGAGGAATAGTGGAAATACCATAGAGTCCCAGTCTTTTCAGAATACACATCGCTCTCATTCTGCTCTTTACATCCTTATCAGTCCATTCGGCGTATGAAACAGGTGAGGTCATATCGATCCCTATCAGCCCCTTTATCTCTTCCGGATACATTTGTATCCACCTGATCGCCTCTATCCCGCCCATAGAATGCGGAAGAAGATAATATGGACCTTTTTCCCCGATCTTATTCAATGCCGTTCTTTGAACATTAACCAGATAATCAACATCACACGGCGCATCGTATATATCCGAATAACCGTATCCGAACTTTTCCACTACTATTATCCGGAAATCCTTCTGAAGTTTCTCATATAAGATCCTGAAGTCATAAGCGGGAGCAACTGTACTTGAACCGGACATGAAAACAAGTCTCGGCTTATCAGATTCACCTGTCCGGTACACATGTATATTATGACCATCAATTTCAACCAGTTCACCAATAGCTTTGATCTGTTCTGACTCTTTCATCATAATTGCCTGCTTATTTTCCCTTCAGGTTCATACACGGTAAACTTCACCACACTGTTGCTTTCAAATGACGGGTGTTCTTTTTGCTTCTTAAGATAGGTGTCAAAGAATTCAAGATGTATCCTGCAAACCGTATCATGTGCAACATCCGGATCCAGACTACCGACCTGCGACTTCAACGGAATAAAATGTTTGAAATCGGAGAAGCCGATGTGCTGCATATCACGTATAACTGCATGAAAAGCTTCGGCTTTGTTTATGAGAAATGCGGCCGTTACACTGGTTTTGTTTGCATCACAGTTCAGTTGCAGAAAGGGCACATTAATTGTCTTTGCCCCGTGATCGCCGAATAGACCTCCGTCAATGTTGATCCCGCAGACGAATGTGTCAGGTTCATCCTCGCAAAGTGCAAATGCTGTCAGACCACCCATCGAATGTCCTCCTACACCTACACCGGACTTAAAATCGATCAGATCGGCATGGTTCTCTTTTAAATACTCAAGTGCTGCTTTCGTATCGAGTTCCCATTCCGGAAGCCTTTCTTCTCCTATGAAACGATTGTACTTCCTTTGCCTGGAATCAAACATTTCCCACAATTTCTCGTTTGTTCCCTTGGCATTCTTCATCTTTGACAATGCCAGAATAGCGGGTATCATCGGCGAGTAGCACTTAGAGGTGATTCCTTTTGCCATTTTTAATGTGGTCCCGTCATCCAGTTCAGTCAGCAATCCCTCGTAAGGATGACCGACGGAAGCCACCACATATCCTTGTGATGCAAGTTCGATCATGAGAAAGGTATTTGCTTCCCTGAATGCCCCATAGCCGTGGCTGAACATGATCAGCGGAAAGTGCGTACCTTCAATGAAAGGTGCATTCTCATAGCATTCGGAACGGTTCTCACCGGACTGCTCCATTTTCTCATAATTCAAAGGAACAAAGAAGTTTTTCTTTACGGCCTGAACCATATCTTTAGACATATATCTGGCTTTAGGAAGTCCTTCCACAGACTTTTTCGCAGAAGGATAGTATACTCTGACCGGAATGCTTCTCATCGTGCCGGGTGCACAGTAAAGTGTCTCTTCACGGTCGTTATATACGGTATAGGTAAATGTTCCTACTGCGTATTCACCTGTAGGTAAGGGTATTTTTACCGGTTTCTTTTTACTCATCGACGTTCCCTCCAAACAGCAGGATCACAGATTTTGCCAGGGTACGGAACAGCTGACGCGGCTTTACTTCCGTTCCCGGAATGCCGGTTCCGTAACAGGAACTTAAGATACAAAGCTTTTCTATGCCGGTAGTTGACGAAGACAGATAAAGCAGCATCTCTTCCGGAGAACACTTCATCTGATACCCTTGTTTCCGGGCGCCTTCAACCATTTTCGGCAGAAGATCCGCACCGATCCTTTCCAGGTTGCCCTGCCCCTTCACTTCTGACATGATCCGCTTCATCCGTTCGGGATTGTTGATTGCCATGACACCAAAATCAAAATTGATCTTCTGAATATCCATCAGATGCTCTTCCATGACATCTGCCATGACATCATAGATGCGATAAACGTTTTCTTCAAAGGAACCATCTGCTTCGTTCATCAGACTCTTGATACGTTCATATGCACCATAGTCCATGCGGACTTTCTTCACCATGTCCGCCAGGATCTCATCAAGGCCGTTGTAGTATCGGTAGATGGCTCCCATCGACATGCCTGTTTCGGCGATCACATCAGAGATGGTTACTGTATCCACAGGCTTTTTCAGGCAGACATTATATGCCGCATCCACTATCATTTGTTTCTTTTGTTCAATGTATTCAGGAGTGACTTTTGGCATTTGCTTTTCTCCTATTCATGTTGATCTTTTCTATCCCGCTTAAAAATGAAACCGCTTTCATTAAGTGAAAGCAGTTTCATTTTATGGCGTGAGTATAGTATTGTCAACAGGATTTTCAGGCTTTGCTGTCAGTCGGATTTCCGTGACCGCAACAGATCTTTCGCGGACCAAATGAACGGATCATTTCAAAATCATGTTATTAATTCCCAATTGTCCGTTCCGATCAGGCTGAATTCATCCTTAAATCTTGCTATAACAACCAGGTCTCCTATATCCGGCTCGGTATCGGGTTTCATCTTCCTGATGTATCCGAAATAATAAGAATCCAGACCTTCGATCCTATAACCCTTTTCGCATTTATCAATAACCCTGCCGTAATAAAACTCTATATCATCTTTTCGGATGTTGATCAGAGTTGAGAACAGGTTATAAACTGCATAACCGGGAAACAAAACGCAAATAAGCGGAAAATAAGCTCCTCTGACAGTATGCAGAAACCTTAACATAAGATAGATCAGCCCGGCTCCGATCGCGAACACCAGAAGCGATTCCGGAATAAGGATAAGCGCAGAATTACGGTGATAACTGACAAACTGTTCTTTTAAATCTCCGGATACCGCAATCTGTCTCAGGAGCTGTTTCTCCACAGCCAGGTTTACCTTTTTTACAATATCTTTTCCTGATATTACCTGCTTAGCCGAATCATCCGGCGCCAAAGAGCTCTTTCTCATCTTAAGAAGTTTTACCTGAGAGTTGTATTTCAGGCAGTGTTCATATAAGCTTTTCACCGCCGTTTCCGCATCACTCTCACTCCTTGATATAACAACATGCCTGCCCTTTTGTGTCCTGACTGTTATCTTGTAAATGTAATAATCTTCGTATCGGCTGCTGTATCTTGGTCCGATACGTCTTGTATGCCATGTCTGTCTCACCTGCAGCGAGGCTATATCTTCATATGCAACAGCAGCTACTCCGGCAGATACTCCGATCAGCATATCAGGAGCAAGAATAATCTCTCCGTAATTCAGAGGTTTGGCATTCTCAGAATTCGCCTGTTCATCCACCTGTGCTCTGGAAAACCTCCTGTCACCGCATACAGGGAAGAAACTCTTAATTACATCAATGTCCCTGCCAACCTGGATCCCCACTATGGCAAAAACAAATCCCGGAGCACCAAACACTATATACGGCACACTGTATATATCATCGATACCGCGTATTCTGTTGATTATCCCGATCACGATAAGAGTCGCCGATACAAGCGCAAGAACAAGATCGAAGATCAAGGCAAAGCCGTTCTCGTTAACAAAACTGACCAGCTTTTTATTGGTATACCAGTTACGGCGCGGAGGTATCCTTACTCCGTTAAAATACGCTTCGATAACCCCGTTTAGTTTTTTCTCGGTACCAATGAACAAAAGCCCGTGATCCTTGCAGATATCGGCAAGTTCGCTTCTGTTCCATTTGTATTTTTTAAATTCTTTGAAGGTCTTTATACTGTCGAATTCCGGCCTTGCCATATCATCGTGAATAATACTGTTATCTTACAGCCTTTTCCTTGTAGAGTGCTTCATCTGCCTTGCTCAGAGCAGCCTGGAATCCCGCTATGTCTCCTGAATATCCTGCATAACCTATGCAGGCCGTGAGTTCGTATTCTGCTCCGGATTCGTTATTCAGGCGGATAAGATTTTCTTTGATACTGCAGCAAAGATCCCTAACGAGTTGTTCATTCTCTGTTTTTGCGATAATGATGAATTCGTCGCCGCCATATCGTGCAATGAATGTTTTGATCGAACTTCCCGAGCATGATATCTTCAGTGCATCTGCAGCTCTCTTCAGCGCAAAATCGCCTTCAACATGACCGTACTGATCGTTGATGTGCTTGAACTTATTCAGATCGATCATAAGCACATACCGGTCATGCCTGTCGGAGCTCTGCTTGGGGACATCACCTGCAATGTATTTTTTGAGCTGGGTCCTGTTATTGAGCTTGGTGAGCTCATCTATCGATACCTGATCGTTTAATGAGGTGATGTAAACATAGAGCATCATGATCGTGCATCCGAAACAGAACATCGGGATAGTAAGCCAAAGAGTCTGTGCAATTCCGAATACAGAGAGAATGACAGGATAGACGGCACTTGCAAGATACGGAACCCTGACTGCGTAATTCTCCTGTTTGAAAGCCCTTTTAAATGACCTTACCGCACTTATGATGATGAATATGACAGGAACACTCAGGAAAAGAATATAGTAGGTCAGTGTGAGTGTACTGTCATCATTTAATACAGTCTTCGGGAAAAAGACGAACAACACCACCATGATAAGTGCCGAAAGAACAACAGGCGAAAGGATACAGAGCCTTATCTTGAATCTCTTGATATATTTCTCACCCTGCGAAAGTTCGACATATACAAACCAAAAACCAGTTAAGACACTTAATATTACCGCATTTAGGATATTGAACAGCGCAACAAAGAAATAGTTCTTCGGAAGATACCCGCCAAGGATCAGGGCCCAGCCTATGTCACTTAAGAAATACATGATATGGGCAAGGATGATATTGATGAAAATGACCTGCTTTGACTGATGGCCGACCGAGCGTACTTCTCTTAGAAACATCATCAAAAAGATAATGATGCTTACTATATTTGCTTCAACATAAAACCAAGTATAATCCATGCTCATATCGAATATTATAAAATATTTCAAAATATTTCGAAGGATCAGTTCCTGAAAGTTTTTGGGCGATTTGGAGATTGAATGTTGAAAAAAGCCCCTGATCTCTCAGAGGCTTGGGACCGTCATTTTGCTTTAAGGATCAGGGTATGATCTTCTCAAACTGCTCGCCTGTCGTACTTACGATCAGCAACTGTTCGGGTGCATCGTTTAATTCCAGTACTGCGCAGGGGCAATCAAGACCTGTGAATTTATCACCGGTAGCCTTGGTCTCTTCAACTACGATAACAAGTGTTGATCCCTGCATTCCAAAGTCTGTAATCTCAAGATCTCCGCCCGTCCTTGTCTGTGTTCCGGCACTGATAACGATGAATAACGGTGAGTCAAGCTGCTCAAGCTGATCGAAGTAGTAACCTCTATCCTTGTTGTAGCAGCCGTACTCTTCATTGCTCATTATCCTGTATTCCAATTCGCCGACTGTTCCTTTTACAGGAAGCTCTCCGGACTCATTCTTAACTGATGTGTAGCTTGGCAGCTCAGCTGTTTTATTTGCTTTGCAGCCTGTGAAAACACCTGCAATAAGTGTGAATGCCATTACGGCGCATGCAATCTTCTTTATTAACCTGTTCATTCCGTTTTCTCCTTTTTGAACATCTCTGCCATATATACAGCCGAAAACCGAAAATGTTGCATAAGTACACGCATCAAAAATCGAGCCGGCTGCTCCGGAAGAGATACCGCCAAGATCATGAACTTATATATGGATCACCGTCTTTGATACTCAGGTTATAACCGCAGTCCTTATTCATACAACTGTTATCTTTCCCCTTTTCCTGCGATCCTGGCCACTTTGATAATACCGCCTGTTACAAGTAGAGCAGATGATACGACTATAACCGTAAACATATCCGGCACAAATGCTTTTACCACCCATAGCGGTGTCGAGAAAAACACGGGTGTCAGAATAAGCAGCAGCAAGGGAAGCACAAGATGCAGCAAAACAAGACTGACCGCACCGTTCTTCTTTGAACGGACAGTTGTAAGGGAAATTACAGCTGTTGCAAATACAGCCAGATAGATCGCATCGAACATCAGATGTCGGAGAAGATATTCATGTTCGCCTATTTCGCCATGTTCATCACCCGTTAAGATCTCAATAACAGCCCATCCTACCCTGTCCGCAAAGTCTGTACCGACAAGATAGTCATTGGCATTGACAGTCAATGCCACTCCGATATCACTGTCAGGCAGAAGATAGATGCATGTCATGCCTGTCTCCACAAGACCTGTGTGATATATGACTGGCTCGCTCAATGTATCCTCTATGACATTCCAACCCATACCATAACTGTACGGGATGTCGTCTTCAACATATACGCTGTTGTAGAACATCGAATGAATGCTGTCAGAAGATATGATCCCTTCCCCGCCTCTCAGATACATCTGAAGATAACGTCCCAGATCGTAAGAAGACGAACAGATATATCCTGCTGGAACTGTTATCCATGCGTTCTCAGAAGATGAATACTGAACGGGCGTCGGCACCTTCAATCCGAACCAGTTTGAATGTCCCTGAACAAGTCCGTTGTCAACAGCTTCTGACGGATATGCATAAGTGGAATCCATCCCCAAAGGCTCTATAACATTTGCGGTAACATAATCCTGGAAAGGCATACCGCTCACAGCTTCCACTACCTTACCAAGCAAAGAATAATTAACATTGGCGTAAACGTGTTCTCCCTGAACACCAACTATATGGCAGTTACCTGCATTCTGATGTTCTCCCAATCCGCTTGTATGATTTAACAGCTGAAGGATCGTGATCCTGGAACTGTCAGTAACTGACGGAAGATATAACGACAAAGGGTCAGATAATGACAGCTTTCCCTGTTCTGCAAGCTGCATGATGCAAAGAGCCGTGAACGATTTGCTTACGGAACCCAAAGCATAAGGTGTCTTATCCAGACCGGATATTCCGTAAGATTTTGAAAGCAAAACATCATCCTTATCGACGATGGTGACCGACATTGAAGGAAATTCAGTTCTCGGAATATTCTCGTTTAAGAATGCATCTATCTCATCTATCCTGGACTGATATGTTCCTTCAGCGCTTACACTTATCCCGGCAGAAAAAACGATGCACAATGCAACAGTTATAACGCCCGCACATCTGAAAAAGCTTTTCAAAAACACACCCCTGTATTAATCATTATCGCTATGCCCTGATACGATGGAACTTAATCACTTCGCAATCATCATATTAAAGTACAACAACGATATGATAATCAATATTATGAAAAAAATAAAACTGAATTGGGAAACCATATCAATGAGATTACCCTTATAGAACACAGCTTTTCATTCTTACATAGCAAACATCAGGAAGTAAGTGATAGTATGTTATGGAAAAACTGTGATGAAACCAGAGAGGATAAAGCAATGGGTATAGCTGAAAAACGCGTTGAATTCGGTTCCGACAAGGCAATTGACAAGCAGAAAGCACTTAGAGGATCCGGCAATATAAATGCTGATTTTTTAGAGATGGCAAGGAATGTATATGCACATCTCAATGATGAGATATCAAAGAAGATCTTCGAAGCAAAGATAATGTATGCTTCCACCGGAGATGTCGGTTATATTACCGGACTTGAGTCAAAGTACCGGAATCTCAGCAGCGACATGCAGGTATATGTTGAGAAGCTCCGGAAAGGTTCGCACTGCATGATCTACGGCGCAGGCCGTGCCGGACATTATCTTGCAGGAAGATTCAGGCAATTTGGCGTGAAGGTGGACTGCTTCATCGATCCGGATGAGAGCCTTGGTGCTGTTGATGAGACGACAGGAATCATGATAATTACCGATAAGGAACTCTACGATAATAAAGCTCTTTACGGTGACAAAACTATCGTTATCTCATATTCAAAGAAGCCTGCAGCCGATGAGGTAAAGAACCGTCTGATCAAAGATCTCGGCGTAAGCGAAAAGAATATCTGCTCGGGGATCTTCGACTGGCGAAATAACCAGGGACAGTATTTCGATTATTTCGAAGCGAAGGAGAATGAGGTCTTCGTTGACTGCGGATGCTTTGACGGAGCTACCTGCTACAACTTTGCAGGCTGGTGCGGTCACAAGGGTTTTGACCACATATATTCTTTCGAAGCCGATCCGGAGAATTATAAGAAAAGCAAGGAAGCCCTTGCGCCGCTCGGAAAATGCGATCTTTATCCTTACGGGACTGCAGATGTAAATAAGAAAGTTTATTTTGCTGCGGATGCTTTTGAAACCTCATGTATCATCAGCAAGGAAGAGGCTGAGAAGAGGAACTTCGAAGGCGTTGAGGAGATAGAGACCGTAGCTCTCGATGACGTGCTTGAGGGCAAGAGAATAACATTCATTAAGATGGATATCGAAGGTGCGGAGTACGAAGCGCTGCAAGGATCACGCAAACTCATCTTGGAGAACCGTCCGAGAATGGCTATCTCTGTTTACCATAAGTTCGAAGACTTCGTTACATTGGCAGATCTCGTTCTCGAAATGCATCCTGACTACAGGATCGCATTCAGACATTATGGTTTCGATGAACTTGAGACGATCATGTATGTGGAATAACGGGTCAGCCTAAACTGTACTTCTCTTTCACGCGATCATCCGGTTCATATCCTGCCAGGTAATCGTCAGACATGGAGATCAGCTGGTCGTAAGTCACATTCAGGCCATCTGCTATAATGGTCATAAAGAGTACACATCTTTTTTCTATACTCGCGGCGTACACGGACAGGATGTCGTGGAAAGGAGCAAAAAAGATGAAGAAACATTATTTGGGATTCGGATTGATCTATTGCATATTGGCGCTGCTGTTTTTCATAGTAGTGATGTCTTTTTACAGCAAGAAAAAGATAGACAAAATAAATGAGATTGCCGGTTTTTCTGTAATCAACGCCTCGAGCCTTTTCCCGGAATCAATCAAGGATCCCGAAAAGATGATGTTGAGATCACTTCAAGCCTGGAGATACACCGGATACTCAATAGAAGAGGAAGGCTTCTATTCCTCAGTCATCGATACAAGGGACAATTTTAATGTTTTACTGGAAACAAGAGATTACTTCTGCATCACATACTATGGTGAACTCGAGGTTGAGACCAGGGAGACTCCGGAAGGTTACGAAACAAAATATACTCAGCTGGCTCCGGGCGATGATAGATTTTTACTGCTCGATGCACCGGCATCACTTACCAAGGACGAAATATCTGAACTGCGCCATCCGGATGGAGTCACAATTACAGGTGCCATGTGCGATGATACATACATTTATGACGGCAGCTTAAATTATCCTTTTGACGGTCAGACGAAATCCTTAAAGATCGCCCGGCCGTCGATAGTAGATAAAGAAAACAGTGTTCCTTATGAAGACTGGATCGTACGTCTTGATGAAATTGACTTCTATCCTCTGGGTGAGAATTCCAAGGGCGGAAGGCTCAACAAAAGTGCCCATAACATGAGTGATGCGTTTATGGAAAAGTTCATAGCCGGAGAGGAGTCTTCGGATCTGCAGATCAACAAAGGCATTTTCACTACGACCGCATCAAGAGTCTTTGTTTACGACGGCGGCAATTATCTTGTTACTTTCTATTCTGTGATGCATCCTCTGGGAACAGTTATCAAGCAGAATCTCAAAGTCTATATTCCTGCTTTGCTGGCTCTTATTCTTGTTGAGGCAATCATTATTTTCGCAGTCAGAAAACTCTATCTCAATCAGAAGACTTTTGAACTCCGGAGTCAGAAACTGATGAAGGGAATCGCACACGATCTGAAGAATCCTCTTGCCGCAACGAAAGCTCATATGGAGAATTGGGAGAAGCTCGACGATGACAAGCGTCAGGAGTATTCCGGGAAGATAATCTCCGAAGTCGATTACATGTCCAATATGGTCACAAAGCTTCTTGAACTGTCAAAATCAAACGGACGCAACATCAGGCTGAACCGTGAAGATGTCGATCTGCTTCTTCTTACGAAGAATGTAAAAGACAGAAACATGGAATCTATCAGTGCAAAGAAGATCGATTTCTCGATCATTACTGATGAGGGTATTGATTGTTATCCTGTTTTCGCTGATCTTGAGATGATGCACATTGTAATCAACAACTTCGTGGCAAATGCGATCAAGTACTGTGATCACACGGTTACTGTAAAGCTGAACCGCACCGGCAGGACGATCAGGTTCTCCATCACAAACGACGGAACAAGGATTCCCGGCACGGACATCGACAAAGTCTGGAATGCAAACTACGGCATTGATCTTTCGAATGCCGATTCAGGCGAAAGCACCGGTGTCGGTCTCTCCGTAGTAAAAAGTATCCTTGAAGCTCATCACTCAAAATGCGACTGCTACAACGGCGCCAAGGGAACCACATTTCAGTTCGTCATGGAAGCTTATGACAAAGGCCGCTCAGAGGCCGGCGAAGAACAGGACTGAGGTATAGCGGTAAGGAGAACGGCATGAAGAATAACTACTTAAAATACGGAATTATTTTTTGCATTTTGGTCTTCGCAATATTCTCGGCAGTGACAGTCTTTTACACGAAAAGCAATATCGATGAGTTTAACGATGAGGTCTACCGTGAGATTATTGAGATAAATAACACTTTCATTTTTCACTTCGAAGATGATTCAACCGAACTTTTTGAAAGGGATCTGATAAATGTTTGGGAACACTACTTCCGGTCGGAATACACTAATGGCTCAGGATTTTATTCTTCTGCCACAGACCTGAAAAACGGCAATGTCATCATTGATTCCACCAACTATACGTCCTCATTGGCTCAGACTGTTCCCGACTTAGATTCCAAGGCCCGGAATATGATTGACGAACAGATAAACGAAGGATTCTCTTCAGATAAACCAGTAAACATCCATAGCCATGACGACGGCATTTTCAACACAACAGTCATGAGTATCACCGACATAAATGACAATGATTATCTTTTATCATACGGTGCTGTCTTTAATCCGTTTCAAAGTGTAATCCGGCTCAAAGCCGGAGCATATATTGCAGGACTCACGGCTTTCATAGTGATCGAAGCAGCTGTCCTGATCTCATTTATGATGCTCTACCGCAATCAGAAAAACTACGAGCTCCGCAACCAGAAGCTTACAAGAGGCATCGCACACGAACTTAAGACACCTCTTGCAGTTACAAAAGCAACCGTCGAGAACTGGGATTACCTGGATGACAACATGCGCCGCGAACACTCGAAAAACATTATATCCGAAGTCGGCCACATGTCGGAAATGGTCGATAGACTTCTTGAGGTCTCGCAGATAAGCGGCGGCAACGTCAAGATAAACCCGGAAGCAGTTGACCTCCTGAAGCTTACCAGGAATACAAAGGAACGGAACAGCGAACTTCTCCGTGAGAGAAATATCCGCTTCACGATCACAGGCGATGAGAACTCATATCCTGTATATGCGGATCCCGACATGATGAATATCGTGATCGGAAATTTCGTATCAAATGCTATCAAGTATTGTGACCGTGAGATCACAGCTGACTTTGAAAGGACCGGTAAGAAGATAACTTTCAGCATCACCAACGACGGTGCCGTAATCGGCAAAAAAGACCTCGATAAGATCTGGGATATCTTCTATACTACAGATAAGGCAAGGACAAACAGAATGAGCAACAGCGGAGTCGGTCTCTCCCTTGTAAAGAGCATTCTCGATGCCCACAAGGCAAAGTACGGCTGCACTAGCGGCGCTGGCGGCACGACGTTCAGATTCACGATGGATCGTTTTGAACCGTCCAAATAAAACAGGAAAGGCATCCGGTATGTATCAGATATTGCTTGCAGAAGATGAGAAGGCATTAAGTGAAGTCGTCGAAGTCTTTTTCCGCAAGAACGGATTTGGGATCGATGTTGTCGATAACGGCATAGATGCCTGCTCCTGTGTTGACAGACAAAAGTACGACATAGTGATCCTCGATATCATGATGCCCGGCAAAGACGGCAAGGAAGTATGCAGATACATCCGTTCCAAATACGATGTGCCGGTTATTTTCCTGACTGCTCTGGGAGATGAATGCGATATCGTCACCGGATACGAGATAGGCGCCGACGAATATGTGACCAAGCCTTTCTCGACCAAAGTTCTCCTGATGAAAGTAAATGCACTGATCAAAAGATACCATGGCACACTTATCCAAAACGGCAGGCTGATAATAGATGAAATTAGCATAGAACCTGCAAGACATCTTGTAACTGTGAATGGCAAGGCAATTACACTTGCGCCTAAGGAATACGATCTTCTGATGCTCTTCATCGATCACAAGGATCTTGTCCTAACCAGAGATCAGATCCTGGACGATGTCTGGGGTTCCGATTTTGAAGGCTACGACCGAACTGTTGACACACATATCAAGAAGCTCAGGAAAGCGCTCGGCAAAGCCGGATATCACATTGAGACAGTTATTAAAACCGGCTATGTCTGGAAAAGCAATTGCTGATAGAATAAAAATATCATAAATATGGGAGGTCCCGGAAGTTGTCACAGAATTTCAGCGTTATAGACGGAATTAGTGTCACCAGCACTGCCGTAAGATGCCCCGGATGCGGCGCCACTATCGGCGTAAAGTTCGAGCCTGCTACTGCAACATTACACTGCCCCTTCTGCGGTCTGTCTTCCAATCTCCCCGCACCTGAAGATGGTGAAGCTCCCCAGGAACTTGATTTCAATTCTGCTTTGCAGCGCGCCAATGTGAATTGGGGCAGTATCAAGAAGCTTGTAGTATGTTCGAACTGCGGCGGCCAGGCGCTCTATGATGCCGAGCAGATCTCCGGAGCTTGCCCTTTATGCGGTTCAACCAGCGTTGCTCCGGCAGCGGAGAATGAGCAGATCATGGCGCCTAATGCTATCATTCCTTTCTCTGTCTCAAGAGAACAGGCATTACAGTGTTTTACCGACTACATGCACAAAAAGCAATTAGTCTCCAAAGAAGTCTATAACAGCAAGCTCGAAAACCTTGTTGGCATCTATCTTCCTTTCTGGACCTATGATGCATATACAGTCTCGACTTATTCCGCCAAAAAGGACACCGACAATGAAGAAGGACCTATCGGATACTATAAAGGTGTTTGGAATCAGGCTATTGACGACGTCATCATTTTCGCTTCGGACAGGATCCATCACCGTTATCTTCCCAAGGTCTCACAATTCGATTTCAATCAGGCTGTTCCTTATTCACCTGAATATCTTGCAGGCATTCCTGCCGAGCGTTATACAGTCGGCCTCAACGCCGGCTGGGTACAAACCATGAAGCAGGTGGAACCGAAACTGAGAAATGCCATCGAAGACAATTACAAAGATCTCTGGGTCACGAAAATGACGACGAAGTACTATAACGTCAAATTCAGATATGTTTTGGCGCCGGTATACTTTGCTTCTTTTACTGTCGGCAAGTACACCTATCCGGTAGTCATAAATGGTCAGACAGGCAAGACATTCTTTGATGTGCCCACATATTTAACCAAGATGATCGTTTTTTTCGTTTCGTTAGGATTACTGTCTTTAGCCATATATTTCATAGTCATACTTCTGTTACAGAATCAGCCCTGGCTCTGACGCTGAAATCAGACCTGTCTTCTGCTGACATTTGAGCGGAGTAAATCTCAAAATCAGTAGCTCTTTATGGTTTGTGTGTCAGAAAAAGTTCTCGCCGTTCATAACCCTGACAATGCCGCCAATGATCATTGCTATCCACAGCAATATGCTTGTGCAGGAAAGACATAAGCCTGTTATACTTTTGCCTTTTCCACCTAATTCACCGGATTTTTTCAATCCGACAAGTGAGAAAATCAGGCCCGGTATTGCCGGAATGATATTGAAATAAGGCAAGTAAACGCCGACCATAGATACAATACCGAAAATAAGACCTGCCTTGGCAGAACGGTTTGAAACACTAGTTGAGGGCACCTGTACCAAAACATTTTGTCCAAAGGCCGGGTTGAATTCTCCCTGATGATAGACAGGTTTAACCGGAGCAGTAGGCATAACCGGCTCGTAAACAGGCTCTACAAGTTCAGCAAACTGAGTGGGCTGTACGGGCTGAACAGGCTGAACCGGTGTTCCAGCGTTCATAATAACCGGTGCTTTAGCACCGCAGTTAGAGCAAAAAGCCTGACCGTCAGGAATAAATGATCCACAAGATTCGCAATACATAATCCGCCTTACTCCCTTATTCTTTCACTTGCCATACCGCCGTCAATAACAACATGGGTTCCGGCCTGTAAACTTCTCCCGGATTAAATCATATAAGTACATTTTATAATATTTGAAAATGTTTTTTCAATCAGAAGTTCCGCGCCTGACTATATCATTCGATAATTCAAACAGCTGTGCCGCCAACTTCATATCTTTAGAGCGTTTTGAAGATCTGGCTATCCTGCATTTATAGAAATAATCTCCGGTCACAACTGCAGTTTTATGCAATATCAGACCTCCTTATCCGCTGCGGAATCTCCCATCTGTTTTTTGTAAATCACGGAAGTATCCTTATCCTGAAGTTGGGTCTTTCCTACCGAATAACTGTATGAGATAGAATGCCAAAGATTACCTTCAACATATTCGAAGGAAACGCCCTCATCAGCTAATACTATTTCTCTTATCTCATAAACTTCAGCATCAGGCTGACCCGCAGGTTTGACTTCAAGATAAACCTGATCGCCCTTCTTATATATCAATACATACTGCTGATTGTCATCAGGACAAACATACCTGCCTTCGAAAAGATCAAATGCTCTGTCTGATGGTGTCTCCTTATCCGCATATCTGTAAAGAGTATTACTTATGCCTACAAGTTCAGTAATTCCTTCGATAAATCCGCTGTAAACCGGTGTCCTGCTGCCTTCAGTATCGTATGTATAAAAGCTCCAGCTGTCCATATCATAACAATTGGAAAAATCCAGATCATAACTGTCTCTTTTATCTCTGAAAGTATCAGCAAGAGTCATAATCCGCTTAAAATCGATGTAACTGATCTCTTTTGTAACCACCGATTCACCGCTTAATGTATAATTGGTCTTTATCTCGATGGATCCATTGTAATAAACTGAGTAACTTAGTTCTTCCCAGTAATCGTTTCCCCAATCGAACGGACCGCCATTACTGCAATAAGCTGTAAATGCCAGTTTATCAGAATCAAGAAACTGATCGGGTAATGTACTATCGGTAGTAGTTATAGTTACCGGATCAGAATCTGCTTTCATTTCATCTGAAGCATTGCAAGAACATAATAGAAAAGGTGCGATCAATCCGCACAACAAAGCAGTACTTATTCCGTATAAAAAAACGCAAGCAGTCTTCTTCATGAAACAGTCCCCCCCGATTTTACCTGTTAACATATAAACAGATTAAACACTGAATATGTTGCAATAGTTCTGTTTCCGGTCACCGTCACATCAGATATCTTTTTACCGTCCTGTCACTCCAGACATGAGCCTCGATATACCGCTCAGGCCCATATGCACCGTCATCGTTCCACTCCTGCGGAAGACCGTATCTGTCGATGAGCTCGAGTATCTCAACATAGGTATAAAGCTTCTTGCGGTATTCTTTGCCGTCATTTACCTTATCACTGAAAGTCGGCATTGAATCACCGTATGTGAAAGATACTGTCTTGAGATCGAATTCCTCAATCGGGATCTTTATGTATGCAGGCTGTTCATACCATGAATAAAGCCATGGACTGTATCCGGCCACCATATAATGAGGCGAATCGATCTCGATCACTCCGCCCTTCTTCGCAAACTCCCTGCGGAGGATAGCTTCACAGTTGCGGCGCTTCCCGATATACATCTCATCTCTTTGTGCGCAGAAGGAACCGGGACGTTCGGACCTGACTTTTTCCATGACAGACATTGCTTCATCGGCAGGAAGCTTGGTCAGACTTTTGAAAGGACCTGTCCTTATGTCGTAGAAGTGATAAAGATCCATATTGCAAGCTCACCAGACTTCAATAGTCTGCTTGAAAACTGTTATATACGTTTTATATTCTCCCGTCTCTTCCTGCCAGAAGGAACGCGTATGGAAGCGGAATCTCTTTGATATCGATGTCAGATTTGCGCATCGGATCAAAGTAAGTCTCCAGGTCTGGTTCCTTGTCGTAATCGTTGATCTCATAGGCCGTTTTATCTTTCCTTGATGAGAAATGATTATGTAATGATTTCAGTACAAACAGTAAAACATAAAAAGCAATAATAGCCACTTCTGTCACAGACAAAGCAATTACCACCGCTGTCTTAAACAAAGTTACCGGTTTTAAGGAATCCATGGTTATGAGCCATAACAAAACAGCAATTGCAGCAAATACATACATAGGTACTGGCAGAGCAGCCTTGTTTTTTATCTTGCTCATTATCCTGTCGTAAAGATCCGCACCTTCGGATGTCGGTACCTGACCGCTTGCTTCACCGGTCTGTCCGTTTACGGCAAACTGATATTGTTCGCCTCCGAATTCGACTGTTATGAACCATACGGGAAGCAGGCAGTATTTGATACTGATCTCACTCAGGAAAGTATAATCTTTCTCAAGTCTAGACTCATATCCGGGATATTTCCTTGCAACCAGCTCATTTGCCGAAGCCGAATACTTCTCCATCCTTTTCATGATCCTGTCCGTCATCTCAGTCGGAATCTGATCGTATTTGTTGGCATAAAAACCCTGAAGATATTTGTTCTCAAACCTGACCATTCCGCTGTAATCAAAAGGCTCTACTGCTGTCATCAGTTTGTTTGCAATATTTATAGACGCATCGAAAGGAACACCTTTGACGTAATACCTGATCTTTGAACTGATCTCATTGGGAATCCCGTTAACTTTTCCGGTTCCGGACATCTCTGTATTAACACAGCAGTCAAGCAGCCAGAAAGGCACATACAACGCCGTCATCTTGGCAAGGCGGCACTTCTTCCTGAAACCCCTTGGGGTATATTTTCTTTCATCCAGCCATTCCCTGAAAATACTGTGAGCGCGCTCTTTATCGATCTTGAAAGGCACTATATAATCCGGTTTGAATTCACGGCTCATTCTCTTTGTGATGAGTGCAGGCGAACCGCAGAACGGACACATTGTTGACATCGTATTCTCATCTGCTACGAGTGCGGCACCGCAGCTGTTACAGACAATCTCATGACGTTTCTTATCGTCTTCCGAAATGTCACTGTCACCGGTATAATCGTGTTCTTTGCTTATACCGAAAGAACCTCTCGGTTCCATCGTATCGGGATCATAAACATTGCCGCAGTTACGGCACATCATGCCGCCAAGTTCCGGTTCATAAAAAATGTTCGAAGCACATGACGGGCATTTAACAGACGTCGCATTCAGAGCTCTCTCACCGGCTTTAGGTGAAGGATTTCCATTCGCCATACCTGAAATCAAAGGGTTACTGTCCCACATATCAATTTACCTTATTCTTTTGTAAACCCATTTTGCTTCTTAATAACTATATTTTACCCTATCAGCAATTTTCCATATACAGCATCTTCGTAATCAGTGCACTTTTTCGCTTTGAGTATCCGCTTGATATCACGGCTGTTATCTTCAAACAGAATACTCCAGTAAGTCCAGAGTTCTTTCATCTTGTAAAGGACATTGACATCAGGTGACATTACCTTCTTATATTCATGGTATACGGTATCGTGCAGAGCACGGAACTTAACCATATCAGTCTCCCTGCATGTCCCGTTAAGTTTATCTGCAAGCGACGGATCGGCAATAAGACCTCTGCCGATCATGACGGGATCGAGATCTGTTCCGAAATATCCGCACAATTCATCGTGATCTTTTTTAGTGCTGATATTACCGTTATATACAAGAGGACACCTGACATGTTCCAATGCATAAGCGAAATATTCTCTCCTGGGTTCACCCTTGTAAAAGTCTCCTCTTATTCTCGGATGAACGATCAGTTCACTTACCGGAAAACAATTAAAGATCTCTACAAGGTCATAGAACTCTTCAGGCTCGTGGTAACCGAGTCTCGTCTTAACAGATATCTTTATACCGTCAGATTCCGAATAGGAATAAATATCATCCAGGAATTGCTTAAGTTCATCCTTCTCAGTCAGGAATCCCGCTCCCTTGCCTTTTGCACAAACAGTCCCCGAAGGGCATCCCAGATTAAGGTTGACTTCTTTATAGCCAATAGAATCAAGCACTTTAGCAGCTTCAATAAAATATTCCGATCTGCTGGTAAGGATTTGCGGAACCAGATTTATTCCCCTGTTATTATCAGGAGTCAGATCTTTCATCTCACGGGGCGTAACGGGACATTTCTCGGCAGGTGAGATAAATGGTGCAAAATACTTATCTATATGACCGTAGATGTCATTGAAAGCATTGCGGAATATGTAGCCTGTGATACCTTCAAGCGGAGCAAAATAAACTTTCATTTCTGTCTTTTACAGCGTTTGATCATCTCATCCGCATCTTTGAAGCCGCATACTTTCTCGAGTTCTCTCAGGGCACTTGTGTAAGATTTATTGTCAAAGAAGTGTTTGCCCCTGCAATATGTCTCCAGCTGTCCGGCATTTGCCTGACCCTCTTCACATATCTTAATGAGCTCAACAGCGACCGCGTCACTATGCCTGCTGCACTCTGCTGCAGCCTGTTTGAACAGAAGATTCGCCTCATCTGCGGAAGCGAGATCTGTCCTGGTCTTCAATATCTTATTGGCTTTGTTGATCGTTGCGATTATACCGGAATACTTGGGATACAATTCGGCAATAGCCCATTCGTTTCCGCAGTTTGCGCACTTGCATGCGCCGTCTGTAAAGCTGTAAACCAGGTCTCCGCCGCATATTCTGCATTTGAACGTTACCTTTTCTGACTCAACAGGCTTGCCGCTCTCTTCCGAACCGTTTTCAATGATCGAATCAACAGTGATATCGTAAAAATCCGCGATCTTTACGAGCACCTTATATTCGATAGGAAGGCGTCCTGCCTCCCACATATAGATTATGAGCGGTGAAACTCCTAATGCCTCCGCCAGAGCTTCCTGAGTGAGCGAGTGCTTTTCTCTAAGCTTCTTTAAGTTTTCCGCGATATTAGTATCCATGTCCCATACTCCTGCTCATGGTCATTTGACATTATGATAGCGGAAACCTGCACTGTTTTGAACAGAGTATCAAATATATTTTCATTATCCCGGCAACGCTGTTACTGAAGCCTACATGCATATCTTATTCTTTGATCCAATCCTTACCGTTCCAGCCGTATGCGCTCTTCGCGGGCGCTTCAAGGAATGCCAGCACAGTCGGGCACAGATTGCATATTGTATTCAGCGAAACGACCTGGATATTCTGAGGATCGTTTGCATAATCTTCTGTCTCATCGCCGTGGAAGAATCTCCAACCGCTGTCGGGATTATCGGGAGAAGGATCGTCACGGTACATGTATTCGATACCGTTGTCGAGAGCAGCCTTCGTTACAAAACAGCCGGCATTGCCCGGATATACAGCGACCCACTCGCGCTCTTCGGGTACATACCACTTGTAGTAACACCAGTCGCCATTCTCATCGAAAAGGTATTTCAGTATATTCTTCTGAATGTTGAAGAATTGGTCATCATCCTGTTCACCGAAGTTCGAAGCCGAGAAGTACAAAGCACCGCAGATGTATGACAGCGCATACTCCTTAAATGAGTGATAGAATACCTGAGCTTTCCTGACAAACCTGTCAGTGATCTCATCGAATTCCTTGCCGTCAATGATGCCGCAGGCACGTGCTATCCTGCAGATTCCTATATATTCGCTTATATCCCAGGCATAGAAGCCCTTCTCCTCAAGCATGTGATAAAAAGGCTTTGCAAGAGCGTTCATATGGTCAAAAGCCTTGCGTCCGTCGGGATTCAATTCATTGAGATCAAACAAAGGAGCCTCTTTCCAGAATGTCATAAACTGCTCATACTGTACACTGGCTCTGAACTGATATTCCTGATATGCGATAAGGCTGTCTTTCGAATCGATCTTGTACATCTTCTTAAGGAAATCCCTGACGGTCTTTGCCTCATCTTTATTGCAGATATACTCTCCGTTCTCGTCCATTCTCGCAGGAATGCCCGGAACCTTTCTTGTAGCCGCAGGCGAAGACAGAAGTCTTGTGAATTGCTCTCTCGTAGGCGCTACTGCGTCTTTTCTTTCTTTTGCAACAGAAGATACGTACTTATCGATCTCTTTAACATATTTATCCAGCATTTTTCCTCCCCGGCATTAAAGCATCCGGCTTTATGCCTCTGGTTCTTATTCTATCCTTTGAACAGAGACATTATAGCATTAACAGTACAAAACCCGTTTAGTTTTACCGGCGGAAGAAGCGCCATCCGGCATTGTACCGGCAGGGCCATTGCGATACCGGGATCTTTACGTCAGCTGACTTATATATTTCTCATACCTCTGATTATGTGCTTTCATCGCTTTATCGGAATTCACATAAGCCAGGAATCCCGGTATATCGACCCACCTGTAATCAGTGGTCTCGCCTTCCTGAAGAACGATACTGTCCTTGCTGCAGCTGACCTTCGCAAGATAAGAATAATACATGGCATGCGTGCTGTCTTTAAAAGAAACATCTACGAGTTCCAGCGAATCTGCCGTAAGACCGGTCTCTTCGAACAGTTCTCTTTCTGCTGCCTCCAAAGGCTCCTCGCCTTTCAACGCAGCACCGCCGGCACTGGCCTCCCAATATCCCGGATACCAGTCTTTTCCCTCACTTCTTTTGGTCAGGAGATATGTTCCGTCGTTGTGCAGGACAAGGAGATCTACTACCAGATGATAACTGCCGTCGGGAATATCCTTATAGTTTCCAAAGCGCCTTTCGAAAACTTCACCGGTCAGTTTTCCGTCTTTGTCATAAAGATCCCAGAGTTCCTTTTTCTCAATATGGTTGAATGATCCGCTTTCGTTCATATCCTGTCTCTCCCCGAAAACTGATCAGCCGGATTATCACGTCTTTTCACGAAACCGACCTCTTCAAGTTTTTTCATATATACGCTCAGGCGTTCATAGAGAGGTTCTGCTTCATCGCCGAACTTGTCGTGAACGAGCTGCCCGATGTCATAGACTGATCTTTTGCCGTCAACACAAAGAAAAATGAAGCTTCCCATCCCTTCAAGCTTGATATGTGAAACTTTAGGAGTCTTAAATAAGTGCTGCGCCACCTTGTTTGTGAAGCCCTTATTCTCCATATCGACGGTGATCTCGCCTTCATCCGAACAGTTGAAGACAAGGCCTTCCGGATATTCGAAAACATAGTCCAGGAAATTATCTTTATTTCGCATTTTTCTTTTTCCCGGCGGTCTTGTTGCCGTTGCCGGCCATAAAGAACACTACTGCACCGATTGCAATCAGAACGATCAGCGATGTGATGTTACCGGTAGGAAGATAGGAACTAATGTCTATCTTGTCAGTAACACCTGCAACCGTAAGGATGGCAAGTACTATGCCGAGGATTCCTTCGCCGGCAATAAGTCCCGAACAGAACAGGATTCCCTTGCCGGAGTCTTCGTTCTGTTTGCCGTAGACCTTCTCGACTATCAGCTTGATGAGACCACCGAGCATGATAGGAGCAGAGAGCTCAAGCGGGAGATAAAGACCGATAGCAACAGGAAGAGCAGATATACCCAAAAGCTCTATAACGATTGCAATGAATACACCGATGAAGATCAGTCCCCAAGGGAGATTGCCGTCCATAACTCCTTCGATAATCATCTTCATCATCGTTGCCTGTGGAGCAGCAAGCTTGTCTGTGCCGAATCCGAACGCTGAATCGAGAAGCACCATGACGCCGCCTATCGCAAGGGCTGCTGCGATCGTTCCCATGATCTCGCCGATCTGCTGTTTCTTTGGTGTGGCACCAAGGATATAGCCTGTCTTGAGGTCCTGTGATGTATCGCCGGCCATACATGCGGCAATGCATATGATCGAACCGATGGCGATAGCGCCCTGCATTCCGTGAACACCGGTATCACCTGTAAGCTTAAGGCAGAATGTCGCGATAAGGACAGTTGCGATCGTCATTCCGGATACAGGATTGTTGGAGCTGCCGACAAGGCCTACCATCCTTGAACTTACGGCACTGAAGAAGAATCCGAAGATGACTACAAGTATTGCACCGAAGATCGTAACAGGGATAGCCGGGATGAGCCAGATAAGAAGTATAAGAACAGCAATGGATATAAGTATAAAGCGCATATCGATGTCCGTGTTGGTGCGGTCGCCCGTTGTCTTGCTTCCTTTGTTTTTTGACATGCCCTTGACAGAGCCTGTGAATGCTTTAATGATCGTCGGGAACGTCTTGATAAGGCTGATTATTCCCGCAGCTGCAACGGCACCTGCACCGATATATTTGATATAGTTTGCCCAGATGGCTGATGCGCCGCCTGCAGCATAGAGTTCAGCAACGGGGACTGTCGCAGGATACATGACCAGATCGGTTCCGAATAATACTATTGCGGGAATGAGGACGAACCAGCCCAGGATGCCGCCTGCAAACATGTATGCCGAAATCTTGGGTCCGCAGATAAATCCGACTGAGATAAGAGCAGGATAGATCTCGGAAGAGAACTCTGTCTTAAGTGCGGAGAGCCTGAAAGTCACCACCGATCTGACAGCACAAAGACCGTCAGTTACGAACTTGATCACTGCACCTATTGCCATACCGATAAATACGGATTTTGCAGAAGAACCGCCCTTCTCACCTGCAAGAAGGACTTCCGCACAAGCAGTGCCTTCCGGATAAGGCAGTACGCCGTGTTCCTTCACGATCAGCGCGCTTCTTAAAGGCACCATGAAAAATACACCGAGCAGACCTCCGACAAGAGCAATGATGGTGATAGTGATAAGCGCAGGCTTTTCCATTACACCTTCTTTTGCCCAGATGAAAAGTGCAGGCATGGTAAAGATGGAACCTGCTGCCAGTGATTCACCCGCAGAGCCGATCGTCTGAACCATGTTGCTCTCCAGGATCGAATCCTTGCGCATGATGATCCTTATGACCGTCATTGAGATAACGGCAGCAGGGATGGATGCTGAAATCGTAAGTCCGACCTTAAGGCCCAAATATGCATTAGCGGCACCGAAAACAACGGCAAGTACGATGCCGAGTATGATCGAAGCCGGAGTCATTTCTGTTGTAACTTTATCAGCAGGAATATACGGTTTGAAATTATTGTCCATATCTGCCTCCCGGAGCGTGATAGTACTACTGTACCATAAGGCGCAACTAATTGTAGATACAGATACCCCCCGAAATGCAGTAAAACGGCACTTCCGGGGTGATTATGATACAAAAATCACAGAAATGTGTTATTTGCCGAGACTTTCAAAGAAGGGGGCAAAATAATCGTCAAGACCATCATATTCGTATTGCATGTACAAGCCGCCATTGACATAGACATCTATATACTGTCTGTCTAAAAAAACAAAATATGTATCGCCCTGATCCTCGTATTTGAAAAAACGTCTGTAGTACGACATTTGTTCGGTGCCTGCAACAGGAATATCCACCTGTTCAGCCACTTCACCATAATCAAGAAGCGTAAATGAACTTACACTTTGAACAAAGATATCATTGCAGAATCCTGCATAACCGCCTGATACGATGTTCACATTTGCAACCACCAAAGCAATCTGCCCGTCTTCCATATCAGGAGTTATGTGATCTTCAAGGTTATACACATCAACACAATCTTCAATGATCGTCTTGTACTGGTCCTGAGCCTTCATAACATAAAATGAATAATCCTGCTCTGTGCGGGTATCAAACCCGTCAGCTATATCCGCGGATATCACAGACAGATCTGCACTTTGTTCAGTCTGTTCCGCAGCAGAACACCCGGTCATGGCAAGCCCGGATAACACTATAAGAACAACACATAATACAGAAATCAGTTTACTCATAAACGCCAGTCTCAAGAGGATAATAGTACATTGTTTCTTCAACCCTTTTCCAGGTGCCTGTTGAAAGGTCATAGTCCTGCCAATGTACCATCTCGCACTCTCCGCCCATCTCGGAATAAGACAAATGCAGATTGCCGTCGTTAAAAGTAATTTCACTATCCTGAATCGAGATGCCGGTAACCACGACATCTTTATCCGGATCCATTATATTCTTTTCATCGTACCCGAAAACAGTAGTTACAACTATTTTTCCGGAAACGGTCTTTATACTGCTTTCATCTTCTATGATCGATTTATATGATCTGAGATTGTCAAGGTGTGCTGACGAAATAGGCCCGCGGTAATATTCCTCGGGAATCAGACTGAACTTATTCTTATCGAGAACCGTAACGACCCTGTCTTCAAATACGACAATCTTCTCGAGCCCGAAAACGTTGTCAGAAGAACAAGTATATACATTTAAAGCTTTGTCTTCGTTCTTTACTTTATATGTGCATCCGGAAAGCATGCAAATACCTATTGTCAAAAGCAATAAAGCAACTGTAATCCTCTTTAAACACTTGATCATATATGGCCCCTTTCCGTTGATCCTGTGTTCCGGATCAGTGAAAACATCTCCACGGCGATCCTTCCGTTCTCCGCAAGATCTGATTCTATCTCTTTGTCTGATCGCGTTAAATATAATCGGCTGTCCAGCATATGTAGAGAACATCCTTGGTCGGCTTATCTGAAGTCTTGGCATTAACATCACAGAAGATATATACCACCTGGCTGCCGATCTTAATGTCTCCCGGGCCGGTAAGCACAGGCTCACCTTCCTTCAGTGCTTCGATTTCATCTTCAGACAATCCTTTATCAGCAACGTACACACTCCATCCGGCTTTCTCATCCGAATATTCAATATCGATGTGCACGGTCGTTCCGGAAGGCGTTTCCTCGCAGTAATATCCGGTGTCGTAAACATCTTCCCCGGTAACTGTTCCAATGTATGAAGGAGGTTCCATGGGCGGGTCATCATGAACTGAAGATTTTCCGCACGATGTCAAAAGCAGTCCGGAGCACAAAGCCGGAATTGCAAGTAATGTATATATCTTTCTGTTCTTCATGTTTTTATCCTCTATTCTGCCGATACGGCAGTTTTACTCTTATACAGTTCGTTCCGGTCAATTGTTGCAACCGCTTTGAATGTCACATTATAACAGAGCGCGGGTAATGGTTTTCCGTTGCGGATAAATACTGTTAAAATGGACCTGACATCTCTGTCGGGTCAGCAAAATACGGCATCTCTCACTCTCTGTCGTGTTATTCAGGCACCCTCCGGTGTTACCATTCATCTTGAAAGGAGATCTAACATGGACCAGATCAAGATAGGATCCCTTCTGAAGGAACTTAGAAATGAGCACAACTTATCTCAGGAACAGCTGGCTGAGAAATTTAATGTCTCATCAAGATCCATCTCAAGATGGGAGAACGGTAACACGATGCCTGATATCAGCATCATGATCGAGCTGGCAGACTTTTACGACATTGACATCCGCGAACTTCTAAGCGGAGAAAGGAAGAGTGACAAAATGGACAAAAACCTGAAAGAAACACTGGTAATGGTTGCAGACTATACCGAGGAAGAAAAAGCCAAGATCTTAAAGAAGGTCTATATATGCGGACAGGGTACACTGATCACTTCAGTGCTCTCAATGATCTTATATTTCATCACATATGGCCGTGATACAGGCATAGTTCTTACGCCTTTCCTGCTGATACTGGCAACCGGCATCTTCGGCATCAACACCGTCATGGCAGGACTTCAGCTTAAGGGTAAGATGAGCAAGGCAAGAAACAAAAAGCTGATCGGGATCTCCGTGGCAATCTGGGTCACAATTGCGGTCATCATCCTGTTCTTCATGACATTCATCCTGCCGAAGATCCTTTTCAATATTTATGTGGCAAATGGAGGTGTCGTATAAAACTCAGGCGGCATCGTCATGCCACTTCTTTATTTACTTCTCCTTACAGATCTCCATGAAAATATCAACATCATTGCGGTCATATTCCTTGAATCCGCACTTCTCGTAAACATGGAATGCGCGGGGATTGTCGGCATATACGCCAAGGTAGATCCTGTCGAGACCCAGTACATCAAAACCATATCTGACGGACCATTTCAGCGCTTCTGTACCGTAACCCTTACCCTGCATATCGTAAGTAATCACTATTCCCCATTCCGCTTCGCCGAACACACGGTTAAAGAACTCGATATTGCCGATCAGCTTACCGGAGTTCTTCTCTATCATCGAGAACATCTCCGCCTTATTATCGATCTTATCTTTCATGTATTTGTATTCATCTTCTTCGGAAAGAGGTTCGCGTCTCTCACCGATAAAACGCGCCACATTCTCAATGTCATTCACCATCTTGAGATATTCGGGAATGAGATCAAATGTCGGCCTTATGTAGATTATATTGTCTGATTCAAATTGTAGTTCCATGACCGGTGTTGTCAGCCTTTCTTTTTGAGAACAGCGGTCGCAGCCAATGCCTTGCCCTAACTTATCCTGCTATCCTTAATATGCGTTTTTCTTTTCAAACAATACGATTATACCATTTGAAAAGTATGAGTCAGGATAAAACAGGAAGCGGGTTCGGCGCCGCAAGACGACCGATACCCGCCTGATAAATTATGCAACTATCTTGTAGTAAGCGTTTGATGTGACTTTGTAGATCGCCGCATAGAATATTCCGCAGACCAGTACACAGATGCCGGCGCTTATGAGGAGCAGCGGGACATTGTTGTGTCCGAAGAGCATCAGGAGCTTATGGACTATCGGCAATACCGTTGCGAGATGGATACAGGCAAGGATGATGGGAATGATGAATACCGTCAGCATCTGTGAGTTGATGCTGTTCCTTATATCCTCTTTGGTCATTCCGACCTTCTGCATGATGCCGAACCTTGACTGGTCCTCGAACCCTTCGGATATCTGCTTGTAGTAGATGATGAGAACGCATGAGACGAGGAAGATCACGCTGAGAAGGATGCCGAGGAAGAATAATCCCCCGAATGTCTTGACGAAATCATCACGCTGTTCCGATCTGCATTCACTTCGGACCAAATAGAAATCTCCCGTATAAAGTTCATCCCTGATATAACTTCTGAGCCGGTTGTTAAACTCCTGCTCCTGTGATTCATCAAGACCGGTATCGAAAGCAAACTTCCACTCCCAGACAAGCATCGGCTCGCCACGGTAATCACTGATGTCTTTGAAACGTGAAGCAACACCGTTAAAATCATCTGTAACAATAATAAGTGATGAAACGAGTCCGTTCATTCCGATATTCTTCAGATTGCCTTCATTGCTGCTGATCTTTTTAGCTACTTTAAATGTCTCACTGCCTATGCTTATACTGTTCTCAAAAGGGAGATTTCCGTTGACAGCGACCAGGACTTCGCCATTGCTCAGGACTTCTTCTTTTCCGGTCAGTCCGTTGTAATCCTCAAGACTGATAAAATAGGCAACAGCAACATTGTCGTAATCGATAGTTGTTGTCATTTCCAGCGGATTGATGTCCACATTGAGCTTACCGTTTTCAAAATAGCCTGAGATATCACAGTAGGAAATCGAGATGATATCCTTTGCTTCCGTGCCGAACTCATTGGTCTTCTTAATGATCTCATCCTCAAGTTTTGAAGCGGTCTTCTCATATTCTTCCGAGAAACCGTAATTATTTGCAGAGCAGTTGATCTGTCTCGGATAGTGATTATGGAGCACTTCTTCCCTGTTAAGATACAGAGATGATGTTGAGGACATTATTACGAGGACCATTGTGAGAAGAATGCAGATGGAAGCAAGGCCTGCACCGTTTCTCTTCATTCTGTATGCCATGGAGGATACGGATACGAAGTGATTTGTTTTGTAGTAGTACTTCTTGTTTTTCTGAAGGATCCTGCAGAGCAGGACAGAACCTGCAATGAGCGTAATGTAAGTTCCGATGATGATCAGTATTACCGCAACAAAGAACCAGATGAGGGCCGATAAAGGCTGCTCGATCTTGAGCGCAATAACATAACCTGACAACATAATGAGAAGACCGGTAATACCTATAAACCAGTTTGCCTTCGGCGGCTTCTCACCCGTCTTATCCGAATGGATGAGATTGATCGCTCTCGAGAACCGTACTTTTCGCGCGGCGTTAAGGAATATCAGGAAGAAGATAAAACTGTACACGATGACAGTAGTAAGTATAGACTGCCAGCTGATGATGAACTTATAGCTCGATCCGATGCCGATCATCTTTCTGAATCCGAGTTCGGCAAGTTTGGAAAGACCGATGCCGATCGCAATACCGCCTGTGACAGCAGTGAACCATGTAATGAGCGTCTCAAAAAATATGATCTTTCCGAGATTTCTTCTGTTCATGCCGAGGACACTGTAAAGTCCGAATTCCTTGAATCTTCCTTTGATAAGAGTTGACTGTGTATAAAAAAGGAATATAGTACCGAAAACCGCCATTACGACAGTTCCGAGTCTCAGCATATCCCTGGCTGTTCCGGCGCCGGCAAAGCCTTCGAGTATATTGGAAAATCCCAACAGGTGCATGATGTAAAATACTGAGACCATCAGGATACATGTCGCAATATACGGCACATAAAGCCTGCCGTTCTTGCGCATTCCGCTGACGGCCATCTTCGGATAAAAACCGGCCTTCATCAGTTGTCACCTCCCTGTGCGAGAAGTGTGAGCGTGTCGCTTATCTTCTGATACATCTGCCGGTCGGTAGCTTCACCCTTATATATCTGATGGAAGATAACACCGTCCTTGATAAACAGAACACGTGATGCATTTGATGCAGCCTTTGTTGAGTGAGTGACCATCAGGATAGTCTGTCCCATCTGGTTAACTTTCTTGAAAAGCGCTAGAAGTTCGTCTGATGATTTCGAGTCGAGTGCACCAGTGGGCTCATCGGCAAGGATAATCTTCGGGTTTGTGATAAGCGCTCTTGCAACCGCAGCTCTCTGCTTCTGGCCGCCGGAAACTTCGTAGGGGTATTTCTTTATGATCTCGCCGATTCCCAATGCAGGTGCCAGAGAATCGAGTCTCTGCTTCATCTCAGCATGCTTTTTGCCGGCAAGAACGAGAGGAAGATAGATGTTGTCTTCCAGCGAAAATGTATCGAGAAGATTGAAATCCTGGAACACAAATCCGAGGTTGTCACGGCGGAACATTGCGACATCCTTTTCCTTAACTTTTGTAAGGTCCTTGTCTTCAAGGATGACCGTTCCCTCGGTGGGCTTATCGAGTGCGGCAAGGATGTTGAGAAGGGTCGTTTTTCCTGATCCGGACTCTCCCATGATCGCTACATACTCGCCCTTTTCGACAGTGAAACTGACATTCTTAAGCGCCTCGACAGAAGCACCTCCGAATCTTGTCTTGTATATTTTTTTGATGTTTTTTGCTTCAAGCAGACTCATTATTCATTTATCCTTTCTTTCGGTTTGATGGCATCAGTATAAAATTACCTTCCAAACCATTCCTTAACATCTGCTTACGCAAATCTTACATGTGTGTCATATTTATCAAACACGTTATTCTCCGCCTTCATAACTGTCCCAGAACGCGAAAAAACTCCGTTATAATTCCATTTTCCGGTACCGCTACCGTATTACTCTCAGAATATAATATACTAATAATGAGGCGTTCGGTTCAATTTGATATAACTGCGGTTTGTTCTTTGGAGGGGATATTGTATGAGGACAAAAACTTTTATCGCTTTATTGCTTTCTCTGTGTCTCCTTGTTTCCTGTTCAGCATTTGACTATGACAAGCTCCGTTCAAGAGACGGCCTGATGATGTATGTCGGATCGACGAGTTATGCGCTTCAATATGAAGGTTCAAATGACTGTACCGGTATAGGCTACAGGATCGAATGGAACGGCAAAATCACCAGAACAGTCGGTTACCAGATCACCGATACTTTATACGATTATGCTGTCCTGAATGAGGAGGACTATAAGACACTCTATGAGTTTGCCGAACTAAGCCGGAAGAAAGACCCGTTTAAAGATTATTCTGAGAGAGTTTATGACGGGTGGATCTGGGAATTTGAATATTATTACAGCGAGGACAAGGATCCTTTTGAGATCTACAAAGGCTATTGCTATAACCAGGAAGATCTGCAGATAGTCTTAGATATGCTGGAATCGTATTTCCCTGATATAAAGTATATTCCGGCTCCCACCGAAGAGGCGGAAGACAATCCTGCTCCTTCCGGAAATACAGGAAACGATCCGGATCCTGTTGTTGAGACAGCTGTTGATACATTAACACCCAAAGGCTATGCCTCAGTAGATTATTTCAAAAGCTTTTACGGACTGTATGACGTGATCGATGACAGGTATATAGAAGATTTCATTCTCTTTCAGCAGATAACGGAAGATGACATGTTTGAACATGATTACGGTAAAGATCTGATCGATTCTTTCGATAACGGGGATTACAGTCAATTCGGATACAGCATGAACTGGAATGAACTTAATTTTCAGGAGTTAACATTAAATGCGAGAATTGATATCACTAACGCAATAGATAATTCCAGATGGATCTACATGGTCTTTGAAGTTCCGATACCTGACAGTGATGAGACTGAGAGAGTAACCATGCTCTCTGATTTTCACCATAACATGTTTTATTTTGATGTCGATGAAGATAACTATCGGAATTCAAGGAAAAAACTGGATCTGACCGAACTGGCGAAGGAGATTCAGGTGGATATGATCCCTGAAGATGCCGAAAGACAGGATCCTGACCGCGATAAATATGCTCTGTCTTACGAATATGATGTATATATCTTCACTTACGACAGACATTTTATCCATATCTCGAACAACACTTACTACCGTTTTCACCAGTCATTTGATGTTTACTGGAAGCTGGTATACTACAGAGAATTCAATGAGGAATATGAAGTGAATACTGCCGGGACATGAATCTGCCCGGCAGCCTTTTTACGATTTTTTCTGCCTGCGTCACATATCTTTGCCGGGCTCATCGGTGCCCGCTGTTTTACCGGTTTCCGCCCTATTCATACGGCGCTTCTTATTAAGCAAGACAATGAGAACAACCGTGCTTGCGATAAAAACACCAAGAACGATCAATAAGATAACAATAACTCCGATACCCAGTACCGCAATGCCCGGACCGCTTATCATATCATAATTCATACTATTTCGCCTCCTTATCAGGTTTTAGTATATTCATTGCTATAAGAAAACAGATTGCCGATGTAAGAATAATTACAAATACATTAACAATAAAGCTTTCGCTTCCCAAATACCATGATATGGCAGCACCTGCAAAAAGTGCTGCTGTCGTAATACCGAATGCCGCACCCGGAGCGATCTTCATCACCGATATTATCATGCCAAGAGTAACTGCCATAGTCATACTGAAAAACATGATCCCGATAAGCGAAATGATCATGATCTTATTGCCAAGGATCAGGAACGGAAGCGCACCGATTATGCTTATGAACGCTGTCTTGCATATTCCTATCTTATCCGATAAGATTCCGCCGAGAGCTTTGCCGGTACCCATGAACACGAAAAGAAGAACTGACTGGAATACCGTGGTTTTCCATGTCATCGGAATACCGTAACTGATATAAGATCTGACAGCAACGATGAAGAAAACTCCGAATATTGCTCCTGCGGCGCTTTTACCTGCCTTCACATAATTGAATCCTTTGCACTCATCGTACTCTTCCGGGATATCCTTATATATCTTCTCGCCTATAAGGACCAAAGGAAACATCAGGGCACAAATGAAAGCGATCCACCAGAAAGATATATTGGTGGCAGCAAGAAGCTGGCCTGTTATTACTCCGAACGAACCGCCGCTTACAAAGACTGCGACCGGAGTTAGTTTTCCGCCTGACACCCTTATTGTAAGTTCAGCTCCGGATATATGGATCAATGCATTTCCGGTGGAAAGGATAACAAGTGCTGCCCAGAAGATCACTCCTCTGTCCTGCGAAATAAAGAACAGAAGGAACCCGGAAAGAAGAAGCGGAACAGCTAATATTCCCGGTTTAAACTTTACAAAAAGATCGCGGAGCGAACCCCAGAACAGCTGCGGAACAAATGCTATGCAGTTATAAATAAGAGCAGCAAGCGCGGTAAATGCCGGATCTTCAAAGATACGGTAGAACATAAAGTAGCATACAACCTCATTCAGCATGTGAATGACAAAGTATAGTATCGAAGCCTTTACCGCATTATCTTTTAGAGTCATCATCTCTCCTTTGTCAGATCAGATATTTGAATATCAGAAATGCCAGTGGCGTTCCAAGTACAAAAGATGCACCGTTAAGTATCAAAGACAGTAAAAACGCATTTGGTTTTCTTGCAAACAGAAGTTTCCTGAATATCAGAGCTTCAGTTATAAATACGGCTGACTCCAATATAATGACATACACCGGTCTCGGAACAGAAGTGTATGTATAAAGCAGCATATCAGCGAAAACCACAACAGGGTTAGTGAGCGTATTGGTGAAGAAGATAACTGCAAGATCGAATCCTTTCCGAATGCCGGAAATAAGCGCAGCTGTTTCTTCCAAAACAAGCGTCAGGATAAGGCATAACGCAAATGTCCAGATTACTTCTTTCACCATAGTGACAGGCTGCAAAGAACAACAGGGACCATAAATATCAGATTACAGATCGCAGAGATAAAAAAACCGTTCATCTTTCTGTCTTTAAGGATAAACTGCCAGACCAGTCCTTCAAACACTGCAAGCAATACATACACTATAACAAAACCAAATATATCGGAATCAAAAGTGTATGCGCTGGTCAACACTAACGGAACAAAAAGAAGCAGGCTCAATGAGATGTGCAGAAAAAACAGAATCCAATGATCTATTTTTTTCTTAAGTCCGAAGAATCTCGAAAACAGCTGTCCGTATAAAAACGGATACGACAACATCCAGCATATCAGGATAAGAAACGCCGCAAATCCCATATTGATTTCCCCATCTAAAACTCATTATTATTGCAGTATCCGTGTCTGATACGGTCTTATACTATGTAAACAGATGAACTGTCGGATATGTTGCAATGTCCTTTCTTAATGACCCCTGCTTTTCAAATTTAAGTCCAGCTGTTGAAGCGCACTCTTTCAGACACAGGTCTCTTGCTCGGTGCGTGGAAATCTTCTTCAGCCTTGCCGACAGGAAGAATGCATACAACTTCATATCCTTCGGGAACATTCAGTACAGCTGCGATCTTGTCGCATATCCTGTCAACATCCGTAATATGACCTTCGTACCAGCAGCTCTGATATCCGAGTTCAACGATAGCAAGCAGCATGTTCTCGATGGCCGCAGAATAATCCTGGATCGCAAAGCATCTGTCACGGTAAGCATTTATCCTTTGTGTCAGTACGACGATCATTGCAGGGGCAGTCTGTGCAACAGGCGGATCGAGCTGTTCCTTAACTTTGGCAAGAATCTCCGGATCATTTACTATGATCACATCCGTTGTCTGCTTATTACAACCTGAAGGAGCATCGATGCCTGCCTTTGCGATAGTCATCAGATCCTTCTCCGGCACACTCTCCTGAAGGAATCTTCCGCGGTAACTGTGACGAGTCGCGATCGTGCCTACCGCGCTCTTAAGTGACATAACATAGATCTGGCAGGGGTTTGCCTCATCCCAGTATTCCGGAAAAACCTCGAGTTCCTTGAAGCCCAAACTCTTATAAAACTCGTTGGTAATGTCGTAGTCTTCATACATACCGGATCTGACGGTCTTGACCTGAATGAATTCGTAGCCCTTCATGGATGCATAATCCTTTGCGGCAGCGAAAAGTCTTCTTCCGACGCCTTTTCTGTGACACTCCTTACGCACTCCCATTACAGCAAGTTCCATAGTCTCCCTGCCGGTCTCTTTCAGGCACAGGAAACCTTCTGTGACATCTCCGTCAACCGAAGCCCAAAAAGGCTGATCTGCCGACTCTTTAATATACTGTTCACGACTCGCCTCAACCTCGAACCACTCGGTAAGAGATTCGAGGATCTCACGTGATATCCTTCTTTTTTCATTTGCATCTTCTATAAATCTGATCATGGATAGCTTCCTTAAGTTGATTTTTACGCCATTTCACTCACATAGAAATTATAACATTCAACATGCGCATTGCCTGATTATTATGAATACGGCGAGACACCTGTCTACATATGTCATGCCTCGTCCTTCTCGGATGAGGTTTTTCCTTTGGACAATTTATAAAGCTCTTCGGATGCGAGTCTTGTCTTTGCAACGATGTCGCCTTCTTTCGGGAAGCAGAAGAACAGACAGTCATTCGTGCCGATCGAAACGATATCGCCTATCTCGTACCAGTAATAATCAGAGTTAACACTGTAAGATGCATTGGGCGACTGTTCGTAGTGAAGTCTGCCGTCACATCCGTCAAGCACGAAGCCGTTGTTGTCGTGATGAAGTTTTCCCGTGCCGACCATATAAAGCGCTTTCGAATCTTTAAGTACCGCTATGTCGCACGGAACATCCAGAAAATATGTGCCTGCTGCGATCTCATCTTTTATCTGCTGTCTCTCCCATGCGAACCAGTCAGGGATATGTGTGAACTTCGGCTCGACATTGATGCCATTCAGTCTTCCGAAGACATCCATCTCATATGCGGCTCCGCACTTTTTGCATGTGAGAGTAATGCCCTTTCCTTCCGTCTCGCCTTCGGTCATGCAATGCGGACACTTGTAAAGGATCCTGTTAAGGCCGTCAGCCCTGAACGGCTCGTCGATCTCGACCCTGTTGTCGAGCTGCCACTTGAAATAGTCCAGCGTGAATTCTCTGTCAACTATTGCATCTATCTCTCTTACCTTTGTATTGGCCAGTTCTTCAGGCGTGAAAAGACACTTCATCTGACATGTGACCTTAACATCTCTTTTCTGGAGATTGTTATAAAGTGGATCTCTTGCAAACGCACCGAATGTCGTGATCATGACAACAGGGTGCTTGAGCTTCTTCAAAAGAACACCCAGTCTTCTGGGGATCCTCGTAGCCGTTCCGTCCAGTGAATAACCTGCCTCAGGATACATCAGAACACTTGATTTATTTGTATTTAACGCATACTGCATATCCGAGATAAGTGTCAGGTCAGATACGAATTTCCTCGTGGGAATGCAGCCGAGAGACCTCATCAGCCATTCTTTGCCGACCAGGGCGTCTGATGTGCAGACGATGTTAAAAGGACGCCCTTTAAGCACTTCAAATGCAATCGCAAGATCCGTGAAACTGCAGTGGTTCATGAGGATCATCCACGGTCCGTCGCCGGCTCTGTCCATATCGATCTTCTCGCACGAGAAATCAACCTTCTTCAGTTCGCCGCCCAGTCCGATACGTGCGATCCCTGCCAGAAGCTTCGAAGGCTTCTTGGGCAGCTTATGCTCCCATGAAGGAAGGCTCATTGCCTCATCATAACTGATGTATTTAGTCTTGATCTTCATCCGGTTCTCCTCTCACGAATGTTGCGAAAACTCATCTCTTCTTATGACCGAGACATGCGTGATCCCGTTATCTTCATCGGGATATTCCTTCTCGAAATGCATTCCGATCGATTCGGCTGTCTTAAATGACCCGGTATTAGTGTATTTACAGTATGAATACAGAGCAGGATAATCCGTATTTGCAAAAGCCCAGTCCCTGACGGCAGCGGCCGCTTCCCGGGCATATCCTTTGCGCTGCCGATCGGCGCGGATATGGTAGCCAATCTCAGGCAGCATCTCGCCTTCGATATTCTGAAGTGTCAGACCGCAGTCACCGATCATCTCCCCCGTCTCCTTAAGGCACACAGCCCAAAGGCCGAACCCGTTCTCTTTATAGCGGTTCATGTTGCGTTCGATCCACGCCCTTACGCGTGCCTCATCGAATTCATACGGATAATGCTGCATGATCTCCCTGTCTCCCAAAACAGCATACAGGGCCTCGAAATCATCCATGTTCATTTCTCTTAAGAAAAGTCTTTCTGTCTCTATACGCAACTTATAAGTACTCCTTTTCGCCGGGGTTAAGTGACCATCTACTTTTCTGCTGTCAGAAATATATTAACTTTGAGTATAAAACACTTCTCAGGATTTTTGTAAAAATGTGGTTTCCCGGCCGGGCAAAAACAGGAATCCGCAATAAGAACGGAGTTTTTGCAGATAACGCCAGAAGCCATGAAAACAAGGCGTTGTAACAATGTTACTTAGCTTTTCTACGGAAAAACAGTCTGCCGATGAGGCTGATAACGGGTCCGAGAAAGACCGCCATTAAGATTATCCCGATAACGGGCTTTCCGCCCGCCAGTGTTCCGACCGCAACAGCAGAGAAATCCCACGCCATGCGGATCAGCATTTTCGGGAACTTGGGAAATCTCGCTGCCACCTTCTCTGTAATGATTTTCGGAAGGGCATCGTACGGCGCCACACCCATATCGGAATTGATATACACAGCTGCACTCACGATGAAGCACAACAGCGCCCCGATAAAGATCAGCCATCTTGATAGAGGATCAGTGAAATAATGCGCAGGAATGATCTTTCCCCACAGCCAGTCGAAGAAATCCACATAATATCCGACCAGCACCATATTAAAGACCGTCCCGAACCCCAGGCTCGACCTGTCCCAGAATACAACAATTATGAGCATAACGGCATTGATAATGAGCTGCCAGGTACCAAAGAGCATCCCGATCCTCAGCGAGATCGCCTTGTTCATAAAAGAACAAGGGTCAGTTCCAAGTCCGCACAGCATCAGGAATGACAGGAAAAATCCCATCCCCAGCACTGCCAGAAAACAAACCGCTATACGCTTAAAATCAAGTTTGAACTTCATTTATCTCTCCTCAACGGCTGCCACGCGCACCGCCGCATCTCCATCAGGGAAAGATTGTACTTCTAAATGTGCGTTACAGGAAGAGGGATATTCGGAGACAGTTTTTGCGGAAAAACTTACTTACGGCTATACCTTCTCAAAATGGCCTTAATGTCAGGAAGAGCATCCATGAAGACCTCAACGCATTTGGGATCGAACTGAGTGCCCTTGCGCTTTAAACCTCTGAGAATTACGCGCACATAGCCTGCTGTCTTCTGGATGTGATCGCCGGTATCCGAGTCACGGTTTTCCACCATGTCTGCCATGATTATGATGATTCCGTCCTGCATCTTCATGACGTTTTCGGAGAACTGGCGTATGTCACGGTTCTGCTCTGCCATGTCGGATTCCGTGAGTTTCGTGATCGGGTAAATGATATATGACTCTGACAAAGCCACAAATATCACGGTCATGAAAATAGTAAATGCACCAAATTAATATTCACTTTACAAATGGACCGGGAATCAGTATTTTTACCGGTCAGGAAGCAGGTATTTCGATCGAATACTTTTCGCCGGCGTACTTGTCCCGGGCAGGTGACTCAAGGTACAGCATGATCTCGTCATCAGACACCCACTCGATATCCCATGAGACTTCTTCCATAAATCCTGCTCCCTTGTACTCGAAAATGCAGTCTTTCCCGTAATATACGTCCGGACGGCACATGGCATCCGTCTTCACCGTGACCGTGAGATCACCTGACGGTGAACTGAAAGACTCCTGCTTTTCATATTGGAGATCAGTGCAACCGGCCGCGAAAATTGTTACACCCAAAACCGCTATGCTCAACACATTTTTGATATTTTTCATATTCAACTCCGCTTATGCTGCAGCCATTCTGCGCTTTGCATCGCGCTTTCTGATGCTGAAGAATCCGATAAAGCAGAAGACACCTGCCATAAGGATCATGAAATTGGCCAGCGGGAAATATCCCATCTCGGTCATGGTCCTGCCGGACGGATCAAACAGTTTTGCAACCAGGAAGATACCGTCAAAACAGAGTAAAAGTGCGGATAAAGAGGCGGTAACGATGGAAAGGATCAAGGTAAGCCGGCCTCTCGTGAAAGTCATAAAGATTGCAACAAGATTTATCAGATACATGGACCAGAAGACAGCGGTCAAGTCGCCCCATTCCATTTCAATCGAATCAAAATACATGGCGGTGCAGATTATCCTGTATCCGAGTGCGCCAAGTGTAATAACAAGTCCGATTATCTTCCAGACACTGAACAATCCGGGTTTATTATTGTTCATTAATAAGTTCTCCTTGATACCCAAAAGGGTATTATTACACTCTATACAGAATCCGGTGCACTATTGTTGCACACAGTTTTCATCCGGAAAATATTACCGGTAAAAATGTATTTCTTCACGGCAAACTGATAAATATCACTTCCGTGCCAGCTCAAGATCCAATGTATCGCTGATTGTGATCTTGCCTCCGTGTCGGTTAATCGCATCTTCTATCTTAGTGAAGAACACTTTCCGGATACTTTCTTCGATCGCGATGTGATCCGAATATGTTCCGAGCAGCTGAATATATTCTTCCGCCGTGAAAACCCTTTCCCGGTGGAAAAGATGATACCTGATATCAGTGAATCCGTACTTTGAAGGTATCATCGATATCTCTTTTGCTTTTTCTTCCGTGAACCACTCTTTCGTTCCGCTCCTGACACCATAGTATTTGTTGTAGTGCTCGTCGTATATTGCATCTATCTCACGTGCAAGTTCGGGATCGTTCCTGCTGTTTCTCGGTCTGTTGGCAAAGCGGGCAAATGCGCCCCCCTTTTTCAAGATCGAATACACTTTAGGATATCCGATCTCCTCAGGCACCCAGTGAAAAGCAGTCGCTGAGAATACAAGATCGCAGGACTCATCCGCGAGTCCGACGTCTTCAAACTTCCCCGTGATGACTTTAAACTTCGGATAATCCTTGAACTTATCTCTGAGGAGCTCCGAGAAATTCTCACCATATTCAACTGCCGTCACGGCACATCCAGTTTTGAGCACCGGGAGAGTCGCCTGACCGCTTCCGCTTCCGACTTCGACCGCACTGCTGTTCTCATCGATATGCACATAATCGAAAATTGCTTTGTACAATTCGTCAACATATCCCGGACGCATCCTGTCGTATAAAGACACTGCGCCGTCGAAAACAACTCCGAGTTCCTTCCTGTAATCCATAAAATACTCTCCTCTTTTTCCCCGTCATATTGAAAGTTTTATCTGAAGCACCGGCACCACACCGATATCCTTGATCTTGTAATCGTTGAGACTCTTGCCCTGCTTCCAGATAAAATGCGGAATGTTGATCATCTCGATCTTGCTCCGGCTGATCTTTGCGCGGTCCAAAAGGCTTATCAGTTCAGAATAGCTTTTCTGAATATCTTCGACAGCCTCATACCTCATTCTGGCATTTTCCACACTCGTTCTGAGAAGATACGGATCGTTGTTGTTCTTATCTATCGAAAACAGATTCATGAATCCCTTGTATGTATAGAAGTTATAGCCGTCAGACAGGCCGAGATCGGACGTGCCGAAATACAGAAGTGTTTCGCTGACCGTGTCGCATGCCCCCCGGGAATCGAAAAGCTTGACCATTCCGCCCAGCGCCGGAGCCACTATCTTCACCTTTTTAAGCTGCCTGCTTTTCCAGTCATCAGACCATTCGAAACGCGCATCACTGTCGCCCGCAAAAGCCGTCTCATGCACATCCGATTGTGCCGAAGGCATCTTCACGAAGCTGAGCATATAACAGCTGCTGAATGCATAAGGACCGATCTTCTCAACTGCTTCAGGAAGTATAACTTCCTTAAGACAAGCACACTCCGAGAATGCATAACTGCCGATCCTCTTGACCTTGTCCGTGAAGTGCACCGTCTGAAGATTACCGCACCCGGTAAAAGCATTATCTTCGATTATTTCCACCGAACCGGTCAGATTGACCTCAACGATATCTTTGCAGTCTTCAAAAGCCCTGCTGCCGATGACCCTTATATTGTCAGGAATATCAACACACGGGGACGAGCCGTTATACTTTTTCAGAGTGTCTCCTTCAGTTTCGAATTCGTCACATGTAAGGGCTGTCTCATTTGTATCAGTAACGATCTTTATATAGTTTAGAACTATCGCATCCTTAACAACGAAAGGCCTACCACAGGAAGTGCAGATCGCTGCACTTTCATCTGAGTCAATTATCAGCCCCGTCCCGCAAGACGGGCATTCTAACGGAATAACAGGCATAAATCCTCGCACGTTAATTTTTCCATATTTTATATAAAAAGCCGCCCGGCCTCAAATAGTGGCGGCATGCCGCCTGACAAATTACCTGATTATTCAGATTAACTCAGGATACCCCGTTCATGCTGTTAACAGCATCTGTTGGCTTGACGGTCATCTCGACCCAGGCGGGGATCAGGCTGCTCCTGACGGCGTTCCTTACTGATCTTATGTTGGACCAGGCCGTGCAGTAGAACGGGATCTTGCCGCGTTCCAGTATCTCTAAAGCAAGTCTTGAAGTGATAGCCGAAGCTATACCCTTTTGACGGTATTCAGGCAAAACATCAACACCTATCTGCCACATGCCGGGAGCATCGGCAGAGCATCCTGCAAGGCCTACTACCCTGCCGCCGTCATAAGCGCCGACTGCCAGCGTATCGAGCTGTTTTCTGTCAGCGCACAGGGCATTGGACCATTCGGGAAGATACAGGTCATCGAACTGTCCCTTCCCGAGAACGCGGAGTTCATAAGAGCAGGGCTTGTTTATAAGCCTGTTAATGTCGGGAAGATAGTACTCGGCCATGAAGCAGACAGCCATGCCACTGGCGGCAAGCCTTTCGTTGAGCCAGTGCATATTGGGCGTCTCAAAGAGGTGATAGAACTCGAACTTATCGATATATTCCTTCACGATATCAGCCGTATCATCTGTCACGGCAGCTACGACGTTGCTGCCATATGAAATGAAGTTGCAGCAAATCGGCGGCTTGTAGTATTTCTTTGCATCCGGACCGGGCTTAAGATCGACGATCACGTTATGTTCAGAAAGAAAGTCCTCAGCCTTGCAGCCCATGTCCTCTGCAGACTGTTCCATAGCAATTTTAAGTATGTCTCTGTTTGTTAACACCAGTCCGGTCCTCCGGAGTTGTATATTGTTATACAGAGAATGATATCATATACAGATAATATGTTATTCAGGCAAGCGCAATGGTCATCTGTCGTGAAAAGGCTCAAGGGTATGAAAAAAAGAAATAAAAAAGCGATTATCATCACGGCGTTGGTTATGCTGACCGGAATACTGCTTGTTTTTGCAGGATTATTCGGCAACCGTATAGCCGGAATGTTCAGCAAAGGGTTAGATTACAAAAACATACAGCCCGAAGATCTTGGCAAGGAGATCAGAACAGATATCGTTGTATATTACGACGACATAGATATTGAGCATAAGGCACTGCAGTTTGTGGGCGACATAACCAGCGAAGATGATTTTGCGTATATCCTTCTTGATCTGTCAGCTTTGAGCGAAGAAGACGAGGAAGTGTACTATTCGATGTCCATTCAGCACATCACCATTCAGGGCAGGTTAAGAGCCGTAGGTGATGCCGAGTATGAGGAGACCATCGAGAGTCTTTACAGATATTACGATGATTATATCTACGAGAATATCAACGACCCCGAGAAGAATTACACCGATGCCGAGAAGGCCGATCTTCTGGAAAAATCCCATGAGATGTTGCGTAACAACGTGATTCCTTATTGCATTGATGTCAAGTCGATCGAGAGCTTCAACTGGATACCTTTCATTCCCATCGGTGCGGTTCTGTTTGTAGTCTCGTTTATCGTAGAGATCTGTTTTGTCTTTAAACTCAAAAAGAGGATCGTTCTGCCTGTCGTATTCGGTCTTATGATCGGTATCCCGGCGGTCATGTTTTTCAATCACATCAGGACAATCCTTTCGGTTCACAAGGTCAGTGACAGCCTGTACACGATGAAAAATATTGAGTGTACTGATACCCGGGGTATGCTCGATTCAAACTCATCCAGCATCAACGGGCTTCTGGACTGGATATTTGATAATCACCTGTACGGCATGTCGAATCCTTTCGAAACAGATTTTGATTTCGGGTGCGCAACTTTCGCTGCAACAACACCTGAAGGAGATCACCTGTTCGGAAGAAATTTCGACTTCCCTGAGACGGATACTCTGCTTATCTATTCGCATCCCAAAGGCGCCTATGAATCTGTCGGCATGGCAGATATCGGCATAATGGGTGTCAGTCAGAATACTTCTATAAGTCCTGATTCGGCCCTTGGCAAAGCGGTCATGATGATCACCCCTTACCTTGTCGTTGACGGAATGAATGAGATGGGTGTCGGCGCCGGAATACTGCAGCTTGAAGTTGAAGAAACACATCAGGACAATGGCAAGCCCGACCTCCTGGTCTTCTGTGCCATAAGAGGCATCCTTGACTACTGTGCTTCTGTCGACGAGGCACTGGTATTACTCGATTCATACGATATCCATTCAGATGCGGATTGCGATTACCATCTGTTCATCACCGACAGGTCCGGCAGATATGTCGTAGTCGAATGGCTTGACGGTGAGATGGTCGTAACCGAGCATCCTTCCTGCACCAACAGCGTGGTTGCTCCGGGTCCTTATTTCGACATGGGTGAACCGGATGACCGGAAGAATACGGTCGATGCATGTCTCGGTTTAGACCGCATCGTTACAGAACAGGAAGCTATGGAGATCCTTGATAAAGTCCACAACGAGTACAATATGACCGAATGGTCCTGTGTTTACAATCTTGATGACTTCACTGTCACGATATGCCTTGATGCAGATTACACGAAGGCATATACATTCAGTGTTGAAGAACTGAGATAATCTGTCAGACCATCAGCTCGTCCAGTACGAATCTTCTGATTTCGGCTGAATTCTGAAGAACGTATTCTTTAAGATTATTCTTGTCGGTCAGTGTGAACGATTCACTGTCAACGGAACCTATTGCCCCGCTGTAAAGGTCAGCAAAGATGATCACATTGCCCTCACGGTAATAGAGTCCGACAATTCTGGCATCATACACATTCGGTTTTTCGCATATCCACCAGTTACCGTCCTCTTCCCAATAAAGGCCTTTGTCGTTCTTTTTGCACATCCTGTACATGTTTTCGAGATCTTTTACAGCATCTTCTTCCGTATCGTAAACACGGAAATAGAGATATTCGATCTGCTCCGTTCTTCCGTGAGAACCGCTGTTTGAGATGGCCGTGTATCTTATGCCGTCTTCTTCCCTGACTCTGCTGTACCAGTCGCCGTTGCCGACCTGACTTATTGCAGAACCGGTTGTCTCAGTGACCGTCTCCCCGGCCGGTTCTCCCTGCCCGTCAGATGCTCCTGAAGGGCTGTCAGAAGGCTCTTCAATATACGAAGGTTTCTCCTCTTCTCCGGAACTGTTCCTGCCGCTGTCCGTCATTCCCGGACGGGCACAGGATGTAAAGCCGCCTGCTGCAACCGCAAAGATAACAGCAGTGGATATGAGTTTTATAGCAGCCAATCTGTTTAGAGATTTCATTACAGGTCCTCCGATACACTTTCAGCCGGTCTTCAGCCGCCTGATGCTATCTATACAATCAATATACGGAAATTGTTGCAAAGGACCTGTGCCTTCGAAAACTCTGACTGTCAGATGCCGAGTCTTGCGTTGACTTCCGACTGTGCGGCATTGATGAACACATCGGGATCGCACTCCTGATATTCCGCCATATATTCATTCCACGTCTCATCGAAATCACCTGCCATTACTACTTCCGGAAGCCACTTGTGCTTGCATTCACCCATCAGATACCATGCCCATCCTTCAGGTGTATCGGTTGAAAGCATGTTGGACCATGTCCAAAGAGGATACCAGGGACCCGGATCCTTCCGGGCAGAACCCAGAAACTCAACATAGTTTTCCACACCATAAGCTTTAAAACATGTAACTACCGGTTTAGGCAGACCGGCCTGGAATTCCGAAGGCTGCTCTGAAGGCATCATGCGGTTAATACCGTCTCTGCTCATTCCCTTCCATTGAGGCATCATTGAATACTCACAAACATGCCTGGTCAGGTATTCCGGATCTTCCCATGCAATTCTCATCTCTTCAGTCCTGTAATACAGTCCATACTCATCGATAAGATAATCGACTCCTTCGATTCCCCAGAATCTCAGGTCGTGGATCTCCTGATCGAGAAGGTCATTTAAAAAACTGAAAGCGAGGTCAACATCAACGCAAGATACTGTAACAGCTATGCCGGATGAAGTGTCTGAAAGCTCATTATATACGTGATAACTCTGTTCCATTCCACGCTCAGCAACAAGACCTAACGGCACATAATCGCATCCCAGTTCCGATAAAGTCTGTCCGGTGCGGCCGACCGTTTCATATCTGAATTCCGTCGAATAACCGAAATCCCAATAATAATCAAACATGCCAAGCACCTTGCCGGATGAGATCTTCAAGATATATTCATCGTAAGTCTGAACTTCAAATTCAGGATCAACGATTCCTTTTTGGTACTCCTCATTCAGTTTCCTGAAATAGGCTTTGGCCGTATCGGTAGTGTTGTTATCGATTGCTGCCGGCTTATTCATTCCGTTTGTTGTATCAACATTGACACAGTGATTGTCAGTATACCCGTCCAGCAGTGTCGGAGCGCCATCAAGGCCGAATATCCTCCACGATTCGCAGATACAGGTATATGGTATTATCTCCTGTCCGTCAGGCATAGTCGGGTTCGCTTCATAATATCTTTCGAGAAGATCAAAATAATCATCCAGCGTTTCGATCTTGGGATAACCCGCCCACTCAAGGACACGCACCTGGATCCAGAAAGCCATATCCGTATGCGTCGGAGCCGTATTTTTCCCATAGTAATTACCGAGAACATTTGCCCAGTAAATGTGGCCGTCATCCTGTCTGAACGTATCCCACTCTTCGTCGGAATAAAACTCTTTGAGGTTGGGATACATCTCGAGATAATCATCCCATGCAACAAGACAGCCGTTCTTATAAAGATCGATATTCCGGTCACCGCAATCAACAAAATCAGGATAATTACCTGACGCTATGATCGAATCCACCGCTTCATCAGTGGTCATACCGTATTGTGAAAGCCACGTTTCCTCGACCCTTACACCTGTTTTCTCGGCAATGAGTTCTTTGATCTCGTTGCCTTTATCCTTATTGATTCCCACATAAACCGAGAACATCGAGAAGTCTGTTATCTGATCATCAGGTTCAATCAGAGCTCCCGGAGTCGACGGCACGGGAGTATTAAAAGGTTCTGAATATTCCGGCTTTGACGGTTCAGGATTCTTCTCGCGCTCCGCAGAAGATCTTACCGTACAGGCAGTTACGGAAACAAGCATTGAAAAAGCCATTACCGCTGCCAAAGTCCTGTTAAATCGTTTCATGATCTATCCCCCTGTTATTCCAAAAACATTATATCAAATTTTTCAGAGAGATGGGGTCGGCATTCCTGCCTTATCAATATGGTTCCTGAACCTTCGGGCAATCTGTCAGTCTGATGCCCACTTCAAAAGCACATCGAGGAGTTCATCGAAAGATGATGCTGTGTAATCGATACCGTATTTGTTTTTGGCCTGTTCGATATCACCTTCGGGCATGAACCATACCGAAGCAAGATCAGCGTTTTGAGCACCGAGCATATCGGAAGAAAGCGAGTCACCTATGACAATGCATGTTTCCTTCGGTTCACCAACACCTTCAAGCACCATGTCGAAAAACTCTTTTGCAGGTTTTGTCACGCCCATCCATTCGCTGACGTAGATCTTTTGGAGATACTTATCGAGGCCTGTCGATCTGATCCTGCCTTCAGCATTGATCGTCGCACCGTTCGACACGATATAACACCTTGCATCCTTAACATTGTCCGTGAGCTTTTCGATGAACCCGAGAGCACCGTCCATAAGTACGCCGTTTTGCGACATCGTATAGATGAATTCATTGTTTACGGTAAGCGGGTCAAGCCCCGTGTGATCGCCCTCACAGAATTCAAAAAGGTCGGTGAATCTCCTTATAAAAAGCTCCGTTCTGGAGATCGTGCCCTTCTCAAGTTCGAGCCAGAGAGATTTGTTGTATGCCTTGAAATGCGCATAACAATCTTCCGTGAATTCCAGACCGTTTTCCGTGACCACGATCTCAAGGGCCTTCCGCTCCGATGCGTGAAAATTCAGAAGCGTCTGGTCCAGATCGAACAGAAAATTATGATGCATGCGGTTATCCCCTTTGTAATTGCAGATTTTTTCTAATTATATCCCTGCAAAGCGGATTTACTGAACTGCTGCCTCTTTCCGGCTGATCTTGCAGGAGGTTATCTCTTTGCCGTCACGGAGAATGAAGAACTGGTCACCGCTGTCAGAGGGTTCCTTTAAATCCGGTAATGGTGTAATACAGGTTAAATAAATTCTGCTATAATCATTACCGGGATAGATTTTTCTAGGAGTAGATATATGCGTTACTACGAAGATACCAACTATTATTATTTCTCAACTGAACCTTCTACCGATGAACTGGAACGCGCCATCGTTGTCGAGAACAGCAAAGAATACTTCAAGCAGATGATGTCAGAAGGCTTAAGGCCTGAGAAGCCAGCTTATATGAATATCGTTAAGTATTCTGTTTTGGCTGTCTTTTTGGGTGCTGTCGCTCTTATGATCTTTTTCTCGAGCACGAAAAATGTTGCCGGCGTCTTATATACTTTTGCAGGACTCTTTATAGCATTCGGAATCTTCGCTCTTTTCCCTTCCAAAAAAACCGTGCAGGACCTTCCCGGAAGAGCAAAACTTCCGCGTGTTTTAGGAGGCGCGATCCCGATGCTGATCGGACTTGCAGTCCTTATCCCGGCGGTCATGGCACGCGTCTGGGGATTTAGCAAAGCAATGGTTGCAGGCGGTGCTTCATGGTTTGTTATAGCTGCTCTGTTTTTCATCTTCTATACGGTCAGTCAGATCGTCAGACAGAACAAGACTTCCGGACACACAGTCACCGGCAAATGCATCGGATATGTAAAGATGCTCGATTCTGACAGCAGCAATTCCTCTGTAAGGACCGTCATCGGCGCACCGGTTTTCGAGTACAGTTACAGCGGTGAGACTTATAAGGCTTTCCAGGATGACAACATGAGGACAGGCATTTTGAAGCCTGCTGTCGGAGAAAGCATCGAACTCAATATCGATACTTCTGACCCTTATAACATCTGTTACAAGAAAAACACCGGAGCCAGAGTTTTTGCTTTTGTCATGTCCTTTATCGCACTTGCCGTCGGAATCGGATTATTCTGCTATCTTCCAAATGTCAATGACGATCAGGGAGTCAGCGTCGGTACTATGGGCGGTCAGGTCAGACTTGCCAAGGCAAAGTTCGACGATGATCTGATCGAGTCATATGCCAAGACAAGCGATTTCACTATCGGTTACTACACCGTGATTTCCACAAGCGAACAGGGCGACAGTGTAATTGTCGAACTGTCAAACGGAAAGAAACGGACAATCCCCGCGTCCGACAAAGACAAGTACTACGACGGTGCCGGAGTCTATATCGTAAAGCCTGCCGACGGAAGCGGTGGCTTCAGCTTCATGGCTGACGAATGGGAATATACCGGCAGTCACGAAGTTCAGTACGGATGATATTTACTCTTCAGTTTTTTCTTTGGATATCCTGCTAAAGAAACTTACCGTAAAAGGTATGCAGACAAGGCTTGTTATTACATCTGCAACCGCCTGGGATATCTGGATTCCGCCAAGGCCCCAGATAATTGAAAACAACAGGATAACAGGTATGAAGGCAAGCCCGTTTCTCAGTGAAGAAAGGAACGTTGCATTGAACTTATAACCGATGCTCTGGAACATCATGTTGTTGCACACCTGGAAAGGCACGAAAATCAGCGCAATGCACTGTGCATGAAGCGCCGGAATTCCGATCCTTATAACTTCCGGGTCATCTCTGAATACTCTTATGCATTCGCCGGCATTAAAATAAACGGCAGTCGATGCAATACCCAGAAGTATCGTTCCGAATACGAGCGTAAAGAAAAAGCCCTGTTTGACGCGCGAGTATTTTTTCGCGCCGAAATTGAATCCCGCGACAGGCTGAAAGCCCTGTCCTATTCCGAGTGCGGCACTGAAGATAAACATGCATACCCTGTTGGCAATTCCCATTGCAGCGATCGCCGCATCTCCGTAATGACCTGCAGCGTTATTCAGGATCATTGTGGATATGCTCGCAAGTCCCTGCCTTGCAAGGCTCGGAAGACCCGTCGTAATGATGTCGCCGAGGATCATGAAGTTGAACTTCACATATTTGACCGAAAGCGTGGTCTGGGTCTTTTTGAGCAGAAACATCGTAAGAAGGATCGCCCATGATATATACTGCGAAATTGCTGTTGCAAGACCAGCACCGAATATTCCCATATTCATCTTCTTCATAAAGAGCGCATCAAGAAAGATATTTATGAAACCGCCTGTCGTAAGGCCGATCATCGCAAAAAAAGCACGCCCTTCATATCTAAGGATATTGTTCATGACACAGCTCGACACGAGCGCCGGAGCCGCAAACAAAATGCACTGTGCATATATCTTTGCATATGGAAGGATCGTCGGAGTGCTGCCTAAAAGACGCATCAGCGGCGTTATGAATATCGTTCCGAACAGCAGAAAAACAAAGCCCATGGATAGAGCCGCATAAAAGCCGGTGGCGGAATATGTTTTCGCGCTCTCAACATCTTTTTGTCCTAATTTCCTGCTGATTATGCTTCCGCTTCCGTGACCGAACATGAAGCCGACTGCCTGCAATATCGCCATAAGCCCGAGCACAACTCCGGTGGCACCGCTCGCAGATGTGTTGATCTGACCGACGAAGTATGAGTCAGCCATGTTGTAAAGTGTGGTTACGAACATGCTGGCAGTAGTAGGCAGTCCAAGCTGGACTATGAGGCTTGGAACCGGCTTTTGTGTCATCAATTCATACTGCGTTTTATACTTTTTCACAAAAGTTATTATACTCGCGTTTTCGAAAAGAACAGTCCCGACATTTATATCAGGCTGTTATTTCCGGCATCCATTCGGCATATTTCCAATGACATTTTGCGCTGTTCTATTTTCAATTGACAATATTTCTTTATAGTTAAAAGCGGGAAATAGGAATGAGGCGCATGCCTTAGGAGGAATGATCATGAAAAGAATTAAAGTGACTGCATTTGCTATGGCAGTTCTGATGCTGCATCCGATGCTGTTGTCGTGTGCAAAAAACAAAAGCGTATCATTGGTAAAAGAAGATGACCCGTGGTATGAATCTTACCGCTTTAAACTTCAAAGCGAAAAGCTTGATTCAGAGATGCTGACAACAAGCGTCGTAAGCTACAGTGACGGGAAGCTCTGTCATCTGTACAGCCTGATCAATCTCGCTGACTACGATAACTACAACAGGACAATTCTCGATACATACGACGAAGGCGGGAATCTGTTAAACCGGATTGAACTTGATAAACAGCCCGGGTTTACAGTCACCGGCATAGATGCGGTCAGATCCAAGGACGGAAACACGATCGAGGCTGTTGCCGAAGTTTTTACGGTTCAGGCTTTTGAGACTTCTGTTATTGATATCGATATAGAAAGCGGTAAGATCAGCAATCCCAGATTCCTGAAAGACAAAGACGGAAATAGACTGGAGATTAATGAAGGCGGAACAGCTGCAGGAATCTCGGAAGTCTTCGTTGCCGGAGAATACCTGGTTCCGGTCATATACACCGGGGAGACGGCAGATTCTATCGGAGTGCACGCTTTTTCCTTCAAAGATGCAGGATACATGTGTGAACTGGACTTTACAGGCATACCTTCAGTGTACAGAGTTGATTCTTTCTCTTTTGATCCGCGAAGCAACCTGCTTGTCGCCGTCGGTTACACTGCATCCGACGGTCCTGTCCTGATCGAATTCGATGCCGATACAGGTGCAAGGACAAAGTACGGAAAGTATGATATCCAAAGCGAAGATAAGATCAATATCGGAGATTATAAAACTGTCGATACCGGTGAACTTTATAAGATAGATAATCTCGGAAATATCACCACATTCGATCCGCAAACGCAGGAAACAAGAACCGTCATTGATAACAATTGGTACACCCCGTATTTCTATGATCTGTCTTTGGAGAATGTAAATCTCGTTACCTGCAGCAATGACATAGCCGTCATTCACACTCAGAAAGAGACCGGCTATTCGATGGTTTTAACAGGCATGGATGAGACAGTTACAATACTCAAAAGATCAGATAAGAATCCTCATGCCGGCAAAAAAGTGATCGAACTTGCAACGCCTGTTGATCAGCCTGTGACAGAATATCTGTCTGATGCGATCTTCGAATTTAACAGGACCGACAGCGAATATCTTATAAGAGTCTGGAGCAAATACAAATCAGGCATCGTAGCAGGAAGAAACATACCGACTCTTAATGCTGATGATGAGAAACTCTTCACCATGATACAGGAACTGAACGGTACAGATGCTCCGGACATTGCAATAGGAATACAGAAGAATTATGCAATGCGTGACGATGTTTTCGAAGACCTGACAGGTTATCTTGATCAGGAGACAGCAGATCAGCAGTTTGCAAATATCATTGAAGCTTCAAAGATCGGAGATAAGCAGTACTTCCTTCCCGTAACGATCGAGATCGAAGGACTCGTAACGGACACTTCACTCATTGAAGACGATGCGTGCGGCATTACCTTCGAAGACTTTGACCGCATGATAAAAGAAGACCTGGACGGGTTCTCGCCATACGATTATCCGATGTCCGAATACTACTACAGGAAAGATTTCATCCTGTCATGTATAGATACAAAATCCGCTATTGAAGGAAGCTCTGTTGATTTCGGAACTGCGCAGTTCTATGCCGCTATTGAATATTCAGCAGACAGCATTTCAGAAGACGGGTTTACCAAGCCGTTTAACAGCAGCACTTTCAACGATGAACTTAAAAGAGTCCGCACCGGCTGCAGATATGACAGGATCGGAAGTTATCTGGATTTTGTTCATGCATGCAGATCGTCCGAGAATGAATATACAATCATCGGCACACCTTCCGTAGATGCATCCGGCCCCAGATTCAGAGCGAAAGAAACCATATCCGTTACTTCGGTATCCGATGTGAAAGACGGTGCTAAAAAATTCATCAACTTCCTTTTCAGCGGTGCCGGATACGGCGATTCGGAAAGAGCTTTTTCCGATATCGTCACCAATAAAAAAGTAATGGAAAGAAACATAGCGGTCACAACGGAGAAAAACAACGCCGCTTATGAGACCGACAGTGCTTTCAGCGAACTCATGTCCGGCATGATGGACGATTACAATATCGTCTACGGCTTCAAGCCCGCAAACGGATCAATGGAAAGAAATTTCATGGCAAGCCTCAGTACCATCTCAATTTACTACTACGACGATCCGGTCATCACAGCTTTCCTTGTCGAAGAGATAGCGCCGTATTATGCCGGCGACCGCACTCTCGATGCATCCGTCACGATCCTGAATGACCGCGTAAACACATACATCAAGGAGATGTGATCATCTTTCAATTTACAAAAAAAGCCCGGAGAGATAAGTGATCACTCCGGGCTTTTTGTTTTACTCATGGAAAACTTATATCAGATGATATAGAACCATTCTTCGCTCTGCTTTATCTCTTCCTTGACGGCTTTGTCACCTGCAGAACGGTATTCCATCTCTGGATTCTTGATGCTGACTCTGGTATCGGCGGGAACAGGGCTTGTAATGAATGTGTTGCCGCCGATGATAGAATTCTTGCCGATGACTGTCTCGCCGCCGAGAATGGATGCTCCGGCATAAATAACGACATTATCTTCGATTGTCGGATGACGCTTCTTGCCTGACAGCTTCTGGCCGCCCCTTGTCGAAAGAGCACCGATGGTAACGCCCTGATAGATCTTTACGTTGGATCCGATAATGGATGTCTCACCGATTACTATTCCCGTTCCGTGATCGATAAAGAAATGCTTGCCGATAGTGGCACCCGGGTGGATGTCGATTCCTGTTCTTGAATGTGCGACTTCCGTCATAAGTCTGGGGATTACGGGGACATTCAGAAGATAAAGTTCGTGTGCCAGTCTGTATGTGGTAATGGCAATAAGGCCGGGATATGCAAGTATTATCTCTTCCAGACTGCTTGCGGCAGGGTCACCGTCATAAGTAGCCAGGAGATCATCTTCAACATATTCTCTTATTGTCGGGATCTTCTCGAAAAAGGCTGTGCAGATACGGTAGCTCTCTTCCTTACGCTGCTCTTCGGACATCGTGCCTCTGGTCTTGCAGAAATCCAGAGCAAGGCTGATCTGCTTGTTCAGGTGATAGAAGATATCCTCTATCATAACAGCGATGCCGTTCTCGGGATTGTACATCTTGTAAGAACGGTCCTTAAAGTAACCGGGAAACACCACGAAAAACAGATTGTTGATGATATCGATTATCTCCGCCCTGTCAGGCTTATTAAAAATATCGGTGGCATCAATATTCTTCGTGCCGTCATAGTCCGCAAGAACCTTGCTGACCAATGCTCCGATCTCTTCTCTTTCATTACGAGCCATTGCTATACGCCCTCTTTCTATTAGCTGATTAAAAGTTTATTTTATGTAAGCCTACTTAGTCAATATGTTAATTCCCGTCAGGTCATTGATCACTTCGCCTGCGATTATAAGACCCACAACCGAAGGAACAAATGCCGTCGAACCCGGAATATCCCTTCTTTCCGTACACTTCCTTGCAGTGCCGGGAGGACAGATACAGTGCTGCCTGCAGCTGATAGACATATCTTCCAAAGGTCTTCTCGGCTCTTCCTTGGAATATACGACTTTCAGTGAATCTATACCTCTCTTGCGCAATTCGCGGCGCATTACCTTTGCGAGTGGACAGATGGATGTCTTGTAAATATCTGCGACCTCAAACCTTGAAGGGTCGATCTTATTCCCGGCACCCATTGAGGATATGACCGGCACACCTGCCTGCTTCGCCTTCTCTATAATTGCGATCTTTCCGGCAACAGTATCGATCGCATCGACCACATAATCGTACTCGCCGAAATTGAACTGATCCTGTGTCTCAGGCAGGAAGAATGTCCTGTATGTCATGACTGCGCAGTCAGGGTTTATGTCATGTATGCGCTCTTCTGCCACATCGACCTTGTACTTACCGACGGTCTTTCTAGTGGCAATTATCTGGCGGTTGATATTGGTAAGGCAGACTTTGTCATCGTCAATAAGATCCATCGCGCCGACTCCGCTCCTTGCGAGCGCCTCGACAACGTATCCTCCGACTCCGCCTATCCCGAAAACCGCTACACGCGAAGACGCAAGCTTCTGCATCGCATCAACACCATAGAGCAACTGCGTTCTTGAAAACTGATTCAACATTTAACTCCGGAACTCCTCCAGCCGTTTATTCTAAAACCGCCCGGGATCTCTCCCGGACAGGACAATTATACCATCTTGCCGACTTCCGCTCTTATCATGTTGATCACCCTATTTCTTTTATTTTTTCCAGTCTGATCAGATGCTCTTCATCAGGTGTGGTTATGCCGTTTTTATAATGGTAGCCCATCTTCAGATAGAACGGCACGCCTGTTATGGATGCCGGTATCTCAATGCGTTTTGCACGAATAAAATACTCATCCTTTTCGAGAGTGTCGATGATCGACCGTCCGACACCTTTTCCCTGATATTCGGGAAGCACAAAGATCGTAAACAGGCTGCTCTCATCATCCTTGCCCCAGTACGGTCCGACAGCTCCGCACCCTATTATCTTCTCATCATCACAGACAACATAAAAATGGGTCCAGGAAGCTCTGCCCAGTACGGCTTCAGGTGTCTCAGATGCTATAAGCTCATCCATAAGCTCAGCCGGATAATCTTTTGTATTAGATATCCGGATAGTTGTTCTGATAACCTCTGATACTGCCTGTGCATCTTCGTCTTTGAATCTTCTGATCTCCATTTTCAATGGCCCTCCTTTGTGAAAAAATAAAGGCCACTTATCCTGTGATAAATGGCCTTGGTGAAACTGAATTAAATAACGGATTATCTTTGAGCAACAACAATGCCATATGACCTCATGTCATAAGTGGTTCTGCACATACACATTGTTGTCATCTTATTAAGCATTGATTCCGTCTCCTTGTTTGGAGGATATATTACAACTTGGTTCAGTATCCGTCGTACAGGCCCCCGTTATCTCATATGCCATAACGGATCATCCTCACGCAACTCTGTCCTTGAGCTGGTCGAAAGCTTTTCTGGCAACCATCTTTACATTGGGATCTGTCTCAGAGAATGCGAGCTTCTTGACATATTCCTCGCAGTTCTTGGCATGGATCGCAGCAGCAGATTCACATGCGGTTGCTCTTACCATTGCCGAATCATCGCGCAAAAGCGGTATAAGGGCCATGCCCGAATCGTAGGTGGGGATCATTCCCAATGCCATTGCCACGGTAATTCTTACGTCTTCGCTGGGATGATTTAAATACTTGATAATGGCATCAAGTTTTTGCTTTGATCCCAGCTTTAAGATCTTTTCTTTCAAAGCGTCTGTAAGTGCCATAATCTGTTCCCCCTTTGTTTTTTCTTAATTAAATTATAGGAAGGGGAATTAGACATATTAATCAATACTTAATTAAATCTCTGTAAACTTTTTCGATAAAATTTGTTTATGTGCAGTCTCTCTCGTATATCAATTCGGACTGGTCATGACTTTCGATATAGATCGTCTCTATAGTCCCACTATTATTGAATAAAACTTTTGCATAAGATCCGTCAGACAGACTCCAGACAAAATAAACAATACCTGAGCCTTTCATGCCGGGGAATCCGATCTCCTCCATGATCTTATCCAAACCGGTGTTTGGATCAAGATTCTCAAAATATTCTCTGGAGATCATCGTTCCGACATGGCCGTATTCTGGAGCATATTCTGCAACCCTGTATTCAAAAGGATTACTAAGAAGGTCTTCTATCTCCTTTTCGCTTACACTACCGGCATGCGCTCTCAAATCATCATCCGCACCGGAAAAAACATAGAAGCATTTCAATCCTGAACCGGATATCATGCTGTAAACATCGTCTGTGACCTTAAGAAAATACACATTGTAACCTGATTCTTTGTTTCTCAAGCTGTTTACGGCATTCACGAGATCGGTAGTCTTTGTATCCTGTTTTACATATACATAGAAACTCGGAGTCACTTCATGATCGCTGTTAAGATATTTCTCAAAAGAAGAGGAAGTATCTGTATCAACAAATTCAGTATAAGTCATATTAGCTCTGTGTGACCGGCAGTCTCTTACAACATAGAACTCATCAAGGCTTTCGCTTATTGAGTCCTCGATTATCCTGTCCATATCAGCCGCATAGTAGTAATGGGCATATGAATCGGATCTCAATTTACCGGTCCAGTCAGAGCTGATCAGGCAAGTGACACCTTCTTCGGAGAGCGCTCTGTACACATGGTCGGAAACCGGCTGCGACTGGTATTCTTCATCCTTATTCGCGGATATGTCGAACGATAATCCGTACTTATCCCGGAGCTGGTTTTCGAGTCTTTGCACTCTGAACCAGTCTGTATTAACAACAAAAAACGCTGCCACACAGAACATAAGTATTATCAGGAATATGCAGATAACCGTGCTTACCCTTTTCTTCATGTAAATTGTCCCCCCGTTTAAATGCCTGATGCTTTATATACAAATTATTCAGGAATAATGTTGCACTGCAAAGGAGACACGGACATGTTTTTGGACAGGTAAACGGCGGAAAAAACATGTCCAAATATATGAATTCTCGAAAATCCATGTTTTCGGACATGTGCAGAGGCTGAAAAACATGTCCGCCGTTTTCACTGCTCAGGAGGTATCACTCCTCAAAGAGCTTCTGCCGGAACTTCCCGAATTTCGAAAAAGATATCGTTATCGTAGATGTTCTGCCTGGCCATCTTAGATCAGTACTCCCATTGAACTTCTCTGGCTGTTCCATATACAAATATATGTCCGTCGCCTACTGTAGAAAAGACTGCTGCAGCCGGAGGTTGTATGCGGCTTTCATCGGCCATTGGATCTTCACCGAAGGTCCTGATATCAAGTTCCTTATCGGTTGTATCAGCATCGATCCATACATATTCTGTTCTTTTCGTTATATTTGTCTCAGGATCGTACCAGTAGAGCACGATTGCGTAATCAAAATCCGTATCCTTCTTGTGGAATTCAGTCTCTTTGATACAGATATCACGGACTTCTCTAAGCATCTGATTTACATTCTCAATCTGCTCATCAGTACAATCCTTATCAACATAAATAAACAAAGTTTCTCCGGAAAAATTATAACTTTCCTCTCCTTTACTGTCCGTGCAGTCACCGAAATTAACAAAGTCAAAACCTTTGCCCTCGGCAGTCTTCTCAAATTCCTCCTGCCAGTAATAATGGACTGCGCTATCGTAATAAGTATCAATATAGTAGTAACTGCCTGTACCGTGAACAAAGCTTCCGTCAAGTGAAGCAGTATTCTCTGAGATCATTACAGTAAAAGTGACATCACGGTCCTTACATTCATATATATAACGGTCACCTTGCTGATCAACGAGCTTTACTTTCTCACCGCCTGTCAGTTCATCAACATGCTCATCAATGTTATCTACATGTTCCTGATAGTTCTTTCCTTTGGAGTTCCCGAAAAAGCATCCGCCAAGGCAAACCGCAGCCATAACAACTGCACCTGATGCAAGTAATTTATCGGATATGTGTTGTCTCATATTCTTTTCCTTTCTGAAAATCATGTTTACTTCATTCGGTCTTGAGAAACGGATACCGGGGATTACTTATTCCAGTCTATTTCTTCAGATGATACAAAAGTACTCTTGGATGCAATATCTTTAAGAAGTTTTATCGTCTTATCAGGATCTGTGAATATTCTCTCATCATCCTTTCCGAATCTGATAAAACTCTCCCATTCACCCTCTTCGACATACGCTTCGGCAGGATCTTTGCAAAGTTCTTTTGCCTTTTCATTTATGTCCGGAATAAGATCTGACGGAACCCGGTATTTTAATGTACTGTCACCTTCTCTGATCTCAACAAATGTCTCTCCGCCTTCAATCCGGAAGGAGCTTGTCCTTTTGTCCGGATAGACATTTCCGATAACAGCAGCAGGTGTGTTGTCAGGTCCGGGATAGATCTGGTGCGTTATTGAATTCAATTCAAAATCTTCATCCGGTTCCGGATTGGGATTGCAATAGTTGATCAGTTCCTGCCAGCTTAACGGCTCACCCGATACGGATCTTAAGTCTTCCAGCATCTTAAGAAGAACTTCTGCATCCATGTCGTAATAGCTGTGATCCGATGGTCTTTCGCCCTGCACTTCAACTACAGCCGCGATTTCGCTGCCGTTATATGACGGCTCGAGCGGAAAGAATCCGCGGTGCTTTTCGCCGCATTTACTTAAGACATCATCAATAAACTTTTTGGCTGACTCTGTTGAGACAGCATAATTCTCACCGTCAAAAGTGAGCAGATAGATACCGTCTTTTACTTCAGTAAACCTCTGGTCACTGTTAACGGGAGTCCCGCCTAATGCAGTATTAGCCGTAAAATATTCCGGCATATTTCTGTAAGCAAAATAAACATACATATCACCTGTTCTCCTGAGTTCCGTTTACAGATTTCCGTCACATGATCTGAATTATATTTCCCTGAGGATCCTTCACATAGTGATGAGGCGGGATGGCGCCGCCGCAGTGAGGACATTCGGTGTGGATTCCGATGATATAAACACCGCCGCAGAAATTACATGACTCCTGATAGACCGCGTTCAGATTGCACGGGATCGCGTTTTTGTATTCATCCGGTACCTTGCGCGGTTTGTTGGTAAACACTACCATAGCCGCAAAGCCGCCCATCATCATGAACATGAACAATCCGGCGAACAGATTGCCCGTATCAACGATCATGCCCATCATAGTCGGAGTGTATTGATCAAAAGTTGCTGCTATAGCTTCATCGACAGAATATTTGTCGCGCTGAAGCAGCCTTGTCTGAAGGGATTCGTTGAACTTATTTGCACGGGACTCTGTCAGGACCGGATCTGTCCTGTCTCCCTGCATACCTTCCCAATACCAGTCGTTGAATCCGTTATCCTTAATATCTTCGGAATAGACTATGAGCCAGTGAACCTCATCCGGGAAACGGTTTACATAGACGTCGTAAGCATATGCCTCAAGGCTCTTGTAATCCTCATTCCAGTCACTGTTGCTGACTGTAATTACGGCCGGCACAATACCTGTCACATCATAGAACTCCTCCATCGAATCTTCGAGACGGTCCTCATCTTCAAAGATTCCGAGATTATCCTCGATGATGATCTCCGGATCCTTTTTCTTGTACTCTGAGTATTCGATCCTTTTCGGGAACGAGAAAGCTGTAAATGCCAGGATCAAACCAAGCAGTGAAAAAGAACCGAACATGCCACCGATGACAATTATCGTGGCAAGATTAGAACGGTCCGGCTTTCTGATATCGTAATTTGAATAGATCAGATACGGCTTGTGATCCCTGTAATAAACATACCTTTTTGCTCCCGGAAACGGCTGAGACGAAGTCCGTCTGCTGCTTCTGCTGCTTCCGCCGCCGCTGCTGTGGCTGGAGTAACTGCTGTGTGATCCTCCGCTGTGGCTTCCTCCTGAATGTGATCCGCCTCCCGATGAATGTGGCATATTCCCCCCTTATTCAATATCACAGATATAATCAATATTTTTTAATTATACCAACAAAATAGCCTGAATGAGTTGTATAAGCATCAGACCCGAAAAACATTGCTGATTGTTATGCATTATTCAGCTGCCGATAATGAGGCTGTAAACAGACTGACAGGTGTCGATTACGAGCCGGTCGCTTATCTCGGGTCACAGGTCGTCTCAGGATTGAACCACTGCTACCTTGCAAAAGCCACTGTTGTATATCCCGGTGCTTCGCCCCGTTACACACTGGTATATATCTACGAGAAGACCGACGGAACATGTGAGATAACGAAAGTATCAGACATAGAACTTTCAACAAACTGATAAGAAACCATCCTTAATGAATCAGGCGTCGTCTCAAAATGCCTTATGATCACGCTCCCGAATACGGCAAACAATACGGCTATGCCGTACTCACTGCCGCATTTTTCGCTGTTGCGGCCTCGACTGTTGCCGTATTCATCAGCGAAAAACGTCATTTTTACAGACGGGGGATTCAGATATACATCATTATTACGCCGGAAACTAGCGATGCAACACAGGCGCCGATCGCAACGGTCAGGAGCGACTTTTCGAAAACCTGTTGGCAAACCTCTGATCCCGCCTTGATCCATACCAAATAAATAGGGACCATCTCATCCATTCTGAGACAGCCCTTGTAATTATAGCTTTTTTTAAGTGAGCCTGTTGTCACCGTGTTTTCAATATCATTTATGAAATATGAAAACAATTTTAAACATTTTTTTACATTTGCCTGATAATATAACTGCATAAGCAATCACTTTTATTTAATTAAAGAGGAAAAAGAATATGGATGTACAGGCTTTTGTTGATAACATCGACACCATGACGTGTGTCATTTCCGTTGAGATGAAAGAAGACGGGAATTATGGTGATATCCGCCTGGTTGCAGGAAACGAAGCTTATGTTCAGTCGATAGAGACCGCATGGGACGGACCCAAGCTTATGAGCAACAAGTTTGTTCCTAACAGCCTGTATCAGAATTATTTCCCGAAAGATCTTAATTTCGAGACAGTCTGTTACCGTGCAGCAGTCGAGAAAACCCCTATCCACACTTATGTGCATCCGGACAGATTCGACTTCTGGTTCGACCTTTATCTGATCCCTTTAAAGAGCGAAGGCAATTTGCATTACTGCACATATACACAGGTGGTAACCCAGAAGGCAGACACCAAGAAGATGTCGAACCTCTCACAGGATATCGCTGCTGATGTTCTAAACACATGCATCAAGCTCTCCAATACTTCCGACTTCAGCAGGACGCTTAATGAAGTCGTCAAGGATGTCCGTGAGATCTGCGGTGCCATGATCTGTTGTATCCTTGCGATCAATCCTTTGGAAAAGACCTGTAAGGTTCTGGCCGAAGATACGGAGTTCAGCAAAAAGGAAAAGACTATGCAGTCTGTCCTTGATGAAGATCCGGACTTCTACGAAAACATCGCAGCAAAGTGGGAAGATACTATAGGCGGCAGCAACTGCCTCATTGCGAAAAATAAATCCGACATGGAGTACATCAAGGACAGGAATCCTGTCTGGTATAACTCCCTTATTACACACGATGTTGAAAGCATCATTCTCTTCCCTCTGAAATTCGGGCAGGAACTCATAGGCTATATCTGGGCTACGAATTTCGATACGCAGAAAGCAGATCAGATCAAGGAGACTCTTGAACTTGTTACATACTTTGTCTCCTCTTCGATCGCAAGCGATCAGCTTATAAGAAGACTTAAGATCCTGAGTTCCGTCGATATCCTGACAGGCGTTCTGAACCGTAACGAGATGAACGAGCGAATTGACCGCGTGGTTTCAGGCGAAGACCACATCCGGAATCTCGGTATCGTATTTGCAGATATCAACGGTCTCAAACGCGTCAACGACGATCAGGGTCACTTCTCCGGTGACCAGCTGCTCAAGAAGGCTGCAGAGATCTTAAGAACTGTATTCAAGAGATGCGATATTTACCGTGCCGGCGGTGATGAGTTCATGGTCATCGTTTCCGATACAAATGAAGCTGAACTCGAGAGCCTCTGCGCCGAGTTAAAATCAAATGACCTTGGATTCGGGAAGTCAGGCTTCGCAGCAGGTTCATGTTATGTCTATGATTCGCAGGAGATCCGCAAAGCAATGCATCTTGCTGATGAACGTATGTATCAGGACAAGGCGAAGTTCTACGAAGATCATCCTGAACTTAAGAGATGATCTGAATTGAAAAGTTAATCAAAAAAGTGGGGCGCCTGACCGCTCCACTTTTCTTTTGTTTTTCATCCGGTTATCTCTATCTCATATGTATTAAGATGAAACTCACCGGATTGTCCTATACTGACATTGGCAGTTCCCGTTCCGTATTTTGTTATCGTCTGATCCGCTTCGGCTTCGGAAGGAGTCATGGAATAGTATTTATCCAGACCGCCTTCATAATCCAGTTCGTTATATGCATCCATATCGATCTGATAGACCGTGAAATATATGGTCTGTGTGCCGTCACTGTTGTTTACAGCATGATCGGCATTCCCGAAGAGTGTATATTTCTCACCGTCACCTGCCATGAACCAGATCTTGCCGTCTTTATAGTAAGGGCCGAAAACCATATCAGCAATTTTATCCGGCGGTTCAGGAAATTTCTGACAGTCTTCCTCATTAAGCAGATAGCTGAAATATTTGCCGGTCACTTCACATGCCTTGTCGAACGGGATCGTAGCATAAGTGAGTTCACCATAGTTTTCAAACCTGAAATCACTGTAATCATTATCTTTGGTGATGAAGTATACAAACCGCAGTATTTCTTCGATGTCCGGTTCGGCCGTATTAAACCTGCCGGCACCGTTCGTTCTGCTGAAGCCATACTTGCAGAATGCGGTTATAAAATTATTGGCATAAGTCTGACGGTCGCCCTCGAAATAAATAATCTCTGCTTCAGATGTCTCTGATGCTTCCGTCTGTGTTACATCCGTTTCCTCTGTAACAGTTAATTCTGTTTCTTCAGTTGCGGCAGAAGTTGCCGGAGCATGCACAGTCACTTCAGGCTTATTTCCTGATGTGCAGGCTGCAACGGAAGTCACAATCACTCCGCAAGCCAGCAGAAACGCACACATCTTCTGTATTTTCATTATATTTCCTCCTGATTATCCTCCGTGCCTTAAAATCGGGATCAGAATGGTAAGCATATTATACCCGTTTACAAAAATGTCAAAGCATATTCATGCTATACTTTTTATATTGTTATACGGACAAAATATTTTCACCATAAAATATAGGCTATACGGTAAGAATTTCGGATATATAAGGAGCAGGCCACGTTTTTGCGGAGATATCAAATATGAAGAAAAAGATCGCATTATTCACAACAGGCTGGGGTTATGAGATCCTCACACAGTTCCTCTCAGGAATGATGAACGAGCTTGGCGGTGACAACGCCGATATCTTCATGTTCCTTTGCTTTGCGGCTTTTGCAGACACCCCGGCAAGAAGAAAGGGCGCACTGAATATCTACAACCTGCCTGATCTTCACGATTTTGACGGTGCAGTGATTTTCGGCAGCGGACTGGATTATAAAGACACAGTAGATAACATAATCTCAAGATGCAATGAAGCCGGTACCCCCGTTATTATGCAGGGTTCGAAAAGAGAAGGCTTAAGTTATGTCGGCTCTGATAACTATCAGGCGGTAAAAGATCTCTGCGCGCATGTGATCAATGAACACGGCGTCAGGAATATCACCTTTTTCGCAGGCACAAAGGATTCACACGATTCCGAATTAAGGCTTCAGGCTGTCCGTGATTATCTCAAAGAGAATAACTGCGAAGATTATCTGAAAGAAGTTTTCTATACCAACTGGGAGAACGCAGCCGCTGCAAGACGCATCAATGAGATACACAAAAACGGCGGGGAAATGCCTGATATCTTCATCTGCGCCAATGACGGACTTGCCATGACATGCTGTGTCACGCTCAATGAATTAGGACTTGATGTGCCTGGCGATGTCCTTATTACCGGCTTCGATTATATTGACGGAGGCAAGATCTTCGATCCTTCGATCGCATCCGTAGACCAGTGCTTCGACGAGATGGGTGCCGCAGCCATAAAGGCCTGGCGAAAACTGTCTTCCGGTGACGAAAAAACCGTCACTGAGATGGTGCCCTGCAAATTCGTTCCGGGCGAGAGCTGCAACTGCTACGAATACAGGAACAGTGACAAACTCAGAAGACGCATGGGCAGAGAAGCTTATTCTCTCCGTTCCAAGACTACATACTTCAACCGCAAGCTCGACATTATCGACTCAACGATCCTGTCATGTCTTACCTATCTGAATCTGAAAGAGAACCTTGCTAATCTCTATGCCAATGATCACGATTACGAAGGTGATTCATTCCATTTGCTTTTGGAACCGAACTTCGGCCTTTCGATCTACGACTCCAATATAAAGCTCAACACCGACAAATACAGCAAGCACATGGAAGTGATCTACTCCTCCGAAAACGGAGTGCAGTTCAAAGGCGAATCATTCAATTCACGTGAACTGATACCGGGATATACAGATGACGGACCTAATCATTTTTATGTATTCCTCCCCCTCCACGAAGGAGATTCCAATTACGGATATCTGGTCTTCAGAGACTGCATGGAAGAGTTCGGCAATCACTTCCTTCACAACTACTACAACCGCATGTGCCTGGCTTTGGAGAAATTCCGCTACGCACTGACACTGGAGCATATCAATCAGCGCCTTCTGGATCTTATGGGAAGAGATCCCCTGACCAACGTCAATAACCGTATGGCATATGAAGATAAGGAAAAGCATCTTCAGGCAGAGATCAACACCGAACCTGATCTTAAATTTGCCATGGCAATGTTCGACGTAAACAGCCTCAAGCTGATCAACGATTCGGAAGGTCACGAAGCAGGCGACGAGTATCTCTTAAGGGCATGTCACCTGATCTGCCAGGTCTTCAAACACAGCCCCGTTTACAGGATCGGCGGCGATGAATTCGTGGCAGTATTGAGCGGTGAAGATTACGATAAACGTGATGAACTTATGAATCTGTTCAACGAGAGAATGAGTCCTTATTCCGACTCTCTCCCGCTGCCGCCCGATTATGTATCCATCGCCTGCGGTATAGCCGCATACAACAGCAGTACTGACGAGACAGTTACCGATGTCATCAGGCGTGCAGACGAAAACATGTACAAGGACAAAGCTGCGAAAAAAGCCTGACCGGCATGTGTTTCATTTCCAGTGAGAGAGCATTGAGATCCACTTATCGTACTGAACACGTCTGTCGCTGTCGTCGAGATTCTCGGGATTGGGCATATGACCTACGAGGAAATCCAGAAGATCATCTTTGGTCTTATATGTAAAATCGCCGTCTGTATAACACCATTTGCAGTACTCTTCGTTGAAATATCCGTCAGGTTCCCTGCTGATATTCTCATCTTCTGTCAGAGGCATTCCGCAGCACTGGCAATAGAGCTGTCTGGGGCTTCCGAGCAAAGTGTTGATCGATACGTTGAACTCTTTTGAAAGGATCTTCAGTGTCTCGGTGTTAGGCTGTGTCTCACCTGTCTCCCAGCGGCTTACCGCCTGCCTGGTAACCAGTACTCTTTCGGCAAATTCCTCCTGGGTAAGATTATTGTCTTCACGTATTTTCTTAAGTACATCTTTCGTTTCCATGAGCGTACTCCTTTTCGATTTGATAGCTCAATTATGGATTTGATCTTCCGCGAAAACAAGCAACGCTTTGTTGCTCTTCAGGAAATAATGTCACATCTTCACGCTGCCGAGCTGGACACCTTCGATGATGTTCCTGGCGAGAAGCAGATATGCGATAACGACCGGAACAGTCGTGAAGAGCATCGGCATGGTGGTCTCACCCATTGCATAGTTCAGGACAAGAATGGCAGGAAGGGTCTTCTTTGCATCCTCCGTAATAAGTGATTTTCGTTAGGTCCGTTACGGCAACCGTTGCGAATTATATCGTAGGGCAAAGCCGATCAACATTCGGGGGTATTGCCTGCCCCTTTTATCTTATGCCAGGCTTACATTTGTTTTCTTTGTGCTGTTCAGTCCGTTAAGAAAATTCAGCATCAGCTTGTTGAAGATGTCATGCTTTTCTATGCTGCAGACATGACCGCACTTCTCGATGAAGCAGAGTGCGGAATCGCCGATCTTCTTCTGGGTCCTCTTCACGCTGTTGACGAAGAAATAATCCTGCTTTCCGGATATCAGCAATACCGGCAGCTTGTTTTCTTCGATGACTTCAATGTATTCCTTCAGCTTGAACTGTGTCCTGAACAATTCGCTGAGCCACATCCTGAATGCCGAAGACTTCATCCTTACTGATTCCCTGATAAAGAAATCTCTGGACTTCTTATGGTTCTTGCAGGGCATCATGATGTTTGCGAACATCGGATAAAAGAACTTCTTAGGGATGATGTACTTGAATCCTTCAACTACGGCCAGCAATGTCTTGTAACCGATACCGAGATTTAATACAAATCCTGCGAGTATAATCGACTTCACCTTCTCCGGATACGCGAATGCGAACTCCATTGCAACCAGCGTTCCGAGTGACAGTGAAATGATATTTACTTTTTCGATGTGCTCTTTTTCGAGAATATCGTTAATGTCATCAGCTGATCTTCCGAGCAGATGTCCGTGCTTCTCGAAACCGGATCCGCCGTGTCCTTCAAGATCTACTGCGATCACATTGTAATCGTGCAGATCGTCTATCTGATACTTCCATGTCCTGATGCTTCCGCCTAATCCGTGGATCAGAAGGACCCATTCTGTTGAGTTGTTGTCATATATCTTGTAATTCATATTTGCCTCCTTCGCTCTTATGCAAGCCGGAAAACAATCTGATGTTGATCATCTTTTGTTCTTAGCCGCATATTATCTGCTTCCATGTTCTCCCGATATAGCGAATTAAGGCAGAATTGCGGTATTAGTTTGATTATCAAAGTATTTTTGAACAGGGTGTTAACGAAATGAAAACCAAAATATCTGTGAATCGTTACAGCTTTAGTGAACAGCGGTTTTAAGTTCGCAAAACGCCCATAATTCTACCCATACGAGAGTGTCGGAAACGCTTGACAAGTACCCTGGAGCGTGTATACTCTGTATTACAAGCACTAATACAAAGCATACAACGTATTGCGTTATGAAAGCATGCGGAAAGAAGGATAGTTATGGATAAGAAGAAAGTAATTATATTCACGGCAGTCACAATGGCGATTGCGTGGACTCTTCAGACGATCGGCTCGATTTACAAGATCAGCAATCCGGGACAGACCGGGACTACGGTTTTTCAGGCATCTCTTGCCATAAGCATGTTTGCCCCGTTTGCTGCGACTTTGGCAGCACGCAGAAATCTTAAGGGCATTGGCTGGAAACCAGGATTCAAAGGGAATTTCAAGTGGCTTGTTTTCTGCGCATATGTTACGGTTCCGCTTACATGTGCCGGCGGCCTGCTGTTCTATTTGATCTTTCCCGGTCTGTTTGATGCATCCGGTTCCCTCCTGATCGAAAAGAACATGGAAGCGGGAGTCGATCTGGTGGCAGAACTCGGGAAATCAGGTCTTGATATAAAGACATATATGCTGATTCAGCTTGTTCCGGCTGTCATTGTAACGCCCTTTATCAATGTCATTTCGGCAATCGGAGAGGAGACCGGATGGAGAGGCTTCCTTTATCCCGAACTTAATAAGAGTTTCGGAAAGGTAAAGACATGGATCATCGGCGGCCTGCTCTGGGCAGTATTCCACTTTCCTGCAATTCTTATAGGAGGTTATGAATACGGAACCGGTTATATCGGATGCCCCTGGTTCGGACTTATCGTGTTCACGCTGTTCTGCATCGTTTTCGGAGTAATGGAAGAGATCGTATACGACAGGACAAAGTGCATCTGGTATCCGGCTCTTCTTCATGGTTCGTTCAACGCTCTGGCAACTCTCCCTCAGATCTTTGTCAACGCGGGCGAAAAGGACCTTATGGATAAATATGCAGTATTCGGACCTTTCGGAACAGGACTTATCCTAATCATTCCATATATAATATTGGCTGTAATTATGGGGATCTGTGCAGTCCGAAAGAGCAAGGGGGTCGTGTCATGATAATCAAGATAGATGAATATTCAGATGTTCCGATCTATATGCAGATCAGAAATCAGATAGTGATGGGCATATCGAGCGGTGAACTAAAAGGCGGGGATCAGCTCCCGACAGTAAGAGCTCTTGCACTTGAGATCGGTATCAACACCATGACTGTCAGCAAGACATATCAGCTTCTCAAAAGCGAAGGCTACATCATGACCGACCGCAAGAACGGTGCGAGAGTCAGGGAGAATATCGCGCAAAGCGGCGTGATCAGCGATGAGAACAAAACAGAACTCCGCCGCATAGTATCCGAAGCAAGGCTTTCGGGCGTTTCAAAGAACGAACTCAAAAAGCTCATCGACGAGTTTTACTGATCAATAAGGAGATAGATTTATGACATGGGTCATTAAACTGGTATTGTTTATTTGCATTGTACCTTCTGCGGTATTACTGTTTGCAATAGGTTTTCCTAAAAATCCGGAAAAGAAAAAGATGATCTTCGGCGTCCGCGACAACCCGAAATTCCATGAAGACGGACCCGCAGTAAAAGTAAAAGCAATCGCATCATCCTGCCGCAAGAGCGCGCTGATGATCACTGCTCTGATATGCCTTTTGAGCATCATCCTGATGTTCCTGCCTGCAACAAATCTTACTATGCTCGCATGGATACTCCTTGTTTTCGCAATGCTCCTGATCGCTGTTCCGTTCGGAAAAGGCAACGTTGAACTCAAGAATCTCAAAAAGGAACTCGGCATCACGAGATCCGGCATTGTCTACACGGACCTTTCAAACGCAAATGTCATCCACAGCTTAAAGCTACCCTGGATCATCCTCCCCAATGCGATAGCTCTGGCCGGAGCAATAGCTGCCGTGCTCATTGACTTTGGAGTGTTCGGAATAGTTCCTGCTGTCGAAAAGTACGCTCTTACTATGTTGAGCCTGTCACTTCTTATCGTTGCCGTACTATTCGTGCCGATCGCGGTTATGATGGACAATACAAGGAACATGGTAATCTCAAAGGACAGCAACATCAATGCAAACTACAACAGGGCAAAGAAAAAGACATGGGCAGATCTCATGATCGCCATGTCCTGGACAAATGCTCTTTTCCTGACAGCTTTTGTCATCCTCTTTACCTTCGTAAATAACGATATCATCACACTTATCGGGTTCCTTTGCTATATGGTGATCATCATGGCAATCGTCGTGATCGGCGCCAAAAACCAGAAAAATGTCGAGAACAGGTACGAAAGGGATACCGATCTTGAACTCCAGGATGACGATGACAACTGGATATTGGGCATGTTCTACTACAACCCGAACGATACGCGTCTCAATGTCGAGAAAAGATTCGGCTACGGCGGCACGGTAAATATCGCACATCCGGCAGGCAAAGTGATCATGATCGTTTCAGCGCTTCTTGTGATCTTCTCCATAGCATTTGTCATATGGAGTGCGGCAACGGGTCATTTAGAGAATATCGGTTCAGGGATATAGTCAAACTTTGGTAAAGTCACCAAAACAGACAGAAATACACCAGAAATCCCTTGTTTTCGAGCCCTGCGATACTTATAATCGCCTAGTCAGTGCCTATAAAAGACATTTGACATATTATTCACTTTTTGGAGGTTCTATTCATGAATAGACAGGAATTAGTTGATGCAATGGCAGCTAAGGCTGGTATTTCCAAGGTAGCTGCAGACGCAGCAGTTAAGGCTTTCATCGATACAGTTGGTGATGAGCTCCAGAACGGCGGTAAGGTTCAGCTCGTAGGTTTCGGTACATTCGAGACAACACAGAGAGCTGCAAGAACAGGCCGTAACCCTCAGACAGGTGCAGCTACAAAGATCGCAGCTTGCACAGCTCCTAAGTTCAAGGCCGGTAAGGCTTTGAAGGATCAGGTTAACTCTTCAAAGAAGAGCAAGAAGTAATTCTTCTGATCAACTGAATACGGGTTAAACTAATTATCCCGGTATGCTTGGGCATATCGGGATAATTTTTTGCCGAGAATAAGCCGGTGTTCAGTTATTTGATGGAGCAGCTACCGCCGGAAGTATCTTTTTCTCGATAAACTCCACCCTGTCAAAGATCCTGGGCTTGAAAGTGCCGGTCATGCCGACCGAAATGCCGAGATCTTTGTCGGTGTAGATTATGTTGCCGGAATCACCTATCGCACAGTACACATGTCTGTCATCGAAAGGCTTGTACCAAAGATAGCCATAGTTCATGAACCCGAATCTTTCACCGAGTTTCAGGTGCGGAGTTGTCATATCCGCAAGATACGATTCAGAGATTATCCTCTTGCCGCCATATACGCCGTCATTGACAACAAGTTCGCCGATCTTCGCCAGGTCACGTGCTGACGAACACAGACCCCATCCGGCTGTGACAGTGCCCTAAGGATCTGAATACCATTCGTTTTTTCTGGGAGACTTGTTCATGAAGAAGTCGAACTGGTCCTCTTTCGAACTGTCACCATGTATGAAGTGCTCCGGGATCCCTAACGGCAGGAATAGATGCTTGTTGGCAAAATCGATACACTTCACGCCTGTTGCCCTCTCGATTATTCCGGCAAGGATCTGGATTCCGAGTGTAGCGTACTTGAATTCGCCGGTTATGCCTTTGCGGCCGCCCAGAAAATCAAGTACCGTCAGTGTCCAGTCGCTTGAGGTGCAGACTTTTTTCCATGGTTCCGAACGGTATTTATAGGGTGCGGTCATCGTCAGAAGGTGCTTTACGGTTACTTCGAAGATCGTCTTTTCGCCTCGCCTGACCTCATAATCAGGAAAGAAATCCATAACCTTCTGGTCCGTGCTCCTGATATATCCTTTATCGATCGCAATGCCTGCAAGAAGAGACATCACGCCCTTGGTAACGGAATTAACGTTCACAGAATCATCGGTCTTATATCCGCGCCAGCAGTCATCGTAAACAGTACTGCCTGATCTGACCGCGAAGATCTGGCAGATATTGCTCTCGTTGCCCGTGCTTTGCTCAATAAACTTATGAAGTTGTTCTTTGTTCATATAATGCCTTCTCTTTATGTAAGATTAGGACGTCCTGAATAGAAGGCTAATATGATTAAAAATTCTTTTCAAGTACTTTTTTGTCTTGAAATAAAGCAGGTTAAATTACTGGTATTCTCAGATAGTATCCAGCTTCGTGATGTTGGTATATCCACTGGCTTTTAAAGCCGACATGGCATTATCAAGAAGCTCACTGTTCCGGCATGAAACTACTACAGGCTGATCCAGATCGGAATAGACCGGAATATCGCCCTTCCTGATCTGTTCCTGAATAAAAATCTGGTTTTCAACCGGGTTGCCGTCAGCATCGTCAGATGCATGTGTGAAGAGGATGATCAAGGTATCATCATTTATCGGAATTGAATCAACAGTTGTTGCCGTTGTCTCGGCCGTTGCAGACATATTCGAATAAAAATAAAAAGCAAAAAAGCCTATGATAAACGGTATCGCAAATGATGCCAGAATGATCAGCGCGATCTTTGTTCTTTTGTCCATGTTTTTCTCCCTTATTCCTTCCGCCGCTTATTTCAACAATTCCCAAAAACTAATGGCGCTGGCGGCTGCGACATTCAGTGAATCCACGCCGTGGTACATAGGTATCATAACGCGGTAATCGCTTGCAGCTATGACCTCCTTAGGTAATCCCGTCCCTTCGGTGCCAAGCATAACTGCGAGCTTTCCGTTTGCGCGGATATCACTATTATCCACGCTTACCGAGTCCTCTGTCAATGCCATTGCAACGGTTTTGAATCCTAACGACTGAAGCCTTTTTACAAGCGTTAATCCTTCGGATTCCTCTCTTGTGGCTTTTGCCCACGGAATCTGGAAAACAGTTCCCATGCTGACTCTTGAAACCCGCCTTGTCAGCGGATCCACGGATGGGTGCGTAAGCAGAACTCCGTCCATTCCGAGAGCTGCCGCAGAGCGGAAGATCGCGCCTACATTGGCGGGATTTACCACATCGTACATTACCGCGATTCTCTTTTTGCCCTGACAGAATTCTTCTGTCGGAGTCTCAGGTTTGCGTTTTAATGTCATCCAAAGGCCTCTTACGAGATGGTATCCGATAATGCCCGTCACGGTCTCGCGCGGTGCCGAATAAACCGGCATTGATTCCAGCTTTTCCCTGCCGCAATACTTTTCGACGGCCTCGAAAACAGGACCTGCCTCGACATCCATACGGCCTGTCTCCACAAGCATCGACAAAGGCTCATATTCGGCCTCCAAAGCGCGCAGGATCACGCTTGCAGTCTCGGCAAGGAATATTCCCTGTTCCCTTAGCTGCGGCTCTGTGGCTCTTACAAAGCTGAAAAGTTCCGGAGCGTTGATGTCATTTATCAGAGTAATGTTCATGCGTCTGCCCTGAGAACTACATCGATCAGGCCGCCGGCTTTCGGCTCCCTGCTGATCTGTGTGCCTACTCCCATGTTCCTGATATCAAGATCGGAATCTTTTGTGTCTGCCGTTATATAAAGAATAACGCCGTTACCGGTATCCACGAAATAGTATTGTTCTCCGCTGCCGGAAGTTTCGACCCAGTACATGTGAACCTCATATTCCAATTCATCATCCCAGTCCGAATAGAAGTCATAACCGGAATCTTTCTCTTCTTCTGCGATATCCCTAAGACCTCTGAGAAAAGCATTGACCGCATCCATCTGTTCTTCACTGATGTCTGTATCTATCACAAGATCAATTACCTTAACTCCGTAAAGGTCATCTTTTTCGTCAATGACAACAAGTCCGGCAGCATCTGCCAGATCATCAAAATCATCCTGATAGTAGTCGAAGATCCCGTATTCATAGTCGATATTATAGTAGTATTTGCCTGTGTAACCACCGGAACTGCCGTCAATAGTGAACGGTTCGGGCTTTACAGTGACCATGAATTCGATTCCCCTGTCATTATCTTCGAAAAGGTATTTATCGTCACCGAGTTCTTTTACGAGCCTGACATCCAGTCCTGTCGTCTTTCTTACATTGTTCTCGATCGTTCTCTTGCCCGGCTTCGGCGGCTTGAAAGGAAGGCAGGAACACAATGATAATACGGCAGCCATACAAAGCACTGATGCAGCGGTCTTAACCAAAATTCTGTTCTTCATTTTCTCATACCCCTTATTTTTTAAATCCGAGGAACTCCTTAAGTCCCTTAAATTCCATCATGTATTCTTTGTCCAGGCCGTAGCGTCCCGAAAACAGCTCTTTGTTCCTGTCAAGAAACTCTTCGAATGTTCCATTCATATCTTCCGGCTTGAAAAAGAAAGTTTTCGAAGCACCTGCCGACCGGTTGCCGGCTTCCACAAAAGCGGAGTAACTTCCGAGAACATGTGTCCTGAATTCAAATCTCTCAAGACTCCATCCGGTTAATTCCGCACATTTATGAGGCCTTACGTCAAAGACCTCTTTGACACCGTTCATGAATTCAAGGTGTCCTTCATGATCTTTTACTATCTCCTGTACGAAAAGCTCACCGTCCCAGCCGTCCGCACACCTGTCGGTCTTGCCGTTATCCCGGGTATAGTATTTGACGAATTCCTTTTTGCCTTTTACATCTTCTATTGCATAGCTGTAATGCTTATCGAGACGCTTCATGGTTGCCCACGGATACCTGCGCTTAAGTCTCTTTAAAGCCTCTCTGACATATTTATCGGCATCATATCCGAGATAAAAGAATTCCTTGCAGACTATGAGCGGCACCTTGACCTCGTTCTCGCTGAGGCCGCCGTGCATTGCCTTCCATGTTTTTTCTTCGGCAAACATGATGGACAGGTCATCCGTCGCGATCGCAATATAATCACCGAGCATATCACGGAACTTCTCATGCTCTTTCCCCGTGCCGAAAAGCCTGCGGTCCAGAACCTCCTTTTTGGTAAGGAGATCAAACCGGCCGTCATAGACCTTTTTGAACTCCCTGACGAAGTCTCTTTTCCTGCCCTTTTTTACGAAGAAATTCACGACTCTCGGTTCCAGTGACGGCAATCGTTCAAGGCAGTCTTTGATAGCCGGATGATCGTCCAGGCGGGATATCTCTGTGTCGATATGACCGTGGTCAGCCGTCACGATAAGAAGTGTGTCCTGCATCTCTGATGCGAACTTAACTATCTTTTTCTCAAGATTTCTCACGCATGCTACTGTCTCTTCGGCTTCACAGCCGTATTCGTGGAGCACGTCATCAGGTGAGATCCAGTATGCGTAGATATACTTGCGTTCCGGCTCTGCGCAGAGCTTTTTCACGCGGTTTAAGACCTTTTGAAAAGTATCGGGATTGGGCTCTGCAAAAGGCGACACCGTATATGCTTTTACACCTTTTTCGATGAGCCGGTCCTGAATGCTCTTAAAAGGTGTCAGCATCCCTGCAACATCAAAATCTGCCGCAGGCTCTGTGGAATACTGCTCCGTGTTCAGGAAGACGGTCACATTTTTACCGATGTCCTTATAGTAATTATCCCAGCCGAGCCATGCGTGCTCACAGGGCTGAAGTCCCGTCATAAAAGAGGTTGTGGCAGGAACCGTTGATGAGAGAAAAACCGAGTCAACAGTGCTTATACAGTGCTTTTGAAAAGGACTTCTCCATTCGAGATCCCTCATCATGATATTTCTCCCGAAACCGTCCAGAACAAAAACGACCACATTCTTATACTTGCGGTCAAGATGAACATCCAGATCCGGAAGTGTATCGCCCACAGTCTCAACACCGAAATACTTAAGTATCGAATTCGGAATATTGGCTATACAGTTCTTGTAGTCTGTAAGTGTGTTGGCAATGAACATAAACGCTCCTGAAATCCCTAAAAACTAAGCTCCTATATTATATCAATAAAACTTGCGCGTTTTAGCGGAAAACCGCTCTTTTGGGGCACATGTGAAAAGGTGCTCCGGGAAATACAAAATATCATTTTTATGACATTTGCTCGTCAAAAGTGCCGATAATCTCAAAAAGTTTGTAAAGAAATATACGGATTTTTTATATATTCCATTTTGACCTTGTAGTATCATTCTGTGGCAATAAAAAAGGTTATTTTAATTAGAAGAGGATTAAAACATTGGGTAAGAAAAAGGCAATCATCATAGATGAGAAGACTCCGCTGCTCCTTCTTGCGGGGCCTATGTTCTTTGAGCTCTTCCTGAACACGATGGTAAACAACGTGGATACGCTGATGCTGAGCCACTATGACCAGTATGCCCCGGGTGCTGTCGGAAATGCCAACACCATAATGTTCATGATGAACATCCTTTTCAATGTTATCGCCACAGCGACAAGCGTAGTCGTAGCACAGTATCTCGGTGCAAAGCAGTTCAACAAGATGAACATGATCTACACGCTTGCTGTAGCAGTCAACTTCGTAATAGGTGTTGTTCTGAGCGGTGTTTTCTGCGCTGCAAATCCTCTGATCATGGACTTCCTCCATGTTTCAAACGAGATGCGCCCCTACTCGATGATCTATGTCTACATCGTAGGTGGTGCGGGATTCCTGACAGCATTATTCAACGTAATGCTCCAGATCCTCAGATGCAACGGTCACACCAAGATCGGCGTGTGGGTCACGGTAGGCATCAATATCGTCAACATCGGCGGTAACTACCTCTTCCTCTACGGACCTCTGTCATATCTGAACCTTGGTGTTGCAGGTGTAGCGATCTCCACTGTCGCAGCAAGACTTCTCGCAGTAATCGCAGTGTTTGTCTTCTTCTTCGTTATGAAGATCGGTAAGATCTCACTCCGCTTTCTTAAGCCCTTCCCCGGTACATTACTCCTTAAGATGATCAAGATCGGTCTTCCTACCGCAGGCGAGAATCTTACATACAATCTCTATCAGACAACACTTCTTTCCTTCGTAAATGCGATGGGAAATGATGCTGTTAATGCCAGAGCATATTGCAATACGCTCATATCATTTGCGATGATCTTTTCGAATGCATGTGCCATGTCAACTCAGATAATCACGGGACATCTTGTTGGTGCCGGCAAAAATGAGGAAGCTTATAAGAGAGTATTCAAAACATTGAGGACATCAATGCCTATCACGATCGCACTTGCTTCCATCAATGCACTCTTGTGCAGATATACTCTTTTGGCATTTACGGATAACCCGAATATTATTGCGCTGGGGCAGACGATCATGATCGTTGATATCTTCGTCGAGATGGGACGCTGCCTCAATATGACTTTCGGAAGCAGTCTCAAAGCTGCCGGCGCATATGTATTCCCGCTCATCATGGGCATTCTCTTCAACTGGGGTCTGGGCCTCACGACAGGATATTTCGTCGGTGTTGCAATGGGCGTCGGAGTTGCCGGTATCTTTGCGGGAACGGCTGCAGACGAATGCATCCGCGGTCTTATCGTCATGTACTACTGGTACAAGAAAAAGTGGATGGGCAAGTCCGTCGTCGACAATAAAAAGGATCTCTTTTTAAGTCACAAGCATCGCGGCGCGCTGTCATCAGGTTATCATTCAGGGAAATAACATTGTTACATTACATCAAAAAGTGGTGTCTCATAATTCTGAGACACCACTTTTAATTGGTTTCAATTACCGGTAAAAGGAATTATCAGTCGTTATCTCTGGAAGACTCGTAGATCTCCTTGCAGGCCTTGTAGTACTCATATGTTGTATTTCTGAGACGGTATGAAAGGTTCTTGAGGATCATGTCGATCTTGGCAGGGCTGGACTTGAAGATACCTTCAAGATCTTCAGGGTGGATGATCTCAACCTGAGTATCGTTAGCCTCAACAACTGCTGTCTCGTTACGTGCCTCGCCTGTGAGCATTCCGAGTTCACCGAAGCATCCTACGGGTTCAATCGAAGCGAGCTTGATCTCGTTGTCTGCACCGTAGTTTGTGAAGATGTTTACAGTACCTGCGTGAACGATATACATGCACTTGCCGACTTCACCCTGCTTGTAGATGATCGTACCGTAAGGATATGTTGTATTGTTGTCGTTCTTAAGACCGGATACTGCCTTCTCTGCTTCACGGAGCGACTCGGCACTCGGTCTTTCAAGTCTGAAGTTTTTGGCTGTGAGATAGATTGACTGCTGAGCCATCTTTGCAAAGAAGCTGTCGTAGTGGCTGCTTGAATTTACCTTACGGACATCATCAAGAACCTTCTTAGCCTCGTTGTAGTTCTCGGTCATTGTCTTGATTCTGCTTCCGAGAAGCTTCATGATCTCAAGGATGTTATTAGGATTCTCTGTAATGTATTCATTCAATTCTTCAGCAGCGATCTCATCGACCTGAACATCACCTGCGGCAATGACTGTTCCGCTGCGGGGATAATTCTCGATAACGGCCATCTCACCGAAATACTGGCCTTCTTCGAGATCTGCGATCTTTACTTCGTCAGCCTTGCCGTAATTCTGATAAACTTCAGCCTTACCTGCCAGGAGCTTGAAGAATGTATTGCCGGAATCGCCTTCCTTGATGATGATCTCACCATTGCTGAATGACTTGTTGATTGTGCTCATGTTGTAACCCCTTTCGATCTTTCAGATAAAAACAAAATACTCTTCATGTTTATACACAAACGATTGTATTTTCTAACTAACTTTTTGTCAATTATCTGATAAATATTATAAATATATTGCTCAAATAACAGACTGCATTCATCCTGAACACAGTTTTCAGATCAGTATGTGATCACCTGATGGTCAAATGTGTTCTTGAGCCAGTCTCCGCTGCTGTTGTCGGATGCCGGAAATACGATGGTATCAGGATCCCCGTCGGAAATATATCTTTTGCCGTTGTTGAGCTGCTCGAAATTCATCTGGATATCCCAATCGACGCCGTTGTTATCGTAGCCTCTGATCCTTCTTATCGCCGTGTGATTATAGTCTCTTACGAACGGTGAATAAGATCTTGTCCACGCACAAAGAAGAGTAGCCTTTGTGGTGTATGCAAAACCGTCATATGTGCCGGAGAAGATCCTGTCGAACTGGGGCTTGTCAGGGCCCATGGATTCAGGCGAACCGAAAGGCAATGCAACGATATTGACGTACTGTCCGGGAATTATCTCATCGAGTTTTTTGTACATCGCGCCGACCTGCTTTTCGATCTCATCGGCACCGAGATCACCGAGCTTAACGTGATCTCTTGTATGGTTGCCGATATCGTAACCGTTATCGACCATCCACTTCATTACCTTGCGGTCATCTTCTTCACCGTTGCCGAAAAGCGATTCATTCACAAAGAATGTTGCCGTGACATTAAAGTCAGGATACTCACCTTTGATCTTCTCCAGGATCCCGATAGCACATGTTGAATCGAATATCGGGGAACCGTCTGCATTCCAGCCTTCAAGAACAACATCCCTGATGCCGTCATCAAATGTCAGGATAACAGGACTGTATCCGAATTCGACATCGATATAGCCGTCAACGAAATCGTCAAGTCTCATCATGCGGTAGCCCTGCTCATAGTAAGTGCGCAGGTCATTCTCGAATGCTTCGGAAGTTCTGTTGTAGCCGTCCACGTCAACATTGCCGCCGGTATAAGAAGTCTCGGCATTAGTCATTCCGTAAACCCTGTGATACATAAGGATCGGTACGGAATTGAGTTCGTTGACACCGGCATTTTTGTACTCGTCTGCCGTATGTGTGATCTTTACGGAAGTCTCCGCAGCAGTCGCTTCAGTCTCAACGGTTGTCGGTATCAAAGAAGGGTCAATTGTTGTCTCTGATGTTTCATTATCATCTTTAGAACAGGATGCAAACGAAAACAACATTGCCGCACATAATGCAGCACTGATTATCTTCGAAAGTTTTTTCATAGATTTACGATCTCCCTCTGACGTCCAAATTAAGCCCTTGCGGCTTTTCTCTTTTCGCATTCAGGACATTTCGTCATCGGTGTAAGGGACAATACGGATTCTTTCTTGTATCCGCACTTTGAACAGATATATACATACTTCGAGAAAACACTTCCCATAGTAGTACTTACAAGCCATGTGCCTTCAGAATCATCTTCTGCTTCCGGCTTTTCGATAACTTCTTTTTCAGCATATTCAACTTCGGAAGGCTCAGCCTGGATAACAACGGAATCTTCCTCCCACCAGGTCCTCGGCTTGGGTTCATCAAATACACATCCTGCTTTATAGAAAGGGCAAGTATAACATTTGTCCGTGTCAGAACACAGTCTTTGAATACCTTTTAATAACTGATCAATTCTCTGATCTCTGTTTTCCATACTCATAAGCTGTACTCCTTAACGACATTAACAATAGTATATTGCGATTAAGAAAACTTCGCACGGATAAGACAATTATAACACCCTGCAAACCAATAGTTTAGGGGGGATTATCTTATAAAGTGAGTGCCCTGCCATTCTTCTTTTGCGGGAAGGCCGTATTTCTCTTTCGCCATGGCAATGCCTCTCATGAGGAATACCATGTTTGAAGCTAATGTCCGCATCGTCTGAAGACCTTCTTTGTCCTGCTCGGCCTCGCCCTTTTCGCGCCCGTGAACGCTGTTCCAGTACTGGCTTGAAGCGACCGGCATATTGTTCATCATGAAGTATTTATTCAGCACATCAAAAGAAGCAGAACATCCTCCGCGTCTTGCAACTACAACAGATGCGCCAACCTTCATGGTCGTATCGAATGTCTTACTGTAGAAAAGTCTGTCGAGGCAGGCGATCAAAGTGGCATTGGGCGAAGCATAATAAACCGGGCTTGCAACAACGAGACCGTCTGCTTCTTCAAATTTCGGCGCGAGCTCATTCACCGCATCATCGAAAACACACTTGCCCCCGGTTCTGCAGGTATTGCATGCGATGCATCCTCTTATGTCCTTGTTGCCGATCTGAACTACTTCGCTCTCTATACCTTCTTTATCGAAGATCCTTACCATCTCTGCAATGGCGATGCTTGTGTTGCCGTCTTTTCTGGGACTTCCGTTGATAATGAGTACTTTCATTTCTGCCTCTTCCGCTTCCCGTTAAGGTTACCAGGGAAGACTGTATTTTCCTTTTGCGATCCTGCTTTCGAATTCCTCCACTGAAAGAGGCTTATCGAAGAAATATCCCTGGGCGATCTCACAGCCGTTATTCTTCAGAATACTTACATGCTGCTTTGTCTCAACGCCTTCGGAAATACACTCCAGGCCAAGCTGGCCTGTCATCGATACAACGTGCTTAAACATTATGCTTATAACGCTGTTTTCATCAGAAGGATCATCGGGCAGAAAACTCTTATCAACCTTGAGTGTTGTCCAGGGAATATCCTTAATGAGATTGAGTGAGGAATAACCTATACCGAAGTCATCGATCGAAAGATAGAATCCCATACTGCGGAGTCTTGTCGCCATTCTCTTAAGGTCTTCGAATTCGACTTCAGATGTTGATTCGGTAAACTCAACATCGATCAGTTCGTGAGGAACGGAATAGCGGTCAACTATCTCTGCGATCGTTTCGGGAAGATATGTATTAATAATATGTTTGCGTGAGAAATTGATAGAGATCCTTATAGGCTCTTTGCCTTCGTCAGCCCAACGCTTCATATCACGGCAAACGCATTCAAGCATGTGAAGATCAAGCCTGCAAATATCACTTGTCTTCTCAAGGATGGGAATAAACTCTGCCGGAGGCACTACCCTGTTTGATTTGAACCATCTGCAGAGAGCTTCTGCTCCTACCAGCCTGCCTGTCTTAACATTAACCTTCGGCTGATAGAATGGCCTGAACTCATTCTTTTCGATAGCCTCAGAGAACTGCTGCTGAATCTTCATGGTCTTATCCCTGTTCTCGACGAATGACTCATCGTAGAAAACGATATTATCCATACCGCCGTTCTGTGCAACGCGGTAAGCGGCAATTATGCAGCCCATGATCTCTTCAACAGCCACGTGCCTGTCTTTCGGAATACGGAAAAAACCGGCGCTGGTATAAATATTCACACCTATTCCCTTAGGTGTATTGACTTCTGCTTCCGTCAGATAATCAATAACAAATTTGGTCTTGTTGCTGTCGCAGATACCTACGAAGTTGTCGCCTCCGAGACGCACCATAAAACCGCTTTCACCGATTATCGACTGAAGCTTCTCAAAATGCGCTTTCATAACGATATCGCCGATCGGTCTTCCGAACTCCTGATTTATCAGTGAAAAATGTCTGAGATTATAACGGAATGCAAGTTTACCTGCGGCTTTTTCTTCACCGACAAGTTCTTCAATATAATTGTTCCAGTTCCGGAGATTCGGATAACCGGCATCATCAAAATAAGCCAATTCATAAACGACATCCTTCATTCTGTTTCTGCTGATAAAACTCAGGACCGTTCTCATAACAAGATCGACTTTTTTGTACTCATCTTCATTCAGAGGAGTCTCATCCGGGCACATATATGCCTTAATAGTAGCTGTTGTCATTACACTGGTAACAACACGGAGAGACATTATCTCGTTGCCTTCTTTGCCGTTATCAAAACAACAGAGAGTCTCGCCCTTGCCTTCTCTCTCCTCCTGCTGATTTCTGTAAACTCTCGTAACAGCCTTGGAAAGCCTGAAGATATGGCATATCTCGATAAGGATATTCTCTATAAGATCAACATCGATTATCTTTGTATCGGTCATTGCCGAAACAAGGCGTGCATAAAGGACATTGAACCGGTAATTTGATTCTGTCTGAAAAGGCAGCGCACTATCAACCGGGACCGCAGTAAAATTTGCCGTTCCAACCTCTCTAGGTTTTCTGCTCTTATTGTCAGGTACCCGATTTGCCATAAAAACACCCACCCAGGCACAGATAAAAAACTTTGTACCTTTACCCATTATAAAGGCGCATGTGCAATAAAGATAGTGTTTTTTCAAAAACGTGCCTGAAAACCGGTATTTGCGGACCCTGAAGGGCCATTACGGCATGAAAACCGGAGCATGGCAAGCCTGCATACTGTCATCAGGAAACACCGCTTAAAAGGATTGCCGAAATCGTATCCATTTTGGATCAAAATCGGCAAAACAGCATGTGAGAATTACCGGTTTTTGATATATATCTGCCTGATATCGGCAATTTTGAACTTCAGTTGCCGATTTGATCGGAATACACATGCGTTATCGGCAATTTTCCAAATAGGATTGCCGATTTTAGAAAGATTTGCAGCTGTTATCGGCAATAACATCAAAAATAATTACTTTGCGTTTTCCAGTTGCGTTCACTCACTTGAAAAGCATTACGAAAACCGAATTTGTTTACGACAAAAACAGCAGAAAGAGTTGTCGTGATTTTCAAAAAACGAAGCAATAAGACAACGACCTGCAAACACACAAACCGGGAGTTTGAATGATAAACCCGAGTCAGTTGGATATGCCCTTTGCTGCCTCCTGATATCCGCAAAGTGCAGCGTGCTCGCGTTTGTAAAGGCCGTAATCTGCAATATTGTCCGCATGAAACCGCTCGTAAGATCCGAATATCTCAACAGCTTTTTCTACCGGGAGCCACGCATTCTTATATCCTGCCAGAGCCTCGCCTTCTGTCAGATGAACAACCCCTGTGTCCTCAACCGGTTCACAGATGAAATAGTGATTGATATGTCTCCAGTCAGAAAAGAGTTCCTCTATCTCAAGATATTCTTCCAGAGCTCTCACCTTCATTCCGGTTTCTTCAAGCATCTCGCGCTCGCAGCATTGCTGAAAGGTTTCGCCTTCTTCGACACCGCCGCCCGGAATGATGTACTTGCCGAAAACCGTTTCATAGCTTAAGAGTACTTTTCCGTTATTAACAAGAATACCTCTGCATGCATGACGGAGGTGTTCCACATGACCAAGATAGTCATCGTTGATCAATTGAAGTTTTCTCATATTATCCCCGCTAATATTTATTCAGACAGTTTCTTCCACTTGAAGCAAAGCATCGTAATGTCGTCGAACTGGCTGTTTCCTTTTACGAATGCGTCGATCTCAGTTTTGACATTTGCAAGTATGTCTGAAGAAGTGCTGTTGCTCCTGCCTTTTAAGCAACCGAGAAGACGTTCATCACCGAATAGATTGTGTTCATGATCTTCAGCCTCTGTAACACCGTCGGTGTAGAGATATAATATATCGCCATCCTGAATCTCAGCGGTGTTTTCCCTGTATTTAATTCCTTCCATGCCGCCTAAGACAAAACCGTTTTTGCACTTCAGGAACTCCGGTTCGTCTTTGCGGAGAAGAACGGGAGGATTGTGGCCGGCACTGACAAACTTCAATTCACCGCTCTTAAAATCAAGGATACCGACCCATAAAGTTACGAACATTCCGGCTTCATTTCTGGCGCAAAGTGCGTTGTTGGCAGCGGTTACTGCATCCGAGATACTCGGTATATCCCTGATGCAGTTTTGAAGGATTATCTTTGAAGATGCCATGAACAGTGCAGCCGGAACACCTTTGCCTGAGACATCGCCGATTACAAAAGCAAGATGTGCCGGATCAACATAGAATACATCGTAGAAATCTCCGCCGACTTCTTTCGCGGCATCCATTGACCCGCTGACTTCTACATTTTTGCAGCCTGGATACTCATCGCCGATCATTGGAAGAAGTGAATGCTGGATTACATTGGCTACTTCCAGTTCCGACTTCAGGCGGCTTCTTTCGAGAGCAAAGTTATGCTGCTTTTCGGTGTAATTAATTATTATGATCATCAGGGCAAAGCCCAATGCATTTACTGTTATGAAAGGAATAGCGATGGCCCTTACGATCCCGGCAGCCGTCTCAAAAGGCTTAACCATTATCAGAACGACGCAGAGGTGGAACACTTCCATCAGCGCACCCAGGATGAGCGCCAGCGCTGTCTTCTTGATATATTTGTGCCACTTGATGGAGACAAAGCCGCAGATAAGTCCGATACTGACCGTCGCAACGATGCATGCATTTGCAGTGACCCCGCCCATTGTAAAGCGGTGAAGTCCGGCAATGATACCGGCGATCAGGCCGCCTATAGGACCTCCGATAAATCCTGCAAACATCGGGCCGATATCACGGACTGATATGACCGCACCATCCAGTTCGAAACCGGAGATATTGCCGTACATTCCGAGCACACCGCCCAAAACACCGGTGATGATATAGTAGAGCCATTTTTTATTTGAATCTCTGAGATCTGATACTACATCACTGATTCCGATGAATGAGGCAACAACCAGAATAACCGCTGCCGTTCCTATCATTCTCGAGAAAAAAACACTCATTTCACCAAACATAATCCGAAAAGTTTCCTCTTGTCAGCTTTTCCTGTCAGCCGGCATCGTTCCACCCGCCATGCTTTGATCATATGGTTATTTTAATACAATTAGATTAACAACTTCTCCGTTTTAAGTAAAACATTATGTAAATAAATAGCCGGAACACAACTGTGGTGTTCCGGCTATTGTTGCTGATCTTGTTTCAGAGAGGGGTACAAGAATATCAGCTCATATTTATTCTCCAAGGAGCTTATAGAGAATACGGTATAGTTCTATTGCCTCATCCTTTTCGAGACGGATGCATGAACCGACTTTTGAAGGAATGGTTTTCGCTTTTTTATAGAGCGCCCTGCCTTCGTCTGTAAGCGAGATCACTACTACTCTCTCGTCTTCTTTGCTTCTTTCTCTCTTAATGAATCCCTGCTTCTCGGTGTTCTTGAGCATGGGGGTGACCGTGCCGGTATCGAGCATTAATCTTCTGCAGAGTTCACCGACCGTGATGCCGTCCTTCTCCCAAAGCACCAGGAACATAATGTACTGGGTGTATGTGATACCGAGAGGCTTTAATACGGGAGTATAAAGGCTCACTATTTTTCTTGAGGCCGCATAGAGCGGGAAACAAAGCTGTGAATCAAGCTTCATCGATTCATCGATCTTCATTTATGTTCACCTTTCTCAGATAAGACTTTCAACAAACTTTCTGACTTTCTTCATGTCGGCTGTGGGTTCGAATCTCTTAACGACATTGCCTTCCCTGTCGACAACGAATTTTGTGAAGTTCCACTTGATATCAGGATTGTGTTCATAGTCAGGATCATTCTTCTTAAGCATAGTCTTCATCGCGATAGCTGCAGGTCCTATGCCGAAGCCTTCAAATCCCCGCTGTGACTTAAGGTATGTGAATAGCGGCAATGCATTCTCACCGTTGACATCAGACTTCTTCATCTGTGGGAACTGCGTGTGATACTTGAGCTGGCAGAATTCGTGAATCTCTTCGTCTGTTCCGGGAGTCTGACCGTTGAACTGGTTGCAGGGAACATCTATTACTTCGAAGCCCTTGTCATGAAGCTCCTCGTACATCTCCTCGATAGGCTTGTAGTGAGGCGTGAAGCCGCAGCCTGTTGCAGTATTTACTATAAGAATGACTTTGCCTTCGTAATCTTTAAGAGAGATCTCTTCTCCCTTGGGTGTGGGAACTGAATAATCGTAGATAGACATTTTGCTGTTCTCCCTTCGTCTGTATTTGACAAAATTATATTGTGTCAAACATAATCTGTCAATCTGATTCATGTGTTTAATATCAATTTTCGGTGGAAATGAAACCCCGTGTGCAGGTTCTAAAAAGAAAACATTACCCGGATCCGGTTTCGGGTAATGCTTTCAAAGGTATATTAAATCAATAAAAGAATAATTACTTGCTTCTGTCCTCGCAATAGCCGCAGTCCTGACACATGCAGATATTCTCTTCCCTGTTAAAGCTTATTGCTTCGGAGTGGCATCTCGGACAAACGGTGAAAGGCTTTTGAAGCTGAACAGGATCCTGTCCGGGAATACTGCTGCCGATACTTTTGAGGATGTTGCTTCTGCCTGATGCAGAGACATTATTCACTCCGGCCGGATAGCGCGGACTTATTCCTCCGGAAACATTACCGAGATCCTCGACGTTCAATTTCTTATCCATGTCATTCATTTTCCGTTCCTCCCTGTCTGATGCAATACTGCTTATATAACCGATTATAACTTACACATAAAAACAGAGTGTGAACTTAAAGTTTCTTTTTATGTAATGAAAAAATAAACGCTCATCTCACCTTCGCCGCGGTTGGCCCAAAGTGCATATGGAATAAGCTTGAGATCAACGGGGTCCTCCCTGACATCCGAATAATCCCTGTATAGTGTGCTTTCGAAAAACTCAGCACCTTCGAATGATCTTCTGGCGGCACTGACTTCAAGTGAGACACTCTCAAATCCGAATTCAGAGTCTGTCTTCTCTTTTATATCGACAGGCCTGCTGATAACTATGCTCTTCAGGTTTTTGCCGTTGTCCTTTTCCTCTGCACAATAAACAACAGGGCCTCTCATGAACGCTATCTTCTGGGCATCTTCGGATACTCTGGGATCAGCGAAAACCGCTCTCGGCTTCATCTCAAGCTCAAGGCTTACGTGGTGCAGATCATCTTTAAAACCGCCTATATAAAGATATCCTTCATCCAAGGTCCCGTCATTAAGAGAACCCGTGTCACAGGTATAATTATCCGAAGTCCAGCCGGGTATCCTTAAGGCAAGTCTGAATCCCGTACCGGCGGCTCCCTTTACATCAATACCGACTTTACCGCTGTTGGGATAATCAGTCTTAACCGTGATCTCTATCTCCCTGCCGCTTATATTCTTCCGGATCTTTGAACCCATATACAGATGGACGAACAGCGTGTCATCACTCTCACCGTATGCATAAGCGCCAACAGAAGACACGAGCCTTGCTATATTCGGCGGACAGCATGCACATCCGAACCACTTCTGTCTTACGGGCTTCACGTGTTCCTTGCGCTCATCTTTTTTGCAGGCTTCAGGCAGGACTTCCAAAGGATTAACATAGAAGAAACTCTTGCCGTCCAGTGCCATTCCGCTCAGGATACCGTTATAAAGCGCAAGCTCCATGATGTCTGTATACTTGCGTGACTGTTCAAGGCTGAACATTCTTCTGGCGAAGAATACAAGACCTATTGAAGCGCATGTCTCCGCATAAGCAGTATCGTTCGGAAGATCGAACGGGAAAGAGAATGATTCTCCGATATGTGTTGCACCGATTCCGCCTGTGATATACATCTTCTCATTTACGATGCTGTCCCAGAGAGCTTTGCAGGATCCAAGAAGTTCCCTGTCACCCGTGATCCTTGCCATATCAGCCATTCCGCTGTAGAGATAGACAGCTCTGACGGCGTGTCCCACTGCTTCCGTCTGTTCTCTTACGGGGATATGTGCCTGATGGTAATAGTCGGGCCTGCCCTTCATCTCGGGGTGTTCATTCTCGAAATAAAGCGGCGCCTGACCTCTCTGATCTATAAAGTATTCGGCAAGTTCCCTGTAACGTTCCTCGCCTGTTGTCTCGTATAACCTGAACAGTGCCATCTCGGCGATCTCGTGTCCGGGATAGCCATGGATCTTTCCTTCCTCCCTGCCGAAAACACCGTACACATAGTCGGCAAATCTTTTCGCTGCATTAAGAAGCTTATCCTTGCCTGTAGCTTCATAATATGCGACAGCACCTTCTATCAGGTGTCCCATACAGTAAAGTTCGTGGTGGTCGCGAAGATCCGAAAAGCTCTTATCCATTCCGTTGATTATGTAATAGGTATCCAGATATCCGTTCGGGAGCTGGGCAGCGCAGACAGTATCGATGGCACCATCAGCGATCTTCTCGAGTTCCTTATCAGGATGAACGGCAAGACTGTATCCGACTGCTTCTATCCACTTTGAAAAATCACTGTCCTGGAACAAAAATCCGTAGAACTCATCCTCTTTTGCATCTTCCTTTTTGTCAGGGAAAACGGCGAAGCCTTTGTATGTGTACCTGGGCGGTTCGAAATCCCTGCCCAGAGTCCTCATCTTTTTGCCGAGCAGTCCGGCAGCACGGAAATTGTGCATGCAGAAACTCGGTGTCGCTTCGGGTACACGGTCATTTAAGATCTCCCACTGATAAGGAATTACTTCCTTCCTCACAAGTTCTGTCTCACGTGACCAGAAGCTGTCTTCAACAGTTACTCTTTTTATATCCAGCGGGCGGATTTCCATAAGCTAAGACCATAGCCTTTCCTAATCAAAATAAACAAAAACTGCGCCGGAACAGGAGGTCCGGAACACTTTGAATTATATAGTATGCGGATAACGGAGATTATGATTATTCTCACTATTTTGTTTAAAAAGCAAAGAATTCTTATTATTTGGGTAAATCGTTATTAACTACCGCCTGATATACTCAAAAAGTGTAAATGTGAAAAACGGGAGGCAGACTGTGTCTTTATACAGACTATATCTGCAGGATCGGCGGCGATGAATTTCTCGTACTGATGGTTCATATAGCAGGTGATCCGAAGGTCCTTTTTGCTGCCCTTTTTCAGAAACCTCATAGCGTGATATGAATTGATATTATATAATCAATTCATATATATTTTGCCTGAATACAGCAACCATATCAGAAAGGAAGTATGCATATGAGTATAGTTGAGAAGTCTTTCAAAAATGGTGAAGTAATAGTCAAAGAGGGTGACAGCGGTAACAGCTTTTTCCAGATAATCGACGGATCAGCACTCGTTTATGCCGAATCCACAGGAAAAGATGACCAGATAAAGCTTGCAACTCTCGAACCGGGAGCGTTTTTCGGTGAGATGGCAATACTCGAGGCATATCCCAGAAGCGCATCCGTAATCGCAAAGGGCAATGTAACGGCAATAGAGATCCCCGGTGATGAACTGAATTCATTCTTCGAAGAAGATCCTAACAGGATCAATGATCTCATGATGCACCTTGCAAACGGGATCGAAGCAATGACTGTGGATTACGAGGAGGCCAAGAACCTGCTAAGTGAATTGCGCAAGTCAGAAGATGCAAAGAAGAACAAGTCTTTGTTCGCAAAGATCAAGAAGCATATCGACATGTATCAGAGCAACAAGAATACGATCTCAGAGCCTGATACCAAGGAACTCAGCGCTGCCATTGCCGCTCTGAAAGATGACGGATACGGCAGTTTCAAGGCATACAGAAAAGGCATGATCCTCTTCAAGGAAGGTGAGATCGGCGATACTATGTACATCTTAAAGAACGGTACCGTCGGAATGTACACCAATTACCGCAAGAGAGAGGAAGAGAAGGTCGGTGAAGCACAGGCAGTCACATTCATTGGCGAGATAGGCATGATCACCGATAAGCCCAGAAAGGCTTCCGCTGTTTCTGAGAGTGACGATACAAATGTCGAGATAATCTATAAGAGCGATCTTGAGACTATCTTCCGTTCACAGCCCGAGAAGATCATCCTGATCCTCCGTTATCTCTCTTACCGCTTAAGACGTCTCAACAACGACTTCCTCGGCGCATGCAAAGAGATTACTGAGATCTACAACAAGAAGTAATATCTCTTTAAAGTCATTTCAGCTGTTCGATATTCTTCCTCACACGGGGAAGTCCTGCTATTGTGCCCGCAATTCCCGTAACTGCCAGGACCGCCGTGACAACTGATATCGTAATGACTGCATTTGACGACAATAAGAACAGTCCGTATGATGCGCCTCCGATTATGAGCACAGCAACCATTTCTGCAGCAAGATTGAAGAAACAGTTCAGATTTCCGCGAAGTGCACTGAGCTCATCAGACCACACAGTATAAGGTGATATCGAATCCATGATCACACCTATCATCGTGGCTATCAGGATGCAAACGAAAGACACTGTGATATAAAGCGGCAGCAACACAGAAACTTTCAAATATACTGCCAGAATAATTACGGAGATTATCTCGGGAACAAAAGTGAAAAGAACTGCCGTGATCACTTTTGCATTTACCTGCTTACCGAGATCTGCCGGAAGATATTTTAGCATATCGATATGAACACCCTCACGCGTAAAGGATGTCGATGCAATCGAATTAAGACCTGAGGCTATGAAAGCCATTCCGATAAATACTGCAAACAAAATAACATGACTGAAAGGATCAGACACGCTGAGTTTGTATGAAAACACCTTCAGTGATTCAAACTGCGGAGCTTCAAAACAGAATATCACGGCGGCAACCGGCCACAGCAGATTTGCATAAACGCAATTCATACGATAGGTCATCGTTCTTGTAAGTACTTTTATCTCTTTTAACAGAAGAGCACCGAATACTCCTCTTTTGCCAAATGCATAAGAAGATTTACGCGAAGCCTTTTTGTTGCTGATAATAAAGGCCGCAAAGAGACCTTTCCGGTATGTGAAATGCGCTGTCAGGACCGAAAGGGCATAAAGCGCGGCAATTATTCCTACTGAAGCCAGGAGAGGCAGCACCTTGTGATTTCTTATAGCAAGAGTCGTAAGATAATTCGTCGGGAAAAGGACATTGCATATCGAAGTAAAAGTGTTGTTGCTGATCACCAGTGAATCAATAAAATTCATCATGGTTATCTTGCCGTAGCTTCTGAAAGACAGAAGAAACATGGCAGCAAAAGCAAGGAACAATACAAGTGAGGAATGATAGTAAATACCGGCCCGGTTAAACCTTCTTAATGCCAGCATCAGAAGCAGTGCGATTATCGAGCAATATATCAGCGGCACCAAAAGCGACCCGAAAAAACCGACCACAGAAGATATGAGTGCAACCGGATTCAGCGCTTCACTGAGACCGGCATTTTTCGCGCAGGCAATAAAATATCCGATGTAGATCGCAAACAACACATTGGATGTCATTACATTTTCTGCTTTAAATGTGTGCCAGAACCTTGCAGCATATAAGGACCCTGATGAGACCGGCAGCGCAGTAAGGAATTGAAGATCTGATGAGAAAAACAGAACGCTGAACATCAGCGGCATTCCGAATATCATCGCAAATGCCGATATCAGATCAAGCTCGGACAGCAGTCCGTATGCATTACCGTCAAACCAGTACAGAAGATCTGTCAGTGTATATGTAACATAGCCGACTATGATCGAAACAGGCACCATGATACCAATGAAGGCGATCATACCGAAACGGTTGTAGATCTTTACCTTTTTCTCACCGTTCGGCTTGGGCATCTCCAGATTTGAACTGAAAGCCTTATATAAGCTTCTGGTCTTGTTCATGATTAATTCTCCGAATTGCCTGTAAGATTAACGAATATCTCTTCCAATGTCATTCCGGGATTGTTGAGCCTTAAGAACTCAAGTGTTCCTTCCCTGATTATCCTGCCGCTCTTGATTATCAGGATCCTATCACACAATTGCTCGGCAACTTCCAGAACATGCGTGGAGAATAAGACAGCATTGCCTGCCGCTGCATGTTCTCTCATCATCTGCTTCAATTCAAATGCAGCTGAAGGATCGAGTCCCGTCATAGGCTCATCCAGGATCCAGGCAGGCGGATTGTGAACCAGCGCGGAGATAACCATGAGTTTCTGTCTCATGCCGTGCGAATACTCACGCATCTGCGTGGTAAGCACATCCTTCATTCCGAAGCGCTCAGCAAGTGACCCTATCTTCTCTTTTCTGACATCTTCCGGGATCTCATATATATCAGCGATAAAGTTCAGATACTCCAGACCTGTCAGCTGAATCAGGATATCCGGATTATCAGCTATATATGCAAAAGATTTCTTTGCCTTTATAGGTTCCTTTGTAATATCGAATCCGTTGATGAGAGCCGTACCTGATGTCGGCTTAAGGATTCCCGTCAGCATTTTTATGACCGTGGTCTTTCCTGCTCCGTTGGGACCTGCAAAACCGACGATCTCACCGGCCTTGACCGTAAATGAGACCTCATCTGTCGCCTGGTGACCGTTCCCGTATATCATCGTTAAGGATTTGGCTTCGATCATTGAAGATGCCTCCTGCCAGTTTGTTTTTACATTCCGTGTTTTCTTATTATTAAAACAAGTTAAAAAAGAACTTTGTTGCACAACCGTTTAGCTTGCCGTGAAAATAAGATAAATACAGTAATCTAATGTAATTATAATTTGAGAAAAAGACATCGCTGTTATTATTCCGTAAACAATTATTTAGTATATGAAAGACATTATCCCCTGTTGAACACACTGAGTTTATTTTCTTTACATAATTGTCACCACTTTTTGACCTTTAACCATTATAATTAATATGTGCTTTTTCAAGTACCGTAATTATTCAACTTTAGGGAGGATCTCCATGACACTTGAATCACTGTATGAAGGATATAATCTTCAGGACTACTATATCGGCAAAGTAACGCAGGTATACAGAAGTAACTGTACCGCGCAGATCGACAATTTCGCTTTGATGGCCGACAGAAGTAAATTCAACAATTCTTTTCTTCCTAATACTATCAATTACTATGTCGTAATCGATTCAGTCGTCGGATTGTTCTTGGGAGAGGTTTTCGAGAACAAGGCATCCAGAAAAAATGTCTTCGAAGTAGGTACAGGTGATCAGAAGCCTACCGACTATCAGGAAATCCTGATCGATACTATCGCTCTTATCTCTCCCGGCAAAGATAAATTTGACCTTGCAGGTTTTAAGACTCTCGGTATTTCCGATAAGGTCTATCTTGCAACAGACGAGATCTATTCCTTGTTCCTCCGTTCTCTTGAATTCGCAGGCGAGAATGAAGAACCGCTCCCGCCTTTTGCAACATTTCTCAACAGATCAGAGGCTGACGTTGTTCTTAAGCCCAGTACGCTTTTCAACCGTCACCTTATGTGCATCGGCGCTACAAACAGCGGTAAGTCCACAACAGCTCTCGCCATTCTCGACAAGGTCGTATCCACAAAGAGAAAGGCTCTCATCATCGACCCTACAGGCGAGTACAGAAACGCATTCAACGACGATGAGATCACAAAGCTGACACTTGGTGTCGATACTACGGTTTCACCCGGAAAGATCTCCATGGAGCAGTGGGAGAAGCTTTTCGAGACCGAGAACAGTAGCCAGGGTGCTGTCCTTTCCGAAGCTATCACTTCCCTCCGTTATATGAGAAAGATCGGAAGCGAGACATATTATCAGAAGATCGGTGAAGACATCGAGGAAGTTCAGGAGAATATTGCATCTGTCGGCAAGGACGACACAGAGTTCAATATCGAGCTCCTTCCTGAGCAGATCCAGGCTGAATCCATCTGTGAGCCTGACAGAGACAACAACTACAACTTCAAGTACCGTTACGATACACTCAAGGCTAACATGAACGCTTCCCTCATCCAGAAGATCCAGTATCAGATGACAAACACAAGATTCCTGTCATTCTTCTCAGATGATCCGGAAATGTACAACCTTCTCGAAGTTATCGAAGAATTCGTACATCTCCCTGAAGCAAGCCTCTATATCGATACATCCTCTCTCGGTGCTTCAGAAGGTATCGGCGGAATGGTAATAGACCTCGTAAGTACATTCGTTATGTCTCGTGACAATATCTGTCCGTTCGTATTCTTCATTGATGAGGTTCACAGATATGCCAAGTCCAGATACTCCGAGAAGGAATATCACGGCGGTCTTACACTCCTTGCAAGAGAGGGCCGTAAGAAGGGTATCTTCCTTTACCTCACAACACAGAACCCGAAGGACGTATCCCCTATCCTCTTCGGTCAGGTAGGTACGATGCTCATTCACAGACTCATGCTCAATGACGAGATCCGTGCAGTAGAAAGCCACCTCGACGACTATGCGATCAAGCACGTCAGAAAACTCAATCAGGGTGAGGTCATCCTGACGAGCGTTAACCTCCTGCACAACATGTTCATCCATGTAAACAAGAGTCCGAGAACGCAGCACAACGATACTCCGATGCTCTGATACTCTTATACGCAAAATAATTTCACGGGACTGTCTCAGAATGGATGAGATGGTCCCTGTTTATTTGGTATGGATCAAGGCGGGATCAGAGGTTTGCCAACAGGTTTTCGAAAAGCCTGCAGTTAAGGCGTTTTTCGCTGATGAATACGGCAACAGTA